>NZ_JBNCKR010000002.1:717491-811950 GCF_049841645.1 Micromonospora sp. DT43 | reverse complement strand
CACGGGCGATTGGCGCAGTGGGAGCGCGCTTCCTTGACACGGAAGAGGTCACTGGTTCAAACCCAGTATCGCCCACCAGCTGGACAAGTAGGTTGAAAGGCCCGTTACCGAATCTCCGGTAGCGGGCCTTCGTCTATTCGGTCGTAGCCCACCGGCCGTCTACTCGCCAGCGCGGAGCACCTCGCTCAGCCGGTCGCGCCGCCGCAGCGCCGACTCGACAGGTACGACAGTGCCGGCCGCCGCCAACAGCGCCACGCTCAGCAGGCCGAGCAGCCACCACGGCAGGACCGGGCCCGGGTCGGCGGCTTGGCCGGTGACCAGCCGCAGAGCGAGTGGGCCGAGCAGCAGGCGTGCGAGCAGGGCCCCGAGGAGCGGGCCGCACACGGCGGCGACCACGGCCGGCGGCAGCAGCTCTCCGGCGGCGACCCAGCGGGCGTCGCGTGGCCGGAGGCCCAGGGTCCGCAGCCGGGTCAGGGTCTGCCACCGCTCCGACGCGCCCGCGGCGGCGGCGAGCGCGAGGCCGAGCAGCCCCAGCGCCAGCAGCACCGCGGCGGCCGTCCACGTGAGCCGCAGCAGCCCCTTGGTCAGCGGCGCCATCCGCTGCCCCCGCAGGACGTCCGCGCGCAGCACGACGTCGGCAGCGACGTCGCTGTTCGACACGGCCCCAGCCGCGCCGGGGCCGCTCACCCAGACGGTGTTCGGAACGGCGGGCAGCCCGGCGTCGGCGAGGGCTGCGGCGTCCACGATGACGACGTCGCCGGCACCGCCGACGGAGGGAGCGGTACCGACCGCGGCGAGCTGGATCGCCGGGCCGTCGTCCCGGAGTAGCTGCAACCGCGTACCGGTGCGCAGCTCGCCGTCGCTCGATCGGACCAGCGCCGGGATCTCCCCGGTACCGGGACCGGGTGCCGTGAGCCGGGCCAGCGCCGGCGCGTCGGGCAACGGGGTGGTGGCCAGCAGGCGCTGAAACGCGCCGGCGTCCACGATGACCAGGCGTGGGGCGAGCGGTGTCGATTCGGTGAAGACGCGCGCCGAGTCGGTCACCCGGGCGGCGACGACCTGGTTTACCCCCGGAGCGGCAGCGATGCGCTCGGCGAGTGCGGGCGTGGTGGCGTCGGCGTCGGCGCTGACGTCGAGGCGGGCGTCGGCGCCGACGGTGCTCCACGCGCCGTCGGCCAGTCCTCGGGTGACGGTTGCGCCGAGGATGAGCGCGAACGACGCGAGCGCCGTGCTGCTCACCAGAGTCAGCAGCGGCAGCGCGCGCCCGGCCGTGGTCGCTGCCCGGGCGGCGCCGAACACGGCCAGCGGGCGGCGCGAACGCAGGGCCTGTCGGAGCGCGAACCGCGTACCGAGGGGCAGCAGCCGGAGCAGGACGAGCGCACCGACGAGCGTGCCCAGAGTGAGGGCGCTGATCGGCAGGATCAGGTCGCCGGTCAGCTCACCGGTCTCGCCGTCGGGGGCGACGGGCAGGAGCCCGCGCTGGTGCAGTGCGCCGAAGGCGGCGACCGCGGCGATTCCGACGGCGGCCTCCACTGCCGCGCGGCGCAGCTGGCCGGTGACCCGGATCCAACGCCGAGCGGCCGGGTTGGCGGGTTGACGCCGGTCGCGACTCGCGCGGGCGGCGACGAGGGTGCCGAACGCCGGCCCGGCGACGGCACCGGCCAGGATCACGGGAACGGCCCAGGTCCAGGAGACGCCCGGAGCGGCTGCGCCAGCTAGCGCGAGCCCGACGGCGGCGGCCGACAGGGACAGCACCGCGGACTCGACGAGCAGTTCCGCGCCGACGTCAGGTAGCGCCGCTCCACGCTGCCGGGCGGCGATCAGGGCCGGGGAACGGCGGCGGACCAGCAGGTCGGCGGCGAGCAGCAGGACCAGCACCGTGGCGGCCAGCACCCCGGTGAGCAGGACGGCGGCCTGTGTGAGAACGGCGCTGATCCGGGCACGGGCGTCGCGCAGCGCCGTGTCCAGCTGCGATTCCCACTTCAGGGACTCGTTGCGGTCGCCCGAGGATCCGGAGGTCGCCTTGAGCTTGACCACCTGACTGGCGAGCTCCGCGGTGGTGTCCCAGGTCAGCGCCTCGGGCCGCGGGGCGAAGTGGACGGTGCGCCGCAGTTGGTCCTGATCGACGGCGAGTCGGGCGTCCGGTAACGACTCACGCGACAGCAGGCCGCCGTAGCGGGTGGTCCCCACGCCGTCGACGCCGGGCAGGGGGCTCAGGAGCGACGGGGCGAGCCGCCAGGCGGGGTCGGCGCTGTCCGCGGGTCGGTAGATCCCGCTGACCCGGACGTCCTTGTCGCGTCCCCGTCCGTCGCTTAAAGGGATCCGATCGCCGGTTCCGAGGTGGAGTGCGGCGGCGTCCGCCTCGGAGAGGCCGATCTGCACCGGCCAGGGCGGTCCGCCGTAGGGCGTCTCGACGTACTCGTCGGGGCGAGTGGCGCCGGGTGCGCTGCCGGCGACCCAGGTCACGGCCGGGCCACCGAGGTCACTGGCGAGGTAGGTGAACTGGAAGGTACGCGGCGCGTTGCCGTCGGTGATGTGCAGGATCGGGCCGTCGACGACGGCGATGGGCGGGAGGAGCGTGGCGTCCAGGTCCGGTCCGAGCGCGTGGGACGCCCGGGCACGGAAGGTGTCGACGTCGTCGGCGAGGCGGGGTGCGCGGACCCGCCCGCCGGTCGGGCCGTCGTCGCGTTCCCAGTCGGCGTGCACGAGGACGTTCGAGTCCTGGCCGGCGCGGCGGACCGTGTCCTGGACGGCGTTGTCGGCGGCGGCGCGGAGCAGCGCCGGCGCGGCTCCGGCGAGCAGCGCCACGGCCGCGATGACGGCGGCGGTGAGCAGCAGCGGCCCGGCGTCGGTTCGGCCCCGGCCGCGGATGCTGGGCCAGTGCGGCGCCGGCCATCGGCGGGTCAGCCACCGTTTCACGGCGCCACCCGCAGGTGCGCGGCGTCGGCCCGGCGGACCTGCACGGTCACCACGACGGTGACCGCCAGCAGGCATCCGACCAGCAGTACGGCGAGCAGTGCGGCCTCGGCCGGCCACGGCCAGTGCGGTTGGGCGGCCGGGACGGGCGCGGCGCCGCTGTCGGAGCGCACGAGCAGGGGAGCGACGATGCGGGTGGCGAGGGCGCCGACTGCCGCGCCCGTCGCGAGGAGGGGCAGCAGTACGCCGGCGTGCTGGCCGAGCAGGACGGCCCGGATGCCGCGCCGGGACATCCCCAGGCCGCGTAGCCGCGCCACCTCGACGGCGCGGAGCTGTAGATCGCAGGTGACGTGCAGGACGACACCGGCGAGCAGCAGCAGGGCCGCGGCCGGGACGATAAGCCGGAGCGCGATCGGCAGCCCTGCGCGCAGTGGGCCGCTGGTGAGGCGGGCGGTCTCCGCCTCGCGGGCCGCGACGCTGCCCAGGTGCAGGGCGGTGGCCCGCTCGGCGGCGCCGCCGGCGGGGTGACCGACCCACCAGGCGTCGACCGGGAAGGTCAGGTCGCCGGTGACGGCGCGTGCGCGGGACAGTGTGTCCAGGTCGGCCAGGACGGCGACGGCGCCGGGGGCGGACGGTACGGCCGGCACGACCTCGGTGACGACGATCGGGACGGGCGTGATGCCGACCGTGACGCTGAGCTGGCTGCCACGGTGGGCACCGACCTCGCTGGCGAAGCGGGCGGAGACGGCGACGGGCACCGGGCCGGGGTCGGGGAAGGCGGTGGCGACAATGGTCCGGGCGGCGTCCTCGGCGCCGCCGAGGTCGACTGTCGCGGCCATCCGCAGCGCGGTTCCCGCGGGCGTGGCGGACAGGCCGACGATCAGGTCGCTCACCTTGGTCGGGACCGGGGGCGCGGACGTGGCGGTCCAGGCCGATCCGTCGGGGGACCTCTCGGTCGACAGCGTGGGCGGCACGGTGAGTGTGACGGCTACGGCGACGGGTGCGCCGATCGCGTCGGAGGTGACCGGCAGGGCGACCGCCACGAGGCGCTGCCCGTCAGCAGTCGCGCAGGCCGGTAGGCGGACCTCCTGGCCGTCGAGCGGTACGGCGGGACCGGTGCAGGTCGTGCGGAGGCCGCTGGCGTCCTGCAGCAGCAGCCGGGGTGTCACGGCGAGCGGGGTGTCGCTGGCGGCGGTCCCGCTCAGGACGAGTGGGGCGTCGGCCGGAATGGCGATGCCGGTGACCGGGGTACGTGGTGCCAGCGTGGCGCCCACGGCCGACCATCCGCGGTCGCCGTCCAACCGCCCCCGTAGCAGCGCGTCGGCGCGGGTGGTGTCGACGGCGACGAGGCGCGGCGGTTCGCCGGCGGTGCCGAGCCACTGACCGACTGTGGTGCCACGGTTGAGGGCCGGACTCACCGCCCCCGCGGTGGCGGCGCTGACGTTCGCGCCTTCGCCGGCCACCGGCGCCGTGCCGAGGGTGAGTGCCAGATCGGTGCCGACGGAGAGCGCGGCCTGGTCGCGCTGCGACTGGTGCCACGTGTCGTCGAAGGCGAGGCCGAAGGTTCCGGCCGCGCAGGCCAGCCCGACGAGCAGCCCGGCGGCGACCGCCTGGGGCCGGCGGGCGCTCTCGGCGACCGCCAGCGGAAGCGCCAGCCCGCGGGCGCGGTACGCCAGCCGGTCGACGCCGCGCAGGGCGGGCAGTACGACCCGGAGCGCCAGGGCGGCGCCCGCGGTGAGCAGCAGCGCCGGCGCGAGCACCCGAACCGCGTCGGCGCGCGGGCTGGCGGCGGTGGGCTGTGCGTACAGCTGCCACCATCCGGCGGCGGCGAACACCGCGAGCATCAGGTCGGCACCGGAGCGGGCCAGTAGTTCGCGGCGGGTGCGTCGGTCGCCGGGTGCCGGGACGGTCCGGATCGCCAGGACGGCGAGGACGGCGGCGAGCGCCAGCGCGCCGCCGGTGACCGCGAGGACCTGGACACCGGTGATCGCCGGCGCGACGGTCAGGCCGGCGCCGTCCAGCGGTGGCAGGTGGGTCAGACCGGCGTGCAGGGCCGACGAGGCCGGAATCGCGAGCGTGGCGGCGACGGCGGTGACGAGCCCGGCCTCGAGTGTGGCGGTCGCGGCGAGTTGGCGACGGCTGGTGCCCAGGGCGGAGCGCAGGGCGGTCTCGTCGGCGCGGATGCCCGCGGTCAGCCGGCCGGCGAGGACGAGCGCCGTCGCGGTCAGGACACTGCCGAGGGCGGCGATGGCGAGCACGACGGCGGCGGTGACGTGCCGTTGGTCGTCGGCGGATCGCAGGGTCGCCGGCAGGTCGGAGGCGACACGTGCGAGCTGGACGCGGTCGCCGAGGGTGCCGGCCAGCCGGCGGTCGGCACCGTCGACCGCCCCGGCGACGGTCTCCAGGTCGCGGCGGTGGGGGTCGGACAGGTCCGGATGGGCGGTGATCTCCATCCGGTCGACTGTGGAATCGGTGGTGACCAGGTCGGCGAGGTCGACGAGGAACGGGCCGTAGGCGTTTACCGGTTGCAGGAAGCGGCCGTCCCGGTAGCCGATGGCGGAGCCGGCCGCGGCCAGGGGATCGCGGTCCCAGCCGCGCCCCGGCAGCGGCCGCACCACACCGACGACTGTCACGTCGACGGCCGGGACGGGGGCGTGGGCCAGTTCGGTGCCGAGGCGCACCCGGCGGCCGGGGGTGAGGCCGAGCAGGTGGGCGGTGGACTCCAGCAGCACCGCGTCGCCCGGGTGCTGTGGCCAGCGCCCGGTGACCAGCTCGGCGCGGGTCGGCAGGTCGTCCAGCCCGGACAGGTACGCCTGGGGCGCAACGGTGGTGCCCGGGGCGAGCGCGGGCGGCAGCGCCCGCAGCACCGTTGACGCCCGTGCGCTTGTCGTCACCGGGAACGGTGCGAGCGCGGAGGCCACGACGGTGCGGGTGTCGGCGGCGACGGACGCCGCGTCCCCACCCTCGACGGTTCCGGTGTAGACGGTCACGTCGACGGCGGCGGGGGCGGCGCGGGCCATGGCGACCTCCAGCGCCCGCTCGGCGGTGCGGGTGCTCAGCAGGGTGCAGGTGCCCAGCAGGGTCGCGCCGATCGTGACGACCCCGAGGAGGGCTGCCAGCAACGGCCACTGTGCGCGGGTACGCCGGCTGACCAGCCTCAGCATCGTCGCGTCACCGGGCGTCCGGCAGAGGCTCGCGCGGCTGCCCGGCAGCCTGCTCGTCGAGGTGCCCGTCGTGGATGCGGATCACCCGGTCGGCCAGGGCCATCATCACCGCGTCGTGCGTCGACACCACGACTGTGACACCTTCGGATTCCACTATCCCGCGCAGCAGGGCCATCACCGACAGGCCGGTCTCGGCATCCAGTTGCCCGGTCGGCTCGTCGGCGAGCAGGAGCTGGGGCGAGGCGGCCAGCGCGCGGGCGATCGCCACCCGCTGCTGCTGGCCGCCGGACAGCTCGGTCGGCCGCTGCCGGGCGTGGTCGGCCAGGCCGATCAGCTCCAGCAGCAACTCGACCCGCCGCTCGCGCTCGGCCGGGGCGACGCGGGCCAGCCGCAGCGGGGCGGCCACGTTCTCCGCGGCCGACAGCACCGGGATCAACCCGAAGCTCTGGAAGACGTACGACACCTTCTCGCGCCGCAGCCGGGACAGGCCGTCCTCGTCGAGCGCGGTGACGTCGGTGTCGCCGACGTGCACGGTGCCGGCGTCCGGGCGGTCCAGGCCGCCGAGAACGTTGAGCAGGGTGGTCT
This sequence comes from Micromonospora sp. DT43, assembly GCF_049841645.1. Lineage (NCBI taxonomy): Bacteria > Bacillati > Actinomycetota > Actinomycetes > Micromonosporales > Micromonosporaceae > Micromonospora > Micromonospora sp. DT43. Next base: position 805,285 of record NZ_JBNCKR010000002.1, on the reverse strand, counting down.
TGCCCGAGCCGGACCGGCCGACGAGCGCCACCATGGAACCGGCGGCCACGTCGAACGACACGCCGCGCAGGGCATGGACGACTGTCGGCCCGGTGCGGAAGCGCCTGTGCACACCGCGTACGCGAAGCAGCGGCTCGCCGCTCATTCGCCGCTTCCCGAGTCGGGGTGGATCGTGATGTGGTCGGTTTCCAGGGCCAGCCGGACCCGTCGGGTCAGGGCCAGCGCCTGGCGGAAGTCTCGGGGTACCTGGACGCGCCCGGCCCTGTCCATCACGGCGTACTCCTCGGCGATCGTGTGCGTGTCGCCCTCCGCGTCGGTGGTGGTGCGGCGCAACACCTCGCTGCTGGTGCGCCCGTCCCTGATCGCGACGGTCCGTTCGACCTGGCCGCTGACCTCCGGGTCGTGGGTGACCACGACAACTGTGACTCCGTAGCGCCGGTTGACGTCCCGGAGCACGCCGAAGACCTCCGCGGACGTGGCGGCGTCCAGCTCGCCGGTCGGCTCGTCGGCGAGCAGGATCCGCGGCTGGTTGGCCAGCGCCACCGCGATCGCGACCCGCATCTGCTGCCCGCCGGAGAGTTGCCCGGGACGCCGATCGGCACAGTCGGCGACGCCGAGGCTGTCCAGCAGCTCGGCCGCGCGCTCCCGGCGCTCCTCCTTCGCGGTACGGGCCGCCGTCATGGGCAGGTCCACCATCTCCCGTGCGGTCAGGTAGGGGATCAGGTTGCTTGCCGTCTGCTGCCGTACGAACCCGACGGTGCGCCGCCGGTAGTCCACCCGGTCCGCGCGGGACATGGCCAGCAGATTCCACCTGTCGACGCGGACCCGCCCGGCGGTGGGGGAGTCGATGCCGGCCAGGATGGAGAGCAGCGTCGACTTGCCCGACCCGGAGGCGCCGACGATGGCGACCAGCTCGCCGCTCTCCACGGCCAGGTCCAGGCCCTGCAACGCCTGCACCTCGATCGAACCGGTCTGGTAGATCCGCACCAGGTTTTCGCAGACGATGAGCGCGTCCCGGCCGAACTCGGGCGCCCGCGCGGTGGGTTGCGGCAGGGACAGCGGTGTACGGGACATTCCCTCTCCGTCCGCATGCGTCAGCGGCCTTGATTGCCGTGCTGACGCAGATTGAAGCAGCTTCGCGTATCGGCGGCTCCGTCGACCATGCCCCTGCCGGCTTTCCTGCATCCTGGGCGAGGGTCTGGCGGCGCAGGGGACGGCGCCGCCCGGGTACCGGGGTCGCCCGGTCGACGTCTACGCGGTCGCCGAGAGCAGAGCCTCCGCGAGGTCGGTGCGGGCGCTGAGCAGCGTCCGGCCCCGACGGTGTGTCACCACCAGACCGGCCGCGCGCAACGCGGTGAGGTGCTGGGAGACGCCGCCGGGTGACATCCCGCTGCGCCGGGCCAGCTCGGTGGTGCTCACCGGCCCGGTCAGTTCGGCGAGCAGCCGGGCCCGTCCGCGTCCGAGGACGGCGGCCAGCGCGTCCGGGACGCCGTTCGGCCGCTCCCAGAGGGTGCCCAGTCCGCGGGCGGGGTAGGCGAGCTGCGGCGCGTCCCCGGTGGACACGCTCAGCACCGACGGCCAGACGAATACCGACGGGACCAGCACCAGGCCCGGACCGTCCGCGACGTCCGGGGCCAGGCAGTGCCGCTGCGCGACGAGCAGGGTGTCGCCCTCCCACCGGACCTGCCGGTGCAGGTCGTTGAGGAGAACCGCCGCGCCGTCCTTGGCGAGCAGGCGCGCGCGTGCGGTCACGTCGGCGTCGAGCAGCAGCCGCAGCCGTGGCCAGTGCGGGGCCAGGGCGATCCGCCAGTACGTCTCGATCTCCGCACTCAGCCGGCGCAGCCCGGCCGGCGGGTCGGCGTACAGGGCGGAGAGCGCAGGCGTGCGCTCGCCCGGGTACAGGTCCAGGTGTGCCCGGACGGTGTCGGCCGGGGTGGCGCGCAGGGCGGCCAGTTCGGCGGCCAGGTCCGGGATGAGGCCGACGGGCGGCGGGGTGAGGAAGTCGGCCAGGTAGCCCGGCGGGGCCGGCACCAGCTGCCAGAGCAGTGCGTCGTCCTCCTCGATCACTCCCGTCTCGGCCAGCGGTTGTCGTACCCGGCGGACCCAGGGCAGGTGGACGGCGTGGTCCCCGGGGTCGCGCAGCACCCGGACGCTCGCGACGACCTCCCACAGGCAGGAGACGGCGAACCGGATGCGGGCGACGGCGCCCGCCGACATGCTGATGGCGACCACGGCACTCCCGTTGGTTTCAGCTGGCGCTAAAACATTACCGGCGGCCGCGGGGCTGGCCGAGACTTGCCGCGTGAGCGAACACCACACCCGAGCCGAACTCTTCCGATCCCTGCACACCCCCGGGTCGCCCCTGGTCCTGGTCAACGCCTGGGACGCCGCGAGCGCCCGCGTCGTGGCGGCCTCCGGCGTCCGCGCGGTGGCCACCACCAGCGCCGGCGTCGCCTGGAGTCTCGGTGCGCCCGACGGTGACATTCTTGGCCGCGACGCGGCCGTGGACCTGGTCCGCCGGATAACCGTCTCGGTGTCGCTGCCGGTCACCGCGGACATCGAATCCGGGTACGGGGAGACACCGGCGGAGGTCGGCGTGACCACCCGAGCCGTGCTCGACGCCGGCGCCGTCGGCGTGAACATCGAGGACTCCCACCGTACGGACGGCCCGCCGCTGCGCGACGTGCCCGACCAGTGCGCCCGCATCGGCGCGGCGCGGGGCGCGGCCGACGCGGCGGGTCTGCCGCTCTTCGTCAACGCCCGGATCGACACGTTCCTCAGTGGCGCCGGGGGCATCGACGAGACGGTGGCCCGGGCCGCCGCCTATCTCGCCGCCGGCGCGGACGGCATCTTCGTGCCCGGCGTGGTCGACCCGGTGACCATCCGCGCGCTGGTGCAGGCGGTGCCGGCGCCGCTGAACGTCCTCGCCGGGCCGGGTGCGCCGGCGGTGGGGGAACTGGCCCGACTGGGGGTGGCGCGGGTGAGCCTCGGCTCGTCGATTGCGCAGGCCGCGTACGCGGTCGCCCGCCGGGCGGCGGACGAGGCCCTCGGCACGGGCACGTACGGCGCACTGGCCGACGCCCTCGACTACGGCACGCTCAACGCCCTCATGCGCTGAACGGGCGGGCCAGGTCGGGCTCGGAGCCGGCGCCTCCCGTGGCGCGCGGGGGGCCAGGAAGACGACGGGCCGGCCGCCTCTGTCGAGGTGGCCGGCCCGCGTTCGCGTGCTTCGCCAGTTCCGTCGGCGGTGGCCCATGCTCGTGTCACAGCGGCGGGGCGATGTCCCGCCGCTCCTCGACCCGGCGGTACTCCACCGGCTCCTCGACCCGGCGGTACTCCACCGGCTGCTCGGTGGCGACGGGAACCGCCTGGCGACGGCGACCCCAGATCAGCGTGGTCATGATCAGGCCGAGCACGCCGGCCCCCATCAGGATCCAGCCGACCACGTCGAGGTTGATGCCGCCGACGTTCGCGTCGAGGGCGAAGGTGAGGATCGCGCCGAGCGCGATCAGGAAGATGCTGGTGCCGATACCCACGACAGCCTCCTTCGGGGGGTGTGGTGCGCTGTCGAGAGCTCTCAGTACCCCGGCGGCGACCTGCGCAATCAGCGCGGTCCAGGGTCGCGTGCCCGCCGATCTTGGCATCGGGTAGAGTTTGCCGCGTCGCCGACGTTCGTCGGGGACGTGCGGACGTAGCGCAGCTGGTAGCGCATCACCTTGCCAAGGTGAGGGTCGCGGGTTCGAATCCCGTCGTCCGCTCGCGATCCGCCTCGACGGGCCCGAGTGCCCGGGTCGGGCGGAAACCACGGGCGATTGGCGCAGTGGGAGCGCGCTTCCTTGACACGGAAGAGGTCACTGGTTCAAACCCAGTATCGCCCACCAGGGACAACGGCTCGTCATCGACATCGGTGGCGGGCCGTTCGCGTGTGACACCGCTCGGACGCCCGCCAGCAATACCGGTGGCGGGGCGGTGCCGCTCGTTGCGACACTCGGTCCCGTGCGAGAGCCGGACCGCTTCCGAGCCGCCGTACGCCTCTGGGCGGCTGGCGGTCCCGATGCGGCGACCGCTGCCGGCGTGGCCCGCGAACTGGCCACCGGCCTGCGCGCCGTCGTGCTCGTCGAGGGGGTCAGCGACCAGCGCGCGGTGGAGGCGCTGGCGGAGCGACGGCGTCGCGACCTGGCCGCCGAGGGTGTGTGCGTGGTGCCGCTCGGAGGGGCGATGAGCGTCGGTCGGTACCTGCGGCTCTTCGGGGCGCACGGCCTCGCCGTGCGCGTACGAGGGCTGTGCGACGAGGCCGAGGAGGGCTTCTTCCGACGGGGCCTGGAGCAGGCGGGGTTCGGCGTCGGCCTGACCCGGTCGGCGATGGAGGTGCTCGGCTTCCAGGTGTGCGTGACCGACCTGGAGGACGAACTGATCCGGGCGCTCGGCAGCGACGGCGTCGAACGGGTCATCGCGGAGCAGGGCGACCTGGCCCGGTTGCGGGTCTTCCAGAACCAGCCCGCCCAGCGTGGACGGTCGCTCGAGCGGCAACTGCGTCGCTTCCTGGGCACGATGAGTGGCCGTAAGGCCCGGTACGCGGGGGCGCTCGTGCGGGCTCTCGAGCCGGGCGCCGTGCCCCGCCCGCTGGACCGGCTGCTCGCCGGCTGACGGCCCGAACCCGGCTGACCGCCCGAACTCGGCTGACCGCCCGAACTCGGCTGACCGGCCGAACCCGGCCGACGGCCCGAACCCGGCTGACTGGCCGAACCCGGCTGTGCGATGGGCCTCGCCCCCTGGATTCTGCCGAGGGCAGATCCGCTCGCGGTGAACAGGAGCACCGCCCGCCGCCCCGATCCGGCAGGGTGGAGCACATGAGACTGCTGGTGTTGGGCGGTACGGGTTTCGTCGGCGGCGCGACGGTCACCGAGGCGGTACGCCGGGGCTGGTCGGTGACGGTGTTCAACCGGGGGCTGCACGGGTCGGTCCCACCCGGCGTACACCGGTTGCGGGGTGATCGGACCACGCCCGACGGCCTGGCCGCGCTGGCCGGCGGCGAGTGGGACGTGGTGGTGGACACCTGGGACGGCGCGCCGCGCGCCGCCCGCGACGCGGCCCGCGCGCTTGTCGACGGGGTCGGGCACTTCGTTTACGTGTCGAGCGGTTCGGTCTACGCCGACCCGGTGGTGCCGGGCTCGGACGAGGCAGCGCCGGTGGCCGACGGCGATCCGGACGCTGTCGACGGCGACTACCAGCACCTCAAGGCCGGGGCGGAGCGGGCGGTGCGGGAGGTCTTCGGGAACCGTGCGCTGATCGCCCGGGCCGGGCTGATCCTCGGTCCGGGGGAGGACATCGGCCGGCTGCCCTGGTGGCTGAACCGGATCGCGCGGGGCGGCGACGTACTCGCCCCCGGCCCGGCCGAGTTGCCGATCCAGTGCATCGACGTGCGCGACCTGGCCAGCTGGATGCTGGACCAGGGCGAGCGGGGGCAGGGCGGCACGTTCAACGCGATCAGCCGTCCCGGGCACTCCACGATGGGCGAACTGCTCGACGAGTGCGTGACGGTCACCGGTTCCGACGCCCGGCTGCGGTGGACCGACCCCGAGCCGATCCTCGCCGCCGGCGTGGAGCCGTGGAACGACCTGCCGATCTGGTTGCCGCTCGGGCATCCGTACCGCTGGCTGCTGGAGCGGGACACCAGCCGGGCCCACGCGGCGGGGTTGACCTGTCGGCCGGTGGCCGACACGGTGGCCGACACGTGGCGGTGGCTGCGGGAGGTCGGGGCCGTCCCGCCGCGCGCCGGCAGACCCGGCCGCGGTTCGGTCGGCCTGGACCCGGCCCGGGAGGCCGCGCTGCTCGCCGCCGCCGAGCCGGCGAGCTGAGCTCATCGAGGATCCGCAGGCGGTCAGCCGCGGCGCGCCGGGTGGTCCAGCACCTCGTCGACCGCCCGGCGTGGGGTCGGCCGGCCCGGCTGGCCGTACCCGATCCGCAGCACCATCTGCGGCGTGCCGAACCGCCCCAGCGACAGCCGCAACTGCTCCCGCGCGGTGGGCACCTCGATCGGCTGGGACAGCATCGACACGCCGAGCCCGGCGTCGGTGGCGGTGAGCAGTACCCGTTGCAGGGCCTGGCCGGCGACCACCTGGTCCACGGCCGTGTTACCCAGGGAGCCGAGCACCCCCACCAGCGGTTCGGGCTCGAAGTCCCGCCCCGGCGCCCGGTCGCGCCCGCCGAAGCCACGCATCGGCAGCACGTCCTGCGGCTCGTGCCCGGGGCCGCCGGCCGAGGCGGGTACGCCATCGGGTGTGGGCTCGTGGCGTAACCACCACTGGCGTTCCGCCCGGTAGGCGGGGTCGCGCTCCAGCACCCGGTGCGCGCTGCGGGCGATCTCGCCGAACGCCGTCACCGCGCTCACCCCGATCAACAACTCCAGCCAGCACTGCTCGGCGCGGGCCGCCTCGGCGAGGTGCCACCGCGCGTCGGCCGGCACCGGGTCCGGCCAGAACGGCAGCCGGTTGCTGAACCGTCGGGGGATGGCCGCGTGCAGGCTCTGCTCGGCGGGGGTGGGCCGGCGCGGGATGTCCGGCACCAGCCGGGCCAGCAGACCCGGCTCGGCCGGGTCCGGGCGCAGTCGTACCCGGGCGGGGACGCCGGTCACGGCCAGCGCGAGCCGCAGGTTGAACAGGGCCGCCCCGCAGGCGATCCGTACGCCCCAGCCGCTCGGGTCGGTCGCCGGCAGGCGCCGGGTCGGGTCGGCCAGCACGTCGATCCCGCCCTCGCGCAGCCGCAGCCGCCACGGCTGGGAGTTGTGCAACGACGGTGCCCGCACCGCGTCTCCGGCGGCGGCCCACAGCTGATCCGCGGTGTAGCCGATGTCCATGGCGGTGCTCCCTTCCCGGGTGTACTGGCGCGATGCTGCCGCCATCCCCACCGTCCCCCGCCAGGGGAATGTCGAGCAGGGCCGGACGTCCCGACCCGCCGGGCCCGACCGCCCCTGCCTGCGAATCCAGCCCGGCGCAGTCCAGTCGGTGAGGGGGTCCGCTTCGGGTCGGGACCTTCGGCCCGTGCGCCTGGGCCAGTGGCGCGGGTAGAAACGAGTAATGATCCGCGTCTTCCTCCTCGACGACCACGAGGTCGTCCGCCGTGGCCTGGCCGACCTGCTGCAGAGCAGCGGCGACATCGAGGTGGTCGGCGAGTCCGGCTCCGCGCAGGAGGCGTCTCGCCGCATTCCGGCGCTGCGGCCCGACGTCGCGATCCTCGACGCCCGGCTGCCCGACGGCAACGGCATCGACGTGTGCCGCGACATGCGGGCCGTCGACTCGTCCATCAAGGGCCTGATCCTCACCTCGTACGAGGACGACGAGGCGCTGTTCGCCGCGATCATGGCGGGGGCCGCCGGGTACGTGCTCAAGCAGATCCGCGGCACCGACCTGGTCGACGCGGTGCGACGGGTGGCGGCCGGGCAGTCCCTGCTGGACCCGGCGATCACCACCCGGGTGCTGGAACGCATCCGCAACGGCGTCGAACAGCCGCGTGAGCTGAAGTCGCTCACCGAGCAGGAACGGCGGATCCTGGAGTACGTGGCGGAAGGGCTGACCAACCGGGAGATCGCCGGAAAGATGTTCCTGGCGGAGAAGACCGTGAAGAACTACGTCTCCAGCGTCCTGGCGAAGCTCGGCCTGGAGCGTCGCACCCAGGCCGCCGTCCTGGCCACCCGCCTGCTCGGCAAGACCACCTGAGCCACCCCCGTCAGTCGCGCAGCGGCACCGACCAGCACAGCTCGGTGCCACGTGGCCGCACCGGGCGGATCGTGAACGCGCCGCCCAGGCGGTCGGCCCGTTCCCGCAGGTTGATCAGGCCACCCCGGGCGGCGGCCTGGTCGCAGCCCACCCCGTCGTCGGTGACCGTCACGCTGACCTGCCCGCCGTCGACGCGTACGGCCACGTCGACGTGGGTGGCCTGCGCGTGGCGGACCGTGTTGGACAGCGCCTCGCGCAGCACGGCGGTGAGATCCGGACGGATGGCGTCCGGCACCGCGCTGTCCACCGGGCCGGTCACCTCCAGGTGCGGCTTGAAGCCCAGCGACTCGGCGGCCACCTCGATCGCCTCGCTGATCTCGGTACGCAGCGCGGCGGTCATCGGTGTACGCAGCTCGAAGATGGTCCGCCGGATGTCGCGGATGGTCGCGTCGAGGTCGTCGACGGCCGCGTTGATCCGCTTGGCCACCTCGGGGCGGGCCACCGGCGCGGCGCTCTGCAGTTGCAGGCCGGTGGCGAAGAGCCGCTGAATCACCACGTCGTGCAGGTCACGGGCGATCCGTTCGCGGTCCTCCAGGACCACCAGCAACTCCCGCTCCTCCTGGCCGCGGGCCCGTTCCATCGCCAGTGCCGCCTGCCCGGCGAAGCTGCCGAGCAGCGCCACGTCCTCGTCGCTGGCGTTGCCGCCACGCTCCGGCCGGTGGGCCACGATCAGCACGCCGTGCAGCGTCTCGGCGGTGGCCAGCGGTGAGATGATCGCCGGCCCGGTGTGCAGCAGCGCCGGCCACGGTGCGGCGTGCGCCAGGTCGTCCACCTGGTCGTGCCGGCCCTCGGCCAGGGCCGCCCCGAAGCTGGTGTCGGCGGCCGGCAGGACCGTGCCGACCAGCGCCCGGACCCGTTCGTCCGCGCCGTCGACCACCTCCACGGTGAACTCCGCCGTGTCGGCGTCGTACAGCAGCACCAGAGCCAGCTCCGCCTCGGCGACCTCCCGGGCCCGGCGGGCGACGAGCGCCAGCGCGTCGGTGCGGCGGACCTCGCCGAGCAGCACCGTGGTGATCTCGGCGGTCGCGGCGAGCCAGCGTTCGCGACGGTGGGCCAGCGCGTACAGGCGTGCGTTCTCGATGGCCACGCCGGCAGCGGCCGCGAGCGCGACGACGATCTCCTCGTCGTCCTCGGTGAACTGCGCGCCCCCCTGCTTCTCGGCCAGGTAGAGGTTGCCGAACACCTGCTCCCGGATGAGCACCGGCACGCCCAGGAAGCTGTGCATCGGCGGGTGGTTGGCGGGGAAGCCGTAGGAGCGCGGGTGCTGGGTGATGTCGGGCATGCGCAGCGGGCGGGGCTCGTCGATGAGCAGGCCGAGCACGCCCCGCCCGTGCGGCAGGTCGCCGATCTGCGCGTGTTGCTCAGCGGTGATGCCGTGCACGATGAAGTCGTGCAGCAGCCGGTCCGGGCCGACGACGCCCAGCGCGCCGTACCGGGCGCCGACCAGCTCGCAGGCCGCCTGCACGATGCGTCGCAGGGTGGTACGCAGATCCAGGTTGGTGCCGATGCCGACCACCGCGTCGAGCAGCGCCCGCAGCCGCTCCCGGCTGGTCATCACCTCGCCGACCCTGTCCAGCATCTCCTGGAGCAACTCGTCGAGGCGGACCCGCGACAGCGGGCTCAGCCCGAGCGACGGCGTCACCGGGGATTCCGGGCGGGGCTGCGGGACGCTGCTGGTCACCGCGCGATGGTATCGCTGGCGCCTCTGTTCACCAGATCCGTCAGCGCACCGCGGAGGTGTCGACGACCTGTTCCGCGTCGAGCCGCGGGGTGTGCGGCGGGCCCGCGTGCGCCGGGTCCGCGATACCCAGGCGCAGCACGATGTACGGGAAGCCGATCCCGGCGAGCATCTGACGCAGGGTCTGCCGGGTGCCCGGGACCTCCACCACCGCGCTGAGCGGCACCACCGACACGCCGAGTCGGGTCGCGGTAAGCCAGGCGGCGGAGAGCGCCTCACCGGCGCGCAGCCAGCTGTCCCGTTCGTCCTCGTCGCCGTGCAGCAGCGCGTACACCGCCGCGCGGTCGTGACCGGGGCCGACCGGCAGGCTGCCGGCGCGGCCGAAGTCACGGGCCGGCACTGTGGTCTGCGGCGGCTGCGCGGGCAGCACCTCGGCTGGCAGGCCGGTGCCGGTGCCGGCCCGGCTGGTCCAGTACGCCAGCTCGGCGCGCAACTCGGGATCCTCGGCCTCGATCGTGTCGGCGTGCCCGGCCGTTGCGGCCAGCTCCAGTACCTGGTCGCGGTCGAGAATCTGGAGCCGGCCGCCCTCGGCGGTGACCGCCCGGGCGATCTGGCCGATCGCGTCGGTCGGCACCGGCTCGTCGCTGACCGGCCGCCGGTCGGTGTGCCGCACCGACATGCACTGCACCATCCGCATGGCGTCCGGGTCGGCCTCGGTTCGGCTCAGGTCGGTCAGCCTGGCCAGCAGGTCGGTGTCGCCCGGGTCGGGCAGGCGCTGCACCACCGTGCGCCAGCCCTCGGCGGCGAGCGCCAGGCGGGCGTGGTGCAGGGCCGTGCCGCAGCTGATCGCCAGCAGCCGCCCCTCCGGGTCGCCGGCCGTGAGCTGCCGGTCGGCGACGGTCCGTAGCTCCAGCGCGTCGGGGAGCACCCGCCACCGCCACGGCTGCGTGTTGTGCACCGACGGGGCGTGGCCGGCCGTGGCGGCGGCCGCCGCCAGCGCCGCGGTCAGCTGACTGTCCTGACTCATGGTCACCCTTCCTTGTCCGCCATCGTGCTCGGCGGCGGTCGCGAGGTACGTCGTCGATCCATCCTGCGGCTCCGGCGCGCACGGCGCAGGGGAGCGCGGCTCCGGACCGGCCGGTTTCAGCGTTCCCGAACCACCGCGACAGGGCAGCCGGCGTGCTGGATCACCTGCTGGCTGACCGAGCCCAGCAGCATCCCCGCCAGGCCACCCCGGCCGCGGCTGCCGACCACCACCAGCTGCGTCGACCGGCTCGCCTCGATGAGCAGCGCCGCCGGGCTGCCTCCGACCACGTCGACGGTCATGCTCAGCTCGGGATACGTCCGCCGCCACGGCTCCAGCGTCTCCTGCACGGCCGCCTGCTCGTCCGGCACGCCGGCCGCCCCGCCGGGGCCGGGCGTCCACGCGTGCAGCACGCGTAGCGGCACCCGCCGCTGCGCCGCCCGTTCCGCAGCGAAGCCGAGCGCCACCAGCGACGGCTCCGAACCGTCCACACCGACCGCCACTGGGGCGTCCGGCCCGCCTGCCGTTCCGTCGCGGACCACCACGACCGGGCAGTGTGCGTGCGCGGCGACGGCCACCGCCGTCGACCCGGCCAGCAGCCCGCCGAACCCGCCGTGGCCGCGGCTGCCGAGCACCAGCAGCCCCGCGTCGGCGGAGCGCTCCTGCAACACCAGGGCGGGCGGCCCGTCGTACACCTCGCTGGTGATCGTCACGCCGGGATGCGCGGCGGAGGCGTCCGCCGCGGCCTTGCGGACCAGGTCGTCGGCCTGCCGCCGGGCGGTGTCGTCCGGCCAGACGCCGGGCGCCACGCCCGGACCGACCCAACTGGCCACCGTCAGCCATTCGAAGACGTACGCCAGCCGCACCGGCTGGCCGCTGCGCTCGGCCTCGGCCAGCGCCCAGTCCAGGGCCACCGACGCGTCGGTGGACCCGTCGTAGCCGACCAGGATCTCCGCGTCCCGCACGTCGTCCTCCTCAGGGGTTGGTCGGGTCGGTCTCGCGGACCCAGCGCCACTCGGCGACCCGGGGGTCGTCCTCGCCGTGCTCGCGGGTGTAGTCGCGGGCGGCCTGGCGGGCGTCGACCATCTGCTGGCGCAGGTGCGCGGCACGGGCGCCCAGGCCGGGCACCCGGTCGATGACGTCGATGACCAGGTGGAACCGGTCCAGGTCGTTGAGCATCACCATGTCGAACGGGGTGGTGGTGGTGCCCTCCTCCTTGTAGCCGCGCACGTGCAGGTTGTCGTGGTTGGAGCGGCGGTAGGTGAGGCGGTGGATCAGCCACGGGTAGCCGTGGTAGGCGAAGATGACCGGCCGGTCCGCGGTGAAGATGGTGTCGAACTCGTTGTCCGGCAGGCCGTGCGGGTGCTCGGTGTCCGGCTGCAGACGCATCAGGTCGACCACGTTCACCAGTCGCACCTTCAGCTCGGGCAGGTGCTCGCGCAGCAGCTCGGTGGCGGCCAGCGTCTCCAGGGTGGGCACGTCGCCGCAGCAGGCCAGGACGACGTCCGGTTCGCTGCCGCCGTCGCTGCTGGCCCACTCCCAGATGCCCAGCCCCCGGCGGGTGTGCTGGATCGCCTCGTCCATCGTCAGCCAGTTCGGCGACGGCTGCTTGCCGGCCACCACCACGTTTATGTAGTGCCTGCTGCGCAGGCAGTGGTCCATCGTGGAGAGCAGGGTGTTGGCGTCCGGTGGCAGGTAGACCCGCACCACCTCGGCCTTCTTGTTGACCACGTGGTCGATGAAGCCCGGGTCCTGGTGCGAGAAGCCGTTGTGGTCCTGGCGCCACACGTGGCTGGACAGCAGGTAGTTCAGCGAGGCGAGCGGCTGCCGCCAGGGGATCGCCCGGGTCACCTTCAACCACTTGGCGTGCTGGTTGAGCATCGAGTCGACGATGTGGATGAACGCCTCGTAGCTGGTGAACACGCCGTGCCGGCCGGTCAGCAGGTAACCCTCCAGCCAGCCCTGGCACAGGTGCTCGGAGAGCACCTCCATGACCCGCCCGTCGGGGGAGAGGTGGTCGTCGCCGGGGACCGTGGCGCCCATCCAGGCCCGGTCGGTCACCTCGAAGGCGGCGCCCAACCGGTTGGACGCGACCTCGTCCGGGCCGAACAGTCGAAACGACTGCGGGTTGGCGGTGATCACGTCGCGGATCCACGGGCCGAGTACCCCTGTCGCGCCGGCCATCGGCTGACCCGGCTCCGGGACGTCCACGCCGTAGTCGCGGAAGTCGGGCAGGGTCAGGTCACGCAGGACCACTCCGCCGTTGGTGACCGGGTTGGCGCTCATGCGCCGGTCGCCGCGTGGTGGCAGCGTCCGCAGCTCGTCGACAGGCGCGCCGGTGGCGTCGAACAGCTCCTCCGGCCGGTAGCTGCGCAGCCATACTTCCAGCTCGGCCAGGTGCGCGGGGTTGTCGCGGACGCCCGACAGGGGCACCTGGTGCGCCCGGTACGTGCCCTCCACCTGGGTGCCGTCGACCTCGCGGGGGCCCGTCCAGCCCTTCGGTGTCCGCAGCACGATCATCGGCCAGCGGGGCCGCTCGACGACGCCTGTGGAGCGCGCCCGGCGCTGGATCGCGGCGATCTCGTCAAGCGCCCGGTCCATCGTGGCGGCGAGCGTGCGGTGCACCACGGCCGGATCGTCACCGGACACCACGTACGGCTGGTAGCCGGAGCCCCGCAGGATGCCGAGCAGGTCCGCCTCGGGGATCCGGGACAGCACGGTCGGGTTGGCGATCTTGTAACCGTTGAGGTGCAGGATGGGCAGCACCGCGCCGTCGCGGGCCGGATTGAGGAACACGGTGGAGAGCCAGCTGCCGGCCAGCGGCCCGGTCTCCGCCTCACCGTCGCCGACCACGCAGGCCACCACGAGGTCCGGGTGGTCGAACGCGGCGCCGTAGGCGTGGCTCAGGGCGTACCCCAGCTCGCCGCCCTCGTGGATCGAGCCCGGCACGTCCGCCGCGACGTGGCTGGGGATGCCGCCGGGAAAGGAGAACTGTCGGAACAGCCGGGCCATCCCGGCCTCGTCGCGGGCCACGTCGTGGTAGCGCTCGGACCAGGTGCCCTCCAGCCAGGTGTTGGCCACGATGGCCGGGCCGCCGTGCCCGGGGCCGGTGACCAGCATGGCGTTGAGGTCGCGGGCGACGATCACCCGGTTGAGGTGGGCGTAGATCAGGTTGAGCCCCGGACTGGTGCCCCAGTGCCCGAGCAGCCGGGGCTTGATGTCCTCGGGGGTCAGCGGCTCGCGCAGCAGGGGATTGCCCAGCAGGTAGATCTGCCCGACGGTGAGGTAGTTCGCGGCACGCCAGTAGGCGTCCAACCGCCGCAGCTCGTCGTCGGTGAGTGCGCGGTGCACGTCGAGAGCGGTGTCCATGATGCTGCCTCTCGCGGGTAGGGGGTGGATGTCCGGCGTCCAGCATCGCCGCTGCCGACGCGGCGGGTCAGGGCCGTTGGTCCCGGGCGGGGCGGGCGTCGGGCCCGGTGAGCGGCATCTCGGCCAGGCCGCGTACGACCACCACCGGGGCGGGGGAGTGGTAGAGCAGGGACTGGGCGACCGCGCCGAGCATGGCTCGTCCCGGTTCGTCGCCCCGGGCGGCGACCACCGCCAGCTGGGCCGACCGGGACGTGTCGACGAGCACCTGCCCGGGGTCACCGCGGACGACCCGGCACTCGGTGGGAACCCCGGTGTGCCGGTCGGCGTGGCGGGCCAGGGCCTCACTGAGCTGTTCGGCGACCGCGTCGGTGTCCTCGTCGCTCTCCACCACCCGTAGCGCCACGAGGCGGGCGTCGCGCCGGAAGGCGCACTCCACGGCCCAGCGCAGGGCGAGGTGGGAGCTGGGTGAGCCGTCCACCCCGACCAGGACCGGGCCCTGCGGCGGCGGTTCGCGGCGGACCACCAGCAGCGGGCAGTCGGCCCGCGCGGCCAACTGGACGGCGGCAGTCTCGGCCGGGACGCACTGGCCGCTGCCGGCCATTCCGCTGTCGCCGACCGCCAGCAGGAAGGCCGTCTCGGAACGGCGGATGAGGGTGGGCAGCAGGCCGCTCTCGACGATCTCGGCTCGCACGGTCAGACCCGGTTCGACCTGGTGGGCAAGCTGGGCGGCTCGGGTGATCAGGCTCTCGGCCCGGTCCCGGGGCGCGGCGACGGTGTCCGCCGTGAAGGCCGCGTGCCAGTCGAAGGTGTGCACCACGTGCAGGGGCCGGCCGTGCCCGGCGGCCTCCTGCGCGGCCTGCTCCACGACCGGAAGGTCACCGTCCGAGCCGAGGCCGACAAGCACCTCCGCGTCGGCGGATGCCGCCATCCGATATCACCTCCCGGGCGTCGCGCCCGGCACGACCGCGCTCTCTCCTGACCGAGGGTAGTCGCGTGGGCCTGGCGGCGGGCCGGTTCGGGCCGCAGCCTTCGGTGGTCGGGCGCACCAGGGGTTCGTCAACAAAGGTTGACAAAAGTGGGGCTGTCAACGTATGTTGACGACATGAGTCAGGCGACGGAACTCGCGGCGGCAGCCGGCAGCACCGACCCCCGGGTCGGGCTGCGCGCCGTCCGCGCGCTGCGCCGGCTGCTCGAGCGACTCGAGGTGGTCCAGGTGGACAACGCCCGCCGACAGGGCTGGTCCTGGCAGGAGATCGCCGACGCGCTCGAGGTCAGCCGGCAGGCGGTGCACAAGAAACACGCTGGGCGACCGGCGGTCAACTCATCCTGGGAGGCGTGATGTTCGAACGGTTCACCGACCGGGCGCGCGGCGTGGTGCGGCAGGCGCTGGAGGAGGCGCGGGCCGAGGGCCAGCGGCCGGTCGGCACCGAGCACCTGCTGCTCGCCCTCCTCGCCGACGAGGCCGGCCTGGCCAGCCGGGTGCTCACCGACGCCGGGGTGCGCGCCGACGACCTGCGCGAACGGGTCCGGCGGCACACCAGCGGCCCAGGCGCCGGGCTCGGCGACGCGGACGCGGAGGCGCTGCGCGAGATCGGCATCGACCTGGCCGCCATCGTGGCCCGCATCGAAGAGTCCTTCGGCCCCGACGCGCTGCGCGAGGCCGTGCCGGCGCCGCGCCGCCGCTGGAGGCGTCGACGCTACCTGGGCGGGCCGTTCTCGCCCCGGTCCAAGAAGGCGCTGGAGCTGTCGCTGCGGGAGGCGCTGCGACTGCGCCACAAGCACATCGGCACCGAGCACATCCTGCTCGGGGTGCTGCGTGAGGGCCACGGGCTCGGCGCGCTGGTGCTCACCGAAGCGGGCATCGACCTCGACGATCTGCGCCGACGGGTGGAGAGCGCGCTGCGCGCGGCGGCGTGACGGACACGTACGCGTTGAAACCTGTCTGTGGCACTTCCGACGCCGGCCGGGCACCGGGTCGCTGAAGGCGGCCCGGTGCTGCACACTGGCGCCGTGGATGCTGGACAGGACAGGCGCCCCTCAGGTGGCGACGGCGGGCTGCGCTCCGCCGTGGTGGTCAACCCGTCGAAGGTCGACGATCTCGACGAGCTGCGCCGCACCGTGCACGACGCCCTGACCTCCGCCGGCTGGCCCGAGCCGCAGTGGTTCGAGACCACCGTCGACGACCCGGGTCGGGGCCAGACCGAGCAGGCCGTCAAGGCGGGCGTCGACCTGGTCTTCGCCTGCGGCGGCGACGGCACCGTGATGTCCTGCGTCAGCGGGCTCGTCGGCACCGACGTGGCCCTCGCCGTGCTGCCGCAGGGCACCGGCAACCTGCTCGCCGCCAACCTGGGCCTCTCCACCGACCTCGCGGCGGGGCTCCAGGTCGCCGTCGAACGCGGCCGCCGGCTGCTCGACGTCGGCGCGGTGGAGAACCAGTACTTCACAGTCATGGCCGGCATGGGCTTCGACGCCAAGATGCTCGAAGCCACAAACGAGACCACCAAGGCCCGTATCGGCTGGCCGGCGTACGTCGTGGGCGCCGCCAAGCACCTGCGGGACCGGCCGATGCGGGTGCAGATCCGCATCGACGACCGCCCGCCGGTGCGCCGACGTGCCCGCTCCGTGCTGATCGCCAACGTCGGCCGGCTCCAGGGCGGCGTCCGCCTGCTCACCGAGGCCGAACCGGACGACGGCTGGCTCGACGTCGCCGTGCTCACCCCGCGCAACCTGCGGCACTGGCTCGCGCTCGGCTGGGCGGTGGTCCGCCGCAACGGCCAGGTGCCGCAGATGGAGGTCTTCCGCGGCCGCCGCGTGATGGTCACCAGCAACCGGGCCCAGCCCCGGGAGCTGGACGGCGACCTCATCGCGCCGAATCGACACCTGCGGGCCGAGATCCGGCCCAAGGCGCTCTGGCTCTGCGTCCCGCAGCCCGAGGACGCCCCCGACCTGGCCGTCGACGCGCAGGGCGCCGGGGAGCGGGGCGAGCAGCTGATCGAGGAAGCACGCCGTGAGTAGCACCCGGATCGTGCCGGAGACCCGGCTGATGGCCAACGAGGAGCTGTCCGCCGACGACGCCTGGCACACACTGCGCCGCAAGGGCAGCTGGCACCTGCTGCGCGACGCGTTCATCCGGTTCCGCTACGGCGACGGCTTCAGCCACTCGCGGGCCTTCGCGTTGCAGCTCTGCCTCGCCGTGGTGCCGTTCCTGATCGCCCTCACCGGTCTGATCAGCGAGCTGGGTGTCGAGGAGGGCGGCCAGGTGGTCGCCGACACCGTGCTGGCGCTCACCCCCGGCCAGAGCGCGCAGGTGGTCGGCGAGCTGCTCGGCGAGGGCGAACGCGTCGAGGACGCCGGAGAGTTGGCGCTCACCCTCGGTCTGCTCACCGGGCTGGTCGCGCTGACCACCACGATGGCCCAGATCGAGCGGGGCGCCAACCGCATCTACGGGGTCGAACGGGACCGCCCGGCGTTGCGGAAATACCTGCGGGCGGCCGTGCTGGCCGTCACCGCCGGCCTGCCCGCGCTGGCCGGCTTCCTGATCCTCGTCGGTGGCGGGGCGATGGGCGACTCGGTCCGCAGGCACTACGAGTGGGGTGATGTCGCCAACGGCATCTGGGACGTGGTCCGCTTCCCGCTGAGCCTCGGGCTGACAGTGCTCGCCGTGGCCGTGCTGTTCCGACACGCGCCACGCCGCAACCAGCCCGGCCTGTCCTGGCTGTTCTTCGGCGCGGGCATCGCCACGGCCCTGTGGTGGCTGGCCAGCCTGCTGCTCGCCGCGTACGTGCGGTTCAGCGACGGCTTCGGCCAGACCTACGGCGCGCTCACCGGCATGATGGCACTGCTGCTCTGGGCCAACCTCACAGGCATGGCGCTCTTCGGCGGGCTGGCCTTCGCCGCCCAACTGGAGGCGCTGCGCATCGGCGCGGAGGAGCCGGCGCAGCCCGACCTGTGGGAGCCCGAGGCCGACCGCGTCGAGCTCGTCGACACCGGGGACATGACGGCGCTCTGAGCGCCGCCGGGTGTACGCCTGACCCGGATCGGGTACAGCGCCTCGCCAGGTACGACAAGGGAGGTGCGGGGTGACCGCGGTCAAAGAGGTGGCTCGGCGTCCGATAGGTCATTTCGCCGAACGGAGCATCGTCGGCCTGGTGGCCGTCACCGGCGCCGGGGTGGCCTTCGGGCTGTTGTTGTTACTCGTCCGGGTGCGGTGGAGCCCGTTGCAGGACGCCGACCACTCGGTCGCCGAGTGGTTCAACTCGCTGGTGGCCCCGCACCACCCGCTGGTGACCGTGCTCCAGGCGGTGACCGACCTGGGCGGCCGGCCGATCCTCATCTGGCTGGTCACCATCGCGGTGGTCGGGCTGCTGATCCGACGGCAGCCCCGGCTGGCCGTCTACCTGATCATCACCGGGGTCGGTGGGCTGATCCTCGACCCGTCGCTCAAGACCCTCGTCGGCCGGCTCCGCCCGGTGGTGGACATCCCGGTCGCCAGCGCGCCGGGCAACAGTTTCCCGAGCGGGCACGCGCTCGGCTCGTTCGTCGCGTACGGGGCGCTGCTGCTGGTGTTCCTGCCGGCGATGGCGCCGCGCTGGCGCAAGCCCGCGATCGTCGGCGTCGGCGTGCTGGTGGCGCTGATCGGGCTGACCCGGATCGCGCTGGGCGTGCACTTCGTCTCCGACGTGCTGGCCGGCTGGCTGCTCGGCGCCGTGTGGCTGGGCGTGACCGCGTACGCCTTCCGGCTGTGGCGGCGCGAGCGCGGACGGCCGGTGCCGCCGCTGAGCGAGGGGCTGGAGCCGGAGGCGGGGCACGACATCGCCCCCGCACCGGCCGAGGAGCACGTGCTGGGGCACCCTCGCTCGGCGGTGGCCGAGCTGCTGGTCGGCTGGGTGCTGGTGTTCGGTGCGCTCTACGGCTTCGGCACGTACGTCAGCTACTACGCCAAGGGCACCTTCTTCGACACCCTCGACACCGACGTTCCCCGCTGGTTCGCCGACCGGCACACCGACGTGCTGACCGACGTGAGCTGGTGGTGGAGCAAGTTCGGTGACACCCACGCGATCCTGCTCATCTCGCTGGTGTTCTGCCCGCTGGTGCTGGCGGTGTGGCGGCGGTGGCGGCCGGTGCTGTTCGTGGCGCTGGCGATGGTGGGTGAGCTGACCCTCTTCCTCGCCTCGGCGCGGGCGATCGACAGGCCACGGCCCCCGGTGGAGAACCTGGACGGGCAGATGCCCACCTCCTCGTTCCCGTCCGGGCACATCGCGGCGACGATCTGCGTCTGGCTGGCGATCACCCTCATCGTTTTCCCGCGTACCGACCGCTGGTGGCGGTGGCTCTTCGTGGCGCTGGCGGTGATCATGCCGGCCGGGGTGGCCACCTCACGGATGTACCGGGGGATGCACCACCCGACCGACTTCATGGGCGCGATCCTGCTCTCCGCCCTCTGGATCGGGCTGCTCTACCTCGTGATCCGCCCGAACGCCGATCTGAAGGAGGGCAACCAGCCGGCCATCGAGTCGGAGGACGTGGACACCCTCGACGACGAGCTGGCGCGCGCCGGCCGAGCCGACTGAGCGCCGTCGTGCTGCGGGTGCTGACCTGGAACATCCGCACCGGCGGCCGGGACCGTGGCGGCGCCGACCGACTGGATCAGGTGGTCCAGGTCGTCAACCAGCAGGCGCCGGACGTGCTGGTCCTGCAGGAACTGCGCGGCTTCGACTCCGACGCGCTGATGGCAGGCGTGGCGGGCCGGGTGGGGATGACGCCCCACCTGGCCCGGTCCTGCTTCGGGCAGCCGGTGGCGGTGCTGGTCCGGCCGCCGTACCAGGTCCTCGCCGCGGGGGCGCTGCGCCGGCCGTTCCACCACGCCGCCGCCCGCGTCGTGGTGTCCACCCCGGCCGGCCCCCTCACGGTGCTCGGCACCCACCTCTACCCGTACTCCGGGGGACGCCGGCGGATGGAGGTCGACTGGCTGGTGGCGGCGACGCGCCGCGCCCCGGGGCCGCTGACGCTGCTCGCCGGTGACCTCAACTCGCTCGACCCGACCGTCGACCACACCGAGCGGCTGGCCGGCATGCCGGCCCTGTACCGGCGACGGCACCTGCGTCGGGGCGGCCGCGGCGTGGACACCCGGGCGATCGCCCGGTTGCTCGCCGCCGACCTCGTCGACCTGTGGCCGTCGTCGAACGTCGGAGCGCCGGAGGCCGACGGCCTGACCGTGCCCACCCGGTTCGGCGGTGCCGAGTTCGCCGGGATGCGGCTGGACTACCTGCTCGGCACCCCCGCCGTGGCCGAGCGCGTGCGGGGCTGCCGGGTGATCCGCGGCGCGGCCGCGGACACGGCCTCCGACCACTATCCGCTGCTCGCCACGCTCGACCTGGGCTGACGCCTCCAGCCCGGACGTTGCCGACCACAACGGTTGGCGCGGTCCGGTTACCGTGCCCACCGTGACCGACCGCCCCACCGTTCGCGCGCCGCTGCCCACGCCGCGACCCGAGCACCCGATCGCGCCGACAGTGGCGCGTCCGGTCTGCGACCTGTCGGCCCCGCACACGGCGGAGCCGGCCGCCGTCGCGCTCCCGCTGGTCGCGGCCGTCGCGCGTGGTGTGGCGCTGGTCGTGGTGCTGCCGGTACGCCTGCTCTGGGAGCTGATCGCGGCGGCCGGCCGGCTCGTGTACCGGAGTCTGCTCAGCCCTGCCGGCCGGTTCCTGCGCCGCTGGCTGCTGTCCCCGCTGGCCTGGGCGGTGCACCGACTGCTCTGGCTCCCGCTGGTCTGGGGAGCGCGCAACCTGCTCTGGCTTCCGCTGCGGTGGGCGGCCCGTACTCTCGTCTGGCTTCCGTTGGTCTGGCTGGGACGAGGGCTCGCCTGGGTGGCCAACAACCTGATCTGGCGTCCGCTGGTGTGGCTGGCGTACGCGGTGGCCTGGGCGGCCCGCACGCTGGTGTGGGCACCGCTGGTCTGGCTCGGCGGGGTACTGGCCGCGGTGGGATCGGCGCTGGGGCGGGCGGTCCGCTGGCTGGTCTGGGCACCGCTGCTCTGGTTGGCCCGGGTGGTGCTCCGTCCGCCTCTGGTCGGGCTGGGGCGCGTTCTGGTCTGGCTCGTCGATCACCTGGTGGTGCGGCCGGCGCGGTGGCTGGGCGCGGCACTTCGACCCGCCGGCCGGCTGGTGTGGCGGGGTGTCGGCATGCTCGCCGGGGCGCTCGGCGTCGCTCTCGTCGGCCTGGTCCGAGGCATCTGGTGGGTCGTCGTGCGGGTCGGCCGGTTGGTCGTCGCCGCGCTTGTCGGCGCCTGGTGGACGGCCGGCTGGCTGCTGCGGCTGCTCCACCGATCGGTGCTGCGTCCGCTCGGGCGAGGGCTGCGCTGGTTGTGGCGGCACACCGTCCGCCCGCTGGTACGGGGTGTCCGCTGGGCCTGGTCGGCCACGGTCGTGCCGGCGGCACACGCCGTGCGGGCGCTCTGGCGGGCCACCGTCGCACCCTCGGCGCGATGGATCCGGCGCTCGGTGCTCGATCCGGCCCGGCTGGCCTCCCACGAGGTGCTCGGCGCGCTGGGCCTGCGTCGCTGACCACCGAGTCGCCCAGGTGCGGACGGCTCAGAGCACGACGTTGAGCAGGACTGTCAGCACCACCGAGGCGACGATCGAGAAGAGGATCATCAGGAGGCAGCCGAGGCCGCCGCCGAGGGGCCGGATCTCCGTGTTGCCGAAGCGCATGGGTGTCACCTGTTCACGAGAGTCGGGGCAGGGAGCTGGCGGATCGCGTCCGCGACCGCCGTCGGGGCGGTGGTCACCACGTTGTGCGCGGCCCGGGGGACGACAGTCAGGCCGGCGTCCGGCACCAGCCGGGCCACCTCGGCCCGCCACGCGGCCGGCACGACCGGATCACGGGCGCCCGTGACGACCACTGTCGGCGCCGTGATCCGGACCAGGTCGGCCTCGATCGCGTTGTGCACCGAGTGCGACAACGTCGCCAGGACCCGCCAGGGTCGCGCGTTCCAGACGTCGCGGGCCAGGATCGGCGCCTGCAACGGCGACTCGCGCAGGACGTCCACCAGCCATCTGCCGAACTGGGCCCGCCGGGACCGGGCGGCCGGGTCGGTGGTCGGCCCGGCCAGCACCAGCGCGCGTACCGCCTCCGGGTGGTTGGCGGCGAGCGCGGCGGCCACCTCGGCGCCGAACGAGTGCCCGAGCAGGCAGACCGGCGGCAACCCGTACGCGGCCAGCCAGGCGGCCAGGTGCGCGGCGTGCCGGCGCACGTCGTACGCGTTGCGGGGGTGCGCTGTCAGACCGAAGCCGGGCAGGTCCGGTGCGTACACCTGATGGGTTTCGGCGAGCGCGACGGCCAGCGGGGTGAGGTAGCGGTGCGAGACCGCCAGGCCGTGCACCAGCACCACGGGTGGGGCGCCGGTGCCGGGGTCCGGCCCACGCCGGGTGTGGGTGCGCAGCCCGTCGACAAGCCGCCACTCGCTGGTCAGGCCGGCGGCCGGCCGGGGAGCGGCCATGGCGAGCCGCAGCTCGGCCGGCCCGAATCGTCCGGCGGGCGTCAACCTCACAGCTGGCGCAGCCGGGGCAGCAGCTGCTCCTGGGCCCAGTCCAGGAACATCGGCTGGGTCTCGCCGCCGACCTGGACGATCGCCACGTGCGTGAAGCCGGCGTCGACGAACTTGCGGAACGCCTCGACATGCGCGTCCACGTCCGGGCCGCAGGAGATTCCCTCGGCGACGTCCTCCTCGCGGACGAACTGGGTGGCGGCGGCGAAGGCATCCGGGTCGGGCAGGTCGGCGTTGACCTTCCAACCCATGCCGAACCAGCGGAACTGGTCGTGCACGATCTTGCGGCACTCGGCCTCGTCCGGGCCGTAGCAGATGGCCACCTGCCCGTAGCGGGGTTGGCCGACGCCGCCGGCGTCGTCGTACATCTCGATGATGTGCCGGTCGGGCTCGGTGGAGACGAGACCGTTGCCGTACTCGGCGGCCAGGGTGGCGGACTGCCGGCCGGAGGCGGCGATGGCCATCGGCACCGGCCGCTCGGGGCGGTCCCAGATGTAGGCGTCGGGCACGTCGAAGTGGTTGCCGGAGAAGGTCAACGTCTCACCGTTGAGCAACGGCCGGATGATCTGCAGCGCCTCCTCGAACATCTCGTGGCGCTGCTGCACGTGCGGCCAGCCGCCGACGACGTGCTCGTTGAGGTTCTCCCCGGCGCCCAGACCGAGGGTGAACCGCCCGTCCGAGAGCGCCCCGATGGTGCTGGCCTTCTGCGCGACCACGGCCGGGTGGTAGCGGCGGATCGGGCAGGTCACGAAGGACATCAGCTCCGCGCGGGTGGTGGCGTGCGCGACCGCGCCGAGCACCGACCAGGCGTACGGGGAGTGGCCCTGGGCGTCGAGCCAGGGAGAGTAGTGGTCAGAGATCACCAGCTGGTCGAAGCCTGCCGCCTCGGCCCGCACCGCGTGGTCCACCAGTTGCTTCGGACCGGCCTGCTCGCACATCAGGGTGTAGCCGACGCTCACCATCCTGGTATCTCCTTCTCGCCGACGGTTCGTCCCGAGATACCCAGGTCAGCTGCGGTCAACCCTCACGTCCGGTTCGGCTGGCCGATCCTTGACGGATGTCGGCGACCCGCCTACGGTCGTCTTAACCGGTTAAGACCTACGGTCTGGCGCACATCCTGTGGTGGGGATGACCGCCCCGTGACGGCCCGCGTCCGCGCGGGCCGTCACGGCTGTCTGCGGCCCTGACCGAGCTACTGAACCGGTTGCGATGACTGGTCCATCCACCTACGCTGATGCGAGCGTCGCTGGGAGTCGGGCGGCGGTTGTCGGGCTGCAGCCGCCTTCCCCTGTCAGTCCCACCCCTGTCGGGCATCGGGGGTCCTCCCTGAGGAAGGCCATGAAGACTCGACTCTCCGCCGCCGGCGCGGCCCTGCTCGCGCTGCTCCTCACCGTGCTGGCGTTCGGCCAGCCGGCGCACGCCGCGGCCGGCTTCTCCGTCGCGGGCGGCAAGCTGTACGACGCCAACGGCACCGAATTCGTCATGCGCGGGGTGAACCACGCCCACACCTGGTATCCGCAGCAGACCAGATCGTTCGCCGACGTCAAGGCACTCGGCGCGAACACCGTGCGGGTGGTGCTCGCCAGCGGCGACCGGTGGACCCGCAACACCAACGCCGACGTCGCCAACGTCATCTCGCTGTGCAGGGCCAACCGGTTGATCTGCGTGCTGGAGGTGCACGACACCACCGGCTACGGCGAGCAGAGCGGCGCGATCACGCTGGACCGGGCCGTCGACTACTGGCTCAGCCTCGCCGACGTCCTCGCCGGCCAGGAACGCTACGTCATCGTCAACATCGGCAACGAGCCGTACGGCAACCAGAACTACGGCTCGTGGGCCACCGACAACGCCAATGCCATCAAGCGGCTGCGGGCCGGTGGGCTGACCCACACCATCATGGTGGACGCCCCGAACTGGGGGCAGGACTGGTCGTTCACGATGCGGGACAACGCGGCGTCGGTCTTCGCCGCGGACCCGGCCCGCAACACGGTCTTCTCCATCCACATGTACGGCGTTTTCGACACAGCCGCCGAGATCAGCGACTATCTGGGCCGTTTCCGTGCGGCCGGTCTGCCCATCGTGGTCGGCGAGTTCGGCTTCAACCACTCCGACGGAGACCCGGACGAGGACACCATCCTCGCGTACAGCCAGGCCAACGGGATCGGCTGGCTGGGCTGGTCGTGGAGCGGCAACGGGGGTGGCGTGGAGTATCTCGACATGGCCACCGCGTTCAACCCCGCCAACCTGACCAGTTGGGGGCAGCGGATCTTCAACGGCACCAACGGCATCCGGCAGACCGCCCGCGAGGCCAGCGTCTTCGGCGGCACCACGCCGCCGACCACGCCGCCTCCCACGACGCCCCCGCCGACCACGCCCCCGCCGACCACGCCTCCGCCGACCACGCCTCCGCCGACCACGCCTCCGCCGACCACGCCCCCGCCCGTCGGTGGCTGCACGGCCAGGTACACCGTGCTCAACCAGTGGCAGGGCGGCTTCCAGGCCGAGGTACGGGTGACCGCCGGCGCGACGGCGATCGCCGGCTGGACCGCGCGGTGGACCCTCGCCAACGGCCAGAGCGTCACGCAGTCCTGGAACGCGACGGTGACCAGCAGCGGATCCACTGTCACCGCGCGCAACGTGGACCACAACGGGCGACTGGCGGCCGGCGCAACGGCGAGCTTCGGCTTCCTCGGCGGCTGGTCCGGCACCAACCCCACGCCTCAGGTGAGCTGCACCGCCAGCTGACAGAACCCCGGCGGGGTGGCCGGGTTCGCACGGACCCGGCCACCCCGCCGGTCAGAGCAGGGTCAGACATAGCTCATGTTGAATGGATTTGGCAAGACCTGGTGTTGTGGGATCCTCCACATTTCGCAGGGCAGTGGGCCACGTGATTGATCCCTAAGGTGAGGATGCGGTCGCTTTCCGGTAACCGCTCAGCCCGCAGGGGCCACGGGGGTCCTAGATGTACGACTGTGCACAGTCGTGCCCACGATCGACGGGCACGACCCGTTTCACCGCGCCCGGAGCCAGTGCGCCCGATCCCGGGAGCCGGCCAGATGAGCGTGGCACGGCGTGTCCTCGCCGCGCTGCGACGCACGTCGTCACCGACACCGGAACGCGCCGCGCGGCGTCCCTGCATTTCGGTCCAGAAGGGATCATTGGTGTCATCGTCTTATAGGCGGCGAGCAGCCCAGGCGGCTCTGCTCACGGCAACCCTGGGGGCGGGGCTTCTCCATGCCTCGTCGGCTCAGGCCGTGACCGGAGGTACGCCAGTCACCGACGGGTCGTTCGGCTTCGTCGCCAAGGTCGACGTCGGGTCGACGGAGCGTTCGTGCAGCGGTTCGCTTGTCGACCCCTGGTGGGTGCTGACCGCCAAGACCTGCTTCAGCTTCGATGGTCAGGCCGTGGTCGCGGGCAAGCCCACCAAGCAGACGACTGTCACCGTCGGGCGACCCAACCTCACCGCCTCGACGGGCGCGGTCGTCTCCGCCTACCGGATCGTGCCGCACCCCGACCGTGACCTCGTTCTCGTGCGGCTGTCCCAGCGGGTCGACGTGACCCCGGTGGCGTTGGGCGCCGCACCGGCGGTGGGCGAGCAGCTCACCGGTGCCGGCTACGGCCGTACCGCCAGTGCCTGGGTTCCCGACCAGTTGCACAGCGGTTCGTTCGGTGTAGCGGCGGTCGGGGCGTCCACCCTCAACATCCTGGGTAGCGGGCAGACCGGAATCTGCCGCGGCGACCTCGGCGGCCCCACGGTCCGTGTGGTGAGCGGCAAACCGCAACTCGTCGGGGTGCACCACAGCTCGTGGCAGGGCGGGTGCCTCGGTGAGACGGAGACCCGCCGCGACGCGGTGGACAGCCGGGTCGACGACCTTGCCTCGTGGTTCGCCGCCACCATGCCGCAGGGCCCGGCGACCGATGCGTACGAGGACATCAACTTCCTCTACACCTACGACGCGGGGGAGACCGCCCCGATCACGTTCCCGGCGACCTCGACGGGCGGGTTCTCGGGCCCGATCGGTTCGTGGAAGAGCACCGAGAAGCGGTACAACCGCGACCGGATCAAGGTGTTCAACAACGACTTCGACGGTGACGGCATCAAGGACCTTGTCGCGCTGTCGACCGACGCCAGCGGCAACTTCGCCATCGACACGTTCATCACCCAGGCCGACGGCAAGTACGCCGCGCCGCTGCGTTCCTGGACGGCAGTGCCCACCTGGGGTCACCTGTCCAGCATGAAGATGGCCTCCGGTGACTTCAACGGCGATGGCCGTGCCGACCTGACCGCCTTCTACGGCTACAACCTCGGCGACGGCGACGAGGCGTGGATCAACTGGATCGCCCGTCCGGACGGCGGCTTCGACGCCCCGGTTGGAGTGTGGCGGGCGTCCACCTTCGGCGACTGGAAAAGCGTGTCGGTCTTCGCCGGGGACGCCAACGGGGACGGCCGGGACGACGTCAGCCTCTTCTACCAGTACGGGCCCAATGCCTCGCTGTCCATGGCGATCATCACCTGGCCGGGTCAGACCGACGGCAAGTTCGGCGAACCGTACTACTCCTGGACCACGCCGCAGGACAAGAAGTTCGGCTCGCTCTCGTCGATGAAGCTGATGGATGGCGACTTCAACGGCGACGGTCGCGATGACGTGACGGTTCTCTACAACTACGGCGGCAGCAGCACCGCTCTGCACACCTGGACCGCCGCGGCGGACGGGAAGTTCAACGCACCGGTGAGGACCTGGGGGTCGACCACCTACGGTGAGTTCGGCAGCATGAAGCTGGCCGCCGGTGACTACAACGGCGACAAGCGCGACGACCTGGCCGTGCTGTACAAGTACCCCGACGAGGGGCTTGAGCTGCGCACCTTCACCTCGACCGTAAGCGGGGGCTTCAACCCGCCGTTCGCGTCCTGGCTGAACCGACCGCGCACCTTCGGTTGGTGGTCGAACATGCGTTTCGACGGCGAATGATCATCTCTGTGTGACAGCGGATCCCCCGCCTCTGGAAGAAAGGAGGCGGGGGATCCGCTCAGTGCTCCCCGGTCAGGTTCACGATGACCACCCCCGTGATGATCAGAGCGATGCCGGCGAGCTTGACCAGCCCGACCGACTCGCCCAGGAACACCGCGCCGATCGCCACGATCGCCGCGGTGCCCAGACCCGACCAGAGGGCGTACGCGACACCGACCGGTATCTCCTTGACGGCCTGGGCCAGCAGGAGGAACGCCAGCGCATACCCGGTCAGGCATCCCAGCGTCGGCCAGAGGCGGGTGAATCCGGCGGTGCTCTTGATCAGGCTGGTCGCCAGAACCTCGGCGAGGATGGCGATCCCCAGCAGCACGTACGCCATGCGGCTCCCTCGTCGTTGATGATCGCGTCGGACAGTAAATCTTGGACACTTTCCGTTCCGTGGGCGGGCCGTGTGAACGGAAACTGTCCAAGATTGCCAGCTTCGGCCAGTCGGCCCTGTCGTTACGGGAGGTCGGCCGGTTCGGCCGCTAGTCGGACGGCTCGCATGGTGAGGTAGCGCTGTTCGGGAAGGCTGCTGGTGCGCGCGGCGGCGGACCGGTAGTCCGCGATCGCCCGCTCCCGGTCGCCGGCCATCTCGTACAGGTGCGCGCGGGCGGCGGCGAGCCGGTGGTGCCCCGCCAGCCGGGGATCGGCGTCCAGCGCGTCGAGGGCTGTGAGGCCGGCTGCCGGTCCGTGCACCATGGCGGTCGCCACGGCCCGGTTGAGTGCCACCACGGGGGTGCCGGCGAGTCGTTCCAGCACCTCGTACAGCGCCAGGATCTGCGGCCAGTCGGTCGCCGCGGTGCTCGGCGCCTCGTCATGCAGGGCGGCGATGGCGGCCTGCACCTGGTACGGGCCGACCGGGCCGCGCGGCAGCGCCCGGGTGACGAGTGCGATGCCCTCGGCGATCGCCACGGCGTCCCAGCGACCCCGGTCCTGGTCGGCCAGGGAGATCAGCTCGCCGGAGGGGCCGGTCCGCGCCGAGCTGCGCGCCTCGGTGAGCAGCAGCAACGCCAGCAGCCCGGCCGTCTCGCTGTCGTCGGGCAGTTGCGTGTGCAGCGCGCGGGTCAGCCGGATCGCCTCGGCCGCCAGGTCGACGCGGCGCAGGGCCGGGCCGGCGGTGCTGGTGTGCCCCTCGGTGAAGATCAGGTAGAGCACCTGCCGGACGGCGGCCAGCCGGTCGGCCCGCTCCGCCTCCTCGGGCATCCGAAACGGCAGTCCGGACGTGCGGATGCGCTGCTTGGCCCGGCTGATCCGCTGGGCCATTGTCGCCTCGGGCACCAGGAACGCGCGGGCTATCTCGGCGGTGGTGAGTCCGCCGACCGCGCGCAGGGTCAACGCGACAGCCGATGCGGGGGCGAGCGCCGGGTGACAGCACAGGAAGAGCAGGACCAGGGCGTCGTCCCGCTCGGCTGTCAACTCCTCGTCCGCTGCCGGCGCGTACTGCCTGTCGTCGGGATCCCGGCGGGCGGCCAGGTCCTCCCGGCGGCGGCGGGCCTGCTCGCCGCGGATCAGCTCGATCATCCGGCGGTAGCCGACCTGGATCAGCCAACCGCGCGGGTTGGCCGGCAGCCCTTCCGCCGGCCACTGGGTGGCGGCGGCGAGCAGCGCCTCCTGGACGGCGTCCTCGGCGGTGGCGAAGTCACCGAACCGGCGGGCGAGCACGCCGAGGACCTGCGGCGCCAACTCGCGCAGCAGGTCCTCGATGCGGGGATCGGTGGTCAGCCCCTCACAACTCCTCGGTGGGCGCGCACATCACCGGGTGCACCTCGATCGGCATGTTCAGCGGCCGGCCGCCGGGGCCGGGCGCGGTGGAGATGTACGCGGCCAGCTCCACCGCCCGCTGCGGACTGTCGCAGTCGACGATCCAGAAGCCGGCGAGGAACTCCTTGGTCTCGGCGAACGGCCCCTCCGTGACCACAGGCGTTCCGCCGTCGCCGGCGCGCACGATCCGCGCCTGCTGTGGACCACCGAGACCCTCCGCGCCGACCCACTCGCCGGCGGCGGTGAGCTTGTCGTTGACCTCGCCCATGAACGCGATGTGGGCCCGGACCTCGTCCGGGGTCCAGGTGTCGATGCTCGGGAAGTCGGTCCCGCTGGCGCTGAACTGCATCAGCAGCATGTACTTCATGGTTCGCCCCTCACCTCCGCGCACCGTCCTCGGTGCTCTCACCCTGAGGTAGAAGCACGCGGCGCAGTTCTCGACACTCCGGCAAAAGAATTTCTAGCCGACCGCGTCGACCTCCAGCACCAGGCTCTGCTCCGGGTGCAACGCGGGCAGCTGCACACCCACCCGGGCCAGCGCCGCCCCGCTGAGCGTGACACCGGAGGCCAGCCACGGTGGCGCGGACCGTTCGATTGTCGCCGGGGCGGGTACGTCCGCCACCTGTCGCACCCGGTACCGCCGGGCCGGGTCGAGGCCGGGCAGTCGTACCGCGCCGGGGACCTGCGCCACCGAGGTGGTCAGCCGGGTCACCGCGTACACCGCTCGGGTGTTGTCGTGATCGATCACGCCGTGCGCCCAGACGGCCGGGTCCGGGTGGTCGACCCGGACCACCCGCCCGGCGTGCAGCAGTGGGCGCAGCCGCTTGTGCAGCGCCACCCAGGCGGCCAGCTCGGTCTGCTCGGCGGCGCTGATCGAGGCGATGTCCCACTCGATGCCGTGGTGGCCGAACAGCGCGGTGGCCGCCCGGAAGCCCAGGTCGTGCACACGGTGGGTGGTGTGCGAGCGCTCCGGGCCGATGTGCGTGCCGATCAGCTCCGGTGGCAGCAACAGACCGGTCCAGCGTTGGATGCTGAGCCGTTCCAGGGCGTCGTTGCAGTCGCTGGCCCAGACCCGGTCGGTGCGGGCCAGGATGGCCAGGTCCACGCGGGCGCCGCCGGACGAACAGCTCTCGATCTCCACGTCGGGATGGCGGCGGCGTAGCTCGTCGAGGAGGCGGTAGACCGCCAGGGTCTGCCCGTGCACCCCCGGGTGGCCGTGGTGCCCGGCCTCGGTGAGGTCCCGGTTCTGGTCCCACTTGAGGTAGCTGATGCCGGGATGCTCGGTGAGCAGCGCGTCGAGCCGGTCCCGCACGTGGTCGTACGCCTCCGGGCGGCCCAGGTCGAGCACCTGCTGGTTACGCCAGGCCGGGGGGAGCCGTCCCGGCACGGCCAACACCCAGTCGGGGTGCGCGCGGAACAGGTCGGAGTCGGGGTTGACCATCTCCGGCTCCACCCACAGCCCGAACTGCAGGCCCCGGCCGGTCACGTGGTCGATGAGCGGTTGCAGACCGTCGGGCCAGACGCCCTCGTCGACGTACCAGTCGCCGAGGCCGGCGGTGTCGTCGCGCCGACCGCGAAACCAACCGTCGTCGAGCACGAACCGCTCCACACCGATCTGCGCGGCCCGGTCGGCGAGGGCCCGCAGCCGGTCCAGATCGTGGTCGAAGTAGACGGCCTCCCAGACGTTGAGGGTCACCGGGCGGGGGGAGCGCGGGTGCCCGGGCCGGGCCCGCAGGTGCGTGTGCAGCACGTCGCTGAGCCCGTCCAACCCGGCGTCGGACCAGACCGCGTAGAGCAACGGCGTCTCGTACGACTCGCCGGGGCCGAGTCGGACCTCACCGGGGGCCAACAGCTCGCCGCCGCCGAGCGTCGACTCGCCTGTGGGCCGGCGCTCGGCGACTGTGACGTGGTCGCCGCTCCACGCGGTGTGCACCCCCCACACCTCACCGTGGCCGAACCCGAACCCGGCGGTGCCCGCCACCAGCAGCAACGTGGCGTCGTGGCCGGTGCGGCCGTGCCGGCCCTCGCGGACCCAGGCGCCCTGCTGCCAGCGGTGCCGCTGCGGGGACCGTTCCCGACACCACCGACCGGTCAGGTCGAGCAGTTCGGTGGCGACTGCCGGTACCGGCAGCACAGGCGTCAGCTCCCGTACCTCGTAGGCGCCGTCACCGTCGTTGCGCAGCCGGTGCCGGACGGTCAGCAGGCCGTGCGGGTCGAGCATGATCTCGCTGGTCACTCCCAGACCGGCGGCCGGGTCCGACGCCCGCACGGTCAGCAGCGCCGCGCCGGGCCCGTCGTCGTTCACGTCCAACCCGTCGAGGCGGAAGGAGGTGGACCAGTCCCGTCCGTCGCGGTGCCCGGCCAGCCCGGGGCGGCCACTCCACCCCGCGCTCGCCTCCGGCAGCAGGGACAGCACTGGCGGCTCGTCGAAGCTGCTCGGCACCACGGGTGGCACTGTCGCGTCGGCGAGCTGGCGCAGGGCGTCGTCGTCGAGGTCGCCGACGTCGCCACCCCAGTGCACGACGCGCGGCAGCCCCGGGCCGCGCGCGTCGAGCACCAGGCTGGTCCGCGCGCGGCGCAGGTGCAGGATGGTCATCCCTTCGAGGCTCCCAAGGTCAGGCCCCGGACGAAGTGCCGCTGGAGCATAAAGAAGATCACCAGAGTGGGGATCGCGACGAGCACGCTGCCCGCCGAGACGAGGTTGTTGTCGGTGAAGAACTCGCCGCGCAGGTTGTTGAGCGAGCTGGTCACCGGGAACTTGTCGCCGGTACGCATGAGGACGGTGGCCCAGAAGAACTCGTTGTAGATCCAGGTCACCTCCAGGGTGGCGAGCGCTGCCAGGGCCGGCCGGCACAGCGGCATGGTGACCTGCCAGTACTGTCGCCACACGCTGGCCCCGTCGACCATCGCCGCCTCGTACAGGTCGCGGGGCAGCGCCTTCATGTAGTTGCTGAGCACGAAGACGCAGAACCCGCACTGGAACGCCACATTGATCAGGATCAGGCCCCAGTAGCTGTCGTAGAGCAGCTCCGAGTCGCTCATGAACTCCGGCAGCGGCACCTCGGTGAACAGCCGGAACAGCGGGATGAGCAACGCCTGTTGGGGCAGCAGGTTGGCGGCGGTGAACACCCCGAGCAGGACAAGATTGATCTTCCAGTTGAACCGGGCGATGACGAACGCCACGCAGGAGGCGAGGAGGAGCGTCAGCAACACCGCAGGCACGGTGATGTAGACCGAGTTGAGGAAGTGCTTGCCGAACTCCGCCGTCCGCCAGGCGGTGACGTAGTTGTCGAAGGTCCAGCCGCCGAACGAGACGTAGCCGTTGGCGGCCGTGTACTCGTAGGAGCGCAGCGAGGTCAGCACGGCCCAGGCGATCGGGAAGATCCAGGCCAGCGACACGACGATGAGGAAGCCGTGCAGCAGCAGCCGCGCCGGGGTCAGCTTGCGCCGGCGGACCGGGATGTCGGTGTCGTCCTCGGAACGCCGGGTCACTGTCGCGGTGCTCATTCCCGGTTCTCCCTCATCACGGTCGCCAGGTAGATGGTGATGAAGACAAGTGAGACGACCAGCATGATCGTCGCCAGTGCCGAGCCGAAGCCGATCCGGCTCGCCTCACCCACCACGTTCTGGGTGACAAGCGCGGAGATCAGCTCCAGACCGTTGCGTCCCTTGTTGACGACCCAGACCAGGTCGAACGCCCGCAGCGACTCGATCACGGTCACCACCAGCACGATGATGTTGATGGGCCGCATGACCGGGAACACGACGCGGAAGAACGTCCGGCTCTCCGAGGCGCCGTCGACGGCGGCTGCCTCCCGCAGCGACGGGTCGACACCCTTCAGGCCGGCCAGGTAGAGCAGCATGATGTAGCCGACGTGCCGCCAGCTGGACGCGATCATGACCGCCCAGATGTTGACGCTCGAGTCGCCGTACCAGTCGACGTTGCTGCCGAAGACGGCGTTGATGAGCCCCTGGTCGCGGGAGTAGAGCAGCTGCCAGACGAAGCCGATCAGTGCCAGTGAGAGCACCACCGGCAGGTACAGCGCGGTCTGGTAGAAGCGGCTGCCGCGCAGTTCCTTGTCGAGCAGGACGGCCAGGAACATGCCGAACGGGGTGGCGACCACGAACAGCACGGCCAGCCAGAGCAGGTTGTGCTGGATCGCCGGCACGAACGGCGGGTAGATGTTCACGACGTCGCTGTAGTTGCGAGCGCCGACGAAGTCGATCTCGTTCAGTGGGCCGATGCCGTCCCAGTCGGTACCGGAGAGCACCACTGTCGCCAGCGCCGGCAGCCAGACGAAGGCGGTGACGAGCAGCAGCGGGACGAGCACCATCAGCGTGATGACCACGCGGTCGGTGCGGGACAGGAGCCGTAGCCGCCGGCGACGACCACCCGTTGAGGTGGTCGCGGCCGGCGGCGGAACGGCGCGATCCGCTTGGATCAGGGGCAGGTCGGACACGATGTCCTCCCCCTTCCGCCGTCAGTCAGTGAAGATCGACTTCTTCTGGTTCTCGATGGACGAGGTGAGACCGTCGATGTCCTTGGGGTTCTTGATGAACTGCTGGATCGCCGGGATCATCACCGTGGAGGCGAAGTCCGGCCGGGTGTCGCGGTCGAGGAACTGCGCGATCTCGGTGGCCGACCCGACCAGCTCTGCGGCCTTCTTCTGCAGGGCGGTGTAGCCGCTGACGTCGGCGCCGGTGTTGGCGACCAGGGTGGTCGGGTCGCTCTTGACCGTGATGTCCGCAGCGGTCTTGCCGCCGAAGTACTCCATCAGCTTGCGGGCGTTGTCCTCGTTCTTGGGCTTGCGGGCCATCATGTAGCCGTCGATCGGGGCGTCCAGGGCCTTCGCGCCGATGGACGGGTCGATCTCCGGGAACGTGAAGAAGTCGAGGTCGCTCTGCTCGTCGTTGCTGAACTGCTGACCGACGAACAGACCGAGCAGGTACATGCCGCTCTTCTTCTGCTGCAACGACTGCGCGGCCTCCTGCCAGGTGCGGCCGAGGCTGTCCGGCTGGTGCAGGGGGAGCAGGCCGGCCCAGGTGTCGAAGACCTTCTTGACCTTGTCGGAGGTCCAGGCCTCCTTGCCGGCCATCAGGTCGACGTGGAACTGGTAGCCGTTGATCCGCAGGTTGAGGATGTCGAAGGTGCCCATCGCCGGCCAGCCGTCCTTGTCGGCGAAGGCGATCGGAGTCAGTCCGTCCTTCTTCATCTGCGCGCCGAGCGCGGTGAACTGGTCCAGCGTGGTGGGTACCTGGTAGCCGTGCTGCTGCCAGACCGACTTGCGGTAGAAGACGGCCCACGGGTAGTACGACGCCGGAACGAAGTACTGCTTGCCGTCGTCGCCGGTGGACGCCTTCTTGAAGGCGTCGGAGTAGCCGGAGATCTTGCCCCACACGTCGCTGATGTCGCTGGCCAGGCCCTTCTGCGCGAAGAAGCGCATCCGGTAGCCGGCGAACCAGGTGAAGACGTCGTCCGGCTTGCCCTGGAGGTAGTTGTTGATGTTCTCCTGGAACGTGTTGTGATCGACCGTGTTCACCGCGACCTGAACGCCCGACGAGGTCTTGAACCCGTCGGCGACCTTCGCGAGGACGTCCTTGGGCTTCGGGTCGGACTGGTTGGATCCGAGCGACACGTCCTTGCTGGACCCGCCGCCGGAGCCGGAGTCGTCGCCGCAGCCGGCGAGCAGGCCGGTGCCGAGCAGCGCGCCCGTGCCGGCCGCGCCGGCCAGCAGTGACCGTCGGTTGATGCCGGCGACGGAGGGCGGTACGAGCCGAGCCAGGTACTCGGCTTGGGATCGGGGACGGGACATCTGTGCCTCCTGCGGATGAAGAGGTGCTACGCCCGAGGGCCGTCAGGGTGGTGAGGAGCGGGTCCGGCCTTGGAAATACGCATCGTGATCCACCGAGAATCCACATTGGCGAACACGATCGGCCAGTGGGGCCTCAAGCTACCCCTCCGTAGGCCGCTGTCAAGAGGGCCGTTCGCCTCCGATAACCCACTCGTGATACGGCTGTTACGTGGTAAACGTTGTAAAGAAAGTCGATGTTGGAACCTGTTGACTTCGGTGCGGCGGCGGGTGCACCCTCACCTGTCATGCGGCGATGGCAGGGGAACGGCATCTATTTCGGCGGCGACTACAACCCGGAGCAGTGGCCCGAAGAGACCTGGTCGGAGGACATCGAGCTGATGCGCCGGGCCGGGGTCAACCTGGTCTCCGTCGGCATCTTCTCCTGGGCTCTGCTGGAGCCCGCCCCAGGCCGGTTCGAGTTCGGCTGGCTGGACCGAGTGCTGGACCTCCTGCACGACGGCGGTATCCAGGTCGACCTGGCCACCGCCACCGCCAGCCCGCCGCCCTGGCTGGCCCGGGCGCACCCGGAGATGCTGCCCCGACAGGCCGACGGCACGATCCTCTGGCCGGGCGGCCGGCAGGCGTACTGCCCCAGCTCCCCGGTTTTCCGCGAGCGCTCCCTGGAGCTGGTGCGCGCGGTCGCCGGCCGGTACGCCGAGCATCCCGCAGTGGTCATGTGGCACGTCTCGAACGAGCTGGGCTGCCACAACGCGCACTGCTTCTGCGACGTCAGCGCCGATGCGTTCCGGCGGTGGCTGCGGGAACGCTACGGCGACCTGGATCGGCTCAACGACGCCTGGGGCACGGCCTTCTGGAGCCAGCACTACGGCGACTGGGCCGAGATCAACCCGCCGCGCACGGTGACCGCCTTCGCCAACCCCACGCAGCAACTCGACTACCTGCGCTTCTCCTCCGACGAGCTGCGCGCCCAACTGCGCGCCGAACGCGAGGTGCTCAAGACGCTCGTCCGCCAGCCGGTCACCACCAACTTCATGATCGGCATGGGCGTCAAGCACATGGACTACCAGTCCTGGGCCGACGACGTGGACCTCGTGTCCAACGACCACTACCTGACCGCCGCCGACCCGCAGGCGCACCTCGGTCTGTCGCTCGCCGCCGACCACACCCGGGGCGTCGCCGGCGGCGATCCGTGGCTGTTGATGGAGCACTCCACAAGCGCCGTCCAGTGGCAGCCGCGCAACGTGGCCAAGCTGCCCGGTCAACTCCGCCGCAACAGTCTGGCGCACGTCGCCCGCGGCGCCGACGGCGTGCTGTTCTTCCAGTGGCGGGCCTCCCGGGCCGGCGCCGAGAAGTTCCACTCCGCGCTGGTGCCGCACGCCGGGCCGGACACCAAGGTGTTCCGCGAGGTCTGCCAACTCGGCGCCGACCTCAAGGCCCTCGCCGAGGTACGCGGCAGTCGGGTGGACGCGGACGTGGCCATCCTGTTCGACTGGGAGGCGTGGTGGGGAGTCGAGCTGGATTCCCACCCCAGCGCCGACATCCGGTACGACGACCGACTGAACGCCCTCTACCGGGCCCTCTGGCGGGCCGGCGTGACCGCCGACATCGTTCACCCGTCGGCCGACCTCAGCGGCTACCGCCTGGTCCTGGTGCCCACCCTCTACCTGGTCCGGGACGCCGACGCCGACGCGCTGCGCCGGTTCGTCGAGGCCGGCGGCACGGCTGCCGTCACCTACTTCAGCGGCATCGTGGACCCCGACGACCACATCCGGCTGGGCGGCTACCCGGGCGCGTTCCGGAACCTGCTGGGCGTACGGACCGAGGAGTTCTTCCCACTGCGCGAGGGCGAGCGGGTCCGACTCGACGACGGCAGCACCGCCGACGTGTGGACCGAGTGGCTGCACGCCGACGACGCCGAGGTGCTGACGTCGTACACCGATGGGCCCTTGCCGGGTGTGCCGGCGCTGACCCGGCGGCCGGTGGGCGCGGGTGCCGCGTGGTACGTCGGCACCCGCCTCGACGAGCAGGCCACCGACCGGCTCGTCGCTCGGCTGCTCGACGAGGCCGGCGTCCGCCCGGCGGCGCAGGCACCGACCGGGGTGGAGGTGGTACGACGGCGCGACGGCGAGCGGAGCTGGCTGTTCGTCATCAACCACACCGACGAGGAGGTACGGCTTCCGGCGCACGGCGACGAACTGTTGACCGGGACCCGGTGTGCCGGTGAACTGACCCTGCCGGCCGGTGAGGTGGCGGTCGTCCGTGAGGATCGGACCTGATTCCGACGACAGTCACGGTACGAAGGAGGTTCCCCCCATGCTCGCCCAGCAGCGGCAGACCGCCATCCTCGATCTGATCCGGCAGCGCGGCGGCGTGCGGGTGAGTCACCTGGTCAGCCGGTTCGGTGTATCCGACATGACGATCAGGCGTGACCTGGAGGCGCTGGCCGAGCGCGGCCTCGTGGACAAGGTCCACGGCGGCGCGACCCTCGCGGGGCCGGGCTCGGCCGAGGAGCCCGGGTTCGCCGCGAAGTCGATCCGCCAGCAGGCCGAGAAGCGGGCCATCGCCGAGCGGGCGGCGACGATGGTGGAGCCGGGGATGGCGATCGCGCTGTCCGCCGGGACGACCACCGCCGCGCTGGCCACCCTGCTCTCCGACGTGCACGGGCTGACCGTGGTGACCAACTCGATCCCGGTGGCCGACGCGCTTTACCAGAGCCCGCGCGCCGACCAGACCGTCGTGTTGACAGGCGGCATCCGTACGCCCTCGGACGCGCTGACCGGCCCGGTGGCCGAGGCCGCGATCAGCGCGCTCAACGTCGACCTGCTCTTCCTGGGTGTGCACGGGATCAGCCCGCGTACCGGCTTCACCACGCCGAACCTGCTGGAGGCCGGCGTCAACAGGTGCCTGATCGGCGCGGCCCGCCGGCTCGTGGTGCTCGCCGACCACACCAAGTGGGAGACGATAGGCATCGCCACGATCGCCCCGCTGGAGGCGGCCGACGTGCTGATCACCGACCGGGGGCTGCCCACGGACGCGCGTACCACGATCGGCGAACAGGTCGGCGAACTGGTAGTCGTGGAGACGTGATCCTCTCGGGTTCCTGGAAGTCGGGGTGTCCTCTTCGGCGGGACACCCCGCCTTCCAGGAACCCGAGTCGATCAAGCGCTGTCGAACCACGGCACTTCACAGCCACCTCACAGGGGTACTGGATAGGGTGCCCGTCGAGTCAACGTCCGACTCCAACACAGGAGTTTTCGATGGTCTTCAAGAAGATGTTGAGCGCGTTCGGCGTGGGTGGTCCGAGTGTGGACACCGTGCTGACCAACCCCAACACCCGGCCCGGTCTGACCCTCGACGGTCAGGTCAACCTCGTTGGCGGTGACAGCCCGGCGGCCATCGAGCAGGTGGTGATCGGCCTGGTCACGCGGGTCGAGGTCGAGGGCCACGACACGGAGTACGCGGGCACCATGGAGTTTCACCGGATGGCCGTGAGCGGCGCGTTCCAGCTCGCGCCCAAGCAGGAGCTGTCGATCCCGTTCCAGCTCCCGGTGCCGTGGGAGACCCCGATCACCGACGTGTACGGCCAGCGTCTGCACGGCATGACGATGGGCCTGCGGACGGAGCTGTCGGTGGCCCGCGCGGTGGACAAGACCGACCTGGACCACGTGGCGGTGCACCCGCTGCCGGTGCACGAGCGGATCCTGGAGGCGTTCCAGCGGCTCGGTTTCCGGTTCAAGCACGCCGACCTGGAGCGCGGTCACATCCGGGGCGTACAGCAGACGCTGCCGTTCTACCAGGAGATCGAGTTCTTCGCCGCCCCGCAGTACGCGGGCACGATCACGGAGGTCGAGCTGACCTTCGTGACCAGCCAGCGTGGTGTCGAGGTGATCCTGGAGTGTGACAAGCGGGGCGGCTTCCTCAGCGCCGGCCACGACGCGTTCGGCCGCTACCAGGTGTCCCACGCCGACGTCGACCGCGTCGACTGGGCGCAGGTCGTCGACGGGTGGCTGCGTGAGACGACGTCGCGCTACGGCAGCCTGCGCTCCCAGTACGGCCACGGCCACGGTCATGGCCGCGGGCACGGCGGTATGGGCGGCATGGTGGCCGGCGCGGCGCTCGGTGTCGCCGGCGGGCTGGTCGCCGGCGAGCTGATCGAGGACGCCTTCGAGGGCGACTTCGGCGGCGACTTCGGCGATTTCGGCGGCGACGAGTAAGCGGTCCACACACGACGGCAGTGGCCTCCGGGAGAAGTCTCCCGGAGGCCACTGTTCACGTGCGGCGGCGTCAACGCCCGCGCATGCTCCGCTCCCTGCCCGACCGGCGCTGAGAGCCGGCCTTCGACAGGCCACGGCTGACCAGGTAACCACCGGTCAGGATGGTCAGGAACAGCCAGGCCCGGTTCGGGTCGTTGATGTTCAGGCCGTTCGCTGTGGTGCCCTTCCAGAACGCGGCGATCACCACGAGCGCGACGGCAGCGGCGTAGACCCAGAATTCCGTCGTCAGGAACGCCTGCTTGGTCTCCGTACCCGGCGACGGCATCGGGTCTCGGTGCCCGTCGCGCATTGCCGGCATCTGCTGCGTCTCCCGCATCGAAGCGGGGTTCTGCACGTCCGACATCGGCCGGTTCATCGGCCGGGTGGAAGCAGCCTGCGTGCTCATCTGGTCCTCCTCAGGATGCGATGAGTCGTACCTGCGTTCCCTCGCCCCGCTACCGCGTTTCGGCCACGGCACGGTTCGCGTTCTCGGCGGGGACACCCCCCGACTACCCGAGGCCGCCGACCAGGTAACACGTCCTCCGCCGGGAAAAGAATCCGCGGCGGCCGGGCCGGCTGGTCACCCGGACGGGCAGTGCCCAGAGCGGCCGATCACGCCGGATGTCCGGTTCCCGGTGGGCGGGCGTACTGCGGGTTTGACCGACGGGTCACCGGGCACGCAGTCAGTTCCACAGCTTCTGCGAGGTGATGAACGTGCGTGAGGACGACATGCGGCAGGACGCCGCCCGGCAGGCCGAGAACCGGATCGCCGGCGGCGTGTACGGCGAGGGCGCCCTTGACGAGGTGACGCTGCCCCGTACCGACATCGAGAGCCAGATCCAGCGAGACGACCCGTTCGACCCGGCGAAGGAGCGGATCGATCCGCAGGTGCTGCGCGACGGCGGCCCTGTCGGCGGCCAGGGCGCGGTGACCACCACCGGCGGCACGGCCGGCCCGGCCAGCGTGCGTCGGGTGGCCCGCCAACCGGAGCGGCACCCCGGCAAGGTGGCCCCGACGACGACCGGGGACGCCACCACGGGCGGTCTGAGCACCCCGATGGGCGGCGGCACCAGCGACCAGTCCACGTCGGCGACCGGGCCGGCGAAGTCCATCAGGGACAAGGCCGGAGACTGACGCGTTGCGGCGCCCCGTTCTCGGGGCGCCGCACGCCTCCCGGCCCGTCGATCACGAGGTGGGCGGGGGCTTCGATCACTCGGGCCCCCGCCAACCTCATGATCAACTGGCGGGGCGTAGGACGCCCAAGCGCTGGGTGGCCCGGGTGAGAGCGACATACAGGTCGCTACGCCCGCGCGGCGACTCGGCCACCATCCGGTCCGGGTCGACCACCAGCACCGAGTCGAACTCCAGCCCCTTGGCCTGCGCGACAGTCAGCACGACCACCCGGCTCTCCAGCTCCGGGTGCTCGCCCACCGTGGCCTCCGGAAGCGCCGCGGTCA
Source organism: Micromonospora sp. DT43 (assembly GCF_049841645.1). Taxonomy (NCBI): domain Bacteria; kingdom Bacillati; phylum Actinomycetota; class Actinomycetes; order Micromonosporales; family Micromonosporaceae; genus Micromonospora; species Micromonospora sp. DT43. The sequence continues at coordinate 764,598 of NZ_JBNCKR010000002.1, read as the reverse complement.
GCGCCGTGCCGAGCGCGTCCACTCGGCTTGCCGGCACGATGACGCCGAGGCGACCCTCGGCCAGCCCGGCGGCCTCACGCGTCGCCGCCGACACCAGCTCCGCGGGGAGCTGCTCGTCGGGCACCGCACGGTCCCACGGTGGTACGCCGCTCTCGCGCACCGAGCGCGGCGGTCGCAGCGCCGGATCGATCAGGGTCAGTACGTCGGCGGCGACCGCCATGATCTCGGCCGGCGTGCGATAGCTGACCGTCAACTCGGTCAGCCGCCAGCGCTGCGCCACGTAGGGGGCGAGGGCGTCGGCCCAGGAGGGCGTCCCGGCGAGCGCGCCGGTCTGCGCCACGTCCCCGACGATCGTCATGGACCGGCTCGGGCACCGGCGCATCAGCAGCCGCCACGCCATCGGTGACAACTCCTGCGCCTCGTCCACGATGACGTGGCCGAACGCCCACGTCCGGTCGGCGGCGGCGCGCTGCGCGGTGGTCAGCCGGTCGGCCTCCTCCTGCCGCTCCAGCAGGCGGTCGGCGTCGATCAGGTCGGTCACGCCGAGGATCTCACCGCCCTCGGCCTCGTCCTCGACGTCGATCGAGCGGGAACCCCGGGCGATCTCCAGCACGCCCTCGGCGTACTCCCGCTCCATCATGCGGATGCGGTCCCGGCGGGCGGCGGCGGCCCGCTCGTCCTCGCCGAGCAGCTCGGCGGCCTCGTCCAGCAGCGGCACGTCGGCGGGCGTCCAGCCGCCCGGCTCGCGATGCAGCCGGGCCCGCTCGGCGTCGGTGAGCATCGGCGTGGCGGCGGCGATCCGGTCCGGGTCGGCGTACAGGTCGGCGAGGAGGCGCTGCGGGGTGAGCACCGGCCAGAGCCGGTCGAGGGCGGCCTCGATCTCCGTCTCCTCGCGCAGCTCGCGGCGGATCTCGGCGCGGTCGGCCTCGTCGAGCAGGTTGTCCCCGCCCAGCGGGTCGGCGCCGATCCGCTCCGCCACCTGGTCGGCGAGCGCGTGCACGATCTCCACGTCGAACAGCGCCCGCGCCAGATTGTGCGGCCGATCGGTGCGGCGTACCCGGTCCCTGGCGGCGCGGACCGTCTCCGGGTCGAGGGTGAGCACCTCCCGCTCCACCTCGATCTCCAGCGGCTCGTCCGGCACCCACTGCCGGTCCCGCACGGCAAGCGCCAGCACCTCGGCGAGCACCGCGCGGCCCTTGAGCGCCGCAGTCTCGGCCGGCTCGACGCGCTGGGCGCTCACCCCCGGAAACAGATCACCCTGGGTACGCAGCAGCACGCCCGTCTCGGCAAGCGTGGGCAGCACCTGGGAGATGTAGCGCAGGAACGTCGCGTTCGGGCCCACCAACAGCACACCTCGGCTGGACAGCTCCCGCCGGTGTGTGTAGAGCAGGTACGCCGCCCGGTGCAGCGCGACAGCCGTCTTGCCGGTGCCGGGGCCACCCTGGACCACCATGACGCCGGGCAGGTCGGCGCGGATGATCCCGTCCTGTTCGGCCTGGATGGTCTCCACGATGTCGCGCATCCGGCCGGTCCGACCGGCGTTGAGGGCGGCGAGCAGCGACGCCTCGCCGGTCAGCTCCTCGTGCCCGCCGGGGGAGGCGCTGTCGATGTCGAGCACCTCGTCGTTGAGCCCGGTCACCTTGCGCTGGCGGGTGCGCAGGTGCCGCCGCCGGCGTACGCCCTGCGGGTTGGCGGCGGTGGCGAGGTAGAACGGACGCGCGGCGGGGGCCCGCCAGTCCATCAACAGTGGGTCGTAGTCACCACTGGTGTCGAAGATCCCGATCCGGCCGATGTAGCGGCGGGAGTCGTCGTCGCCGTCGAGCCGGCCGAAGCAGAGGCCATTCTCCACGGCGGAGAACTGCTCGACCTGGTCGGCGTACATCGCCACCGAGCTGTCGCGCTGGGAGCGATCCTGCAGGGTGCCGCCGGTGCTGCGCAGCGCGTCGGTGAGCCGGTGGGCGGCCTGCTCACGCAGCCCGTCCAGCCGGTCGTAGAGCATCGAGACGTACTCCTGCTCGCGGCCGATCTCGTCGTCGAGCGGCAATTCACCGGTACCGCCGGAGTGCCTTGACAAGCCGTCTCCCTAAAGATTAGAATGTCTTGCAGGAACGGCTTTTATGCCGTTCTTTTTTGTGCCCTCGAAGTGTCCTCGAATTGTTGAAGATAGCGCGGTCCGCCGGCTGTCACCAAGCCGACCGGCCCGATTCCTGTCACACAACGAGGAACGCCGGGCCGACCATCAGGTCGACCCGGCGTGGGAGCTTCGAGGCGTCAGCCGCGAGCGACCTGGTAGAGCCGCTCGGGAGTGACAGCTCCGGCGAGCACCCGACCGTCGTCGGTGAGCAGGACGCTGAACAACTTGCTGGTGAGCAGCCGGCCGCTGCCCCAGTCCCCACTGACCGCGGGCAGCCCGCCGAGCAGCTTCGACACGTCCGCGGGCGGCGCGGCGCCGGCAGGCGCACCGGCGGCCGCCCTGCCCGGGGTCTCGTCGAGGCGCGCGACCAGGACGGTGGCCCAGCCCTCGCCCACGGCACGCACCTGCGGGTTCCCGCCCCGCGCGGCCTGCGCCGGCGGCTTCTCAGCCGTCTTCTCGGTCTCCTCGGTCACGGTCGCTCCGGGCGGCGGGTTGAAGGCGAACTGGTCGGCGTCGGGATGCCGGTAGTCGACCTGGGTGAAGGCCATCTCGAACGCCGGCTGGTCGCTGCCCTTGGCGAGCACCTCGAAGCGCAGCGGCACGTGCTGCTTCGCGTCGATCGCGATCCGCAGCTGGTGCACCAGCGAGTCACTGTCGCGCGGCTGGAGCACCAGCTCGTACGCGTCCCGCCCGGCGACGGTGGCCGAGCGGCCGACGCTTACCTCGGTGCTCGGGTCGATCGCGCCCAACGCCAGGTCGGCGGCCTCCTGTGGGGTGGCGGGGAGACTCGGCGTCGCCGCGTGACCCGGCTTCCCGGTCGTGCGCGCGTCGCCAAGCGTGCGGTGGCGCGCGGTGTTGCCCCGGCTCTCCCAGGTCCACACGTCCCGGCCGTTGCGGATGACGTCCTGCTCGCCGAGGGTGTCCAGCAGCGCGACGCGCTGCCGATCCGGGCCGGAATACCAGACCCGCAGGGTGTGCGTACCGGTCAGCAGTGTCGTCAGGTCGTTGCCGGGAATCAGCCCCACCAGCGGAGGCAGACCGAGGTCGGCGCGCTGCACGACAGTCCCGGACAACCCCTCCAACTGGGAGGTCTGAAGATCCACCAGGAGCTGGGCGGCGGTACGTGGCGGCAGGCTCGGCTCCGCCTCGGCGGCGAACGTGCCGACTGCGGCGCCTCCGCCGATGACGACGACACCGGCGGCAGCCGGGACCAACCAGCGCAGAACGGGACGGCTTCTCAGGACGGACATGGTGGCACCTCCTGCCCGACATCCTGCCTCCTCGGCCCTGTGAAGGCGCTGAGGACGCCGGCTTTGACCCGGGTGGCACCCTTGAGGCGTGCGGGTGTTGGTGGTGGAGGACGAGGCCCGGCTGGCGGCTGCCCTGCAACGCGGCCTGCAGGCGGAGGGGTTCGCGGTCGACGTGGCGGCCACCGGTCCCGCCGGCCTGGACGCGGCGCGGCACGGCGAATACGACGCGATGATCCTCGACGTGATGCTTCCCGGGCTGTCCGGCTACGAGCTGGTCCGCCGGCTGCGCGCCGAGCGACACTGGCTGCCGGTCCTGATGCTCTCGGCCAAGGACGGCGAGTACGACCAGGCCGACGGCCTGGACTGCGGCGCCGACGACTACCTGACCAAGCCCTTCTCGTACGTGGTGCTGCTGGCCCGCCTGCGAGCCCTGCTGCGCCGGGGAGCGCCGGAACGTCCGACCGTGCTGAGCGTCGGCGACCTGCGGCTGGACCCGGCGCGCCGACGGGTGACCCGCGCCGACGCCGAGGTGGCGTTGACCGCGCGGGAGTTCGCGTTGCTGGACTACCTGATGCGTCGCCCCGGTCAGGTTATTTCCAAGATCGAGCTGCTGGACCACGTGTGGGACGCCAGCCTGGAGACGGCACCCAACGTGGTCGAGGTGTACGTCGGCTACCTGCGCCGCAAGCTCGGCCGGGACCGGCTGGAGACCGTCCGGGGCGCCGGCTACCGGTTGGCGACGTGACAACGGCCGACCCGCTGGGCGGCCGCCGGTTACCCGGATGGGGCCTGCGCAGGCTGGGTCTGCGAGGACGGCTCATGGCGCTCGGCGTGGTCGGCCTCACCGTGGGCCTTGCCCTCGGCGGTGCGGTGCTGCTGGGCGCGCTCGGCTTCCTGCTCCAGCGCACGGTGGACACCGAGGCGTTCCGGACTGCCGACGCCGTCGCCCTGCTCGCCGCCGAGGACGCGCTGCCCGACCCGCTGCCGGTGGCCGGTGGGCAGGTCCGGGTCCAGGTGATCGACGCGCAGGGTCGGATCCGGGCCGCCTCGATCGACGCGGACCGGCTGGTTCCGATGGTCCGCCCCGAGCGGTTGGACGCCGGTCACCGTCAGCGTCTGGTGGTGCCGGCTGAGCGGGCCGGGCTCGCCGGCCCGGTTCGGGTGGTCGCCGTACCCGCCGGCACGGCAGCCGATCCGCTCACCGTCCTGGTCGCCCGGTCGATGGCCGACGTCCGGCAGGGCACGCACGTGGTACGGACCATCCTGCTGGTGGCCTTCCCGCTGTTGGTGGCGATCCTGGCCGGGGTGGCGTGGCGGGTGGTCGGTGCGACGTTGCGGCCCGTGGAGGCGCTGCGTCGAAGCGCCGAGGAGATCACCGGCCGAGCGGCGGGTGGCCGCCTGCCGGTGCCCGCCTCTGCCGACGAGATCCATCGGCTGGCGGTCACCCTCAACGGGATGCTGGACCGGTTGGAGTCGGCGCGGACCCGGCAGCGGGCCTTCGTCTCGGACGCGGCACACGAGCTGCGCAGCCCGCTCACCAACATCCGCACCGAGCTGGAGGTGGCCCAGCGGCTCGCCGACCGGACGGACTGGACGACGGTGACCGTCAACCTGCTCGCCGACACCGAGCGGTTGAGCCGGTTGGTCGACGATCTGCTGCTGCTGGCCCGCCTGGACGAGATGCCACCGGCGCGGGGGACCGGCCCGGTCGACGTGGGCGCGCTGGTGGCCGAGGTCGCCGCCCGTTATCCCTCACCGCCGGTGCTCCTCGTGCCGGCGTCGGGCCCGCTGTGGACGGCAGGAAACGCGGCCGAGCTGCGGCGGGTGCTGTCGAACCTCGTCGACAACGCGGCCCGCCACGCGCGGGGCAGCGTGATCCTCACGGCCGAGCCGCACTGGGAGGCCGCGTACCACCTGGTGACGGTGACCGACGACGGCCCGGGGATTCCGGCTGCCGACCGGCAACGGGTCTTCGACCGGTTCACCAGGCTGGACGACGGCCGGGGCCGCGACGACGGCGGCGCGGGCCTGGGTCTCGCCATCGTGTGGGAGCTGGTCCGCCGCGCGGGCGGCACCATCACCCTGACCGACGCCGACGGCCGGTCGGGGCTGCGGGTGTGCCTGCTGCTGCCGGCACTTCCGCCCGAGGGCGAGCGGGGACCGGCGGTCCACAGACCATGACCAGGGTGGTGGGCCGGTCGGGAGGTCAGCGGCGGCGGGTGCAGACCTGGTTGGCGCTTGCGACGGTGTCGGTGGACCAGACGACGGCCACGGTGAAGCAGTAGTCGTTGGCGCGGTTCAGCGCGTAGACGATGTAACTGTCGGTGCCCGCGGGCAGCGTGGCGATTGCCGTCTTCTCCTGCCCGGCCCGGCCGGCCGAGACCACGACAGGCCCCTCGCCGCCGGCCGGGTACGTCCAGCGCAGAGCGATGTTGTCCCGGTTGTCGCGCAGGCTCACCGCGCCGGGCGGGGTGCCGGGTGCGGCCACGGGCGGTGCCGTGCCATCCGGACCGGTGCCACCGCTGGTGGCCGGCGCGCCCGTGCCGGTCGGGCCGGCGCTGGGGGAGCCGTTGGTCGGCCCCGGCAACGGGTCGTCCCCGTCGCCGACCCGCGCCACCCCGGCGATCACCGCCGCCGTGCCCAGCAGCACCACGACCACGCCGGCCACCAGCACCGGCACCAGCCGGTTGCGCGGCGGTGTCGGCGCGCGGTGCACGGGCACCGGCAACAGCCGGGACGGCGTGTACGGCTCCAGTGGCGCGTACGGCGGGGCCTGTTGATCCGGCTGGCCCGACGCGCCGGGGCGGTGCAGCCGGTAGACGCCGTACGCCTCTTCGCTGCCGGTGAACCCGGCCACCGATGGGGGCACCGGCCCGACGGTGGGGTGCGGGGCCGGCTCGTCGTATGGCGGGTCCGGCGGCCAGTGGAAGCCCGACGACCCGTCCGGCTCGTCGGCCGGGACCCGGGGGCTCGGCACCCCGCCGACCCCGTGCGAGGCCCATGACTCGTCGTCGCGGTAGGCCGGAGCGGGCACCTCCTCCTCGACCTGGCGCGGCGGGGGCGCGGGTGGGTAGTAGGCGGACTCGACCGGCCGGTCGCTGTGCGGCGCGGTACGCGCGGCCGGCACCACCGGGGCGTCCCGGTCGGCTGGCGCGTCGTCCGCGCAGACGTGGTCCGGGTTGGCCGCCGCCCGGGCGAGAGCCGCCACCTGCAGAGCCAGTGGGTCGTCGGCGGCCAGGTGTTGCCGGCACAACTCGCGGGCCAGCGCCAGGTTGTCGTGCGCCTCGGCGAACTGCCCACAGTCGCGTTGCATGGCGCCGAGCCGGGCCAGCATCTTGATGCCGCTCGGGTGACCGTCGCCGTACACCTCGCGGTGCAGCTCCCAGGCGTCCTGAAGGCGGTCGCGGGCCACCGTGCACTGGCCGCGGGCGTACTCGACGGTGGCGAGGTCGGCGTGCGCGGCCAGCACCCGCAGCGACTCGGGGCCGTCCTGCGCGGTCAGCTCGATGATGACTTCCTGGTAGAGCCGGGCGGCCCGGGAGTGGCTGCCCACCCGGTGCAGCACGGCGGCCAGGGTGGCCGCCGCGGCAACCGTGCGGGGGTCGGAGCGGCCGTGCAACCGGGTGGTGGCCGCGTACGCGAAGGCGGCCCAGCCTCGGGCGGAGTGCGGCTCGCCGAGGGCGACGAGCACCCGCGCCTGGAGGCTGGCCGCCTCGGCCAGCTCGGGTGTGGCGTTGGCCGGGCTGGGGTCGGCGTCGGTGAGCGCGTCGGAGAGCAGCCGTTGCGCACCTGCCACGTCGCCAGTGGACACGAGGTGGTGCGCCTGGTCAGTCAACTCGTCGAAGCCGGAGGACACGCCCCATCGTGCTCATCCGACGACGGTAAGTACAAGACCCGCGCCGGTGCCGATCGGTCAGGATCTGGTCAGGTGCTCGGCCAACGTCTCGCTGATCCGGCGCAACTGGTCGACCTGGGCCGGGCTCAACGCGTCGAACAGGTGTCGTCGTACCCCCTCGACGTGGCCGGGGGCCGCGGCCGCGAGGATCGCGAAACCCTCGTCGGTGAGCACCGCGATCTGCCCGCGCCGGTCGGTGGGGCAGTCCTCGCGGCGCACCCAGCCGGCCGCCTCGAGGCGGGCCACCGCGTGCGAGAGCCGGCTGCGCGACGACCCCGCGGCCTCGGCGAGGTCGCTCATCCGTAGTTGCCGACCCGGGGCCTCGGAGAGCCGCACCAGGATCTCGTAGTAGGCGTGCGGCATGCCGGCATCGCGTTGCAGGTCACGGTCGAGCGTGTCCATCAGCGCCCGGGAGGCGGCGAGGAACGCCCGCCAGGTGCGCTGCTCGTCGGGGTTCAACCAGCGGGTCATGACGGCCATCATACCCGCAATGGTTGAACGCTCAACTAAATGGCGTTAGACTCGGGTCATGGGTATCCACCGGCTCAACCACGCGGTCCTCTACGTCAGTGACCTCGCCCGCAGCGTCGCCTTCTACCGCGACGTGCTGGGCTTCCGCCCGGTGGCGATGACCCCGGACGGTTTCCGGGGCGCCACCTTCCTCCAGGCCCCCGACTCCACCAACGACCACGACCTCGGCCTGTTCGAGATCGGCGCGGCCGCCGGGCGATCCACCGCCGGCCGGGCCACCGTCGGGCTCTACCACCTGGCGTGGGAGGTCGACACCCTCGACGAGCTGGCCGCCACCGCCGAGCGGCTCGCCGCCGCCGGGGCGCTGGCCGGCACGTCCGACCACGGCACCACCAAGAGCCTCTACGGGCAGGACCCGGACGGTCTGGAGTTCGAGGTGGTCTGGCTGGTCCCGGCCGACCGGCTGGACGACGGCGCGCTGGCCGCCCGCAAGCGCATCGGCCGGCTCGACCTGGCCGCCGAGCGGCAGCGCTACGGCGGGCAGACCCGCGGTGGCGTGGGGATCTCCGTCCCGGCGTGAGCCGGCCATAGGGTAGAACGGACCGATGCCGACCAACCGGACCACCGACTTTCTCCGTGAGCTGCTGGTCCGCCAGGTGGCGACCTGGCTGCCCGCCGCCCTGCACCGCTCGCGGCGGGCAACCGTCGCGTTGGCCTGGGCCGGTGCCGACGGCGGCGGAGCGGAGGCGGTGCTGCGGGTGGTCGCCGGCCACGCCGCCCAGGTGCGCGGCCGCCAGGTGACGGTGCTGGTGCTTGCCGACGACGCCGCCGACCTGCCGGTCCGGCTCGGGCCGATCGAGGCGGAGTTGCCGGCCGAGGTGACCGTGCACCTGCTGCCCGGCGGTCCGGACCGGCTGCCGGTCGCGGTGAAGGCCGCCGGCGCGGCCGGGTCGCCGCTGTTCTGCTTCCTGGACCTGCCCGGTGAGGTGCCCCCGCCGCTGCTCGGTGCCGCCACCAACGGCCGCACCGGCGAGGTGCTGCTGCACGCCGGCAGCACCGCCCGCGCGGCCCTCGTCGCCGCCGGGTTTCCGCTGGTCGCCGAGGTGGCATTGGTGCTGGCGGCCGACGCGACAGCTGACGCCGCCGGCGTCGTCGCGTTCGGCAGCCGCTCGGATCGGAGCCTGGAGGCGGTCCGTGAGGCGCTGTGGACGGTCGGGGCGGAACTCGGTGTGCGTTACCGGGACCCCGCCGATCCGGCGGCCCCGCCGGTGGACGTGGCGGGGGAGCCGGCGCTGGAGCCGCTGGCCCGCCAGTTGCTGGCCGAGCTGCGCCGGGGCGGGCCACGGCCGGTCACCGAGCTGCGCCGGCACACCCTCACCGCGACCGTCTACCGCGCCGCCGACGCCAACCAGGCGCTCGCCGACCTGGTCAACACGGGCGACGTCCGCCGCGAACGCGACACCGGTCGGCTCGCCGGCGACGAACTCATCACCCCCACGCCCTGAGCGGCCCGGTCCCTCCGCGATCGTGCGCCCATGCCTCGGCGCAAGGGGTCTTCCACGCGCAACGTCGACCGAGAGCGCGATCGACGAGGCCAGGACGGTGCGGGGTTGGCGGCGCAGACGCCGAGCGGGGTGCCGGTGAATCACCGGCACCCCGCTCGACTCCCGGGACGCTACGACCGGGACTTGTCCTGCTTCCAGGACAGCGGACCCGGCAGGTCGACACGGTGTGCCCGGGCCTTCGAGTTCCAGGACCAGCGCCCGATCTTGATGCTCCACGAGGAGAAGCCGTTCTCGGTGAAGTTCAGGATCAGCGGACCGATCTTCTTGCGCTTGCGAAACATGAGGCCCATCGGAGGACTCCCCTCGTCACCGTTCCCTGCCGTGTCGAGATCGAACATTCCCGGACGGGCGAATTCCGAAACCCTCTCGGCGTCCCCGGTGGACGGTAGCGAGACACGGCTGGGCAACTCCTATCCACCAGATAGGTCTTGCGCGGCGGTAAACACTGCTCGGGGCAGTTCCCAACATCGGCACCGATGGAAGTCCCACCTTCTGGAAGGCCGTTGACCTGTCGATCCCACCAGCGGCAGCATGGGGTCATGTCGCAGCGGGATGACCTCCTCCTCATCGCTTGCGTGCACGTCGACCTCGTCCGGCACGCGAGCGCGCTCTGTTGAGCTGAGCGGTTCTCCCGGCTCGGTTCCGTCGCCGCACCCTCACCGCTCGCCCGCTCACCGCGGAGCGGCGTGCCTCCGGGCACCCCACCCGGGTGCCCTGCACACCCATCGTGCGACAGATCAGGAGACTCCTCATGTCCCCACCCCGACGTGGCCCTCTGCGTACCCTCGCGATGACCCTGCCCACCGGCACGGCCGCCAGCGGCCTGCCCCGACCGGCCAGCTCGTACGCCGCGCCGCCCCTGGCGTCGGCATGACCACCGTGGAGCGTCCGGCCACGGACGCCGCCGAGCTGCGACCGGTGGACCGGAACCTGTTCCGTGCGGTACTGCTGCGACAGGGCACGAGCGTCACAGTCGTCACGGCGGTGGCCCGGGCCACCGATCCGGCCCGCCTGGGCGGGATCGGCGCGCCGATCCGGGCCGGGTTCACCGCCACCTCGTTTACCTCGGTCTCGGTGGAGCCGCCGCTCGTCTCTTTCCGCCTCGACGTGGCGTCGTCGAGCTGGCCGGTGCTGGCCCGCGCCGAGCACGTCGCGATCCACCTGCTGGCCGCGGCGCAGCGGGAAGCCGCGACGGTCTTCGCCACCGGTGGCATCGACCGGTTCGCCGCCTACCCCGACTGGACACCCGGCCCGTTCGGGGTGCCGCTGCTGACCGGGGTGCTGTCCCGGCTGCTCTGCCGGGTGGTGCACCGCGTCCCGGCCGGGGACCAGACGCTGGTGATCGCCGAACCGCTCGCCCTGAGCGACGGCGGCGACGGCCGACCGCTGGTACGCCACCAGGGCGGCTACGCCACGGCGGTGCCGGCATGACCGCGCCCGCCGCGGCCGACCTGTTCGCGTTGGACCGGGCCGCCCAGGACCTGCTGTTCCGGGCGGCCCGCACGGCCAACACGTTCACCGACGAGCCGGTCACCGATGCCCAGGTCGCGGCGATCCACGACCTCATCCGGTACGGGCCGACGGCGTACAACGGGCAGCCGCTGCGGGTGCTGTTGCTGCGCTCGCCGCAGGCGCGGGCCCGGCTGCTGCCGCACGTGTCGTCGAGCAACCGGGCGAAGACGGCAAGCGCCCCGCTGGTGGCGGTGCTCGCCGCCGACGTGGACTTCCACGAGCGGCTGCCCGAGCTGTACCCGCACCGCCCGCAGGCCCGCGACTGGCTCGCCGACCGGGCGGCCCGCGCCGAGCAGGCCCGCTTCAACGCGACCCTGCAGATCGGCTACCTGCTGGTGGGCGTACGCGCCGCGGGGCTGGCCGCCGGACCGATGGCCGGGTTCGACGCCGCAGGGGTGACCCGGGAGTTCTTTCCCGACGGACGGCACGAGGCACTGCTGCTGATGAACGTGGGCCACCCTGGCCCGGACGCCTGGCGCGATCGGCTGCCCCGCCTGCCCACTGCCGACGTCATCCACACCCTGTGACAGGGGTCAGCGGGGCTCCCACGCGTCGGGCAGTGCGGTGAGCCTGCGGACGTGCGCGGGCAGCCGCCCGCTGACGATCTCGGCGAGGCTCACCTCGTCGACCACCCGCCGGACGGCGGCGCGTACCGCGACCCAGAGGCCAGGCAGGTTCTCCGCCGCCCCCTCGTAACGGGTCTCCTCCGGGCGCAGGCCACGTACCCCCGCGAGGGGGCCTTCCACCGCGCGCAGCACCGCGCCGACGGTCACCTCGCGGGGCGGACGGGCGAGGGTGTAGCCCCCCTCGGCACCGCGCTGGGCGCGCACGATGCCGGCCCGGCGCAGATCGGCCAGGACCGCCTCCAGGAACTTGCGGGGCATGTCCTGCTCGGCGGCGATGGCCTGGGTGGACAACAGCGAGGGGTACGCGGCCGCGAGGCTCAGCGCCGCCCGTACCGCGTAGTCGCCGCGCGCGGAGATCTGCACCTCGTCATCATGCCCGCCCGGTGCCGCCGCCCGACCCACCGGGCATCCCCGACCGCGTGGCGTGACCGCCGTTGGCCGGGTCGGCCGAAGTGCCGGAGCGGAACCGCCCAGCGTTGGCACCCGTCGGCTCGACCGCCGGTCGGGGTCGGACGACCCGGCCGGCGGGCGGCTGATCGCGGGCAGCGCGGAACGCGCCGGGGCTGACCCCGATCTCGCGTGTGAAGAAGCGACCGAAGTTGGTCGGCTCGGAGAAGCCGAGCTCACGGCCGATCTGCGCGATCGGGTGGTCGCTCGCGGCGAGCAGCCGGGCGGCCTGCAACGCGACCCGCTCGTCGATGACCTGTTTGGCGCTGCGACCGGTCTCGGCCAGGCAGGCTCTGGTCAGGGTCCGCACCGAGCAGCCGAGCGCGGCGGCGTAGTCCTCGACCCGTCGGGTCACCTGGTAGCGGTGCTCGACCTCCCGGCAGAACCGCTGGAACGTCTCGACCTCCGGCCGGTGCCCGGACCCCGCTGCACCGGGCAGCGCCAGTCGCAGCAGGAGCACGGCGAGCTGGTGGCGCAGCAGCGCACGACCGGCGGGGCCGGCGCTGTGCCGCTGGCAGTCCACAGCCAACTGGCTCACCTCGTTGATCACCGCGTCCTCGTCCTCACCGGCCAACTGCCGCCACGTCTGCGGTGCGTCCGGGTCGACGGCCAGGCCGTCCAGCGCCCCGGCGGTCCAGCCGACCACAGTCGCGTCGAACTGCGGGCCGGCGCAGCGCAGCACCTGACCGGCGCGAACCCGCAGCAGCGTCCCGGGTCGGCAGGGCAGCATGTGGAAATCCAGTTCGGCGTCGCCGTGACCCCGGGTGGTGAGGATCAACAGCTCCCGCTCGACGAGCACCGGACGCCGCCAGCCGGGGTCACCGGCCAGGTCGGCCAGCGCGAAGGTGGAAATCTCGTCGGGTACGGGTGACGCCGTTCCGATCGATGGCGCGGGGGAGGGATCGGTGGAGACCATCGTCTGCGACGGTAGCCCGAACCGCAGGTCACCGCATCCCGATCTCCGTGGCGGCGTCGAGGCTTGTCGCGATCCCCGCGGCCGGGCTACGTTACCCGGCGGTAGCGCTGTGCGGTCCGTGGCCCGCGTGGCGTCCGCCGTCCGCCCGACCGCCCGGCGGACCCGCCGACACGCGATGGGATGGGCATGACGCAGCTGTTCTCGGTCGAAGGCAAGACGGTCCTGGTCACCGGCGGATCGCGGGGGATCGGGCTGATGATCGCCCAGGGCTTCGTCCGGGCCGGCGCCCGCGTGATCATCTCGTCCCGCAAGGCGGACGTCTGCGCGACGGTCGCCGAGGAACTCTCCGCCGAGGGCCACTGCGAGGCGATCCCCGCCGACCTGGGCACCGACGCGGGCGCCGAGACGCTTGCCGCCGCCGTCCGCGAGCGCGTCGATCGTCTGGACGTTCTGGTCAACAACGCGGGCGCCACCTGGGGCTCACCGTTGGAGGACTACCCGGAGGCCGCGTTCGACAAGCTCTGGGCGGTAAACGTCAAGGCCGTCTTCCGGCTCACCACCGCGCTGCTGCCGGCGCTGCGCGCCGCCGCCAGCGCCGACGACCCGGCCCGCGTGATCAACATCGGGTCCATCGACGGCATCCGGGTGCCGTCCATGGAGGTGTACGCCTACTCGGCCACCAAGGCCGCCGTGCACATGCTCACCCGCGGCCTCGCCCACCAACTGGCCGGCGAGCAGATCACCGTCAACGCGATCGCGCCCGGCCCGTTCGAGAGCAAGATGATGGCGTTCGCCCTGAACGATCCGGCGAGCCGGACCGCGATCGAGCAGCAGGTGCCGCTGGGCCGCATCGGGCGCCCGGAGGACATGGCCGGCACCGCCATCTACCTCTCCTCACGGGCCGGCGCGTACCTCACCGGCGCGGTCATCCCCGTCGACGGCGGTATCACCACGCACGGCTGATCTGGGTCGGTCGGCCCCGGCTGGGCGGCGCCTCCGGCCGACCCGGGTCGGGCTGCCCGCGTACCCCCGGGTATGCCGGAGCCGCGCGGACTCGGCAGATCCGCGCGGCCCCGTCTGGCCGGTTTTGCCCGTTCGGGCGGTGCTCAGCGACCGGCGAGCAGCCGGTTCACCGCCGTGTCGACGTCCAGGTGCTCGGCCTCACGGCCGCGCGGGACGACGACGTACGTCCGTCGAAGGAAACGCACCAGGACGCTGCGCGGCACCTCGAAGAGGGCGTTGCCGTCCGGTGACGAGAGGGCCAGCGCGACGAAGTCACCGCGCGGTGTGGCCCAGGGCCAGACCCGCACATCGCCGATGCCGGCCGGTTCGTCCAGGCCGGTGACCAGAAGTTCGCGAGCGAACGACCAGCTCACCGCCTCGCCCCCTGCCGATTCGGCATGGAACAGGACATGGACCGCATACGGGTCAGCAGGGTCGTAACGCAGACTGGCACGCACCGGCAAGGCGGTGGCGTCAGGTGCGACGAGCCTTAGCGACGTCTCGACCTCTACGGTCGTCGGTCGGATGACACTCATGGACGTTCTCCCCCCGGCACCGCTGCGGAACGCGCGTGTCCCGCTTTTCCCATACTCAGGTGCTACTCCTGGCTACGCTCCGCCATACGCTGACTTCACCCAGTGGTGGGAAGGGGGACGGAAAGGCCGCGTGAATGTGAGCATTCAGGTAGGATTTCCGGTTCTGCCCAGTGCGTGATTCCGCCCGGCGTCGGGTGGCTCAGTCGTCGACTTACTCCGGTAACGTCCAGTCGGCCGTTGCAGTGACGGGCCCGAGCGACACTGGGGGGTGAAATGGTCACGAACCGATCCTCAGTGGATCCGGTGGCCGCGCCCGGTCCGCCGAAAGTCGCGGTCCGAGCAGCCGAAAAGCGGGGGTACGACGTGCCGATGGAGCAACCCGAGCGACCCGGACGGTCGACGCCCGACGCCGGCCGCCCCGGCGGGGTCACCGTCGTCGGAGAGCCGCCCCGGCGCCCACGCTGGCGGGACCGCGTCTCCACGACCCTCGACCTGATCCGCGCCAACCCCACCGGCCGGATCGCCCTGAAGATCTTCATCGCCATCGCTGGCGCGCTTGTGGTCACCATCGGCATCGCCCTCATCCCGCTGCCCGGGCCGGGCTGGCTGCTCGTCATCGCCGGCCTCGGGATCTGGGCCGTCGAATACCACTGGGCCCGCCGGCTGCTCGGCTTCACCCGTCGACACGTGCACGGCTGGACGCAGTGGGTGACGCGACAGTCGCTGCCGCTGCGCTTCGTGCTCGGTGCCGTCGGCCTGGTCTTCGTGGGCGTGGTGGTCTGGCTCTCCCTCAAGCTCAGCTTCGGCGTCGACGTGGTGGCCGAGGCGATGCGGTATCTCGCGACGCACTGACCCCGGATTTCCGGTCCGGTTCCACGATCGGGTAGAGTCAGGGGCGCTGAGGGCGATTAGCTCAGTGGGAGAGCGCTTCGTTCACACCGAAGAGGTCGCTGGTTCGATACCAGCATCGCCCACTCTCAGTTTGTGCAGGTCGGAAGCCCGTTACCGGAGTCATCGGTAACGGGCTTTGCGGTATGTGCGGCTTACGTTGGGAGCAGATTGGGAGCAGCGCGGCTGGTGCTCGGTTCGGACCAGCATCGACTCGCCCGGTTGAGTGACCTGATTTGCGGTCCCGAGTGAGGCCTGCTGGCTAAGCGATGTCTCGTAACTCGATGCAGGCGTTGCTCGCCACCGGTTTCCGGTCAGCTGAACAGAGCGATGTCGTGCAGGTGGGCGATACCGGTTGCGGTGAGGGCCAAGGTCCGGGCGGCGCGACGGTAGTCGCGTAGGGATCTTGTAGGTCTTGAGCCGGGCCAGGGCATGTTCGACACGGGCCCGGACTTTGCGATGCCTGGCGTTGTGGTCCTGCTTCCACTCGGGTAACTCGCTGCCGTCACGGGGCTGCGATACTGCTGACGCAATCGGTGAGCGTGCAGAACGCATCCATTGACCGTCTGGGGTGTCTCTCAGGATGCGACTGAGGAGCGCAGGTCTTCTACGGCCTCCCAAAGCTGTCGTTCACGTTCAGGGTCGTAGGACTCCTTGGACGAGCGCTCCACTCGTGTGCGATCGATGTAGGAACCGGAAGGTGCCGGGACGCGTCCGAGCGCGACGTCGGCGAGGCGCTGGCCGGCGACTCTCTGGCTCGACGCCATCGGGGTCAGCGTCATCAGTGGCATGATCCGCCGCCCCACGAACCGGACAGCTGCGCCTGCATCGCGGCTCAGGCCGGTACCGGGCACGAATCCAGGGTTGTAGCCGACAATGTCGACGCCCTGCGGCAGGCGTCGTGCGTACTCGTGGATGAGGTAAATCGCGGCGAGCTTGCTGGTGGAGTAAGCCGTCCCTCCCGCCGTGACAGAGTCGGCCTCCGGGAACGCGCGGATGCGGGCCAGGCCGGCCGGATCCTGCCAGGACGGCGCGGGCATCATTCCCGCGTTGTGGCGGAAGTCGCCGAAGTGCGCGTCGCTGACGGTGAGGACGATCCGTGACGGCACCTCGAATCGATCCTGCAGAAGGCGGAGAAGGACGTGATTGGCGAGCACGTTGACGGCGAATGTCGCCTCGAATCCGTCCGGGCTCTCTGTGACGTTGTTCGTGTAAAGCAGGCCGGCGTTGCCGATGAATCCGCGCAGCGGCGGCAGATCTCCTGTATCGAGCCGTCGGATCAGCTCGTCAGCTGCTGCGCGGACGCTGCCCATCGACAACAGGTCCGTCGGGATCGATGTCACGGCGCGCCCGTTGTGGCGGAGCTGGGAGGCGAGCTCGTTTCCCGTGGCGCCACGGGCCAGGAGCACGAGGTGCGCCTCAGGGTCGCCGTCAAGGACGCGCTCGACGGCGACGCGGCCGAACCCGCGAGTCGCGCCGGTCATGACGATGGTGTGGGCCACAGGGTTCTCCCTTTGTTGAAGACTCATGCCCGCCTCTAACTATATGGCGTAAATTTACGCTGTATATCGAAGGTAACGCCTCGTTGCTTGATCGTCAACCGCACCCTTTACGAGATATAGTGAGCCTCATGTCACCCCGACCCCCGGCCGCCGAGCGACTCGATCACGACGAGCTCCTGTCCACAGCCCTCGCCATCGCGGACGCGGACGGGCTCGACGCCGTCACGCTGCGCCGGGTCGCTGCGAGCTGGAACGTCACTCCCATGGCGCTGTACTGGCACTTCAAGAGCAAGGACGCCCTCCTCGACGCGCTGGTCGAGCGGATCCTCGGCGAAATGGAGCTGACCGCCGACAGCGAGCCCGACCTGCCTACGGTGATGGCGGCCCTGCTGCGTGTCCTGCGCGCGCACCCCGCCCTCGCCGAGATCGCACCCCTCCGCTTCATGCGCACGGACGCCGGCATCGATCTGGCCGAGCGGGTCATCGGACTGCTGCGCGCCGAGGGGCACTCGCCGGTGGCCGCAGCGCAGCTGAGCATCTTCCTGCTCAACGCGTTGATCGGGTTGGTGATCCGCCAGCCGGGTGAAACCGCCGTCGCCGACCCGGCCCGGCGGGAGTCCCTGCTCAACGCCAAGCGCGCGCGGCTGAAGTCACTCTCCCCGCAGGACTACCCCCACCTGACCGAAACCGCCGACTTCTTCCTCGGACTTCCCGACGAGCAGGAGTACTACCAGCGAGGCCTGACCATGCTCCTCGACGGGGTACGACTCACCTGAACAGGCCAGCACGGGAATCGAGTTACGAGACATCCCTTAGTACGGGACGGCTGAGCATTCAGAATGAGGGGTGGTAGGACGTGACGGGCCTCATCGGTGACCGCGTCGACGTTCCGGCCCTGCGGATCGAGACGCTCCATGCTTTGGCATGTGGGGCCGTCTCGGTCGCGGCCGTGTTGGCTGTCGGGCTGTGGACGGTCGACCAGGACTGGACGATGTCAATAGGTCCAGTGTTCATCTCCCTCGCCGCGTCACTCTGCGCCGCAGGTGTCATCGCGGCGTTGTCACCGGTGCTACGGACGTTGGTGGTGCGACGACGGGGACTTGGAGTCCATCTGACGCATGTCCTGGTGCCGATCCTGCTGGTAGTCCTGATTCCGGTTGGGGTGGCCATCGGCGGGTCGGTGCGCGACCGGTGGGAAACCACCGGCTACTGGGCTGTGTTTGCGTTGTGTGTGCACCTCGCGTTGGCGTTGGCGACTCGTCGGCGGCTGCCGGGCGTGGCCCGAGTGGGCGCCGTGCTCGCTGTGGTGGCCATGTTCGTCGCCGTCGTCGGCATCGAGCGCGTCAGTCAACTGCGGTGGCGAGTCGACGATTTTCGCGGTCTCGGCGTGCCGCTGGTCGTTCCGGAGATCCCCGGCTTCGAACTGACGGACGCGTATCCCGGCCAGCCGGGCCATCCGGACCTCTTTCTCGAGCTCTCCGATCGACCAGCCAGGCCCTACGGCCGTACGGTCACCGTACTCGTCCAGAGGACGGCGGGCGCCGGCTACCCGACCTCCGGAAGGGTGTCCTGCTGGGGGCGCGCGGACGACCGACTCGTGTCCAGCGACGTGGGCCTGGTCTATTGCCTGGCGGAGAAGGGGTTTCAGATGCACATACGACCCGATCCGCAAATGCCGAGCCTCGCGCCGCTGGCACCGCAGGTGACCCTTCGACGGGTAGAGGCACAGCAACTTGCTGAACTGCCCGGAACCGACTGGCAGCACTCAGTTGGTTGGACGACCGACTGAGAATGTCAACGCCGGCTGAACCTTGGCCCCTCTGTTCCGGCCGGATGTCGACCCCCTCGCTGGTTGTTGATGTTCAGTCGTTGGTCTTGTTGGCCGCGGGGTCGCGGCCGAGGTCGCGGTCCTTGAACCGGTAGCTGCCGCCTCGCGGGCGGCGACTTCGCGTTGCAGGCAGGTTGCAGGCAGGCAGCGAGGAATTCCTCATGCGTCCACGACTCGGCCCGGGCCCGCTCTGTCAGGCGTTCGACGGAGGCGGCCAGGGACGGCGCCTTCAGGGCGCGGCTGAGGAACGCGATCTCCGAGGCGACGTTGCGGTTGGCCTTGGTAGCCATCACGCAGCCACCTCAGCGTCCAGGCCGAACAGGCGGTCGTAGTCGCTCAGCGGCCGGCGATCGACCTGGGCGTCGACGGCGGTCGTCGGCTTGTGTTGGGCGGCGACGCGCAGCTCCGCGGCGGCTTGCCGGTGGGCGAGGTCGGTGGGCCTGATCGTCGCCGCCGGTTGCGCCGGTAAGCAGCCTGTTTGGTGTGCCGGGGGTTGGGCCGGCGGTTCGGGCCCCTTCGGCCGTTGAACCGAGCCGTCCGGGCCGAACCGCAGACGTCCACACCTGACCAGCCACAACCGCAGTCACCAACCCGACAGTTGGTAGCCCGGCGAACAAGATCCAACCAACATCAACGAGCCAGCAACCACGTGGGGAGCACGCCTTGACCGACCCGTACCACACTCAGCAGCCGCAGCATTCCAACCAGCAGGAGGGCACCGGCTACCCGCCGCAGCAGTACCAGCCCGGCCAGGTCGGCGCCCACGATCCCGGGTTCGGCTATCCCGGGCAGGCCGTGCCGCCGCAGCCGGCCACGTCGAGCCGTAAGCCGCTCATCGTCGCCGCGCTCGCTCTCGCTGCGGTTCTCGTGCTCGGCGTCGGCGGCTACGCCGTCTACGACGGCCTCATCCGCGAGGACTCGGGGATCGCCGCCTGCAAGGCGATGGCCGACGGCAAGCAGATGGACGGCAAACCGAAGTCGGCGGATGACGACAAGTTCACGGAGGCCGAGTACCGGGAAGCGCGGAAGATTTTCGAGGATTCGCGGAAGCCGAAGATCCGGGAGCACGGGACGGCGCTGATCGACATTCTGTGGCAAGCGCAGGGTATGGAGGACGGTGGGGGTGCGTTGGCGCTGATCGGGCCGATGGGGACGCACGTGTCGGGATTGCAGACGGCGTGCGCTGACGAGGGGTACATCGTGAAGCTCGACTAGCTGATTTCGTGGTGGCCGGTCGTCTCGTCTCGACGGTGGGGGCGGCCGGCTTTTTCGTGTCGTCGACCAGACCGGCATTGATACGGGAGTCGGGCACCGTCACCGACCTCGTCGACGACTTGACCCGGGAGTACCGCACCGGCCGCCGTAAGGGTGAGGCCAACATCCTGGCCATGCTGGACGAGATCGAGCAGCCGTCCGCGCCGCCCGCCCACGGTCGTTCGGGTACTGCCCAGCAACGGTGTCCAGGACACGGCGAGCGCCGCCGAGCAGAGTCTCAGCAAGTACCTCAACTGCAACGCTACGACGCTCGCCGAGGTGCGATGGGAGCCCGAGGAGTGCGTCACCGCCCCGCCGGTCGGCCCTGACAGCCGCCACCGACGGTGAGGACCGGCTGCCGTACCTCAGCTCCACCCAACCGGGAGGGACTCTTCTCGCCCTCGGCCTGGAGATCTTCCTCGCCCTGGTACCCACCGCACTGCTGCTGGCCCTGTTGGCAGGGGTGGGACGGGCCGTCGGCACCGGACCAGCTTTCGGACGCTGACCGTGCTGCCTGATCACGGCGGTCGCGGTTCTGCCGTACCTGTTCGTGGGCTGGCTCGTCTATCTGGTGATCGAGATCCTCGGACAGCTCCTGGTCGTTGCCGCCGCGCTCCGGCACGCGGACGCGCTGCGGCCGTCACCGCCCTCCTCGGAGTAGTCGCCGATGGCCGGGTGGGATCCGTTGCCTCGTGGCGGCGCAGCAGCAGATGGGAGGCTGCGGGTTGCGCGCGGTAATCAGCTAGCCACAACGGGCCGCCGGACTGCCGGCGGCCCGTTGTGTTTCAGGATCGGTGCGCGGGGTCAGCCTTCCCAGGTGACGGGGGCGGTATAGCAGCGCTGCCAGCCGGACGAGGTCGATCCGTTGTAGTACAGGTCTACGCAGACTCGCCCCTGGGCGCCGTCGGCGCTGGTGTATCCCGCCCAGTTGTCCCACCACAACGCGATTGCCGTCCCGGCCTTGTTCAGGGCGCCTTCGCAGGTGAAGGTGTTGCGAGGGCCTTCCCACGTCGAGGTCGAGTTCCAGTACCGCAGGATCAGCCAGCCTGTGATCTTGCAGCCGGTGGCGGACGTCGCGTTGGCGCCGAACATGACGTTCGTTCTGAGGGAGACGTGGTCGTCGTAGAGAGAGACTTTCGTGGCGAGGCTGATCGCGGTCGGCCCGTTTACTGTGCCGCCGGCCAGGTACGTGTCCTCACGAGACTGGGCGAGCGCCGGGGCGTTCTGGGTCAGGATCACTGACCCAGCGACGAGGACGGCAACGGCGGTCCTGGCAAACCACTTTTTAAGCATACGAAGGCCTCTCCGGGTGACGGATCGGGCGGGTGATATTGATCAACCTACCTACTCGGGCTCCCGACGATCGGTACACAAGGGAGGACAGTGAGTGAAATCCTGGTAGCCGATGAGTACCGGGAATGGGGCGGCGCTGATCGCTCGCTCGCCGAGTAGCCATCGGCGCACCGGTCGACGAGCGATCAGCAACAGCCGCTCCCACCAGGTGTGGGTGTGCACCCGGCGCCGACGGCCGATGAGCCTGGCCGCGACCCCGAGCGCTGTGCATTGCCGCCGCCGGGCTCGTTGGTGCGAGTCCGCGGTGTCACGCCCCGGCCATGACTGTCAGAATCGTCGATAAGAAGCCGGTTCGCGGAGGCGAGGAGAAGGCATGAGTGACTGGAACGACAAGATCATCGATGAGTTTCGCGCCAACGGCGGCCAGGTCGGCGGCCAGTTCGCCGGCGCGCCGCTGCTGCTGTTGCACACGGTCGGCGCCAAGAGCGGCGAGCCTCGCGTGCACCCGATGATGTACCAGAAGGTGGACGGCGGCTACGCCGTGTTCGCGTCCAAGGGCGGCGCGCCCACCAACCCTGACTGGTACCACAACCTGCTGGCTCACCCGCATACCCACGCGGAGATCGGTACGGACAAGGTCGAGTTGGTCGCCCGAGTTGCCACCGGGACCGAGCGGGAACGGATCTGGAGTGCGCAGAAGGCCGCGTATCCAGGCTTCGCCGACTACGAGCGGAAGACCAACCGCCAGATCCCAGTCGTGGTACTGGAACCTGCGCCGTAGGCAGAGGCCGCACGGGCCACGCCGCTGATCCGGCGCAGTGTTCGTTGGGGACGCTCTTCAACCGATCGGTTCATCTGAGAGCTGTTGCGCTGCGCGAGGCCACCCGGCTCCGCGAAGGCGGCAGGGCACATTCCACGCGGAAACGTCGACGGTCGGATGGTCGCCAAGCTGAACCCGCGACATGCCGCAGGTTTCGATCAGCAGACCTGGAGCGAACACCGCTCCGCTACACGGCGTTGTTGCTGTGCGGACGCCGTGCGCGAAGGAACGCGGTGGCCATCGTGCGCCGCGTCGGCGTGCCGGCTGCGGCCAGGGCGGTCATGTACGTGTCGAGGCGCTCGCGTTCGTCGTCGGTCAGGGCGGCCGCGGTCGCTTCGCCGTACGTGGGGACCAAGGGGTTGGGCGCCACGCGCTTGAGTGTCTCCCAGTCCTCGATGGGGTCGGCGGGCACGTCGACCTGGGCGCGGTAGTCCAGTTCCACCGCCTCGAAGCCGGCGGTCACCGCCCAGTCGACGATGTCACGCTCGTCGAAGTCCATCATCGGTCGCATGGTTTCCTCGGTGGTGCCCCGGTAGACATCGCGTACCTTGGCGACCAGGTCGTGCACGGGCGCAGTGCCCACGCCGAACAGATCGTCGGGCCGAAGCCGCATCGCAAAGCTGTTGATGGGCTCGAACAGGGAAATCCGTCCGCCCGGCCGCAGGACCCGGAAGAACTCCGCGAAGGCGGCGGCCTTGCGATCGGAGTAGATGAGCACCGACCGAGTGGTCACGACGTCGACAGAGGCGTCGGCGATTTCGGCGAGATCATCGGCGGACGCGACGACAAAGCTGCACCGCCGGTCGTCACCGGCGGTGCGCCGGCACTCGTCGAGCACATCCAGTGAGACATCGCTGAAAATGACATGACCGTCCGGGCCGAGTCGATCCAGCGCGCCGAACCCGATCAGTCCCGTCCCGCAACCCACGTCGAGGACCACGTCGTCGGCCGCCAGGTCAGCTCCCTCAAGGACGCGGTCACGAAACGCCGCCACATCTCGGGCGTTGCGGGCGCGCAGGCTCGCGCTGTTGCCGTCCCGACGGGTCAAGAGCCACTGTGCCCACTTGTCCGGTGCCACCGGGTCACCGTAGCCCGGACGCGTTCACTGACATTCGTATACCGGCCTTGACCACGGCGCTCGGATCAGTGCGCACCGGATGCCGAATTGATGACAGGGACATCGATGTCTGTCGAGTTGTTAGACTGCCGTCGGTGAGGGATAACCGGCGTATTCGTGGAGTGATGTTTGACGCCGGAGGTGTCCTGACGCGACCGATCGGTGGTCGGTGGAATCCCCGGTACGACTTCGAGAGCATCGTCGAGGCGCATCACCCTCAAGTGAGGGAGAGCCTGTTTCCCCAGGCCATCGAAGTCGGGCAGCGCTTCCTAAACGCGACAACCGCGACGGCGAATCGCACCGACTATCACCGGACGGTGCTGGCGGTGCTCGGCATCGACTGCCCATCGGAGCAACTGCTGCAGCAGTTGGAGGCTCCGGCCGCAGGGCCTACCATCGAGCTCTACCCCGACGTTCGTGGCGTCCTCGACCGGTTGAAGCTGTGGGGCGTTCGCATGTCGATCGTCTCCGACAACTGGGCCGGCTTGGAGGCGACGTTCGCCTGCCTGGACATCCAGCACTACTTCGAGGGCTTCGCGATCTCCGAGGTCCTCGGCTGCCGTAAGCCCGACCCGCGGATGTATGCCGAGGGTAATCGCTTACTCGGCCTCGAGCCGCACGAGTGCCTGTTCGTCGACGATGACCCGCAGCTCGTGGTCGCCGCCAGGGACCTCGGCTATCACGGCGTCACGCTCGATCGAGATGCGGAGCGCAGCACCGCGAGCGATGTCATCGTGTCGTTGAACGATCTCCTCCCCGTCATCGAGGCAACGCGGGTCGCCGACAGCACTCGGTGAACTGCGTCAAGACCGGACGCCCTAATCCGCAGCTGACAGGGCGCCGTGCCGATGCTTCCAAGCGACCAAGCTGGCCGTGGAGGCCACCACCGGTAACAGCAAGGCGCAGGGTGAACCCCGGGTTGTCGGCTGGGACGGTCGTCGTGCAGCGATGGATCGGGCCGCGGCGGTAGGCGGGCAGGGCTCTGAACCGCGGTGGCAGCCGACTCCGAGCCATCCGATGGTCACGCGCCGGGGTCATTGGCCGAGTTGGGTGGCCATCCGGCGGCGCAGCGGCGGCATGGCATTGGTGGTACGCAGTGTCGCGCGGAGCGCGGCCCTGGTCAGGCGGTTGGTGGTGCTCGCCTGGCGCGCGTTGCGCAGCGACTGTCGTACCGCAGCGAAGCCGTAGTTGAGCATCTGATGTTCGTAGTCGTGCAGTGCCGGCAGCATCGCGGTCG
This sequence comes from Micromonospora sp. DT43, assembly GCF_049841645.1. Taxonomy (NCBI): domain Bacteria; kingdom Bacillati; phylum Actinomycetota; class Actinomycetes; order Micromonosporales; family Micromonosporaceae; genus Micromonospora; species Micromonospora sp. DT43. Next base: position 740,305 of record NZ_JBNCKR010000002.1, on the reverse strand, counting down.
TGTCGGCGTGGACCTCGGTGAGCTTGCCGCACAGCAGGGCGGCGTCACGCAGTGCCGTATTGGCGCCTATCCCCGCCATCGGTGTCATGTTGTGGATCGCGTCGCCCAGAAGGGTGACTCGTCCGGTCTCCCAGGCGTCGACGGGAGTGGCACTGCGCACTCGGATGGCGTTGATCGTGTCCGGGTCGGAGCCGGTGACCACTTCCCGCAGCGCCGGTGCCCATTCGACAGTGCGGTCCAGCACGAGGCGTTGAAGGTCCGTTCCGGAGAGGGACTCGACGGTCTCGGCCGGGAAAGCAGTCGCCGCGTCCGTGTAGCCCCAGAGGAGGTAGGCAGTGGCGTTGTCGAGCAGGAACTCTTCCGGCGGAGCGATCACCTGCGGGCCGGGGTGCCACACCGCGGTGAAGAAGGATCCACGGCTCTTCGGGATCACGAGGTTGACGTCCTGGGTCAGCACTCTGGGCAGGGTGGCGTCGGCGAGGCGATGTTTGCCGGCGATCGTCACGACGCCGGTGTCGACGCGTCGCGCGTGGGGGAGTAGCTGGCGGCGTACTCGTGAGTTGGCGCCGTCGGCACCGATGAGCACGTCGGCGGTGGCCGTGCCGCCGTCGGTGAAGTAGGCGGTCACCCGCTCGTCGGTCGTAGCCTCATAGTGCGTGAACTCGTGGTCCAGCCGCACCACGTCATCCATGCCGGACAGCAGCACCTCGCGCAGGCTGATCCTGCTGACGCCATAGTGCCGGCTTTCGGGAGCGAGGGCGGGCGTGATCTCCTCGGCGGTGAAGCGGAGTAGATCGTCGAGCCGTTCGGTGGTGAAACCGAAGCCGCCGGTGTCGGTTGAGACGGTGTCGAGGAAAGCCTGCCAGGTGGCGGGCGGTAGGCACGCGTGCAGCGCTCGGCTGCCGTTCGGGTTGATGTGGATGCGGTAGCCCTGCAGCCAATCGGTGCGGGCCTTCGTGCGTTCGTGGACGGTCACCGACACCCCGGCGCGGCGCAGGCCCTGGGCCAGGCACAGGCCGCCGATCCCGGCACCAATGATCATGACTTTTGGTGTGTCCATGCGACGACTATCACGCAACTGCATGTCACTGTCAATCAAACAGTTGATTAGGGTATCTGCCCACGTGATCGTGTTACGGTGATCTTCATGGGCAAGCCTCGCCGGTCCCCAAGTGGTGAACAGCGCAAACGCGATCCCGAGCGCACCCGCGAGCGCATCCTCGACGCGGCGTTCATCGAGTTCAGCGAACATGGCTTCGCCGGTGCTCGGACCAGCGCGATCGCTGCTCGCGCCGGCATCAACCAGCAGCTGATCTCGTACTACTTCGACGGCAAGGACGGCCTCTACCGGGCCCTTCGGCGCAAATGGGAGACGACCAACGGCGCCGCCCGACCGGACCGGCCGTTGGCTGAGATCGTGAGCGGGTTCCTCACCCCCGGTGAGCCGCAGCGGTCGTGGGCGCGGCTGCTCGCCTGGGAGGGGCTCACCCGCGCCGAGGCACCCACCGACCCGGATGCCGACCCGGTGACCGACGCCTACTTCGCCGCGATGGTCGACGACATGCGCCGCCGGCAGCAGGCCGGTGAGCTCGCCGCCGATTTGGACCCCGCGTACGTCCAGGTGCTGCTCTTCGCGGCGACACTGGCGCCGACGGTGCTGCCCCAGATTGCCCGCCGGATGACCGGTCTCGCCGCCGACTCACCGGAGTTCCTCCACGCCTACGCCGAGCAACTACGTCGCGTCATCGCCCGTCTCGCCGAACCGGTCTGACGCCCACTCATAAAGCGTGCGCGCTCGGTCGCCGGGTCTTCAACGAGGTCGCTGCGACCGAATGCTCACCGACGTAGGTCACAGGCGATCCCTCTGACCTGCGGTGATGCGGTCCACCGGCGCGGCGCGACCTCCCAGCGAAAGGCAAAGTGGTCAGGTAGCGCTGTTTCCAGGATGGCTGACGCCGGCCGACGGAGGTTGCGCCGGGTGCCATCCAGCCCGGCACGGGTCTGCGGCCGGTCAGCAGCGTGACCGGCGGAAACGCCCCGCCACTACTCCGGAACCTCCGTCGGTCGGCCGCGATCGGGTCATTATCCGCCAGCCCGGAACTTCCGTCCCACGGCGATCGACCAACGATGCAGCAACAACCATCGGAGGAAGAATTCATGGCTACCATCAGCTCGCGCCGACGCTCGGCCATTGCACTCGCCACCGCCGCCGCGCTCGTGGCGGTCGGCGCCGCAGGGTGTGGGTCGTCCGACTCGCCGGCTTCCGCGCAGCCAAACCCGTCGGCATCGGCGAGCACCGCCGCTGGCGTGGTCACGATTCGTGACCCGTGGGTCAAGGCGACCGACAAGGGCATGACGGCAGCCTTCGGGACCCTGGTCAACGACGGGGACACCGATGTCACGGTGACTGGTGCCACGACCTCACTGTCGTCGATGGAGCTGCACGAGATGGCCATGAAGGACGGCAAGATGGTCATGCGGCAGAAGCAGGGCGGCATCGTGATCAAGGCCAGGAGCACGCATGCGTTGGAGCCCGGTGGCGACCACCTCATGCTGATGAACGTCACCAAGCCCGTCCAGGCCGGCGACGAGTTGACCTTTACCCTGACCTTCGCCGACGGCAGGACACAGCAGTTCCGCGCCGTCGCCAAGCCGTTCACCGGCGCGCAGGAGAGCTACGCCCCCGGCCACGGCGAGCCCATGCCCGGGATGAGCGCCACGCCGGGGATGAGCATGAGCCCGGCATCGTGACCGGGACTTCACCCGTCCGGCCGCTGAGCAGGCGTGGCCTGCTCACCGACGGCGCTCTCGCCGTCGGGGGAGCCGTGGTCGGCGGTGCCGTGACCACCATGACGCGTACCGCCGGGTCCGCGCGACCGGACGTGGTCGCCGCCGACACGACGCCGGTGGCGGCCGTCGGCGGCCTCATCGAGCCGTTCCACGGCACCCGGCAGGCCGGGGTGTCCACCGAACCACAGGCGTACGCGTCGTTCGTGGCACTGACCCTGCGCGACGACACCGACCGGGCAGCGGTGGGTCGATTGTTGCGGCTGCTCACCGACGACGCGGCCCGGCTCACCCAGGGCCAACCCGCGCTGGCCGACACCGAGGCCGAGCTCGGGCTGCTGCCGGCACGGCTGACCGTGACCTTCGGCTTCGGCCCCGGTTTGTACCGTGCCGCCGGGGTCGACGACAGGCGGCCGGTGTCGGTCACCGAACTGCCCTCGTTTCGCATCGACCGGCTCCAGCCAGCCTGGTCCGGTGGTGACCTGCTGCTCCAGATCTGCGCCGATGACCCGATCACCGTGGCGCACGCCCAACGCGTCCTGATCAAGGACAGCCGGCCCTTCGCCACGGTGCGGTGGGTCCAGCATGGCTTCCGGCGCAGCCCCGGTGTCGAGCCGGGCGGCCATACCCAACGCAACCTGTTCGGTCAGCTCGACGGCACCGCCAACCCCCGACCCGGGTCGCCCATGGACACCGCGCTCTGGGTCCCGGACGGCCCGGCGTGGCTGCGCGACAGCACCACCCTCGTCGTACGGCGGATCAGCATGAACATGGAGACCTGGGACCTGCTCGGCCGGACCGACCGCGAAATCGCCGTCGGTCGGCGGCTCGACACCGGCGCCCCGCTGACCGGCACCGCCGAACGCGACGAACCTGACTTCGCCGCCACCGGCCCGGACGGCCTCACCATCATTCCCGACTTCTCCCACCTGACCCGCGCGCATGTCACTGAGGACCGGCTGAAGATCCTGCGCCGGCCGTACAACTACGACGGGGTGCCGACGGCGGAGGGTCACGCGGACAGCGGGTTGATCTTCACCTCGTACCAGGCCGACATCGCCCGGCAGTACCTGCCCATCCAACGCCGGCTGGCCGACCGGGACCTGCTCAACGAGTGGACCACCCCGATCGGTTCCGCCGTCTTCGCCATCCCTCCCGGTTGTCAGCCCGGGGGATGGGTCGGCGAGCAGGTGCTCGGATGATCACGCCAACCGGAGTTTCGTCATGACCGTGCAGTCGTTCCGCCCCACCGCCCTCCGGCTGGGCGCGGCGGTCCTCGCCGTCCTCGTGGCGGTGCTCGTCCCGGTCAGCCCCGCCTGGGCGCACAACACGCTCCGGTCCTCGGCGCCGGGCCAGGAGTCGACCCTGTCCAGGGCCCCTACCGAGATCGTGCTCGAGTTCGTTGGGCGGCTCGACCCCCCGTTCACCACCATCGTCCTCACCGACGCCGCCAGGCGGAAGATACCCACGGGTGCCCCGGTGGTCGGCGGGGCGAAGGGGTCGGTCCAGGTGACCGAGGCACTGCCCAACGGCACCTACACCGTCGCCTACCGCGTCGTCTCCACCGACGGGCACCCGGTTCAGGGGTCGTACCCGTTCACGGTGGCCGACCCCAATTCCAGCGCCCCGCCAATCGTCAGCACGACGACCAACGAGCCGTCCGCCGCCGCGTCGATGCACGGCGACAACGGCCCGGGCGCTGGCGTCCTCGTGGCCGGCGGCGCGCTGGCCATCGTCGTCGCGGCGGTTGCCGGGCTGCTCTGGCGGCGAGCGAACCGTCGATGAGCAGACCGCTCTCGCGGTCGCGCCACTCACCACCTGACAGGTCAAGGTCAACACGTGTCCGACACAGATTCCCGGCAGCTCGCCGGCGATGATCCTGGTAGCGCCCAGCCCACAGCCGCGGCCCCAGCGGGGCCGGCCGCCGCGACGTCCACCGGCCGACCCCGGTCGACCGCGTCTACGGTGCTCGACTGGATCCTGGCCAGCCATCACCCGCGATCCAGCGGCGCTATGCCGTCTGTAACCACTCCTCGACCACGACGAGGTCGGCGTCGGTGAGACCGGAGTCGGAAGCGACACGGTGGAGCAGCGCTCGCCCTGGGTGGTGCGCGGCGACCCAGGATCGGTCAACCTCGGTGATCTCGTCGTCGACCCAGACGAACGGGCGTCCCGCGGCAGTCTCGACGAGGGCCGGCGTCTTCCAGTGCAGCTTGGCAGTCCAGTCGTCCTCGGAGAAAACCGGATCGTCGATGTCCGGCAGCTCACCCATGTCCACCACCGGCAACGTGGGCAGGCCGAGCAGTGGCGCTATCACCTCGTTCGCATCCTCCATCCACGCCGTCGCCCACATCAGATCGCAGGGCAGCGCCAACAGACGCGGGCCGTGTTCAAGCGTCAATCTCGAAAGGTGCGGATTCGACGAGTTCTGCCACTTCGCGTTCCACTCCGCGAGGGTCGCCGGTTGTTGCACCCCGCCCGCGGGCAGGAGTGTTCCGTCGACGTCGAGGAACACCACCGGACGGACGTCGTGATCAGTCATGGCGGCATCCCAGCCTTCAGCAGTCGAGGGAGTAACGGGCAGTCGGAACAACACCCTCGCACCAGTAGTGCTGGCGTTGGAAGCAGGCCGACGGATCTACCCGAGCAGCGCCGCCGTGGCGGCCAGGGTGGCCAGCGACAGTGTCGTGGTCGCCACCACCGCCCGGTTGGCCACCGCCTCGCCGACGCCGTACTCCTGGCCGAAGATGAACGTGTTCTGCGCTGTCGGCAGGCCCGCGCACACCACCACGGCGAGCAACTGCGGCCCGGACAGGTGCAGGGCCAGCCCGGCCGCGTACGCGATGACCGGCTGTGCGACGAGCTTCAGCGCGGTGATCACGGCCAGCTCGCCCAGCCCGCCCAGCCCGCCCAGCCCGCCCAGCTCGCCCGGCTCGCCCGGCTCGCCCGGCTCGGTCGGCTCGGCCCGCGACGGCGTCGTGCGGTGCAGCGACGCGCCGAGCGCGACCAGGGCGGCCGGAACCGCGGCGCCCGACAGCAGGGTGAGCGGCGCACCGGCCGCCGACGGCAGGTGCAGGCCGGTAGCCGAGCACGCGACACCGAGCAGCGACGCCAGGATCACCGGGTTGCGTACCGGTAGGGAGGCGATACGGCCGACCCGTACCCGGCCGGCCGGGTCGCTGTGCCGGTCCAGGGCGACCAGGATCACGGGCGTCACCACCAGCACCTGCAGTAGCACCACCTCCGCCAGGAACGACACGTTGCCGAGAACCTGCGTTGCGATCGGGATGCCGAGGTTCGCCGAATTGACGTACCCGGCGGCCATGCCCCAGATCGGTCGCTCGCCCGGCGTACGACCGAACAGCCGGCTCGCGCCGACCCACCCGAACCCGACGACCGCGGCCGTGCTCATCCCGAAGGCGAGCAGCGAGCGGCCGGCGAATCCGGAGAGCGGCATTCGGGACAGGGCCAGGAACAGGGCGGACGGCATCGCGAGATGGAACACGAATCGGCCGAGCACCGACGCCGCCGCCTCGCCCAGCAGGCCCCAGCGACAGGCCGCGTAGCCGATCGCGGTGAGGATCCAGACCGGTACGAACGCCGACACCAAGCTCATACGGGCGTCACCGGCGGGCGGGCGTCCGGGGCGTACGAGTCGAGAAACCCGGCGACGATTTCCCCCTGGGCGAGGTACGTCGATCCGGAAGCCACGCGTCCAGCCTCGCATCCCGTCCGGACCGAACTGACCCTCACGGTGGCGTGCCGCCGGGACGCGTCAATTCGGTGAACAGGTCCGCGACATCCCGTAGGCGCGGGTGACGGCCGAAGGGGCGGGCGGCGGCGAGGAACTGGCGAGTGCGTTGGTAGACCGATTCGAAGCGGTACTCGGCGGTGCGGCTGAGCGCTTCCAGGGCCAGCCCGGCAGCCTGGTCGAGGTCGCCCGCCACGGCGTGGGCCGTGGCCAGATCGAGGCGGCTGAGCGCTTGCGGACCGCGCAGCTGCGCCGCGTCGAAAGCCGCGACGGCGGCGGTGAGGTGGTCGATGACGCCAGTGGTGTCGCCGAGGACCAGGTAGGCCGTCGCCGCGTTGGCGGCGGCCCGGGTCGGACAGTACGGGCCGAGGGTCAGGCTGGTGCTGACCTGCCCAGCGGTGTGGTGTTCGGGCAGCAGGGCGAAGGCGCGGTCCACGGCCTGGTGGACGCCCCGGCGGTCGCCGAGGTGGGCGAGCGCTCGTGCCTGCCCGTTGATCGTGAGGCGAATGAGGTGCGGGCCGGCACCGGCGTGACGTAGGCCGTCTTCGGCGTAGGCGAGGGCGTCACGGTGCTCGCCTGTGTAGTAGGCGATCAGGCTCTGGGTGGCACGGGCCCAGGCCTGCGTGTCGGGTTGCTGGGCGGCGTGGGCGAGGTCGAAGGCTTCGGCGGCGTAGGCGCGCGCGACCGGGAAGGCGCGCAGGTCCAGGGCGAGGGCGGCGAGGAGTCCGGACAGGTGGGCGGCGGCGGTGTAGAGCCGGGCGCGTTGCGGTGGGTGCTGCCGTGCCGCCATCAGCTGGTCGACGCTTCCCCGCAGCGGACGCAGCCGGGACACGAGCGTGGCCGGCGGGAGTCGTTCGTTGTCACCGATCGCCTGCCGCACTTCGTGCTCCAGGTGCGCCAGCCGCGCGTCGTCATCGGCCGTCAGGGTCAGCGCGGACCGCCGGGCGATGATGCGCCCCTCGTGCTCCCACCACGCGGCCGCCGCGCCACTGTCGTGAGCAGTATCGGGGTCAGGGGGTGGGGGCGCCGGGCGGTGGCGGTGTTGATGGGCCAGGTTGGCGATGCGGTCGTACTCGGCGGTCAGCACGCCACCGGTGCGCAACACCGCGTCGCAGCGGGACCAGAAGGACCGCTCGGGATGTTGGCGGCCGGTCTCGGTGTTCGCCACCGAACTGCGCCCGTACTGCACGAGCCGAGCCAACCCGTGCTGGGTGTGACCGGCGTCCTTACGCAGGCGGGCGAGGTGGCGACCGAGCGCGCGGCGAGCGGCGGCGATCTCGTCATGGTCGGCCATCGCTGCCACCCCCGGTGCCGCAGTCACGATGAGCCGACACCGTAACTGCTCCCGGTGACACTTCTGACCCCGTGGACTCCCGTGCGCAGACGCCTGCGGGTGACGAATGCCCAGCTCACGCCCCTGGCCCCAACCGAGTGGGGCCGCGGCGCGTACGTGGTCGGAGTGGTGTCGGAGTTGTGTCGGCATCTGCCGACAATGTCGGCGCACGGCGCTGCGGGCGTGTCGACCGGCCGGCATCCTACGGTCCCTGCATGCCCACCGGGCTCACCTTCGGGAGGTACCGCCATGCCGAGAACCGACCACTCCGACCGCACGCCCGCCCGTACCGCACCACCGCCGCGGGATTCGGTGCTGCCGGAGCTGCGGGAGGTGTGGTGGGAGACAGGCGTTCGGGCGCGGGCGCAAGCCGGCCTGTTCGCCGTCTTCTCCGAACTGCCGCGGCTGGTCTGGGCCGCGCTCGTTGTGAGTTGGCGCGCGGACCGGGCACGGACGTCGGTGGTGGTGGCGACGACGGTGGTCGCGGGGGTGCTGTCCGCGTTCGGGCTCCTGGCCGCGCAGCGGGTGCTTGTGGAACTGTTCGCCGGCGGGCCGACCGCCGACAAGGTGGTGGCCGCGCTGCCCGCCCTGGCCGCGCTCGCGGCGGCCACCGCGCTGCGCGCCGGCATGGCCACCGCGATGGGGTACGCGCAGAACGGCCTCACCCCGAAGGTCGACCGGGAGGTCGAGCGAGGCCTGTTCGAGGTAACCACCGCCGTGCGGCTGGAGGCATTCGACGCCGACGCGTTCGCCGACGACATGGAACGCGCTTCCCGCGGCGCGAACTCCACCACCGGCCTGGTGCAGGCGTCGATGAACCTCCTCGCCGGCCTCGCCGGAGTCATCGCCGTCGCCGTCGCAGTCGTACTGGTCCACCCGCTGCTGCTGCTCGCCCTGCTCGTGGCGACCGTGCCGAACGGGTGGGCGTCGCTGCGGGCCGGGCACCTGCGCTACCAGACCTACGCCGCCGGGTCGGTGCGACGCCGCCGGTTGTGGCTGCTGCACCGGTTGATGGCCGAGCGCGACTCCGCCCCCGAGCTGCGCTCCTACGGGCTGCGCGACTTCCTGCTCGACCAGTACGACCGGGTCATGAGCGTCGAGACGAGGATCCAACTCGCCCTGGCCCGCCGGGTCACCACGACCACCACCGTCGGCGCGATGCTCGGCGGAATCGCCACCGCCGTGGTCTACGTCCTGCTCGGCCTGCTGCTCATCGACGGGCAGATCCCGCTCTCTGCCGCCGCGACCTGCGTGATCGCCGTCCAGTCCGCGCAACGCTCGCTGGCCGTGGTGACGTTCCAGGTCGACCGCGTCTACACCGAGGGGCAACACTTCCGCGACTACACCGGCTTCATGACCCGGGCCGCCGACTACCTGCCACCGCCCTCGGAACGGGTCGTCGGGGCGCCGGTGACGGAGCGACTGCGGGAGATCGCCGTCGACGCGGTGAGCCTGTGCTACCCCGACCGCGACACCGCCGCCGTGGACCGGGTCACCCTCACCATCTCCGCCGGGCAGACCGTGGCGTTCGTCGGGGAGAACGGCTCCGGCAAGTCCACCCTCGCCACCATGATCGCCACCCTCCGCACTCCCACCAGCGGCACCATCAGCTACAACGGACGGCCCAGCGACGACTGGGGCACCGAGGCGGTCCGAGCCAGGATCGGCGTCGTCACGCAGGAGTACCACAAGTGGCCGTTCACGGCCGCCACCAACATCGCGATCGGCGATATCAGCACCACGGCGGAGCAGGACCGGATCGAGGCCGCGGCCGCCCGAGCGGTCGCCCACGACATGATCACCGCCCTGCCCCAGGGGTACGAGACGCTGCTGGACCGGACCTTCGCCGGCGGGCAGGACCTCTCCGGCGGGCAGTGGCAGCGCATCACCGCCGCCCGGGGATTCCTGCGCGACGCCGACGTGCTCATCATGGACGAGCCGTCCTCCGCCCTCGATCCCCGCGCCGAGGACGCCCTGTTCCAGGCCATCCGCGACCGGCAGGGAGGCGGCATCACCATCCTGATCACCCACCGGCTCGCCAACGTCAGGCACGCCGACCGCATCTACGTCCTGCACGACGGCCGTCTCGTCGAAACCGGCACCCACGACGAGCTCATGAGCGCCCATGGCCGGTACGCCGAACTGTTCACCCTGCAAGCCGCCGGCTACGACCCCACCACCGTGCACACTCCGACGCTGCCCCGCCAGCCCGCCTCCGCCTGAAGGACCACCGGATGGACACGCCACACGCCACCGATCTCGCGCCAACGCTGGTGATCATCCGCGGCAATTCCGGCAGCGGAAAGACCACTACCGCCCACGAGGTCCGACGCCGCTACGGACGCGGGGCTGCGCTGCTGGGGCAGGACTACCTGCGCAGAACCCTGCTTCGCGAACACGACAGCGCCCACATCGACCCGGTGGCCCCGAGGTTCATCACCGCGACCGCCCGTACCGCCCTCGACCTGGGCTACCACGTCATCCTGGAAGGCACCCTGCACACCGAGCGCTACGCCGCCGTGCTGCACCAGCTCATCGACAACCACCGCGGTCCCGTCGCCGTGTTCTACCTGGACGTGTCCATCGACGAGACCATCCGCCGCCACCTCAACCGCGACGAACCAATCCCGGTCACCCCGGACGAGATGCGCCGCTGGTACGCGCACCGTGACCTACTCGACGTTTCAGGGGAAACCATCATCCCCGAACCCCACACCTTCGAGCAGACGGTCACCACGATCCTGCAGACCAGCGGCCTCATCTGCGCCACACCACAAACGCCGTGCCCACGACGCTGCCGGCACTGCGCCCGCAAGTCCGACACCCCTGCGGCGGCTGCGACGACCGGATGACACCCGATGACAGCCGCAGCAGTCAAAGGTGCCCTCGCACACGTGGGGTGCTGCTCAACCGCTCTCTCCGAAACCACCCCGAGGCACGGATGTAGGCCGTTTGGGACGCTCTACCGCCACACGTCGCAGATCGAGAAGCTCGCCGGTGAACTCGCGCGTTGATGGCCGGGGCCGGACGCGCAGGGGCTGGCGGCGGCTGGTGTGCAGGCGTCAGCTGCCGCGCAGAATCTGGTCCCGGTACTGCTGGAAGCCGTGCCAGCCGGCGGTCAGGGTGGGCTCGCCGGTCAGGAATTCGCCTGTCGCGATGTCGAGAGCGCGACCACCGACCGAGGCGACGATCCGCGCGATGACGGCCAGAACGTCGTCGCCGCCTCCACGGACGTGCAGCATGATCGAATCAACGGGGTCGTGCGACCCGATGTTGAGTTCGATGTGCCAAGTCGGGCCGACCAAACGCCCCCACTCAGGATCCGAGAGGTCGAGGTCCCGGAGGTTTTCACGTAACCACCGTCTGACATCCGGTCCGGTTCCCAACGGCGGTGGATTGAAGTCCTGGGGAAGCTGGTCGACCGACCTGGCGTCGGCCGGGGCGTCGAAGACAAGAACGTCCCAACTCATGGCGTCCTCCGGCGCGCTCAGCCAACTCGGGCAGTTTACTCATGGTCGTTGCATCACGAGCCGCCTGCAATCCGCTTCTGCCACCGACAGTACGGGGCCATCAATCGCAGCAGGGTTACTCGAACCATGCTCTTTTACAGGCGAACGTGAGGTTGAACGACGCTGAAGAGATCTCGAGGGCCTTGAGAGATTTTTGGTCGGCGCTGCGTGCCGCCTCAGCCTCCTCGACCTTCCTGAGCAGTACGGCTCCGCGTTGGGTCACAAGGTTGACGCCCGAATGAACTGCTGCCTCGGCTAGTTGGAGTATCAGAGTGCCTTCGTGAGAAGGCCGGCCTGCTGCGCCGGAGACGCGTCGGCCGGTGCGGGGTCGGCGGCGACGAGCGCCGAGGTGGCGTCTGCGTCGATGGCGCGGGCGTCCCACGATCAACGCGCTCGTGGCCCCGGCACTAAGCTGGCGGGAGCCATCAGACGTGAACGAAGGAAGCCCATGGCCCGCCCCTACAATCCGGGACCGAAGCAGTTCGTCTTCGCTGTCGGTGATGGCAACGATCAACAAGTCTCCGTGGGCGACCCGCAGGAGGCATACGTAGCGTTCTCTGCGTTCTTTCGCAGCCGAGACTCGGACACCTACACCATCAAGGATGAACCGGCGAGGCAGAGTTTGGTACTCATGCCGCGTCGGGGTCTGATCTCTCGGATCAAGGACGCGGACCAGCCTCGATCGGAACACCTCCAGGTCGACAGGGCCAACCGCTACCTTCCGAGCGCGATGCTGTTCTTCGAGAAGGGATACACCGGCCTCGACTACTTCGGTCAGTGGTTCTCCGACCTCTCCGAGCTCGATGCGTCACCGGAGGTCCGCGGTGCCGCCCGCGCCGCCACGATGACGACGGAAGCGGCGGCGATCGGAGAGATCGCTCGGATCTGGGCGGCCTCGGGCAGCGTCGACCCGAGCGATCAGCACTACGTCTTCTTCGACTCGTGCGATGTGGACGATGTCCGAGCCGAACGAGCGGAACTGCTCCAGCTGATCGAATTCCTCGGTCTCGAACGAGTCGACGCCCCGGCCGGGGCCGCCGGGGGCGAAGTCTGGGTGGGCACCGATCCACGTCTCGACGTCGAATGTGCACGGTGGTCGTGAACAGGTCCCGGTCGGGGAAGCTCAGCGCTCACCCGCGACGGCTGGCGCGATCTGGTCCAGGTGTGCGCTGACGGTGGCCTTGGCGGTTGCGTTCGAGGTCCGGCCGGGGCGCAGGAGGGCGTGCAGGATCACGCCGTCGACGAGGGCGTAGAGACGCTCTGCTTCGACCCTCTGATCGAGCCCGGGCCGGAGTGCACCGGCGTCGGCCAGTCGCCCGATCATTGTGGTGAAGGCGTCGGTGAGGCGTTCGTCGATGTCCTTGCGCAGGCCGGCCATGGTCGGTTCGACGACGGCGCGTGCCGTGAACGCGAGCCACACTTCGCACTCGCCGCGCCGTGGCCGGTCCAGTGGCAGCATCTCGTCGATCATCGACCGGACCACCGCACGCTGGTCGCCCGTGGTGTCCACGGCTCGGATCCGCTCCTCGATCCGCTCTCCCACCAACCGTAGGGCGAATCCGAGGAGTTCGGACTGGGTGGTGAAGAAGTGGCGCAACGAACCCATAGACAGGCCGGCCTCGCGCGCCACGTTCCGCACCGATGCCTGCTCCAGCCCGTCGCGCGTCACGATCCGCCAGACCGCTTCGGCGAGCTCGGTCCGTCGGGCCTGCGCATCCACCAGCTTCGGCACCACTTTTTATAACACACTCGTGCTACCTTCTTGCTGCTAACACAACTGTGCTAGATAACGGGGGCGTCGGTGTCACGTCGAGAACACGCCTGGCTCGCGGCAGCGGTGGTCGGCTGGATCGCACTCAATGGCGCGGTGCTGCTCCTCGCGCCTGGCAACGCCCCCTTCGACTGGCCGGCGCAGCACGACCCGCCGTCCGGGTCCGGTCAGGTGATCGCCGCTCAGGCCACCCTCGTCGAGTTGGTACTGCTCGCCGTCATCGCATACGCGCTCACCCGTGGTCGACCCGCGCCGGTGATCGCCGAGCGCGCACCGACGTTCCCCACCGCTCGCCGTGAAACAGGGCTCGTCCTGGCGTACGGCGTCCTCGCCCAACTTGGTGGCCTGCTCATCGGCCGAGGGCTCGGCTGGCACCCGATCGGCTTCCACCTGGCCGGTACGCTCGTCGGTACCACGGACCCGGTCGGGCCCGCCGAGGCGCTCGGCTGGGCCGCGTACAACGTCGTTGTCTACGCGCTGTTGCCGCTCCTGTGGTTCCGGCGGCGTTACACCGCCCACCAGATGTGTCTGCGCTCGGCGGATCGGCGCGGCGATGCCATCCTCATCCTCGCCGTGTTGGTCCTCGAATCGCTCGCGCAGTGGGTGGTGCTCGGCCACGCGTTCGCGGGCCTGACCCCGGGTCAGCTCGCCGCCGGAGTGCCGCTGACATTCCTGCTGTACATGGCGGGCACGGTGCTGCCCACTGTCATCTTCGTGCAGAGCATCCTCGTTCCCCGGTACGCCCGTCTGACCGGCTCCACCACCGCGACCCTCGTTCTCGGCGGCCTGACGTACGCCGCACTGCACCTGTTCGAGGGCTGGGGCAGGTTCGGGTCACCGCGCGAGGCCACGCTGACGATCCTGTTCGTCCTTCTCATCTACACGCTGCCCGGCGCATTTAAGACCTGGCTCACCGTACGGACCGGTAACGCCTGGGTGCACGCGTGGGCGTACCACGCCCTCGCGCCACACACGATGCACGACACCGGGTTGGTAGTTCGGATCTTCCGCCTCTGAAACGGCGCCGGCGATGACCACGACACCACGGCGTTTCATGGCTCGTGTGCGTACCGATCAGGGTTTTGCGGTTGTCGTCACGAAACCCGTGCTGCGCGCCGGTAGGCGCTCGGGGTCATGCCCAGCTGCGCGTGGAACCGTCGGCGCAGGTTGACCGCCGAGCCGAGGCCAACGCGTGCCGCGATCACCTCGACGGACAGATCCGTCTGCTCGAGCAGGGTGCGTGCCTCGGCCACTCGACGCGACAGCAGCCACCCACCAGGGCTCGTGCCGACATGGCGGGCGAAGCGCCGGGTCAGCGTGCGTGACGAGACGCCTACGTGCGCGGCCATGGCGTGCACGGACAACGACGTCCCGAGGCGCGTGCCGGCCCACTCGAGCAGTCCGTCGAGCGCGTCCCCCGCGGACGGAGGGGACGTCTCGCGGTGCGGCGGCATCGCCATGTGCTGGGCGAGGAGGGCGGCATGAGCCGCTCCGTGGTCCTGATGGACCAGGTGCAGGCACAGATCAATGCCGGCGCCCGCACCGGCGCTGGTGGCGACGTCACCGTGGTCCACATAGAGCCGGTCCTGCTCCACGCGGACCCGGGGGAATTCGCGTCGTAGTTGCTCGGCGCGTCCCGGATGGGTGGTGGCCGACCGGCCGTCCAGCAGGCCCGTGCGGGCGAGGGCGAACACTCCGGAACAAATCGTCACCAGCCGCGCCCCGCGCGCGTGCGCCCGCAGCAACGCGCGGTGCACCCGATCCGACAACGGCGCCTCGACGGGGATCCAACCCGGGATGAGCACGGTGCCTGCGCGCTCCAGCGCGGACAGGTCGCGCGACACCGACATCGCGTACCCGGCCGATGTCGGCACCAGCCCGGGCGTCTCCGTGCACACCTCGAACTCGTAGTGCTGGGGCACCCCGGCCCGTCTCGTGCCGAAGACCTCGACGGCACAGCCGAGCTCGAACGTCGACTGCACCGGCCGGACCAGAGCCACGACACGATGCATGGCAGGAAAATACCCCACGCTGTCCGCACGGGCTCTGGGCTGCTGTGATCACCGACCGCACCCTGAGAGGTATGCATCCCGAGATCCTCGCGCAGGAGGGCTACGCCTTCGCCCGCGTTGACCAGGCACCCATCCAGGAACTCTTCCCCGGGGTCCGGCACCGCCCGCTCTGGACCGGCCCGAATGGCGCGCACGCGGGCGTACTCGAAATGGACCCGGGTAGCTCCTGGCCGCGCCGCGACATCCACGAGCCGGGCCCGGAGGAGGTCTTCGTGATAGCGGGCACCTTCCACGACGGGGCACGTGACCATCCCGCCGGGACGTTCCTGCACGCCCCGGCCGGTTCCTGGCACGTGCCCGCCACCACCAGCGGTTGCACTCTGTTCCTCTTCTACCCCGCCGGCTAGTACGGCCGTTCGTGCCGCCCGCAGCCGGGCTGACCGGGGCATGTGCGGGCGTTGGTGCTTCGACCGTTCGAAAGGCACCAGCTACGAGGGGTAGTCCGCAGGCTCTGGCGTCGGTGCGTCGTCGGGGCGTTGGTGGCGAGCCAGCGTGGTGATCGCCCGTTCCAGGTGTTCGGTGAACGTATTCCGTTCGTCGGCGGTGAAGGCGGCGGCCAGGCGTTGCTCGACGGCGAGTGCGGCCGGGTCCGCTCGGCGTATCAGGTCGGTTCCCTCGGCTGTCAGTCGGGCGACCCGTACGCGCTGGTGGAGCGGCGACGCTGCTCGTTCGATGAGCCCCTTCCCTTCGAGGTTGGTGAGCACGGTGGCAATGGTTTGCGGGGTTACCAGGCAGGCGCGGGCGAGTTGCGCAGCCGATGCTTCCGAGGACTGCAGCAGGACGAGCAGGACCGCGTACTGCGGGACGGTCAGGTGGAACTCTTGCAGCACGCGCGTCTTCTCGGCGATCAGCGCCTGTTCGGCGCGTTTGATGACGAGGCCGAGCCGTTTCATCTCAGTACCGGGTGCCGACGGCGGTCGGTGCGGCGTCGAGCTCCGCGAGGTCGGCTGCGGTGAGCGTTACGTCGGCGGCGCCGACGTTGTCGGCGAGATGGCCGAGCCGACGCGTACCCGGAATGGGAATGACGTGCGGGCCCTGCGCCATGGTCCAAGCGATCGCGACCTGCGCGGGAGTCACGCCGTGGCGGGTGGCGACGGCGCGTACCGTGTCGACGATGCGGACATTGGCCGCGCGGGCCGCGCTCGTGAAGCGGGGGTTGCCCGCGCGCAGGTCGCCCTCCTCGAACTGGGTGGTGGTGTCGATGGCACCCGTCAGAAAGCCTCGGCCGAGCGGCGCGAACGGCACGAACGCGGCACCGTTCGCGGCACACCAGCCGACCACGTCGCCGACGTCGATCGCACCGCCGCCGGCGATGGCGGGTGCGGATGCGGATGCGCCCGTGGGGGAGTGTCCGAGTGCCTCGCGGGTCCAGAGCGACAGCTCGGACTGTATGGCGGTCACCGGGTGCACCGCGGCCGCGGCGGCGGCCTGCTGGACGGTTACCTCCGACAAGCCGAGGTGACGGACCTTGCCCGCGCGGACCATGTCCGCCATGGCGGCCCAGGATTCGGTCAGCGGCACGGCGTCGTCGACGCGATGCAGGTACCACAGGTCGATGTGATCGGTGTTGAGGCGCTTCAGCGACGCGTCGACGGCGGCGCGTAGGTGGGCGGGTGACCCGTCGCGATACATGCTCTTGGCAGGAAGGTCGTCGACCACCAACCCGGCCTTGGTCGCCAGGAACACCGTGTCGCGCAGGCCGGCCAACGCCTCGCCGACAAGCGTTTCGTTGTGGCCTGCGCCGTAGACATCGGCGGTGTCGATGAAGGTGACACCGCCGTCGACGGCGGCGCGCACCACGTCCCGCGAGGCGGCATCGTTCCGCGTGCTCTCGGCGTACGCCCAGCTCATGCCCATGCAGCCCAGACCGATCGCGCCGACGTGGCGTCCGGTGGCACCCACCTCGCGTGTCCGCATGTTCGACACCTCTCGAATAGCAGTACTCTGTCATTCGGCAGCCTACTACCAAGGAGTGGCTATGGCATCGGCCCTGATCCTCATCGACCTGCAGTGGTGGGTTGTCGAGCGGTACGCACCCGATGGCGGCATGGCGGCGGCGCGGGCCGCGGAGCAGGCACGGCAGTCGTTCCGGGCGCCCGGCGATCTTGTCGTCCACGTGCGGCACCTTGCCCTTGACGGCTCGGACGGCGGGCCGGACGCACCGGCAACACGATTCGTCGACACGGTGACTGTCGGGGACGGCGAGCCGGTCGTCACCAAGCACGACCGCAGCGCGTTCGCGGACACCCAGCTGGACGGCATGCTGCGCGACCATGCGGTCGACGATGTCGTGCTGGCCGGACTGGTGACCGAGGGTGGTGTCGCGAGTACCGCCGTCGACGCGCTGCGGCTGGGATACCGCGTCTCCGTGCTGCTGCCGGCGATCGCCGGGAACACACCGGAAGGACACCGCAACACCCTCGACGACCTGCGCGATCGAGGCGTGACCCTCCAGGACCGGATGTAGGCACATTCGGCCATCGCCCGCTGGGGTCCGCGGCCGGCGCGGCACCAGCTGAGAGGGTGCTCGGCCCAAGGTCAACATCCCCGGATGGAGTACTAGGCTCGGGGGATGTCCGAGCGCCACCGCCTTCCGCTCTGGGCGGGACGCACGGCCGCGCTGCTGGGCATCGTGCTCGTCGCATTCACCCTGCGCCAGGCGGTTGCGACGATATCGCCGATCCTCGGCGACATCCGGGTGGACATCCCGATATCGAACATCGGCGTCGGGCTGCTCGGCACGTTGCCGCCGATCCTGTTGGCGGCATCCGGGTTCATCGCGCCGCGCGTCGCCCGTGGCTTCGGCCTCGACGGCGGCATCGTGCTCGCGCTGCTGCTCATGACCCTCGGCCATCTCGTGCGCGCGTTTGCCCCGGGCTTCGCGGTGCTGCTCGTCGGCAGCGTCGTCGCGCTCGCCGGTACGGGCATCGGAAATGTGCTGCTGCCGCCGATCGTGCGGCGCTACTTCCCCGACCGGGTAGCGCTGCTGACAGCCGTCTACGTCTGCGTCGTGGGCCTGGGCACGGCCGTGCCCGCCGCGGTCGCCGCTCCGGTCACCGAGCAGACCAGCTGGCGGTTCCTGCTCGGCATCTGGTCGGTGACCTCGGTAGTCGCGCTCGTTCCGTGGCTCGTCATCATCGCGCGGGAGCGCCGCCAGCGACTCTCGGATGCCGTCCCCGTTGAGTCCCCGCCCCCCGCCCTCGTCACGCGACTGTGGCGGTCACGCGTTGCCCTGTCGATCACCGTCGTCTTCTCGACCAGCACGATCTGCACCTACGCGGCTTTCGCGTGGCTGCCCGAGATCCTCGGCGACATCGCCGGCTCGACGCCGACCGAGGCCGGTGTGCTGCTCGCCGTCACCGGCATCATCAGCGTGCCCGGCGCCTTCATCGCGCCCCTACTCGTCGCGCGGCTGCGCAATGTCGGCTGGCTGATCGCCGCAGGTGTCGCGAGCTTCCTGTTCGGCTACCTCGGCCTGCTGCTCGCACCCGCGACACTCACACTGCTCTGGGTGCTGCTCATCGGCTCGGGGTCCATCCTGTTCCCGGTCTGCCTCGTGCTCATCAACGAACGCACCCGAACGCAGGGTGGCACCGTCGCGCTGAGCGGCTTCGCCCAGGGGGTCGCGTACGCGCTCGGCGCGCTCGGTCCGCTGCTCGTCGGGTTGCTGCACGACGCGAGCGGCGGGTGGACCCTGCCGCTGCTGTTCCTGCTCGCTGTCGTCCTCGTGGCGACCATCCCGGCGATCACGCTTGCAAGGCCCGCTTTCGTCGAGGACGAGCTCGCCCGCTGACGCACCGCGACCGCTCGCCATGGCGATCATCGACGCCTGCCGCTACGATCCGATTTCAGAAGATTACTCAGCGTTGATGTGTGCTGTCCGTGGGCCCTGGACGCTGGCAAACCGGCGCAGCTCCGAACGTGGCGCCGGCCTGAGGATCACGCCGTCTCGACGAAGGGAATCCGGATGACGGAGAGCGCGCAGACCACCGAGAGCCGAACCGTTCCGCCCGCGCGGCCGTACCCGTTCAGCGTGCCCGACCGCCTCGTCGTCGATCCCACCTATGGCGAGCTGCGCGAGAACGAGCCGATGACCCGGGTGAAGCTCCCCTACGGCGAGGAGGCGTGGCTCGCCACCCGGTACGAGGACGTCCGTACGGTCCTCGGCGACGTGCGGTTCGGCCGCGCCCCTGCCGTTGAGCGCGACGAGCCCAGGCTCACCTCGCGCCAGCAGTACAGCGGCATGCTGACCATGGACCCGCCCGATCACACTCGACTGCGCCGGTTGGTGGCGAAGGCGTTCACCGCACGCCGGGTGGAGGCGCTGCGCCCCCGAACCCAGGGGATCGCCGACGCGTTGGTCGACAACATGGTCCGGCTCGGTCCTCCGGCCGACCTGGTGGAGCACGTCGCCACGCCGCTGCCGATCCAGGTGATCTGCGAGCTGCTCGGCGTCCCGTACGCGGACCGTGACCGTTTCCACATCTGGTCCGAGGCGATCGTCTCGACCACCTCGCTGCCCACGGAGACGATCCAGGAGTACCTGAACAATCTCTGGGGCTACATGGGTGGCCTGGTCGCCGAGCGCCGCCGCGAGCCGGGAATCGACGACCTGCTCGGCGCGTTGGTGCGGGCCCGCGACGAAAATGAGGACCGACTCAGCGAGACCGAGCTGGTGGAGCTGGCCGGAGGGCTGCTCGCGGCCGGCCACGAGACCACGGTGACCCAGATCCCCAACTTCGTCTACGTCCTGCTGCACAACCCGGACCAGCTCGCTCGGCTGCGAGCCGACCCGTCACTGGTGCCGGCCGCGGTCGAGGAACTGCTGCGGTACGTGCCGCTCGGCGTCGGTTCCTCCTTCGCCCGGTACGCCAAGGAGGACGTCGAGGTCGGCGGGGTGCTGGTCCGAGCCGGTGAGCCCGTTCTCGGCTCGCTGTCGTCGGCGAACCGGGACGGCACGGTCTTCGCCGACCCGGACCGCCTGGACCTCGGCCGCGAGCAGAACCCGCACCTGGGCTTCGGGCACGGCGTACACCACTGCGTCGGCGCGCAGTTGGCCCGTATGGAGTTGCAGGTCGCCGTCGCCACCCTCGTGACCCGCCTGCCCGGCTTGCGGCTCGCCGTACCGGAAGCCGAGCTCAAGTGGAAGCGCGGCATGTTGGTGCGGGGCCTGCTCGGCATGCCGGTGGCCTGGTGAGTACCGCGTGGCGGATCGGGGTGGACGCGCGCCGCTGCATCGGCACGAGCATCTGCGCCGGTACCGCGCCCGAGCACTTCCGCCTGGTCGGCGGCCTGTCCGCGCCGCTGGCCGACGTCGTCGCCCCGACCGAGGTCATCCTCGCCGCCGCCGACTCGTGCCCGGTGGAGGCGATCACGGTCCGCGACGCCACCGACGGCCGGCTGATCGCGCCGCAGGAGTGATCCGGAAACGAGCCCGGCGATCGAACCGGCGTTATAGGCAAGAAGGGGGGAAGCTCGGAATATCCATTGCCATCCGATCAGCACCGCGGCTACCTTGAATGAGCAAGGCAGTCCCGACCAACCCAAGGAGTTCCCCGTGTTGCAGCACGCCTACACCGAAACCACGCGGCTCATGCCGCGCGGCGGCGTCGTGCTGCCCTCGATCGGGCGAGCCCACGACCTGTGCGCGAGTGAGCAGAACTGGAAGCCGGGGTGGCGGCGCGAATAGCGCCAGCGCAAGCTGCGAAGCCGCCCACCCCGACAGGGACAGGGCGGCTTTCTCGTTTACTGGAACAACTTCACAGGGGCGTAGCTCAACTGGTAGAGCACCGGTTTCCAAAACCGACGGTTGCGGGTTCGAGTCCTGCCGCCCCTGCTTCTCGTCCCGGCTGCGGCCGGCGGCGTCGCAAATTCTCAATTACACAGTGGATGGCATGAGCAAGACCCCGGCCGGCGCCGGCAATGGGCCGGCCGGGGGACCACCTCCGGGACGAGGGGGACGGCTGACCCGCTCGCTTTGGGAGCGAGAGACACGGGGTTCGACACCCCGGTCCCGGACCATGGGGTCGTAGCCGAAGGAAACGTTGGCGGCGATCGTGGGCGCACGACCGCGATCACCGCCGGCTCCATGGGCCGTTGGAGCAAGCTGGCAGCTCACCTGGTTCTCAGCCAGGAGGTTACGGGTTCGAGCCCCGTACGGCCTACGCACGAACAATGCCATGCGGTCGTGGTGAACTTGGCGGACACGTCGGTCTTCCAACCCTGGCCAGCGCCGGGACCATGCCGACGTAGCTCAGTGGTAAGAGCACCCGACTGTCGATCGGGGGGCCGCGGGTTCGATCCCCGTCGTTGGCGCGCATGAAGGGTTGGCCGAGTCTGGTCGATGGCGCCGCGTTGCTAGCGCGGAGCGGGTGACACCGCCGGGAGTTCGAATCTCTCACCCTTCGCCAAGCCGTCGTAGCTCAGCGGTTAGAGCACCGAGCTGATAACTCGGGGGCCGGAGGTTCGATTCCTCCCGTCGGCACGCAGCACGCAATGCCCCCGTAGCTCAGTGGATAGAGCACGAGATTACGGATCTCGTTGGCGCTGGTTCGATCCCAGTCGGGGGCTCTTTCGGGATATGGCGCAGTTTGGTAGCGGCACCTGACTGGGGGGCAGGGGGCCGTCGGTTCGAATCCGGCTATCCCGACGTCCTTTACCCCTCACCATGCGCCGTTAGCTCAGTTGGTAGAGCTTCCGACTCTTACTCGGAATGTCGCAGGTTCGATCCCTGCACGGCGCACCAGACCGCCCCGCTAGCTCAGTGGGAGAGCACCGGTTCGACAGACCGGGGGCCGCTGGTTCGAATCCAGCTCGGGGCACGCAACGCGCGTTCGGCTACGGGTTAGGCCGCGAAGCTTTCACCTTCGTAGAACGGGTTCGAGTCCCGTACGCGCGACCATTCCGGTGTCGCCCAGTCGGTAGGGCAACGGACTGTTAATCCGTCAGGCGCTGGTTCGATCCCAGCCACCGGAGCCACGCCCGTGTAGCTCAGCGGAACGAGCGCCCGGCTCACACCCGGGAGGCCCCTGGTTCGAATCCAGGTGCGGGCACTGGCCTTCGGGCCGCAGTTGTGGCTGTAGCTCAATGGCAGAGCGGCGGGTTGTGGCCCCGCAGATGCCGGGTCAGTACCGGTCAGTCACCCCAGGGGAGTGCGCCACCGATGGTGAGGTGGGCCGGGTTGTAACCCCGGTGCGTTCGCGCTCAGGGAGTTCGAATCTCTCCACTCCCACGCATGCCCGCGTAGCTCAGGGGACAGAGCACCAGCTTCCGGAGCTGGGTGTCGGGGGTTCGATTCCCTCCGCGGGCGCTTCTGCCTGGTCGTGTGCCCGAGTGGTCAGGGAGCGGTCTGCAAAACCGCGCACACCGGTTCGATCCCGGTCACGGCCTCAACTGCCATCCACTGTGGAAGCAGAAGTCCGTGCCGTCCCGTCGCGGGATCGCTCGGACCGCCGCTGGAGAGCAAGGGGGCCGGGGCGCGGCAGCGCCCCCGCCCCCACCCCTCGGCGCCCCCCGGGGGGGGCGGGGCACGGGTGTCTCAGGGCACCCGCAGCGTTTGCCGGTGAGGGGGAAGGCCGTTGGGGCGGGGTTG
>NZ_JBNCKR010000002.1:0-717481 GCF_049841645.1 Micromonospora sp. DT43 | reverse complement strand
CTCACTCGCGCGCGGGCCGGCGGGGGTATCCCGGGCCCGCCCGGGGGCCACCAGGGGGGGGGGGGCGCGGGCCGCCCCCGCCCCCCTCCCGTCTGCTCCGCCGGTGTGGTGCGGAGCAGGGGTCTCTCAGGTCACCCGCAGCGTTGACCGTTGAGGGTGAAGGCGGTTGGCGCGGGATTGGTGCCGCTCCACGTGCCGTTGAAGCCCACGCTTGTGGACGCGCCGGCGGCGAGTTTGCCGTTCCAGCTCATGCTGTCCGCGGTGACGGTCGTTCCGGTCTGTTTCCAGGTGGCCGACCAGCCCTGGTCGACCTTCTGGCCGGCGGTGGGGAAGTCGAAGGCGAGTTTCCAGCCGTCGATCGCGGTGGCGCCGGTGTTCTTGATCGTCACGGTCGTGGTGAAGCCGCCAGGCCAACTGTTCGCTGTGTAGCCGACCGTGCAGCCGCCGGTCGAGGCGGTGGGCGCGGTCCGCACGGCCAGGCCGGGCGAGGCCGTCGAGACGTTGCCCGCCGCGTCGCGGGCGGTCACCACGAAGGTGTACGGGGTGTCCGGCGTCAGCCCGGTCACGGTGTACGTCGTTCCGGTGGCGCTGCCCACCTTCACCGTGCCTGTGGTGTCGACCCGGTGCACGTCGTAACCGGCGACAGCGGTGTCGTCGGTGGACGGCGTCCAGCTCAGCGCGACGCTGTCGCCGGTGATCGTGCCGGCGGTCGGCTTGCCCGGGGCGGTCGGCGCCTGGGTGTCGCCGGGCGTGGTGTCGCGAGGCAGCACGAGGTGGGTGATCGAGTTGGCGGGGAAGGTGGTCGTGAGACCGCTGGCGGTCACCGGCAGGTCGGCTTCCCGGACGACGCCGGAGAGGTCCGCCCCGCTGTAACGGTAGACCTGAGCGGTGCTGGCGGAGACGCCGGTGAGGGCGACCGGGCTGGTCAGGTCGTCGCCGGTCTTGTTGACCACGACCAGGGTGAGCGCCTTGTCGGCGCTCCGCTCGGCGGCGTACACGGCCAGCTTGCCCTGGTCGGCGCTTGTCGCCTGGACGGAGGTCTCGCCGAACGCGCCGCCCTTGCCGTCGTAGTTACGGAAGATGCGGAAGGCGTTGGCCACCGGCTGGTCGGCCGTGGGCGCGGTCCAGAGGGTGGCCAGGTCGAGCCCCTCGCGGCCGAAGATGCCGAGTACGTCAGCCTGGGCGAGCGCGCCGTTGAGCGACCCGGTGCCGCCCCAGTTGTACTCGGTCATCGCGATCTTCGTGCCCGGGTAGTGCTTGTCGACCAGCTCACGCAGGCGCGGGATGTAGCGGACCGGACTGTTGATCCAGCTCTCGTCGACGTAGGTCGGGTCCCAGAGTTGGCGGGTCGAGCGCAGGCGCAGCGCCTGGGTGTTCGCGTCGCCGGCCGCCTCGCCCAACACTCCGGACTGCTGCGGGTAGAGGTGGACGTCGAAGTAGTCGAGGATGCGGGTGCCGTGCTGCTGCTCGTACTCGCGCATCCGGTCCAGGTACCACGGCCCGAGGTCCTGGCCGCCGTGAGCGGCCTTGTCCGGCGGGTTCGACCAGCAGCCGGTACGCGAGCAGGTGTCCTGGTCGAGGCCCGAATAGAGGATCGAGTTGAGGCCCCAGCCGACGGGACCGAGCGTCTTGGCGCCAGGGTCGGCAGCCTTGATCGCGGCGGCGTACTCGTAGGTGCGGTCACGTAGCTCGTCGTAGCCCAGCCCGGTCGGGCGGACGTCGCGGTGGGTGGAGTGCCACAGATCCGGCTCGTTGTCCAGGTTGTAGAACTGGACCCCGCCCTCGGCGGCGGTGCCGAACCGCGCCTTGAGGTGGTTGACGAAGTCGGTGGCGTACTCCGGACCGACGGCGACGCTGGTGTCCTCCGGATCGTTGCCGGTGATCAGTGACCCGTCCGGCTTCTTGCCGTTGCCGCAGTCCGGTGCCCAGGTGTCGGTGGACTCCTGCGGACCGTACTTGGCGACGCTGAAGCCGCACGCCCGCGACCGGTCCTTGGCGATCCAGCCGAGCATCGGCATTGTCATGACCGTGGCGGCGCCGGTGGCCTTGTTCTGCTGCACGAACCGGTCGGACTCCGAGCCCTCCGGGAGGTCCTCCGGACTCGGGTTGTCGTTGGGGATGTTCTCGAAGTACCAGTCCGACGCGCGGTTGGTGGTGTCGGCACGGAAGTTGTAGCGGGTGGTGGCGTTGCCGCCGTAGCGGTGCACGGGCAGCCGCAGGTCGCGGGCGAGGGCCTCGTCGGCGAAGTTCATGCCGTAGACGTACGGGCTGATCTGGTGGCGGGCCGAGGCGGTGTCCACGGCAAGGGCCGGGCCGGCCGCGGCCAGGGCGGGCTGCGGCAGGGCCAGACCGCCGAGGGCCGCGGCGAGCACGACGGGGAGTAGAGCGGTGGTGGTGGGACGCACGAGCATTCCTTCCTAATAGAAGCTCGACGATGGGAGCGCTTCCACAGCGTTGCGGTTTCCTGGCCCCGAGTCAACGCCGGAAGACTGGCCGTGGATCAGATCGATTCGATTCGGCGTGTGCAGCCTGGTCGTGCGGGCCGGGCCCTACCGTTCGGTGGCGGTGTCGAGGGCCGCAACGTCTGGTCCGGTCGAGCCGCCATACGTGGCGATCTTGTGCTCGGTCGCCGCCAGGGAGAGGGTCAGCCGCGGGACGCGCCGGGGTGGACGCGCGCCGCTGCATCGGCACGAGCATCTGCGCCGGTACCGCGCCCGAGCACTTCCGCCTGGTCGGCGGCCTGTCCGCGCCGCTGGTCGACGTCGTCGCTCCGACCGAGGCCACCCTCGCCGCCGCCGACTCGTGCCCGGTGGAGGCGATCACGGTCCGCGACGCCACCGACGGCCGGCTGATCGCGCCGCAGGAATGACCCGACAGCTCCGCCGTCAGGGCGGGGCGGCGAGGCGTGGATCTTGGTAGGAGTGCGGCCCCGGCGCAGGCGTTGGCATTGCTGCGGTCGCCGCCTATGGTTGGAGACATGTCTCCGGTGACGTTCCGCTCTCCTGCCGTCACCGGTGTGGCGGCAATCGGGGCTGCCTACGTGGCGACGGCGGCGTGCCGGATGGTCGGGATGCGGGTGCCGGTTGTCCGCGTGCTGAACGTCGCGCCTACGTCCCGGCTGTCGAGCCCGGCGCGAACCGGCCGAGGCCCCCCGCGGAATCGTTGCGTCACAAAACGACCGCCAGGGCGAAGCTATCAAGCTTCGGCCCTTTTCTTTTTTCCGTGAAAGGTAGAGGTAGACCATGAGCGTCGATCATCGAACTGTCGACCAGGGCTGGCTGGCTGATCTGCGAGCGTCCCTGGCGGAAGACTTTGCCACGCAGACGGCTCGGCTGCGGGAACTGACCGAGCTCAACGCGGACACCGGCGACCCGAGCGAGGCCCACAACCGCGCCGCACTGCTGATGGCCACCCGCCGCAACATCGAGCAGATCACCGGTGCGCTGAGCCGCATCAGCGACGGCACCTACGGGGCCTGCAAGAAGTGTCACCAGAACATCCCTGCCGAGCGGCTCGAAATCCTTCCGCACGCGCAGTTCTGTGTGTCCTGCCAGGCGAAGCACAACGGCTGACCCGCGGTGTGGCTGCCGTGCCGCGGTGGGCGCGGCAGCCAGGCCGTCACGCGGGAGATGACTCCGCCATCGTGACGACGTCCAGGATTCCCAGGAGTCCGGCAAGGGCCACGGCCTCGGAGCGGGTCAGGGTCAGAGAGCAGGTGGCGTCGGGGTCGTCGGGGGACTCGTAGACGAGATCTCGCCGGCCGCCCGGATGGTGCGTGACCACGCCCACGCGGCGGCCGTCAGCGGTGGTGAACATGTGGCGTACCCCGATACCGGGCAGCGGGGTCAGTTCGACAATCATGGGGACTCCAGCGGGCAAGGCGGCGGATGTGCCCAGCGGCTCGGCAGCGGCCCAGGCCGGCGAGCGTGGCCAGGCGACGTGCGGCGGCGCGGTGACAGCGCGGCCGGTCCTGGCTGAGCGCCGGGCGGTACGACGGGACGGGCGCGAGCCGGGGCGAGTGGGTCAGGCGAGGCCCCGCGCATGGCGCGGGGGAGCGCGATCCGCCGACCAGGCGGGCACACAACCGGGGATCGCCCGCCGTGCGGAACGGAACACGATGCACAGCCCGACCGACCGGGTGGCAGAGAGCACCAGTACGAGCACGGCAAGCAGCAGCATCGTCGGCAGCGGTGCTCGCTCGCCGATGCGCCGAAGGCTGCCTCGATCGTGCACGCCCAAACCATAGCCGTCGCCCAGAGTGTGGACCACATCCGCGTCGGGTGAACGGATGTCGCTCTCCTGGTGCGGTGGGCTGGAATGGGCCGCCACCTAGGAGCAGCGAGCGGAGACAGGTGGGCCGGGTCGTACTGAAAGAGCCAGCGGAACGGCCGACCCCGTCGCAGCACCGACCCCGTGGTTCCGGAAGCACCCGGAGCCACGGGGTTTCGCTGGTGGCGGCGGTACGGGTGCGGACGGGCTGTGGGGTGACATCCGGGACCGTGGGGAGCGGGTCGCCGGCGGTTCGCGGACAATGGGGCGATGAAGCGAGAGGCACGTCTGACACGGTTGACCGGGACGCGCGCCGACGGCGCGGTGGCGACGGGCGCGACGGCAACCGGGGCGCGGGCTACCGGGGCAGCGTCGCTCGGCGCTGTCGCCGCCGGGGCGTTGGCTGTCGGGGCCGTGGCCGTGGGGGTGTTGGTCATTGGGCGGCTGGTCATCCGTCGGGCGGTCATACGGGAGTTGCGCGTCGGCCGGTTGACGATCGACGAGCTGGTGGTGCACAGCCGACCCACTCCCGAGGGTTGACCCGCCCTCCCGACGGGTGGGGAAAGCGCAGGCGCACGTGGCGGATCACCGACGACGGCGGGCCATCCACTGCCAGATGTGGGTGCCGTTGCGGCTCGGATCGTTGCGGGCCACGTAGATCCAGGACCAGTGACCGGGGAACTGGTAGCCGTTCCAGACGACGTGGTCGTACAGGGTGATCAGTGATCCTCCGATGAGGTCGTGCGCGTGGATCGTGTTGGTCTCGGGTGGCACGGTGTCGTCGTCACGCGAGGCGACCAGCCAGGTCGGGGTGTGGATCCTCGCCAGCTCCGCGTCGGTGATCAGCGGTGGGCCCTGCCCGGTGAGAGGCTCGACGACGCCGCAGATCGGTACCGACGCGGCGAACAGGTCGGGATAGGCAACTGTCATCTCCAGGGACATGTAGCCACCGTTGCTGCAACCGACCACGTAGATCCGGTCGGGATCGACACGCCTGCGGCGTACGAGGTCCGAGACGATCTCGCGGATCAGCGGGGCGAACCGGGGGCCGTCCTCCATCCAGTACGAGGTGCTCTGCGGAGCCACCACGTACGCGCCGGAGAAGATCCGTTGTGCCTCCGGGGTGGCGAAGCCCAGCGCGCCGCGGTTGGCGCGCAGCGTGGTCTCGTTGTCGTAGTAGTCGTCGGGCAGTGAGGCGCCCTCGCCGGCGCCGTGCAGCCAGAGGATCAGCGGCAGTCGGCCGTGGCGGGGCGAACGCTGCGGGGCGTACAACCGGTACTTCAGGCCCGAGCCCGAGACGTGGTGGCTGAAGGCGTCCACCTCGGGATTCGACAGCCGCCCCTGCGCGAAGCGCGTGATGGTGACCGGCGGGCCGTGGCGCCGGACGAGTGGGGTGTTCTGCGTGATGGTGTAGACGAGGTTCAGCCGGACGTTGCGGCCCCTGCTCAGGATGTAGCCGAGGGTGCCGCCGCCGAGTTGGCCTTCGGCGTGGCTCAGCTCCAGCACGATGTTGCCGTGCCGGTCGACGCGGGCTGCGGTCACTGGGCGGTCCAGGTCGTACTCGCTGAAGATCTGGTCGCCGGGGGCGATCGGGATCGGGCTGGTGGCCCTGGCGTGCACGCTGAACGTGGCGGGGGTGAGCCCGGCGGAGTCGATCGGGCCGAGTCGGCCGGTGTCGAGGGTGACCGAGGTGACCTGCTCGCCGCCGTCGAGCGTTCTCGCGTCGAGGGTGAAGCTCACGCTGGTGGGGTGGTGGTCCCCGGCCTGTGCGGCAGGGCCGGGCAGCGCCAGGCCGACGGCGGCACCGGCGCCACCCGCCAGGACGCAGCGGCGAGTGACAGACGTGGACATGCGGGCCCCCGGACCTTGCCGGGTAGACGTTCGTCGATTGAATTTCAACCTAGCGTCGCGGAGATCCGCTGGCAACCGGTGCCGCCGTGGGTGATCAGGCGGTCAATCGACGTCGAACGGTGGCAGTCGCGGGAGTGGCATTGAACGAGTACGATGGCTGGTGCGTGAATCGATCGGAGCCGCAACTCCAACCGATTCGCCTGGGAGACGGAGGCCGTGCATGCCGCGACCTCCACTTGCTGGCCTGGTTCGCCGGGCTGGCCGGGGGCGGCCTCGATTTTCGGTCGTTGCCATTCGGGGCCGACCGAACTTCTAGGTCGCCCACACCCTCCCAGGGGATTGGATGGTGGTTCGATGATCGATCCACGTGGCACAACTGAACAGCCTGAGCAGAGTCACCTCCCGTTGCGGTGGGTTGTGATTCTGGCTGTCGGCACCGGCATGGGACTTCTGATCGGTTATGCGGCTGGTCCCGCCGCGGGTGTGACGGTGGGCGTCGCGACGATCGGTCTGCTTCACCGCGTCGTTCGTTAGCCCGGATCAGGATTGCCTGAATTGCTCAGGCACGAAGAGGGTTCGACCTGCTGCCCCGTGCCGGCCGAACCCGGATGGCCCTCGGCGATGCCGAGGGCCATCTTCGTGCCCGAGCCGGAGACGCAGTGGACGGTCAGACCGGGGCGCGTCGCCGCAGGCCGTGTGGTGTTACTGGCGGGCTACAGCACAGCGACGCGCAGACGGCCCTACGGTTTGCGGGCGAGGAGCCCGACGAAGGTGTGATAGGTGTCGGTCTGCTGCGGAGCGGCCGAGTCCGCCTCCGGACGCCACTCGGCCAGCGGCACCAGCCCCGGCTCCAGCAGCGTCAGCCCGTCGACGAACGAGAGGATCTCCTCGTCGGTACGCCAGCGGCCGGTGCCCAGCGACTCGTTGAAGACCCGCTCGACCTCGCGGGCCTTGCGGGAGCCCTCCGGGTCCCGCTCACCGGGGTCGCGGAAGTGCGAGATCGCCACGTAGCTGCCGGAGGGCAGCGCGTCGATCAGTTCCGCCGCCACCGCTCGCGGATCCTCGTCGTCACCGAGGTGGTGCAGGATCGCGAAGAGCAACAGGCCGACCGGCCTGTCGAAGTCGAGGAATCGGCGTACGTCGGGATGGTGGAGGATTTCCTGCGGTGCCCGAACGTCTGCCTGGATCACCGTTGCGGTGCCCTCGGCAGCGAGGAGAGCCCGCCCGTGTGTCAGGACAATCGGATCGTTGTCCACATAGACCACCTGAGCGGCCGGGTTCTGCTCGGTGGCGACCTCGTGCACGTTGCCCTGGGTGGGCAACCCCGATCCGATGTCGAGGAACTGGTCGATGCCTGCCTCGGTGACAAGGAAACGAATCACGCGACGCAGGAAGGCCCGGTTCGCCTGGCCGGCCGCCGGCCCGTCCGGCGTGATGCGCAGGGCGTGCTCGGCGACCTTTCGGTCGGCCTCGAAGTTGTCCTTGCCGCCCAGGAAGAAGTCATAGACCCGGGCCACGCTGGGAATGTTGGGGTCGATGCCGGGGGGTGCCGCCATGTCTCGGGTCACAGGCGTCTCCATTCGATCGGGACGGGCGCAGGTTGAGGTCTGCGAGCGGTGCCGGGTTGCGGGCGAGTCTAGCGATCGGACGGGTGGAATTCCGCCCCGCTGGTATCGCTCCCAGCGAATCGCCCGCATCCGTAACGCCGGGCCTGGCGAGCTGACCGTGGCCGATGCCGGCGGCTCCGAAATCGAGCCGCGCGCCCGGGGCCGCCGAGGGGGCCGGCGCCCCGGTGTCGCGGCAACCGCCTCGACAGGCGGCGGCAGCTGTCGTGCTGAATACTTCCCCGATGACCAATCCTGAACTCGATCCGGACGTCTATCCACCCCTCGATCCTCGCGAGCCCGTTCCGGAGACCGCCGAAGAGCTGCTTCCCGGTACGCCGAACGAACTGCCGGACGCGCCGACCGAACCGATGCCCGACGACGGCGAGCCCGGCGGCGTGCCCGAGCCGGCGTGACAGTCGTCCGGCTGCGCTGACCCCGCCGCCGGGGCGGGGTCAGCAGCTGCGCGGCTGCCAGCTCACCTTCGTCACGTACATGGGTACGTACAGGTCACCACTTCCGCCGGGTCGCGCGCAGATCGTCCCGGTGAGCGGCGTCCCGAGATAGTTGAAGGACCAGGTGATCTCGGCGTTCCGGGATGTGCCGTTGTAGAAGTTGAAGGCCGGGGCGTAGCCGGACCACTCGCTGTTGGTCAACACGGACGGAGTCTCGACCGGCCCCTCCGGCGGGTGGTTCCAGTTTGGCCAGATGCAGAGCATGCTCTGCGGGCAGTTCCCCTGGCCCCAGCCGCCGTCTGCCGCCTGGCTGGTCGCGGCCGAGGCGGCGGGGGCGGTGGCCAGCACACCGACGACGGACGCGGCTACGGCGATGGTCTTCCACAGCATGGTTCACCCACTCTAAATAGACGTCTGTGAATGGCAATAAGCTACTGCGGGAAAGTTGAGACGTCAAGTACCTGGGTGGGCCCGCCTCGGGTGGGTGACAGCAGGTCAGAGGCCGGTCGGACACCGTCCGGCCGGCCTCTTCGCTGCCCAACATCTCCCGCTCAGGGCGTCAGGAGCAGTTCTTGCCCTTGTTGATGCAGGCGGCGATGCGCTGCATGGTCTGGGCGGAGTTGACGTTGACGAAGTCGTTGTGGTCGGAGAAGGGGTTGTGGTTCTCCTCGGGGAAGGAGTCGAGGGCGTACTGGCCCTTGACCTGTACACCGCGGGGGATGTCATAGGCCACCGTGATCCGCAGTTGCGGAATCGCCTGGAAGCCCTGCGGACATGCGCCGGTGGCCTTGTCGGCGAACGCGACGTGGTTGCGGTGGTTGTCGCTGTCGATGTTCCTGCCGTCCCAGCAGCCGGGGAAGTCGTGCACGCGCTGCACCCTGCTGCCGGCGGGGCAGATCGGGTACTTGTCGGAGAGCCGGTCGGTGAAACCCGAACAGGTCCAGGTGGCTCGGGCGTTGGCCGGCCCACGGCTGGTGGGCTTGGCGTCGCCGGTGAGGGCCCGGAGGAACTTCGGCATCGGCACCACCTTGCTGACCGGATTGCCGCGGTACTCGATCAGCACCTGCGCGGGGCGGACGATGCCGCCGGTGTTGCCGGGCAGTTCGAGGTTGGGACCCTGCGGATCGGGGAGCGCGGCGGCGGTGGTGGGCGCGCTGCTCGGTGTCGCCGGGGCGGCGGGGGACTGGTCCAGCGTGCAGGCGGCGAGCGCTCCGAGCCCCTGCGGACGGGGGGCCTGCCGTCCGATCGCGATGGCGATCCGGTCGAGCACGGCCGCCCGCTTGGCGCGCAGCGGTCCGAGGATGGCGTTGTCCACGAAGGCCGGGCCGCCCTGGCCACGGCTGGTGACCAGGCGTTCGTTGGCCTCGGAGACCTGCCGGTCGAGGTCGTCGAGGGCGCGGTTCACCTCGGCGAGCGCCCGGTCGGGTACGCCCGGCAACCTGTCCCGCACGGCGGGGCACTGAATACGCGGATTCGCCGCTCGGGCCGCCTCGACGCTCGTGCGGTGGGCGCTGCCGGGCATCCGGGCGTGCATGTCGTCGTAGCTGATGTCGCAGTCGACAAGCGAGACCAGGCCAGGCTGGTTGCCGCCGGCGGTGGTGATCGTGGCGCTGATCTCCTTGATCAGCGCGGCGCGGCGGGCCCGCAGCGAGTCGATGACCTCGCGGTTGAACGCGGCGTCGATGCGGCCCCGGGTGGCGGTCATGCGCTGGTTCGCTGCGGCCTGCTGGCGATCCAGTTCCGTGAGCAGACGGTCGACGGTGCTGCGGGCCCGGATGGGGACCGCCCGCAGCCGCTTGCCGACGGAGGGGCAGACGACCATCGGTTGGGTCTGGGCGAGAGCTTGCTTGACCTGGTTGCCACTGCGGACGGCCTTGTCGATGCGCACCACCGGCCAGAAGTAGGACGACTTGTCGCCGTTGCGGCAGGTGGTGCCCGAGGCGTCCAGGTCGGCGTTGGAGGAGTTCGCGGTGATGGCCAGGTTGCCGACGAAGTCGTGGACGTGTTCGGCGCCGTTGCGGATGCCGGGCTGGGCCACCGGATTGTCCGGACTGAACTTGCCGTTGCCGTTCGTGCCGCAGTCAACTGTGAACCGGCCGGTCGACGCGCCGGCGGCCGGTCGCGGGTTCTGCACGTTCGGCGGCACCTTCTCGATCGCCACGAACTGATCCAGGCTGGTGGCGGCGTCCGCGGTGCCCCGGCCGCCACCGGAGACGAAGGTGGCGGTGAGCCCACCGGTGGCCACCAGCACGAGCGCGGCCATGGCGAGCCTGGCCGGTCGGGTATGGACCAGCGCGGGCCCGATCGTTCTGCGCTTCATCGGAATCTCCTCAAAGCCGGAAACGGCTGTCCCCCACCGGTACGGCCCGGTCAACCGTCAACGGTCAACGGTCGCCGGGGACGTCATGGTTCGGTAAGAAGTCCCGGCGCCGGAGTGGCGGCACGACGACGATCCGTCGGAATTGGCCGATCGCTGGCCGAGGCGTGAGACATGTTGGCGATCATCGATGTGTTGCGTCATCGTCGACGTATGACAGGCGTCTTCTCGTCCTCGCTGTTCCGCCGTCTGCGACCGGGCCTGCTGGCCGCCGTCGTGGTGTCGACGGCGGTGCTCGGATCCGCTCTGAGCGTCGCGCCGGCGGCCGATGCCGGCACCGCGGCGCCCGCCGCGTATCCGGGGGTCGCCCCGGCGCCCGGTGGGGCCGCCGTGTCCGTCGTGGAGCCGACCGCGACCGCGGCGCCGCCGACGGGGCCCGGCACGCCGAACACCTCGCCCGGCCCGCCGACCAGCCCGCCCGGCACACCGAACACCTCGCCCTTCCCGCCGAGCGCGCCCACGAACCTGGCCGCCACCGAGGTACGGACCGGGTCGGTCACCCTCACCTGGACGGCCGCCAGGCCGGGCTGTTGCGCCGTCACCGGCTACGACATCACGTACTACCAGGCGTTCGACGACGTGATCTACAGCGCCAGCGTCGGGGCCGTCACCACCACCACGATCAGCAACTACATCCAGCCGGGCCGGCAGTACTCGTTCCGGGTGGCCGCTCGGGACAGCCTCGGACACCTCTCGACGTGGACGGACGCGCTGACCGTGGTCACCCCGACGACGGACACTGGGTCGGACACCACACCGCCGAGCGCCCCGCAGAACCTGACCGTCGGCGAGGTGACCGCCTCGACCGTCACGCTGTCCTGGTCGCCGTCGACCGACAACGTCGGCGTGCTCGGGTACAACGTCTACCAGTTCGACGGCTGGTTCAGCTCGAGAGTGATCGCCACCGTGTCGGGAACGACGTACACGGCGTCGCTACCCCCGTCGACGCCGCTGCGCAGCCTGTTCTACGTGCGGGCCCGGGACGCGGTGGGCAACCTGTCGATCGCGTCGAACACGGTCGCTCTGCCCACGACGTCCACCCCGCCGCCCCCGCCGCCCTCGACCTGCCAGGTGACGTATCGGAACCAGTCCGAGTGGCAGGGCGGTTTCGTGGCCACGGTGACGGTCCAGAACACGGGGACGGCACCGATCGACGGCTGGATCGTCACCTTCACCTTCACCGGAGACCAGCAGGTCACCTCAGGGTGGAACGCCACCGTCAGCCAGAGCGGTAAGACCGTCACCGCCCGTAACGTCGACTGGAACCGCGTCCTCGCGCCGAACGGCTCCGCGAGCTTCGGCATCCAGGGCCGGTGGAGCACCAACGACACGCCGCCGACCGGCTTCTCGCTGAACGGCGCACCCTGCACCGTGGGCTGAGCGCGGTCCGCCGGTCGCCGGTCGCGTCTCGCCGCCTGTCAGAAGGAGTCTCGTGAGCACACATTCGGGCACCTCCCGCCGCCGGAGGCTGATCCGGGCTGTCACGGTGGGCGTCCTCGCCGTCTCCACAATGCTCAGCGGATCGCCCGTGCCCGCCTCCGCGGCCAACACGCTCAGCATGCGGGGCGCCGACGTCTCCTCCCTGCAGCGCAGCCTGGATCTGGGTGCCAGGTACTACGACGCCGGTGGTGCCGCCCGTGACCCACTGGACATCCTGAAGTCCGTCGGCGTCAACTACGTCCGACTGCGCGTCTGGAACAACCCGATCAGCGGCTACAACAACAAGAGCAGGGTGCTGGCCCAGGCGAGGACGGCCCGGGCGAAGGGCCTGAAGGTGCTCATCGACTTCCACTACTCCGACACCTGGGCCGACCCCGGCAAGCAGTACAAGCCCGCCGCCTGGGTCGGCCACAGCCTGAGCCAACTGCGCACAGACGTGTACGCCTTCACCTACGACGTCTGCGCCAGCCTGCGGGGGCAGGGCACCCCGCCGGACAGCGTGCAGATCGGCAACGAGATCAACGTCGGGATGCTGTGGGACGAGGGGAAGGTCGTCAACAACGACTTCGCCCCACTGGCCAGCCTGCTCAAGCAGGGCTACAACGCGACCAAGGCGTGTGGCAGCGGCATCCCGGTGATGATCCACACCGCCGACGCCGACAGCAATGCCAACGCCCGCTGGTTCTATGACGGCATCCGCGCGCAGGGCGTGCAGTGGGACATCACGGCCCTGTCGTACTACTGCATGTGGCACGGCACCCTGGCGAACCTCTACAACAACATCGTCGACCTGCGCGGCCGCTACGGCAAGCCGGTGGTGATCGCGGAGACCGCGTACCCCTTCACCCGCGACAACGCGGACAGCGAGCCGAACGCCATCGGCGACGCGACCTGCGACGGCATCGGCGCGACCTGGTCCGGGCAGGCCCGGGAGTTCGACTGGGTCCAGAACACGGCCCGCAACGCGGGGGCCATCGGGGTCTTCTACTGGGAACCGACCTGGTACGCCGTCCGGGGCAACGGCTGGGACCCGGCCAACATCAACGGCACCGGAAACCAGTGGGACAACATGGCCGTCTTCGACTGGTCCGGGCGGGTGAACCCGAACGTGCGCTGGACGCCCTGACCCGTCACCGCTGCGCCGCCGTTTCCCCCGAGCTGCCCGCCATCGCCGACCGGACCACGCGAAGATTCGTGCGGACCACGACGCTGGCCACGAACACGCCGCACACGGCCTGTTCGATGCGCAGCCAGACCGGGAACGCGCCCGGCCAGGCGACGACACCCACGATCGCGGCCAGCACCACGATGGCGATGACGCGGAGCCGCCGGAAGGAGTTGCGGTGCCCCGCGGCTGCGCGCCGGGACAGCAGCAGGAGCACCGCCGCGCTGGCGGCGACAAGTGGTGTGCGGATCCAGACGGCCGTGGTGACGAGCGCGGGGTTGTGGCGCAGGAGCACCACGGCCACGACCGTGGACAGGCTGATCACCAGGAAGGCGGCCAACAGTTTGACAACGGTGTTCAGGTGGTCGTTCCTCATGCCGTTCAGCCTGGGCCCGAAGGCCGGGGCGAAGCATCGGCGCGCGGATCGATGTTGGGTCTCCACCCACGGTTGCAGGCGGGTCTGCAACCGTGCGCCGATGCTGCCAGGGGCGGCATTCGTCTAGGTTTTACCTGTGCAGACCGAGGAGCCCACGCTGACCCGCCTGCGGGTCGTGCGGTGGATGCAACTGCTGACACCACTGATGCTGGCGTGGTTCGTGTGGGCGGCCGCGACCGCCGAGCCCGGATTCGGGCTGACCGGCAGGCGGTTGATCGTCGTGCTGGCCACCGCCGTGTTCGTGGTCGGGGTGTTCGGCCGCAACTCGGCCACCGACCTGCCGATCCGACCGGCGTACGTGGTCTTCGTCGCGGCGATGCTGGTCAGCTCGGTGACGCTGGTGGCGGTGCAGCCCGGAGGGCCTGCCTCGGTGGCGGTGCTGGTGGCGGTGCTGTGCGCCGCGACCGGGCTGATGCCCGTGCGGGTGGCCGTCCCGGTGTTGATCGCGGCGTTCGTGGTACTCGAGATGGTGGCGTCGATCACCGGGCAGGACTTCGGCTTCCTGGCCGTGCTCGCCGGGTTCGCCGTGCTGTTCGGCCTGATGTATCTGGCGTTCCGCCTGGCCGAGGCGCAGCGTGAGACGAAGCGGCTGCTCGCCGAGGTGGAGGCCGGTCAGGCAGCGCTGGCTGAGGCGGCCGGGCTGGCCGAACGCCAGCGGCTGGCCCGGGAGATGCACGATGTGCTCGCCCACTCGCTGTCGGGGTTGTCGCTGCAACTGGAGGGCGCTCGCATGCTGATCGCCGAGGATCCGAGCGATCCACGCCTGCCGGCGGTTGTCGATCGTGCCCACCACCTCGCCCGTAGCGGCCTGCAGGAGGCGCGGCGGGCCATCGGCATGCTGCGCGACGACGATCTGCCCGGCCCGGATCGGCTGGCGGCGCTTGCCGCGCAGTTCACTCGCGACCAGGCCGTACCGTGCGACTTCGTGGTGTCGGGGGAGCCGCGCCCGCTGGAGTCGGAGGCTCGGCTGGCGCTCTATCGCGTGGCGCAGGAGGCGATGACCAACGTGACCAGGCACGCGTCTCCGGCGCGGGTCTCGCTGCGCCTCACCTACGAGTCGACTGTCACCCGCCTGGTCGTCGAGGACTTCGCCGCTCGACCGCCCGTGGTCCCCGACGAGACCGACGGTTACGGGTTGACGGGGATGCGGGAGCGGGCCGAGTTGCTAGGCGGGACTCTCAGCGCGGGCGCGACCGACAAGGGGTTCCGGGTCGAGTTGGCGGTGCCGGCGTGATCCGGGTGCTCATCGCCGACGACCAGCGGGTGGTCCGCGAAGGGCTGGGCATGGTCCTCTCGCTGATGAAGGACGTCGAGGTGGTGGGCGGGGCCGCCGATGGCGCCGAGGCGGTCAGGCTGGTGCAGGCCGAGCGGCCGGATGTGGTGCTCATGGACCTCCGGATGCCACGGTGCGACGGGATCGAGGCCACCCGCCGCCTACGCGTCGAGGCACCCGAGGTCAGGGTGGTGGTGCTCACCACCTACTCCGACGACCGATCGGTGCTGGAGGCGTTACGGGCCGGAGCTCGCGGCTACCTGACCAAGGACGCCAGCGGCGAGCAGATCCACGAGGCGCTGCGGCAGGTGGTCGACGACCACGCCGTCATCGACCCGGCCGTCCAGCGGCACGTCGTCGACGCCATCGCGGCCGACTCGACGCCACCGCCGAG
Organism: Micromonospora sp. DT43; assembly: GCF_049841645.1. Classification (NCBI taxonomy): domain Bacteria; kingdom Bacillati; phylum Actinomycetota; class Actinomycetes; order Micromonosporales; family Micromonosporaceae; genus Micromonospora; species Micromonospora sp. DT43. The sequence goes on along the minus strand of NZ_JBNCKR010000002.1, from coordinate 702,217 downwards.
GTTCCCCGACGGTCTCACGCCGCGCGAGGCCGAGGTGCTGTCACTGCTGGCCCAGGGCCTGTCCAACGCGGAGATCGCCTCGCGCTTGACGGTGAGTGAGGCGACTGTGAAAAGCCACGTCAACCACCTGTTCGCGAAGATCGGTGCCCGTGACCGGGCGCAGGCCGTCGCCTACGCCTTCCGACACGACCTGTCCGGGTCGTGACCCCCTGACGCGGCGCTCTCCGTGATCGAGAGCGCCGGCGGTTGGCTGCCTCGGTTACCGTCGGAGCGTGGATGCGGTCCCTCTGGCGTCGGGCCGAGACGCTGACGTCTTCGCCATCGACGATCGACGTGTCCTTCGTCGCTACCGCCATGGCGGAGACGTGGCCGCCGAGGCTGCGGTCATGGCGTACGTGGCGGGTCTCGGGTTCCCGGTGCCCACCGTGTTCCAGGCACGCGGGGTCGATCTCGTCATGGAACGACTGGACGGGCGCACCATGCTGTCGGCGCTCGTGGCCGGTGAGCTCGACGCCTTGGAAGCGGCCGACTGCCTGGCGGATCTGCAGCACCGACTTCACGCGTTGCCACCCCGGGTCGGCGAACGCGACGACGCCCGGATCCTGCACCTCGACCTGCATCCGGACAACGTCATGCTGACGTCACGAGGGCCGGTCGTCATCGATTGGCGCAACTCCGCCGAGGGGCCGGCGGACCTCGACGTCGCGCTCTCCGCGGTCATCCTCGCCCAGGTCGCCGCCGAGGAGGACCATCCCCTGGCGTCGCCGGCCGCAACGCTGTTGGCCGCGTTCCTCGACCGCGTCGGAGGCGACCCGCTGACCGTGCTGGAGCGCGCCCTGGCGATCCGGCGCAACGATCCGGCTCTCACCGGCCGTGAGCGGGAACTGCTCGGCGCCGCTGCCGCCCTCATCACCGCACACCGCTCACCGTCGAGGCCAGCAGACGATGTCGGTCGGCGACGTCTGACGGCTTGATGTCGCGGAAGCAGCGGTCCGCTGTCGCCGGCCGCGCCCTGTGCGGCGTCCCGCTTGCCCCGGTCGGGCACCGGCAGGGGGGACGCTGGTCGCCACCGGTCCGTCGTCAGGGACGCTTGCGGAACGGAGCCAGGACGGCGCGGATCTGGTCGGCTGCGCCCCAGTCGTCGTCGAACTGGGCCAGCACCGCGAGGTGTTGCCGCAGCTGGACGATCGGCATGCGGGCCTGCCAGCCGCTGTCGAGCGAGGTCAGGTCCGCGTAGACCTCGAACATCCGGCGTGCCTCCGGCGGGGGCGAGGTGGACCACACGTGGGCGAGGTCGACCTCGGCCCACATGTACGACACGGCCGGGTCGATCAGCGCGGGTTGCCCGTCCGGAGTGGCCAGGATGTTCTGGACCCACAGGTCGCCGTGCGTCAGGCAGGCCGGCCGGTCCGGCAGCAGGTCCGGCAGCCGGTGACACAACCGCTCCAGCGCCGCGCGGTCGCCGGTGTCCAGTGCCGCGTCGACGCGAGGTTGCCCGAGCCACCGAAGCAGCCGGTGCTGTGCGAAGAACGTGTAGCCGTCGTCGTTCCAGGTGTTGATCTGACGGCGGCGGCCCAGCCAGTTGTCGTGGTGCCAGCCGAAACGAGGATGGGTCGTGCTCAGGTGCATGCGGGCGAGGACGTGTGCGAACTGCTCCCAGAAGACCTCGCTGTGCGGCCTCGGCCCCAGCATCGACAACACGAGCAGTTCCCGGTCCGCCAGGATCACCTCGGGTGTCGCCACACCGCCGAGCTCGCGCAGGGCGGCCAACCCCTCGGCCTCCGCGACGAAGACGTCCTCGGCCGGGGCTTCGGCGAAGGCCTTGACGAACACCGGCGGCGCGTCCCGGCGGGTGGCGATGCCCGCGAGCGCCGCGACCCCGCCCGCCACCGGTTCCACCGAGACGATGTCGCGCATCCTGGGCCGGAGCAGGCCCTCCAGCAGGACCGTCGTCGAGCGCATCAGGTCCGACTCCTCGGGTGCGGCGGCTCACGTCGCGCGCAATCCTAGGGCGGGTCACCACGTCTCGAACATCGACGTCGGGCCCGGGTCCGACGGCGACGTCAGGGTGTGAGGCCGGCCTGGATCGCCAGGATGGCGGCCCCCACCCGGTCGCGGCTGCCGGTCTTGGCCAGCACATTGGTGACGTGGGTCTTGACGGTGCTCATCGAGAGGTAGAGACGGTCGGCGATCTCGTTGTTGTTGAGCCCGGCACCGATCAGGGCGAGCACGTCGACCTCCCGAGGGGTGAGCTGGCAGCCCGCCAGGTCCACGCGGGTGGCCGGTCCGGTCGCGCGTACCCGGTCGAGAACGGCGCCGGTGACCTCGGCGGAGAGGATCGCCTCACCGGCGGCGACGGTGCGGACCGCGGCGATCAGGTCGGCCGCGCTGCACCGTTTGAGCAGGAAACCGCGCGCGCCGGAGGCGATGGCGTCCAGGACGTAGGCGTCGTCGTCGAACGTGGTCACGACGATCACGGCCGGGGCGTGCGGGATGGCGGCCAGCTCGCGGGTGGCCTGCAGGCCGTCAAGGACCGGCATGCGGATGTCGACGAGCGCGACGTCGATGCGGGGGTCGCGACGTACGGCGTCGAGGAACTGCCGGCCGTCGGCAGCCTCGGCCGCGACGTGGATGTCGGGTTGGGTCCGCAGGATCAGACCGAAGCCGTCGCGGATCAGCTGCTGGTCGTCGACGATCGCTACCCGGATCACGGGTTCGCCACCGGAAGGTTCGCCTGCACCATGGTGCCGCCACCTGAGCGCTGGCTCAGCTCCCAGCTCCCACCGAGAGCGCGAACGCGCTCCTCGATGCCGAGCAGGCCCGAGCCGCGCGTGGGTTCGTGGGGCGGCCCGACGCCGTCGTCGCTGACCCGCAGACGGGCGCGGTCGCCGACGCGGACCAGTTCGACCCAGGCGGCCGTGGCCTTCGCGTGGCGGGCGATGTTGGTGAGGGCCTCCTGGGCGATGCGGTAGGCGGCCAGTACGCCGATCTCGTCCAGACCCGGCTCGGGATCGAGAAGGACCTGCACCGTCACGCCCTGCTGGCGCAGCGGCTGCGCGAGCAGTTCGTCGATGTCGGACAGGCGGGGCGGCGCGCTCACCGCGATCGTGGCGAGCGGATCGCGCAGGTACACGACGAGCGTGTCGAGTTCGCTAAGTGCGGTACGTCCGCTGTCCGCGATCGCCCGCAGCGCCGCCCCCGGATCGTCGCTGAGCTGGCCCGCCTCGGCCTGGACCACCATTGCGGTGACGTGGTGGCCGACCACGTCGTGCAGCTCGCGGGCCAGGTTGGTGCGCTGTTCGAGCCAGGCCGCCTGGCCGCGCAGTTCGCCGGTCTCCCGGCTGAGGGCATGGCCGCGTGACCACGAGCGCAACAGGATCGCCAGGAGGTAACCGACAGTTACGAAGACGAACGGCTGCTCGTACGGCCCGCGGCCGTTGAGGAGTGCGACGGCGAGGGCGCCTGCCGCGCCAAGCAGGCCGGCCAGCCATCCCAGCCACGGACGTCGGGCCGGGTCTTCGCAGCTCGACACGAACACGAGGCAGGTGGCCGCGAGCCCCACCTGCACCGACTCCCCGGTGCTCACGATCGCCACGAAGCCGGCGCAGACCGCGAAGACCAGGGAGCGGTAGCGGGGCCGCAGCGCCGTGGCGCCGAGGCTGACCGGCAGCACCAGCCACAGCCAGCCCACCGGCACGGACAGGCCCCCCTCGGTGGTCGTGACCACGAGGGTGACGATCAACCCCGCCACGCCGTACGCCAGCCGGCGCACCCGCTCGGGGTCACGCAACCATTCCCGGATTCCGCTCATCACCTGGACAGTCTCCGCGACCAGCCGGAAGACCGGCCAGTACCTCGGTACCAGATCGGGCGGCACTCCGGTGCCGCCGCCCGGGCGAGCGGATCGGCACCACGGCACGTTCCGTCGGAAGGCGTACCGCGCGACGCTTCCGGGGTGACTCTCGTTGACTCCCGCGCTGCCCTGAGCATCGGCCCTCTGCGTACGGTTCCCAACTACATCACCGCCGTCCGCACGATCGCCGCTGTCACCATCGGTATCGTCGCTCTCGTCGCCGGATCCGTGGCATTTATGGCGGTAGCGTACGGTATTTACTGGATCGGCGACATGCTCGACGGCTGGGCCGCCCGGCGGCTCGGACAGGAGACCCGGGCGGGTGCCGTCCTCGACATCGTGAGCGATCGCGCGTGCACCTCCGTACTCTGCGTGGGCCTGATCTCCCTCGTGCCCGACGTCGCGGTCGTGGCCCTGGTGTTCCTGCTGTCGTTCCTGGTCCTGGACACCATGCTGTCGCTGGCGTTCCTGTGCTGGCCGGTGCTCGGCCCCAACGACTTCCACCTGGTCGACCGCCGGGTGTGGGCGTGGAACTGGTCGCCGGTGGCCAAGGCCGCCAACACCGCCGGGGTCGTCGGCGCCATCGCGTTCGGGCAGTACCGGCTCGCGCTGGCGGTCGCCGTCGCCGTCGTCGGGGTCAAGCTGTGGTCGGTCGCGGCCGTCGCCCGGCTGCTCGACCGGGACGGCCGCGCGTGAGCAGCCTCGCCGAAGCGGTGGTGGGACTCGGTTACGGTCTCGCGTCGGCCCTCGTCCCGGTCGTCAACGCCGAGGCCTACGCCGTGGTCGCCGGGCAACGTGATGGCCACGTTGTGGTCGCCGTGCTGGCGCTGGCGCTCGGCCAGACCGCCGGCAAACTGCTCCTGTTCGAATCCGCCCGCCGCGGAACGGGACGGCTGGCCCAGAAGCTCAGGAGACAGAGCGGGTCAGGTCGTACGGCAGCCCGGACCGCCCGCTGGACCGGGCCGATCCGCCGCTGGCTCTCCCGCCGCCGCACCGCCCTTCCGACAGTGCTGGTCTCCGCCGCGGTTGGTGTTCCACCGCTGGCCGTGGTCAGCTTCGCCGCCGGTACCGCGGGCCTCCGACACTGGGAGTTCGCCGTCACCTGCCTGGTCGGGCGGGTGATCCGATTCGCTCTCCTCGTCCTGCCGGCGGCGCTGGCCTGGGCCCACCTTCCATGGGGCAGCTGATGGCCGACGACCCGGATCGGCCCGATCGCCGGGCCGGATCATGGACCGGCGTGCCGAAGAAGGTCGCGCAGGTGGGCGACCTCGTCGTGGTTCTCCGGACCGAACCTGCTCAGCGCCCGACGCCATGCCGCCACGGCCGCGAGCAGGTCGCCCGCAGCGCGGTGCGTGGTGCCGAGGTGGGTCAGGGTCTCGCCCTCGCCGTACCGGTCGCCGTTGTCCTCGTAGAGGGCGAGGGCACGGCGGTAGCAGGCGACGGCCTCGCGGTGGTCGCCCAGGTGGTGATGGGCATAGCCGAGGCTGTCCCAGGTCCGTGCTGCCCCGGTCTGGTTGCCGAGCGCGTCGTGCAGGATCAGCGCCCGTTGGCAGAGTTCGATGGCGGCGCGGTGGTCGCCGTTCTGGGCCCGGTCCCAGCCGAGCGCGTTCAACGCCTTGGCCTCACCGGCCTTGTGCCCAGCCTGCCGGAAGAGGGCGAGGGCCCTCTCGTCGTACCGCGTCCCTTCGATGCTCCTGCCGTGCGCATCGCACACCCAGCCGAGGTACAGGAACGTCTGGGCCTGGCCGGGTAGGTCGCCGAGGCGACGGAACAGGTCGGCGGCCCGGTGCAGCTGGGTGATGGCGTCCTGATGCCGGCCGAGCTGGTTCAGCGCGAGACCCCACTCGCGGTGGGTGTGCGCCTGTCCGAGATCGTCGCCGTCCCGCTGGGCCGCGGCCAGCGCCACCTCCTGCGTGACGGCGAGATCCTGCCACCTGCTGGCTCTGCTCAGGAACGTCGTCAGTGCCCAGGCCAGTTGCCAGCTGTGCGTGTCATGGTTCGTGTCGGACGCGTACCGGACGGCGGCGAGGAGTACGGACCGTTCGGTGTCGAACCAGCGAAGCGCGTGCGCGGCATCGGTGGGTGCGTCGACGGTGACCCCCTTTTCGGGGCGCGGCAGCGAGATCACGTCGCGGTGCGGCTCGATGACAAGCGCGGCGGCGTGTGCCGTGTGCAGGTAATGATCGAGCAGGCGGCGGGTCGCCGCGGCCCGTTCGCTGCCGTCGACCAGATAGCCGGCGTAGGCGCGCAGCAGGTCGTGGCAGACGTAGCGACCGGGGGAGGACATGGTCAGCAGCTGTCGTCGCACCAGTTCGTCCAGGAGCAGCCGAGCGCGGGGCGGCGGGACTCCCACGAGGCTGGCCGCCGCCGCAGTGGTGACCTGCGGGCCCGGATACAGCCCGAGGAGCCGGAACAGTTGTGCGGCCTGTGGCGTGAGCGCGTCGTAGGACCAGGAGAAGACCGATCTCAGATCGCTGAAGGGATCGTCGTCGGCCAGCACGTCGAGCGCGTGACACCGGTCGGTGAGTTCCACAGCGATGTCCCCGAGGGGGATGTCGGCCTGGACGACAGCCCTGGCGGCGACGATCGACAGGGCCAGGGGCAGACCTGCGCACGACGTGACGAGTGCCTCGACGGCCTCCGGCTCGGCGTCGACGCGCTGTCGTCCCAGACGGCGGACGAACAGGTCGCGGGCCTCGCGGCGGCTCAGCAGCCCCAGTGTCAACAGGTGGGCGCCTTCGGTGGCGATCAGGCCGGGAAGGCGGCTGCGACTCGTCACCACCGCGACCGACCCCGCCGATCGGGGCAGGAGCGGGCGGACCTGCTCGGCGTCGCGTGCGTTGTCCAGCACGACAAGCGTCCGTCGGTCGGCGAGCAGGGCTCGGTAGAGCGCGATCTGGGCGTCGACGTCCGCCGGGATGGACCCGGGTGCGACACCGAGGGCGTCCAGCAGCGCACCCACCGCCGCGCGGGCGGACAGCGGCTGGCCGGACGGATCGTAGCCACGCAGGTTGAGGAACAGGTGCCCGTCCGGGAACCGGTGCGCGTTGGCCAGCGCCCACTGCACGGCCAACCACGTCTTACCTATCCCGCCGGTGCCCTCGATGCTCAGCAGAGCGGCACCGGATGGACCGGTCGCCGTCTCCAGACCATCACTGAGGTGGGTGAGTTCGTGTGCTCGGCCGATGAAGAGTGGAGGCAGCGGCGGCAGTTGGCGGGGGGTCGTCACCGGTTTCGGGGACTGACCGGCCTCGGGCGGAGGTGGCGTGTCGAGTGTCGGGTCGATGGTCAGGATCCGCTGGTGGAGCTTCTGCAGCGGCGCGCCGGGGTCGACGCCGTACTCCTCGGCGAGCAGGCGTCGGATCCGGTCGTAACAGGTGAGCGCGTCGGCCTGCCGCCCACACCGATAGAGAGCGAGCATCAGTTGACCGACCAGACGCTCGTCCGAGGGGTGGGCGTCGGCGCGCGCCGACAGCTCGGGTAGCAGGCGGGTATGCCGTCCGAGACGCAACGCGAGGTCGTTGCGCTCCAGTTCCACCGAGAGCCGCTCCTGCCCCAGCTGCTCCCGTACGGTCACGAGCCACGGTGTGTCCAGGTCGGCGAACGCGTCCCCGCGCCACTGGGCGAGCGCCTCCTCGAAGAGGCGCAGGGCCTCGTCACCGTCCCCGGCCTCGCGGGCGTCCCGCGCGAGTCGGTGGAACCGCGTCAGATCCAGTTGCTCCGGATCGACCCCCAGCAGGTAACCCCCTGCGGACCGGTCGAGCGTGACACCGGCGGGCGAGAGCACCCGCCGCAGCCGGGACAGGTAGCTGTAGAGCGCTTCCCGGGTGCGCTGCGGTCGGCGGTCACCCCACACCCGCTCGACGATCTGGTCGATCGACACGACGTCGTTCGCGTCCATCAGCAGCGCCGCCAGCACACACCGTTGCCGAGCGGGACCGAGGTCCAGACGCTGATCCCCGACGGACGCCGCGGTGTTGCCCAGCACCCGGATGTCCACCAGCAAGCCGAGCCCCCCTCGCCCGCCAGCCCACCGACCGCACCACCATCGTGCGGCTCGGCCCTCGCGTCAGTCTATTCACGCGCGGCAATGGTCTGCGGATATCGCTCAAGCAGCGGGATCCGAGCGGGTGAGCAGCGAATTCAAGGTTGTCGACAGATATGTGCATGGTCGATGAACCACTCTGGGATCGATCGGAACTGCCGTTTCGGCCCGGGCGACCACTCGGTACCGGGTGGCAGTTGTCGCAACAATCCCATGGGGGTGCACATGCGTATGACACGGTTGGTAGCGAGCGCGGTCGCGGGGACGGTCCTCGCGTTGGCTGCGCTGGCCGCTCCGGCGTCCGCCGCCGACGGCTGGCAGCGCGCGAGCGTGACGAGCGACAGCCCGAGTCGGGATGCGCGCTGCAGCGACGTGAGCTTCGTCGGGGAGGGCTGCTTCGAGGGGTATGGGGAGTGGTTCTGGCTGCGGGACACCAATGCCGACGACGAGCCCGTCGTCATCCACTGGACCCACCGGACCTTCAACGGCACCCTGCGCGAGGGTTACATCTACGCCAACCAGGGCAAGGCGGCCGGCTGGACGAAGATCAACAAGAGCTTCGAGGAGGGGCTCTTCATCTACTTCGAGGTGTGCAACGCCGACCTGGCCCGCCACACGACCTCCTGGTGTGGGGGACTGGAATGGGCTGCCACCTAGGAGCAGCGGACAGCGACCGGCCAGTCGGCACGTACCGGAAGAGTCAGCGTTAGCGGGAACTGCCGGCGCGGCCGCGCCACCGACCCCGTGGTTCCGGGTTCACCCGGAACCACGGGGTTCCGCCGAGTGGGCCACGACGTCCCAGCGCCCACACGGCGAGCGCGAAGCAGCAGAGACCCATTCCCGTGCACGTGACGGCCGTCCAGCCGCCCGCGGCCCAGAGCGTGGTGGCGGCGGCGGAGCCGACGGCGGCGCCGATGAAGTTGCTCGTCGCCAGTGCCGTGTTGAGCCGGCTGCGGGCCTCGTGGGAGAGGGCGAACAGCCGCGCCCGGTTGAGGAGGGCCTGCGTCTGGAGAGCGACATCGATCATGATGATGGCGATGATGAGCAGTACGACGGACCTGGCGGCGAACGCGGCGACGACGAACGCGCCGAGCGCCAGTGTCCAGGCCACACCTGTCGCCGGGAGCGACCAACCGCGGTCGTGCAGACGACCGCCGCGCAGGCCGGAGAGGACACCGGCGAGGCCGGCCAACCCGAACATCCCGATCACCGCCACCGGGTAGTGGAACGGCGGGCCGCTGAGCAGGAACGTCAGCGCCGTCCAGAACAGCGAGAACGTGGCGAATCCGGTTGCCGCCAGGACCAGCGTCCAGCGGGCCGTCCGCTCGTGCCGAACCACCGCACCGACCGAGGCGATGAGCTGGAGGTACGGCATGCGGGCGCGCGGTGCCAGCGGTGGAATCGCGTGGTGGAGCAGGACCGCGAGCCCGACGGCGACGACCGCGGCGAGGGCGAAGGTCGTGCGCCACCCGGCGAGGCCGGCGACGGACCCGCTGATCGTGCGGGAGGCCAGAATGCCGGCGAGGGTTCCGGACCCGACGACGCCGACGATCCGACCGCGGTGGGCGTCGCTGGCCAGGTCCCCGGCGAGCGGCGTGAGGACCTGCCCGGAAATCGTCGTGACGCCGAGGACGGTCAGTGCGAGCAGGAGTACGCCGAACGACGGCGCCAGCGCGCACAGCAGCAGCGCGGCGGCCGAGGCCACAAGCATCACCGGCACGAACCGGCGGCGGTCCAGGACGTCGCCGAGCGGCACGAGCAGCAGCACGCCGACGGCGTACCCGATCTGCGTCGCGGTGACGAGCCAGCCGGCCGTCGCGGTCGCGGCGCCCAGGTCGCCCGCGATGAAGCTGAGCAGCGGCTGCGCCCAGTACAGGTTGGCGATCGCCGCTCCCGCCGCCACCGCGAGCAGGAACGTCAGCCCGCGCGTCATCCCGGACGGCGGTGGCGTGCGGGAAACCGCCATCCCGCCAGGCTAGTGGGTTACGGCTTGCGGCGAAGTTCGCGCAGTACACCGTGCCGGCGCGCGGCCCACGCCAGGCGCCGGACGCTCGGGTGCCACACGAGCAGCGCCGCCGCACGGCGGATCAGGCCGAACCGGTTGTCACTTACCTGATTCTCCATCGCCTGCCAGATCAGCTCGCGCACCTTGGCGCTGTCCAGAGCGGCCCGTGCCTCACGTCGTACCGCAGGATCTTCGGCCGCCGAGGCGACGGCGGCGGCCAGGCCCGGTCGGTCCGCGAGCGGCTCCACCGCCGCCGCGACGAGCGGCCGGCGCACCTCGTCCCGCTCCAACAGCAGCAACACCGCCTCCCGGATCTCGATCGTCTCCAGGCCGGACCGCAGCAGGCTCAGCAGGCTGCGCTCGACCTCGCCATCGTGATCCGGGACGGACAGCGCTGCCAGCAGTACGGACACCTCGTCGAGGTCGATGAGGTGTCGCACCCCGCTGCGAAACTCCGGCAGCCCCCACGCGACCTGGAGAGCCTTGACGAGATTGCGGTTCATGGTCCATCCGCTACCCGGATGTGCCGGTCGGCGAAACTCCGGCGGCCGGCCGAGCACGAGGGGCCGCCGTCGGTGGCGGGCTCGCCTAGACTGCGCCGGGTGATCGTGCGAAAGGGCGGCGTCGCGGATGCGGCGGCGCTCGCGGAACTACGCGGCATCGACGGACACAAGCTCGGGGCGTACGCGGACTGGATGGCCGCCCACGCGGCCACGCACCTGCCGTTCGTCGCCGAACTGGACGGGCGTGTGGTCGGGGCCGCCTGGCTCCTCGTCGCGCAACGGGTGCCCAGCAACGAGTCGCTGGACCGGTGGTACGGCGACGTCCAGTCCGTCCAGGTCCGCGAGGAGTACCGCAGTCGCGGCGTCGGTGGAGCGCTGATGGCCGCGATACTGGCCGAGGCCCGGACGCGGGGACTGCTGCACGTCACGGTCCACTCCAGCCGCCGCGCGGTCGACTTCTACAGGCGCAACGGCTTCACCCACCACCGTCAGCTCCTGCTGTGGGAGCCGGACGCCCCCTGATCGGCCGGCATCCGCGCGGTGACGGGTCAGGCGGTGCCGCGGTGCCGTCGGGGCACTATCGTTTCGGGGTGCACATCCGTTTTGACGTCCCCGCCGATCCCGCCTACCCGGGTCGCGTGGCGGCCACGCTCGGCGGCGTTCGGCTGCGCAGGTACAGCTATGTCGGCGCGGTGCTGGCGGTGGTGGGGGCGGTCGGTCTGGCCGTCTCGCGAGGGTCCGGGTGGGGCGAGCGGACGTCGCCGCTGTGGATGGCGCTGCTCGTGGGTGGCGTGCTGTCGATGCTGTACCTGCCGTGGGTGCGGTGGCGCGCGCGACGCCGGTCCAGTGGCTACGCGGTCGAGGGCGCCTACGACATCACCGACGACAACATCATGATGCGCAGCGGATCGGAGTCCGGTGGCATCGCGTGGGACGGCGTCGCCCGGGTGCAGGACACCCCGGAGTTCTGGGTCGTGTACGTCGGCCGGATGCCGGCGACCGTGATCCCACGGTGGTTGATGTCCGCCGGGGACGCCGAGACGTTGCGGGCCTTCATGGCCGACCGTGGGCTGCTCCGACCGCGCTGACCTGGTGTGCAGCCGACGCGGCGACGCGGGGCACGGCGACGCCGCAGGTGCGGACCGGACGTTTCAGTGCCGGTGCCGTGGTTGGGCGAGGAAGCGCAGGTACTCCACCCGGTCGAACGGGTTGCCGTCGGTGCGCGGCCGGCGCGGCGGATCGCCGGACACGAGACGATCGCCGCCGGGCACCGACGACCACAGCCCCTCCCCGCTGGACAGGTCCGGCAGGAACCGCTGGGCCTGGGGTTCGAGCCGCGCCGGCAGCACCCCGCCGACACGCCAGCCGGCCGCGCTGTCGTCGGTGCCGTCGATGCGGGCGCCGAGGCGGCTCAGGTACGACGTGACCGGGCCGAGCCGGTCGGCCGGCACCTCCGCCTCGAACCGGCGGCACGGCTCGAAGACCCGGGTGCCGGCCTCGGCGAGCGCCTGCATGAGGACGTACGGGGCCAGGTCCCGGAAGTGCCCGGCAGTGGTGATCGGCGACCAGTAGCCGCTGTGGGTGAGGGTGACCCGGATGTCGGTGACCGGCCAGCCGTGCCGGCCCTGGTCGAGGGCCGCCCGGGTGGCCACCTCGATGGCCTTGTGGAACGCCAGCGGCAGCGAGCCGAGTTCCACCTCCAGCCGGTAGTCCACGCCCGATCCGGGCTCGACCCGGAAATCGACGGTCCCGAAGAAGCCGTGCCCGATGATCTCCACGGCGGTGCCGGTGCCGGTGGGTCGCTCGACGTGCATGAGCCGGACCGGGCCGAACTCCGCCTCGATCCCGTACGCCTCGGCAAGCGTCGCTGCCAGCACCTCGCGCTGCACCTCGCCGTAGAGCAGCACGCTCGTGCCGCCGTCCGGTGCCACCCGGGTCTCAAGGAACGGGTCGGTGTCCGCGATGTCCAGCAGCGCGGCGTGCAGCGCCAGTGTCCGGGCCGGGTCGCGGGGTCGCACCACCGCCTCCACTGTCGGCGCGGGAAAGTACGACCGCCCGTCGAGACCGGCCGGGCTGCCGAGCTGGTCACCGAGGCGTACCCCGGTGAGGCCTGCGACCCGGGCGATCTGGCCGGCGCAGAGCCGGGTCGGCGCGGCCTGGTCGGTGGTCGCGTCGACCACGTCGAGGCGGGTGATCCGGGCGCGCGTCGCTGTCGTCCGGCCGTCCGGTTCCCGGCGGTACGCGACGATCCGCTGCCGCGCCCGGAGCTGGCCGCCGTACGACCGCAGGTACGCCACCCGCTCGCCGGAGGGGTCGCGAACGATGGCGAAGACCCGGGCCCGCGGCTCGGGTTCGGCCGGCGGTGACGCCGGGAGCACTGTCGCGATGGTGTCCAGCAGTTCCGGTACGCCGGCCCCGGACAGCGCCGAGCCGAACAGCAGCGGATGGACCTGCCCGGCAGCGACCTGCGTCCGGAGCGCCTGGTCGATCCGGTCCGGGTCGGGTGGCAGGTCGTCGACCAGGGCGGCGAGCAGGTGGTCGTCGTGCGCGGCGAGGGCCTCGGCGAGTCGGTGGGCGGCGCTGGGGTCGTACCGCGGATGGTGGAGCCGGAAGGCGGCCGCGGGGGTGCCGGGCGCGTGGACCGTGCCCAGCGGGACGACGGCCGGGGTGAGCAGCCGGCGCACGTCCGCGACCAGCTCGTCGGTGCGGGCGCCCATCCGGTCGATCTTGTTGACGAAGATCAGCGTGGGCAGTCCGAGCGATCGGAGGACCCGCATGATCCGCCGGCTGTGCGGTTGGACGCCCTCGACGGCCGACAGCACCAGGACGGCCGCGTCGAGCACCCCGAGCGCGCGTTCGACCTCGGCCACGAAGTCGCTGTGCCCGGGGGTGTCGAGCAGGTTGACCTGGCGGTCGCGGACGGCGAACGCGGTGACGGCGCTGCGGATGGTGATGCCCCGGCGCCGCTCGATCTCGCCGGTGTCGGTCCGGGTGGTGCCCGCGTCGACGCTGCCGAGCCGCTCGATGACGCCGGTGTCGTAGAGCAGGCGTTCGGTGAGGCTGGTCTTACCGGCGTCGACGTGGGCGACGATGCCAAGGTTGACGGTCTGCATGGGCTGTCGGGTCCTCGAAAGCTCGCGTCCGGATGGGCGGGAAGGTTTCGAGTCCTCGCATTGCCGTGCTCCCGTCGGTCGGTTCGCACCCGTCCTGGCGGCGGGCCGGATGAACCCGGGCAGGCCGGGTCCGTATGCGGGTCAGGCTGGCACGGCCGGTGCCGGCCCGGCCACCGAGTAACGCGCGGGCGGCGTGATCCCACCCGGAAGTGTGACGCTTGATTCGATAGGGATCTGTCAATAGATTGGGGGCGGGCGCCGCCGCGGTCCGGGCAACCGGGCCGTCGGCGACTGACAGGTCCATCCGAGCCGGGCACGTCGGTCGTACGCATCGACCAGTCGCTGTGGCGCATCGCCGCGCCGCACCCGGCGCGTTGTCGCGCCGCGTCCGTCCTGGACGCGCGCTGCCGCGCCGGTTCCCCCCAGCTCGATGGCAGAAGGACTTTTCATGACGATTCTCCGCGCCCGCCCCGCCCCGACCATGGCGGTCGTCGCCGCGCTGGCCGCCGCCGTGACCGCGACCGGAACGGCAGTGCTCGTCGTCCCCGCGGCGGCAGCCCAGGGCTGCCGGGTCGACTACACACCAAACCAGTGGCCCGGCGGCTTCACCGCCGCCGTCAAGGTCACCCCCGGCGACAGCGCCGTCTCCAGTTGGACCGTCACCTGGACGTACGCCGGGGACGAGCGCGTGACGAGCGGCTGGAACGCCACGGTCAGCCAGTCCGGGTCGACGGTGACGGCCCGCAGCATGTCGTACAACGGCAGCATCCCGGCCGGCGGCTCCACCGAGTTCGGCGTGCAGGGCACGTACGGCGCCAGTGGCGGCACGCCCACCGGGTTCACCCTGAACGGGGTGCCGTGCAACGGCGTCGGGCCGACCCCGACGGGCGTGCCCACCACGACGGTGCCGACCACGGCCCCACCGACCACCCCGCCCCCGACGACGCCTCCGCCGACGACGCCACCGCCCACCACGCCACCGCCCACCACCCCGCCGCCGACGACGCCTCCGCCGACCACTCCGCCGCCTGTCGGTTGCGCCGGCGCGGTGCTCTGCGACGGCTTCGAGAACCAGACCGGCTCGACGCCGTCGGGGGACTGGACGGTGGTGAACCCGGACTGCTCCGGCGCCGGCACGGCCACCATCGACACGGCCACCACGCACAGCGGCAGCCGGGCGGTCCGGATTAACGGCGCCGCCGGATACTGCAACCACGTCTTCATCAGGTCCACCAGGAACCTCGGCAGCCTGGGCAGTGTGCGGTACGCCCGCATCTGGGTGCGGCACACCACCGCCCAGCCCACCGACCACACCACGATGCTGGCGATGACCGACGCCGCCGACGGCAACAAGGACCTGCGGATGGGCGGCCAGAACGGCGCTCTGCAGTGGAACCGCGCCTCCGACGACGCGACCCTGCCCGAGCAGAGCCCGGCCGGGGTGGCACAGAGCGTGCCGCTCCCCACCAACAGGTGGACCTGCCTGGAGTTCATGGTCGACGGTTCGGCCGGTCAGCTCCGTACCTGGCTGGACGGCACCGCCATCACCGGGCTGACCGCGGACGGCGTACCGACGCACGACATCGACGGCCAGTGGTACAACCGCACCTGGCGGCCGCAGCTCACCGATCTCAAGCTGGGCTGGGAGAGCTACGGCAACGGAGCCGACACCCTCTGGTACGACGATGTCGCGGTCGGGGCCAGCCGGATCGGCTGCTGACCCTCCGAGCTGCGTCCGCCGAGAGCGCGCGGTGCTCCGGTAGCTCCGGTCAGGGGTGTGGCCCGCTCGACGGGTCACACCCCTGGCCACCTCCGGTTTCCACCGATACCGGCCGCCCGGCGGATCGGGACGTCCCACCGGCAGAGGTTTCCGTCAGGGCCCAGCGATAGCCTGCTGCCATGGCGAGCGCCGAGCTGGAAGAGTTGATCGTCGCGGACGCCGACGCGCTGCGCGCGTGGCTGTCGGCCAACCACGCCACGTCGCCCGGCGTCTGGCTCGCCCTGACCAGGAAGGGCGGCACCGTCACCACGCTCACCTGGCAGCACGCGGTCGACGAAGGGCTGTGTTTCGGCTGGATCGACGGGCAGGCCCGCAAGCGGGACGACCAGACCTCCTGGATCCGGTTCACCCCGCGCCGACCCCGCAGTGTCTGGTCGCAGCGCAACGTCGCCCACGTGGCCCGGCTGGAGGCGCAGGGACGGATGCTGCCGCCGGGCCGCGCCGCGGTGGAGGCCGCGAAGGCCGACGGCCGGTGGGCGGCCGCGTACGCCCCGCCGTCGGAAGCCGAGGTGCCGGCCGATCTGCTCGCCGCCATCGCCGCCGAACCCGCCGCCCAGGCCATGTTCGACGTGCTCACCAAGACCAACCGGTTCGCGCTGATCCACCGCCTCAACGCCGTCAAACGGGCGGAGACCCGCGAGCGGAAGATCGGTGAGTTCGTCGCCATGCTGGCCCGTCACGAGACTCCCTATCCGCAGAAGGCCAGGCCACCGAGCCCGCCGTCGTGACGGTGCACCGGAACCGTCAACTGGTTGTCCACTTCGTCAGGTGATCCTTGTCGGATCCGCGCCTCCTGCACCGAAGGACCGAAGAATGTCCAGCCTCGCACTGGTCGTCGTGGTGGGTATCGCCATCCTGGTCGGTACGGGCACCGCTCGTCGGCTCCGGATCGCCCCACCGGTACTGCTGCTGATCGCCGGCGTCCTCCTCGGGTTCGTGCCCGCGCTGCGCGTGGTGCACCTGCCGCCCGAGGCCGTCCTGCTGGTGTTCCTGCCGGTGCTGCTCTACTGGGAGGCCTTCTCCTCCTCGTTGCGTGAGATCCGGCGAAACCTCCGGGTCATCGTGCTGCTGAGCACCTTCCTCGTGGTCGCCACGGCGGCCGGTGTGGCGGCGGCCGCGCACGCGCTCGGCTTGGCCTGGGGGCCGGCGTGGGTGCTGGGCGCCGCCGTCGCTCCCACCGACGCGACGGCGGTGGGCGTGCTGGGTCGGATGCTGCCCCGGCGCATCGCGACCACCCTGCGCGCGGAGAGCCTGGTCAACGACGGAACGGCGCTGGTGATCTACACGCTGGCGGTCGGGATCACCCTGGGCGAGGAACACCTGAGCGCGGGTCGCGTCGCCGGGCTGTTCGTGCTCTCGTACCTCGGTGGCATCGCGTGCGGCGCGGCTGTCACGTTCCTCGTCCTGCAACTCCGTCGGCGGCTGACCGACCCGTTCCAGCACAACCTGCTCGCGCTGCTGACGCCCCTGACCGCCTATCTGATCGCCGAGGCGGCCGAGGTGTCCGGCGTCCTCGCGGCCGTGGTCAGCGGACTGTGGGTGGGTCGCGCCTCGCCACGACTGTTCCCCGGCAACGCCCGCCGGTACGTCCAGACCGTCATGGACTTCCTGACCACGCTGGCGAACGCGGCGCTGTTCGTCCTGGTGGGGCTGGAGGCGCAGTCGGCCGTCCGTGGGTTGGACAGCACCGGGCTGGCACACGGCATGCTGGTGGCGGTCGTGGTCTGCGCGGTCATCGTCGCGGTGCGGTTCGGCTGGCTGTTCACCAGCCCGTACGTGATCCGGGCGATCGACCGCCGGCCGCAGCAGCGCGAGCGACGACTGAGCGGACGGCCGAGGGCGCTCATGTCGGCGGCCGGTTTCCGGGGCGCGGTGTCGATGGCGGCGGCGCTTGCCGTGCCGCACACCCTTCCGTCCGGGGCGGAGTTCCCGGACCGCGACCTCATCGTCTTCGTCACGGCGATCGTGATCGCGGTGACGCTGCTGCTCCAGGCGCCGCTGATGCCCCGGGTGACGCGGTGGGCCGGCCTGGGCGCGGACGGGGAGGCCGAGCGGGAGCGCCGGCAGGCCGAGATCACGTCGATGGACCGGGCGCTGGCGTCCCTGCCGGCGATGGCCGCCGACCTGGGCACGAGCGGTGCCGTGCACGACCAGTTGCGCACGGAGTACGACCGTCGCCTGCGCGTGCTGCGCGACAGCGACGCCACCTCCGGGCCGGACGAGGCCGCTGCCGACTACGAGCAGCAGTACGCCGATCTCCACCTGGCGGTCATCGACCACCGCCACGACACGGTCGTCCGGATGCGCGACGAGGGTGAGATCGACGACGAGGTGCTCCGCCGCGTGCAGGACGGCCTCGACCTCGAACAGGTCCACATGGCCCAGCGCCGCGACAACGACACCCGCTGACCGTCGGCCGGCGGACTGCCCTTCAGTCGGAGCCGTCCACACGGGCGGCGATGTCACGCAGGGCGGCGACATGGGCGCTCAGGGCAGCCCGACCGGCGGCGGAGAGGTTGATCCAGGTCCGCGGACGCTTGCCCACGTAGCCCTTGCGGACCTCGACGTATCCGCCGTCGCTCAACGTCGAGATCCTCTTGGACAGGGCGGAGTCGCTGAGCTCCACGGCGTCGCGGACGAACGCGAACTCGGCCCACTCGGTCCCCGCCAGCAGCGCCAGTATCGCCAGCCGGGTGGGATCGAGCAGGGCCGGGTCCAGCTTCGGGTCGACCACGGGTCAGGCCACGCGGGTGAGTACGCGGTGCTGCCACCACGGACCCGCGGCGGCCAGCAGGACACCGATGAACAGGCCGATCCACAGCCAGACGTGCGGGACGTCCAGCGCGGTGGCGAGCGCCGTGCCGCCGATCAGCAGGGCCAGCACCAGCGCCGACCACAGCAGGGCCGCCGGGGAGGGGGCGATGCGGGGGCGCACCGGCCGGCGCAGCAGGGCCGCTCCCCACCTGGTGTTGCCCGCCATGGAGAGGAGCAGCAGGAAGACGACGATGGTGATGCCGTACGTGCGCAGGAAATCCGGATAGCGGTCGGCGAGGACTCCGTAGGCCACGGCGAAGACACCTGCCGCGAGCCACGTCCATCGGGACCGGCCGGCTGCCGCTGCCGTCTGGCCCCGGCGTCGGTCGACGTCCCGCAGGGCCTCGCGCGCCTCCTCGGGCGTCGGGGTGGTGCTCATCAGGCGACTCCTAGAGGGTGTGGAAAGTACTTGCTCTCATGGAAAGTTAACACCCACTTTCCGCATCGGCAAGTACTTGCCCGGTGGTGGAGCTGCCGCCCGGTCCTGGTGGACCCGAGCGGCAGCGCCGGGGAGACTCACTCCGGGAGTTGGTAGAGGCGGTAGCGGGCGACGGTCTCGAAGCCGATCTGCCGGTACACCGGCTCGCCCTCGCTGCTCGCCTGGAGCGTGACGATCCGCCGCCCGGACTCGCGGGTGAGGCGCAGCGCCTCAAGGGTGAGCGCGGTCGCGATGCCGCGCCGACGGAAGTCGGGGTCGGTGGCGATGCAGTACAGGGCGCCGATGTCGGTGCCGAGCGACAGGGTGCACGTGCCGACGGTGCGGCCGTCGATCGTGCCCGCGAGGCGGAGCACGTCCGGGTAGGCGAAGTTCAGCTCCCGGTCGACGACGAGCCCGCGGTCGCCGGGGATGCCGAGCGGCCCGGCGTACGCCTCGACGTACTCCCGCAGCTCGGACGGGTCGACGGCGAGCCCGATCCGCAGACCGGTCGGCGCCTCGACCTCGGCCACGGTGGTCGCGTCCACGGCCATGATGGGCATGTCGGCGATCTGCTCCGCGCCGCGCTCGAGCAGGCCCTCGGCGGTGCCCTCATCGCTGTCCGCGCCCACCCACCAGCCCCAGTGCGAGCCGGTCAGGTGCTTCCTCGCCTCCGTGATCGCCTCGTCGAGCGGCCGGTCACGGACGCGGAGAACCGCGTTGAGCAGCGGGTGAGGGACGTCGGTGCGATAGATCGGCAGATCGGTTTCGGGGTCGGCGCCCGCCCAGCCGCACCAGTACCGGCGGTTGGCGGCGAGCTGCGGTTCCAGGTCGTGGATGGAGTACGTGGTCATACCCTCAGGACAGCGCTGGGCAGCCGGAAGTTCGATTCGCCGCGAAGAAAATCTCCTGCCGGGCCGGACGCGGGGTGTGCAGAAGGCGCACCTCGCGCACCAGGCCGTCTTTCTCCCGCAGCAGCCAGGTCGCGCCGGGCGGGCAGTGGAACGGATCATCCGGCGGGTTGATGAAGACGTTCTCCCAGATCGTGATGCCGGAGCCGGCCAGCACCCCGGTGATCTTGTGACTGACGCCGGATTCGTTGTCCTGCCGAATGACCGCGAAGAGTGCTTCTCGACCGATCGTCCGAGTGCCGTCCGGCCACCAGAAGACCATGTCCTCGGCCCAGCGCGAGGTCACCTTTGCCGGTGACACGCCATCGGCCACCGCCGACAGGATCGTCGCCGCCTCCTCGCGCCGTTCGGCGCGCAGTGCCCCGGTCCCGTCGTGCCGCTCGTCGCGTACGCGGGGGAGGATCTCGGCCAACTGCCGACGCGCCTCACTGAGCCGGCTGCGGACGGTACCGACCGGGGTCCCGCACAACTCCGCGATCTGCTCGTACGAGTTGTTCTCGGTGAAGTAACGCAGCAACGCCACCGTCTGCGCGGCCGGCGACAACTGCTGCAGCCCGTGCCAGACCCAGTCCCGCGTGGCGCTGCGCTCGATCCGGGCGACCGGGTCGTCGAGCCCCGAGGCGAGCAGGTTCTCACCGGCCACTCCCACCGGGACGGGCACGCGGGCGCGGAGCAACGTCCGACAGTTGTTGCGCACGATGGCGTGCAGCCACGGCCGTACCGCGCCGGGGTCACGCAGCTCACCGATCCGGCCGAACGCCGCGATGGCCGCGTCCTGGCAGGCGTCCTGGGCGTCGGGCCCGGCGCCCAGGATGTGGTGCGCCACCGCGAGCATGCCGGCGTAGTGACTGTCGAACAGCAACGCGAAGCTGCGCGGATCGCCCTGCTGGGCGCCCCGGACCAGCTGCGCCGTGTCGCTGGCGGACACGGATCCCGAGGTCAAGAGGAGCATGCCGGAACGCTAGCTCGCACGCGGTGAAAACTTTCTTCGGCGGATCGAACTTTCGTCCCGGTGGCCGCGTCTGCTGAGCATGCGTATCGAGACAGGGCCGGACCATGGCATCGCGGAACCGGTCGAAACGTGCCGTGTTCAGCCTCGACGTCGGTTCTGCCGGTCCCGGCACTCGCCACTCTTCCACGGCGCGCGAAGGAACTGGGGATTCAGTAACTGTCAACTGGGCCTGCACCAGAGGACGCGCGACGGGGCTGTGGCGTGATCGTGGCGAAGAGCGACACCCGCACCGGTCGGGCGGCAGACCCGTCGTCCGAGGGTGGACCACGCCTGCAGGTCATGGGTCCGCTACGTCTCTGGCGCGGCGAGAACGAGGTTGCCACGGGCCCGCGGCAGCAACGCCGCCTGCTGGCGGTTCTCCTGGCTCGGGAGGGGCGGCCCACCAGCACCAGCGATCTGCTGGATCTGCTCTGGGGCCCGCAGGCGCCGGCCAGCGCGGTGAACGTGATCCACAAGTACGTGGCCGCGCTGCGCCGCCTGCTCGAACCTGATCTGCCGGCGCGCGCCGCCGGTTCCTACCTGCTCCGGCACGGCAACGGATACCTCTTCGCGGCCGGACCGGAGACGCTCGACCTCGTCGCGTTTCGCCGCGACGTGGCGGCGGCGCGGACCAGTCTGGGACAGGACAGCCCGCTCGACGCCCTCGAGCACTACCTCGCCGCCCTGCGACGGTGCCACGGATCGGCCGGTGACGACCTGGTCGACAGCGCCGCGGCGGCGGCAGTCCTCGCGGGCATCGACGGCGAGTTCTTCGACGCCGCCACGGCGGCCGCCGCGGTGGCCGTACGCGTACGGCAACCCGCCCGGGTGCTCGCCCCACTGCGGCTCGCGGCGGAAATGAGCCGGCTCAACGAACCGGTCCACGCGAGCCTCGTGACGACTCTCGCCGCGGCGGGCCAGCAGGCCGAGGCGTTGGCCGTCTACGACGCGATCCGGACACGCCTCGACGAGGAACTCGGCATCGACCCCGGCTACCAGCTCCAGGACGCCCAGCGGCGAGCCCTCACCCAGACGGTGTTGCCACCCGCCGCGGACGTGACCCCCGCGGTGTCCCGGCCGGTCCCGCTGATACGCCCGGCACAGCTCCCGCCGGACCCACCCCTGTTCGTGGGCCGCGAATCGGAACTGCTGATCCTGCGCGACCTCACCACGGGGATGCGCGCCGCCGGACGGACCAGCCCGCTTGTGGTCGCGATGGACGGCATGGGTGGGGTGGGCAAGTCGACACTCGCCGCGCACTTCGCGCACCGGGTGGCCGGTGAGTTCGCCGACGGGCAGCTCTACCTCGATCTTCAGGGTCACCTCGGCGAGGACGAGGGCGTGTCTGCCGACCAGGCCGTGCGCTCGCTCCTGCACATGGTGGGCGTGCCCGCCGCCGACGTCCCGGAGACGTTCGACGCGCGAGTCGGGATGTACCGCAGCCTGACGGCCGGTAAGCGCATCCTGTTCCTGCTGGACAACGCCCGCGACGCCGCCCAGGTGCGCCCGCTGCTGCCGAACTCGGCGCAGAGTCTCGTGCTCATCACCGGTCGGCGCGCGCTCGTCGGCCTCGTCGCGTTCGACGGCGCCCACCTGCTCCGGGTCGACGTGCCCGACCTGCCGACGGCCCGTCGGCTTGTCGAACGCCGGTTCACCTGCCTGCCGAGCCGGTCGACCGGAGGCGTGGCGTGTGAGACCGCCGACGAGATCATCGAACTGTGCGGCCGGCTCCCGCTGGCACTTGCCATCCTGGCGGCCCGGATCGCCGCCAGGCCGCGGTTGTCACTCGCCACGATCGCCGCCGAACTGCGCGACGGCGCACGTCGGCTCGAGGCGTTCCCGGGTGGCCGCGGCCTGAACGATCCGCGTACCGCCTTCTCGTGGTCCTACCGGCAGCTCAGCCCCGGTGCCGCCCGGCTGTTCCGGCTCCTGTCGGTGGCCCCGCTGCCGGGTGTCACGGCTGAGGTCTGCGTGAGCCTCGACGACCGCGACCCCGACCGCACGCGCGCGGAGCTCGCCGAGCTCATCGAGGCGGCCCTGGTAACCGAGCACGACGACGGCCGACTCACGTCGCACGTGCTCGTCAAGGCGTACGCCCAGGAGCTTTTCCAGGCCGAGGAGTCGGCGGCCGATCGACAGGCGGCCCTCAGCCGCCTGTTGCAGCACTACCTGCACAGCAGTTTCCAGGCGCAGGTGGTTCTGGACCCGAACCGGCCGCCGATCGCGCCACCAGCGCCGCTGCCCGGTGTGGTCGCGGAGCGGCCGGCCACGTACGACGAGGCCATCGCGTGGTTCGGGCGCCACCGGGAGGTGCTCAAGGAGGCGGTGCGTCTGGCCGCCGACGTCGGGTACGGCATCGTGCCGTGGCAGCTCGCCCTCACGTTGCAGCAGTATCTCCAGTGGGCCGGCCGCTTCCAGGACTGGGAAGACGTGATGCGGGTGGCTCTGCGCGCGGCACGGGAGCGCCACGATGCCGTGGGGGAGGCGCATGTCCTGCGCAGCCTGGCCGGCGCGCGGCACTACTTCGGCGCCCACGACGAGGCGCTCGGCCTGCTCGGCGAGGCCGCGCGGATCTACCGGGACCGGGACCTACGACTGGAACAGGCGTTGGTGCACAACAACTGCCATGAGGCGTTCAGCGCGCTGAACCAGCACGACCGTGCCCTCGACCACAGCATGCGGGCGCTGTCCCTGTTCCGCCTCCTCGACAATCGTCGGGGCGAGATGTCCAGCCTGTTGTTCAGCGGAAGATCGTTCACCGCCCTGGGCCAGGTCGAGAAGTCGGCCCAGGCGCTGCGGGAGGCCCTCGATCTCAACCAGCGGATCGGCCGCG
The DNA here is from genome assembly GCF_049841645.1 of Micromonospora sp. DT43. Classification (NCBI taxonomy): domain Bacteria; kingdom Bacillati; phylum Actinomycetota; class Actinomycetes; order Micromonosporales; family Micromonosporaceae; genus Micromonospora; species Micromonospora sp. DT43. Next base: position 678,954 of record NZ_JBNCKR010000002.1, on the reverse strand, counting down.
CACACGAGGAGAGCGACATCCGGACCGCCATCGCGGACAACCTGGTCGTGACCGGACGCGTCGACGAGGCGGTTGAGCAACTGGAGTTGGCGGCGAACGCGGCCCGACGCGTCGGGAACCGTCCCTCGCAGTTCGACGCGCTACGGCAGATGGTCGACGTTCTCATCACCGCCGGTGATGAGCCCGGGGCGCAGCGGGCGTTCGAGCGGGCTCGTGCGGTTCTGCGCGAGTTGCAGGACGGCGGCACCGACGGCATGCGCGCCTCGGTCACCCGCCTCGCCGCGAAACTCGGGTGACCGGACCGGCCAGAGAGGCGATTGACGGACGCGGTGTCACGCGCCGCAGTGGGCCCGCACGGCGATCCGCTCGGTCTTCGGGGCGGGTTTGCCGTGCCGGGGTCGGGGAAGCCCGATTTCTCTTACGAGGCCCACAGCGCCCCGGGATCGGTCCGGATGGGAGTGCACATGAAGGCTGTCGTCTATCACGGCATCGGTGACATTCGAGTCGACGACGTGCCGGAACCCCGCATCGAACAGCCCACGGACGCGATCGTCCGGATCACCACGGCGGCGATCTGCGGCACCGACCTGCACTTCGTGCGGGGCACGATGTCCGGGATGAAGCCGGGAAAGGTCCTCGGCCATGAGGGCGTCGGGGTCGTCGAGGAAGTGGGCGCGCAGATCCACAGCTTCAAGCCGGGCGACCGGGTGGTGGTCTCGGCGGTGCTGGGCTGCGGATCCTGCGGTTACTGCCGCCGGGGCCTCTTCGCGCAGTGCGACAACGCCAACCCGTACGGGCCACGCTCCGGCACCGCCTCGTTCGGCTCGCCCGAGGCGCAGGGCCCGTTCAACGGGTTGCAGGCCGAGTACGCGCGGGTCCCCTTCGCGCACACCAACCTGATCCCGCTTCCGGAGAACGTCACCGAGGCGCAGGCCATCACGCTGTCCGACATCTACCCGACCGGCTACTTCGGGGCGGTTCTCGCGGACGCCAGCGACGGCAAGATCGCCACCGTCTGGGGTTGCGGCCCGGTGGGTCAGTTCGCCGTTCTCTCCGCGTACCAGCGCGGCGCGTCCCGGGTGATCGCGATCGACGGGCACGCGGACCGGCTGGAACACGCCCGTCGTCGGGGAGCCGAGGTGATCAACTTTAACGAGGTCGATCCGGTCGAGGCCATCATGGAGTTGACCAACGGGATCGGAGCCGACTGCGCCATCGACGCCGTCGGAGTGGATAGCGAGAGCCCGAAGTCGGGGCCCGCCGCCGGTCGGGACGACGAGCGCAACGCCGAGGACCAGCGCAAGATCTCCCCGAATCTCGACAGCCAGGGCCAGGATGGGCACTGGAAGCCTGGTGACGCGCCGAGCCAGGCGCAGACCTGGGCGGTCGAGAGCCTCGCGAAGGTGGGCACCCTCGGGATCGTGGGGGTCTATCCGCCCACCGACAGGTACTTCCCGATCGGCACCACGATGGCGCGCAACCTGACCGTCCGCGCCGGCAACGGCAACCACCCCAGGTACATCCCCAAGCTGGTGGCCATGGTCGCGTCCGGTCAGGTCCGTCCGGAGGACGTCGTGACCGAGCACGAGCCGCTCACGGACGCGATCCAGGCGTACCGCGAATTCGACGTGCGTAGCCCCGGCTGGCTGAAGGTCGCCCTGCAGGCCACCTGAGCCCACGTGCGACGACGGCGGCGACACCGGGCCTGAACCGATCGCGGACCTGCTCCGTGTGAGTGGCGAACGGCTTCCGGACCTCCTGGAAGCCGGGTGATCGCTGGAGAAACCCGATGATGCGCAACCACGTGACTCCCCTCATCGCCGTGCTGGCCGTCGGCGCGGCGACCCTCACGGCGTGCGGTTCGAGCCAGGTGCCGCCAGGCCCGGCCCGGGCCGCCGACCTGAGCGGCAGCCCGGCGGCGTCCCCGACGGGCGGGGCCGGCGTCGCCCTCCTGCCCGGCACCGCGAAGTCCAACAACGCGGCGGCCGGCACCGGTGACTGGGCGACGCCCAACGGTGGGGTCGCCGCCGGAGACGCCCGCGAATCCGCGGAGCGGTGGGTCCAGGTGACGGCGGGCAAGGCGGGCAAGCTCGACCCGGTAGTGGTCAACGGCGCCGGGCTGACCCTGTACCGCTTCGACAAGGACAGCAACAAGCCGCCGGTCTCGAACTGTGCCGACGACTGCGCCGCCACCTGGCCGCCGGTCACCGTCGCGCCCGCCGGCAAGGTCTTCGTCGCGGGTGTCAAGGCGGCCGACGTCGGTACGATCCCGCGCCCGGACGGCAGTCGGCAGGTCACCATCGGCGGTTGGCCGGTCTACCGGTTCGCCAAGGACACCAAGCCGGGTGACACCATCGGCCAGGGTGTCGGAAACACCTGGTTCGGCGTGACCGCTACCGGCGGGAAGGCAGGCGTCTCCGGTGGGGAGCAGTCCGCGCCGGACGCCTCGCCCGCACCACCGGCCACCAGCGCGGTCCTCTTCGACGACCCCGACTTCGGCGACGGCGCCGGCTCGCAGGGCGTCGCCGGCACCGGCTGCCGGAACCTGAGCCGGCCTGGCGTCTCCTCGTCCGTGGCGGCCCCCGGCTCGCTCAAGCTCTGGGCAGGCCCCGACTGCACCGGCCGCTCGAAGGTGATCAACGGGGACGTCGCTGACCTGGGAGCTGTCGACTTCGACAACGCGGTCGTCTCGGTCCGCCTGGGCTGACCCGGAACGGCACTCCGTGCGCCGGCTCAGCCACTGGCTGGGCCGGCGCACTGCTGTCCGCTGGCCGCCGGCCCAACGAGAACGCGGCCCGGGGGCCGCGTTCGTCGGCGTTCGCTGGCCACGCCGCGGCCGGACGGGGTGGTGGGCGGCCGTCGCTAGAACGTCGCGCTGACGTACGCCATGCCGTCGGTGGTCTCCACCCGGACACTGTCGATCTCGGCCACGTCGATCAGGGCGCTGCCGTCGAGGGTGACGCCCTCGGCGGCCCCGCGCTCCGACACCAGCCAGCTGCCCGCCAGCACCGTGCCGCCGTCCCTGCCGACGATCAGCAGGCGACAGCGTTGACCCTGCGGAATGCCGGAAACCGTGGCGCGGACGCGTACCCAGCCGGTGGCCGGCTGCACGGCCACGGCCAGACGAGCCCCGGTGCCCGGGTCGGAGGCGCTTGTGGAACGGGCCGGACGGTCGGCCGCGCTGCTCGGGGACGCCGGCTCCGGCTGTGCGGTCGCGTCCTTCGCCGGGTCGTGCGCAGGGCCGAGGACGACACCGCCGAGGACCGCGGAGGCGACGACCGCCGCCGCGACACCTGTCAGCGCGTGCCGGCGGCGCCGCTGGTCGCCGGCCTCGCCGCGAATCTGTCGCAGGGTGCGCTGCCACAGGAGATCGCCGTCCTCCGGCGGGCCGTCGAGCAGCATCACATCGGGTACGTTCTCGAGCGCGTCCGCCCACGTCCGCAGCGAATCGACCTCGGCCCGGCACTGGGCGCAACCCGCCAGGTGCTCCTCGGCTCGGCGGGTCGCCTCCGGGTCGAGTGCCCCCAGCAGATAGCCGCCGATGTCGAGCTGGTCGGCGTGCGGCGATGAGCTGTCGGATGTCATGAGGCAGGCCGTTCCACCCCGGCGGGACGCTCGGCGAGATCGCGGAGTGCCCGGAGTGCGTAGTAGGAGCGTGACTTCACGGTGCCCGGCGGGATCCCGAGCGCCTGGGCGGCTTCCGCGACTGTACTCCCGCGCAGATATACCTGCTCAAGCACCTGACGGTGTTCGGGGGAGAGGCGACTGAGCGCGTCCGTCACCACGATCGAGGTCACCACCTGGTCGGCGTGGTCGCGTTCGACAGCCGACTCCGTCGGGCCCTCCGGCACCTCGGGCGGCCGCGCGTTGCGGGCTCGTACGGTGTCGGTCACGATGTTGCGGACGACAGTCAACAGCCAGCCGCGCACCGAGCCCTTGCCGTTGACGAGGCTGTCGGGGTGACGCCACGCACGCACCAGCGCCTCCTGGACGACGTCCTCCGCGGCCGCGCGGTCCCGGGTCAGCTGTGTCGCGTAGGCGAGCATCGCGCGTCCGTGCTCCTCGAATATGGACCGGACCAGTGCCTCGCCTGCCACCTCGCGCCGACGAACAGGTCCCGATCCCGCCATAACTACCACCCTTTGCTGACCCTTGCGTCGCCGGCGTTGTCGCCGAATGCCCACGGGTCCTCAGGATGCACGCGCCGTTCTCCGCACTTGTTGATCTACAGAGGATTTGTCTGTTGACCCACGTCGTGGCCGAATCGAGATGTTGACGATCGCCATCGCGTGTTCGACGGCCCGTCCCCGCTGGGCTCGGACGACACGTCCGAGCCCAGCGCGATGCGGCACTACCGGGTCGACGGCGACGCTTCGCCTCCCGGCGGGACGCCGTCGACGGCGATGTCCCGCAGCGCGTCGGCGAACAGCCGCATGGCACGGTGCCCGCCCGGATTCAGCAGCACGTCGACGCCGTCCGGGAGCAGCGTCAGCAACTCGTCCAGGTCGACCTGCCGCCAGCCGGCCGCATCCACCCGGGCCTGGTCCGTCGCGCCTGTCGCGACGAGCACGCAGGGAATGTCGTCCGGCGCCGGCGCCACGATGACATCACCCGCGCTGTCCAGCGCGACGTCGACGAAGCTGTCCCGCAGCGCCAGGAGCACCGCGTCGACTCCGGCGCGACCGGTTGCGACAAGCCTCGCCGCGGCGTCCACCGGACTGGTGGGCGCCTCCGGATCCTCCGGCTCGTACAGGGGGTTGGGCGTGAACCGGCCGACGGCGCCGTCCGGCTCCACCGGCCAACCACCGACGATTGCCTCCACCGGTGGCACCTGCGCCGCGTCCTCGTCGGCGGGCTCGGTCCACCCCGCGTCCGTCAACAGCATCCAGTTCCGCTGGCGTACGCCCTCGTCCTGCTCGTTCATGAACTCGCCCCCTTGGTGCTCGGCTCGATGCGTGTGAACTTGCCGCCGTTCTCCACCGCCAACGTCGCGATGTCTCGGCCCGCGTCGGTCAACAACCCGTCCACGTCCACGCCCTCGGTGGTCACCACCGTCTCGTTCGCCGCGAAGATCCGCCGCTGGCTGCCGAGATCGCGCATGGCGTTGGCGAAGTCCTGCCCTCCGGTACCGGCGGTGTTGCCGAAGTTGCAGGAGATCAGGGCGATCGACTTCCCGGGGTCCGAGGCGGAGTTGGAGGCCCGGAAGATCTCGTTGTGATGCACGACCTTCGCGAACTGCCCGCCGGGAACGTGCAGCACCGTGCCGTCCTTCAGGCGCACCGCGGCGCCGTCCGGGTTCCCGTGCGCGATGACCAGGGTGGGCTCGCTCTTGAGTCGGGCCCACGGTGCGACCTGGAACGTGTTGCCCGCGAAGCTGGTCTCCGTCCCGGGCAGGCGCCGGATCGCCTTGGTCCCGGGGGCGGCGATCGACCCGCCGATGTTCCTGCCGAAGGCGAGGTTGGCATCGGTCCTGGCCCAGCTCGTGAAACTGTCGTTGTCGGTTGCCCTGCTCGGGAAGAGCACGCCGATCTGCCTACCGTTGTTGTCCACGAGCGGCGTGGATTCGACGTCCGAGGCGCGGAACGTCTTCAGGTTTCCCTTGCTGTTCTGGCCGAGGATGAGGGTCGGATCGTTCGCCTGCTTCTTCCGGGCTTTCTTGAGATCCCGGGCGAACCGCATGTCGAACAGCTTGAGGTCGATCCGGTTGAAGACGCCCTTGATGGCCTTGCCGATGCCGACCTCGGTGACCTTCGCGTCGATCCCGCGTCCAGCCGGGGCGTTGCCGCCGACGTCCGCCACTCCGCGGCCTGCGGCGCCTCCGGCGACCTCCCTGGTGCTGTTCTTGATGCCTGTCGCCACACTTCCCGGCAGGACCTTGCCCAGCTTGCTGGCGATCTTGATGACCCGGCTGACGAGTCGACCGCCGGGCACCAGGCCGAGCGCCAGCCCGCCGGCGGCGAGCGCGATCTCGGCCGGGTCACCGCCGAGCGCGGCCGAGGCGAGGTCGATGGCGCCGGACAGGAAACCGATCGCCGAACCCAGGGGCGGGAAGATGAACGACGCGACAACCGAGAGCACATCCAGGACCGTGGTGATCCACTCGATCACGGTGCTCTGGAGGAAGTCGATGAACGCGTTGAACGCCTCGGCGATCTTGTCCCAGAGGGACCGTTGCGGAGCGTCCTTCGCCAACTGGCGCAGCGTCTCGGCGGCGGTCCGTGCGGCCTGGTCGCGCAGGGCGGTCGCCTGGCCGAGTAACGCCTTCGCCCCGTCCAGTGCCTGCTGGGCGTCGGAGGCCCGGCTCCGGGCGGCGTCGGCTTCGTCGGTGACCTGGTCCTTCGCGTCCGGGGTCGTCGCGGTCTCGGCGCTCAACGCGATGAGCGCGGATACGGCGGAGGCGACCGCCGCCTGGGCGGCGTTCTGGTCTCCGGCCGCCTGCCGGGCCTGGTCGAGGGCGCGCAGCGACATCGTCTGCGCCTCCTCCAAGGACGGCAGATAGCGCAGGTACGCGTCAGCCGCCGCGGCGTAGGAGTTCGCCATTCCGTCCAGACGCCCCGGCAGCTTCCCGATCAGATCCCGGAAGGCGTCCATCGCCCTGCCCTGGCCGACATCCATCTGACTTCCGGACGCGAGCAGCTCGTGCGCCTCCTGGGTGGTTCTGGCCAGCTCCTGGTACGCCCTCGTGATCTCCTCGAAGGACTCGGGATCACCCGGTACGGGATCTGAGTCGAGCTGCAACACGGACCACTCGGCGTCGCCCGGACGCGTCATGACGAACCTCCCCATCGCATCGTCAGGCCGGCGCCCGAGCCATCCGCCGGGAGCCGAGTCGCACACGTAGCGGGCCGGAGATCGGTTCACCGGCTGAACCGCACCGGCCACCGATCCGTGTACGGCGCAGTTGCCGTGACGGTCTGGAGGGTGCGGAGATGAGCGAACGGAATGGCAGGCCGGCGGGGGAGTGGGCGCGATGAGCGTGATCCACGTTCCCGGCGCGGAGCTGGAGCGCGTCCACGAGCTGTTGCGCCGTACGAAGGAGCTGATGGACGGCACGGCGGTCCGGTCGATGGGCTCGGTGGTCGACACGCTCGGGCAGCGCAACCTGGAGGATGCCGCCCACCAGTTCGAGAAGCGGTGGGGCGACGGCCGGCACGTCGTGGCCAAGGACCTCGAAGGCGTACGCGACGCCGCCAAGGCCATCGCCGACGCCTTCCGGGAGACCGACACGCAGACGGTCAACGCGTTGACGGCACCGGCTGAGGGGGCGGCACAGTGAGCGCGACGGACACCCACGCTCCCGCACCGACCCCGACCGGGTTCGAGCTGCGTACTCCCGAGGCGTGGGTGGATTTCTCGACGGCCGACGAGGCGAGCGAGAACCGACTGGGCGACGAGGCCCGGGGGCACGCCCTGGCCGGCGGCTTCACTGCGGACCAGGCGGGCCGGTACGCCGAGCAGGTGCGCCGGTCGGTACGCGAGGCCCGACGCTCCGGCGCGGTCCACGCGGCAGGCGTCTTCCAGCTGTACGAGGACGGTCCGCTGACCGCGACGGTGCTTGTCGCGGTGGCCACTCCGCCCGCCAACGGCGACATCCTCGGCGCGCTGACGGCGGTGGGGCAGCCCGCCCGCGTCGACGGGACCTGGCGGCGGGTTACCACCGCGGTGATTCCCGGGATCGGCACGGTCGGCCGGGTGTACGGCATCCAGAACGTCGCCCAGGACGACGCGACGATGCGGTGCGCGGTGATGCACACGGTCGTGCCGATGCCGGGTTCGGCGGACGTCGTGGTGGTCACCGGTTCGAGCCCGAACCTCGCGGAGGCCGAGGAGATCTTCGAGCTCTTCGGCGCGATCACCGAGACGCTGACGTTCACCTGGGACGACGACCGTCCCGAGCTGACCGCCCGCGCGGAGTCCACGGGAGAGACCTCAACGGACGCGTGACCCGGTAGAACAGGTCAGGGGGACACCGCGATCCGGTGTCCCCCTGACCGTTTCCGCTGCGGCCCGCCTACCTCACTCCTTCGCCGCCGCGGCCTGGGGCTCCGCCCCGCCGGGTGTCACCAACGCCCGCAGCGCCGCCGGATCGGTCCGGGGCACCTGCACCAGGCGGACGGTGCCGTCGCCTAGGTGCAGCAACGCCCGACCCAGACGTCCCACGCCGAGCTGGCCGCGGCTCAACTTGGCGCCGATGAGCTCTCCGTCGCCGAGGCCCTGGGGGCTGAGCAGCGCACCCTGCCGGTTGCGTCGAGCGTCGACGTGCCAGCCGCCGAACCCGCCGGACAGGCCGTCGATGGTGCCGGCCATGATCAGTCCGAGGCCCCGTTCCGTGCCGGCCCGCGCGATCTCCCCGAGGTCGCTTCCCGCATCGCACTTGAGCAGCAACTCGGCGTCGTCCAGCACGACCACTGCCGGCCCGTTCCGATCCTTGAGCGCCGCCGCCAGCCCTGCGGAGGTGAGGTTCTCGCTCGTCACCAGGTCGAGCACCCCGGGCAGACCGGCCAGTTCGCGCAGTGGCGACCTGCGGGGCGCCGCCACGACCACAGACGTCCCCCTGCGCAGCAGGTCCGCGACCATCGTCAGCAGCGCGGTGCTGCGACCCGAGCGCGGCGGCCCGGCCAGCACCAGGCTCGGAATGACCGACAGATCCGGCCCGAGCGCGGCGAGTTCGTCACCACCGACACCCAGCATCGTCCACAGTGGCTCGACGGGTCGGGCGAGCGCCTCGGTGTCCGCCAGGGTCAGCTCGTCCGGCAGCACGTCGATCCGGAACGGGCGGCCGGCGGCCGCGAGGTCCGCGTCCCGCTGCCGGGCCGCCTCGGCGATCTCGACGAGTACGCGCGCCTGACCCTGACCGGACACGTCGTCGCCGAGCAGCGCGATCTGCGCCTCGGCACCGTCGGACGCTCGGATCGCGCGGCCCGCCTCGATCTCGTCCGGCAGTTGCCGGTGGTTGATGCCGACCATGCTGTAGTCGCCGCGCTCGGTCAGCCGCAGCACCAGCTTGTCGTCAGTGGTCGACGAGATACGGCTGGAGAACATCGCACGATCACCCGCGAGCACCACGTGGATGCCCGCCCCGGCGCCCTCCCGCAGCAGCGTCAGCAGACCGGCCATGATCGTGCCGTTGTCGTAGTCGGCGAACGTCTTGTCGAAAACCTCGAACCGGTCCACGAGCAGCAGGATGTGTGGCGGTCGCTCGCCCTCGGCCACGCCGGCCCGGTACTCCACCGTGCTCGCCGAGCCGCTGGCCGCGAGCAGTTGCTGCCGCCGGCCCAGCTCCGCGACGAGGCGGGCGAACAGCCGACCGAGCCGTTCCGCCTCGGTTCGCTGCACCACCGCCCCGCAGTGCGGCAGGCCACTGAGGGCGAGCAACGCCCCGTTGCCGCAGTCCACCCCGTAGAGGTGGACGTCCGCCGCCGAGTGGACGCGGGCGAGTGCCCCGCTGATGGTCCGCAGCGTCTGCGACCGCCCGCTGCGCGAGGAGCCGATGATGTGCAGGTGCCCGAGCGTCCCGAGGTCCAGCGCCAACGGCACCTGGTCCTGCTGTGCGGGAAGGTCCACCAGCCCGTACGCGACCGCCGGGAGGTGGTAGTCGCCGGCGCGGGCCGGCGGCAGCGCGTCCACGGACAGCTTCGCCGGCAGCGCGGGCAGCCAGGGGCTGTGCTGCGCCGGGATGGCGAGCCGTTCACTGGCATCCCGGATCGCCGCCACGAGCACCGCGAGGTCGGTCAGTTCGGCGGACGGTTCCGCCTCGCCGCTGCGACGGCGAGGCGCCGGGCGGCCGAGATCCGGCCAGGAGAGCGGCACCAGCCATGGCGCCGGACGGTCGGTGGTGCGCGCGCCGGGGCGGAACCCGCCGACCCGTCCCGCCTGGAACGGCACAAGCGACGACTGGGCGAGACGGACGAAGGCGCGACCGGGCGTCGACTTCGAGATCGAGGCCGCGTCCGGGGCGTTCAACACGTCCTGGCTCTCGCTGCTGTCGGTGACGCGCAGGGCGATGCGCAGGTTGGTGTTGGCCCGGATCTCCGGCGAGACCACACCGCCCGGCCGCTGGGTGGCGAGCACCAGGTGGATGCCGAGCGACCGGCCCCGCTGCGCGATGTTGACCAGACCGGTCACGAAGTCGGGCAGATCACGAACCATCGACGCGAACTCGTCGATAACGATGAGCAGCCGCGGCATCGGGATGCGCGACGGCTCGCGCCGCAGGAGTTCGACGTAGTCGTCGATGTCCTTCGCCCCTGCCTCGGCGAGGATGTGCTCGCGTCGCCGCAGCTCCGCCGAGAGAGACGTCAGCGCCCGGCCCACCAGGTGGGTGTCCAGGTCGGTCACCATGCCGACCGTGTGCGGCAGCAGGACACAGTCCTTGAAGGCGCTACCACCCTTGTAGTCGACAAGGACGAACGTCATCGCGTCCGGCCGGTTGGCCACGGCGAGCGAGGCGACGAGAGTCTGCAGCAGCTCCGACTTGCCGGAGCCGGTGGTGCCGGCGACCAGGCCGTGCGGCCCGTCCCGCTTCAGGTCGAGGGCGAACGGCCCGTCCAGCGACACCCCGAGCACAGCCTCGGTGGTCCGCCCGCCGGAGGTCCACCGGGCCGTCACGGCGTCCGGCTCCGGCGGTTCCATCCCGAGTACGTCGAGCAGCCGGCTCGCGCCGGGCAGGGCACTCTCCTCGTCGGCGCCACCGATGTCCCGTACCGGAGCCAGCGCCCGCGCCACCCGGTGCAGCCATTCGGCCGAGACGACGTCCGGGTGGATGTCGTCGATCGGGGCGGCGAGGGTCTGCGTCACCAGCAGCGATCCGTCGGGCTGCTGGGCGATGACCGCCTGGCACTCCTCGGGCAGCAGCCGCTCCTCGGCGTCCACGCAGATGGCGTACACACCCACCGACGGACCCTCCCGCAGGATCTGTGTGACACCGGGCAGGGACCGCAGCTTCCGTGCCCCGTCGAGCACCACGAGGATGTCGCGAAACGCCCCGTCGGCCCGCTCGCCGGACCGGGCCGAGATGATCGTCACCAGTTCGCCGACCCGGCGGGCCAGTGTCGGGGTGTCGGTGCCGACGGTGGCGAGGGTGTCCTGACCGTCGCGGGGCCGCAGGTGGGGCAGCCAGCCGGCCCACGCCCAGCCCTGCTCGTCGTCGGCGCCGCAGAGCAGGTAGATCTGCAGGTCCTCCGGGCTGTGCAGGGCACCGGCCTGGGTCAGCATCCACCGGGCCGTCGTGCGCGCGATGGCGCCCCCGGCCACTCCCACGACGCCGTGCTTGCGTACCGGCACGGTCGCCGGCACGTCGAGGGCGAGCCACCGGACCTCGCGCCGGTTCTCGTCCTGGCCCAGGTCCCGCAGCACCACCTCGGACGGCAGGTCCGCGCTGCCGACCCGCAGCTCGAGGAAGTCGGGGTCGGTGCGGCGTCGCTCCCACAGTCGACGCTGCGGCCCGACGGCGATCAGCGCCGTCGCCGCCGGGTCGGGGAAGTTGTTCCGACGGGCCAGCCGTTCGGTGGTAAGCGCCTCCTGCGCCTCGCCGCTGATGCGCGCCTTCTTCTTCTCGTATTCGGCGAGCCGTGAGCGGTACGTGGCCCGGCCCTGACGACGTGCGCCGATCTGGCCCGCGACCAGCACCAGCGGCGACAGGATGGCGAAGAGCAACGTGAGCGGGTTGCGGGTGACGACGAACGCGGCGCCGGAGAGCAGGACCGGCGCCAGCACGGTGATCAGCGTGAGCGGCCGCCGCTCGGGTGGCGCCGGAGGCCCGGGGAGGGTGAACTGGGTGGTCCGCGCGGCGGGCAGCAGTCGTGGTGGACGGTTGTAGTCGAGGCCGGTGCGGTCCTCCGAGATCTGGAGCGCCGCCTCCTCCCGGACCGGGCGACGAAGCTCCAGCAGGGACGAGCCCACGGCGAGTTGCGCGCCGGGCGCCCAAGCCCGCTCGTCCTCGATCTCCACCCGGTCGAGCAGCAACCCGGGTCCGGTCGGGTGCAGCCGGCACTCGCCGTCCGCGCTCACGCGGACCCGCGCGAGCGCGGGAGCGAGCGGGTCGTCGTTGAGGCGTACGTGGTCGTCGTCGGCGACGCCGAGGGCGTGCTCACCGACGTCGAGCGGGAACAGGCTGCCGGCGCCCAGGCCGCTGACGACCCGGATCTCCAGCGGGCTCGGCGGTCGCGGCGGAGACACGGCTGCCGGGCGGTCCAGTTCGAGCACGCTGCCCTGCCACAGCGGCGCGTCGGCGAGGGTGAGCCCGGGATCCAGCGGAGCGCCGGCGACGAAGAGCGTCGGCGGTCGGCCGCCGGGTTCCGGACGGCGCTGGGCCAGCACCTCGGCGAGCTCCGCGACTGTGGAGTCGAGGGCGGCCTCGACCTGGTAGTCGGTGGCGGGGGTGGACTGGTCCGTCACGGTGAGCAACAGGCGCACGCGTATCTCCTGGTCGGATGATCCGTCGGGAACACGGCTGGGGCCGCGTGGTGAGTGCGCACCACGCGGCCCCGACCGTTCGTTCGTCAGCGGCTGAGGCTGGCGGCGGTCTGCGTGTCGGTCTCGGAGAAGGCGTCGCTGACCTGCGTGAGGTACTGGCTGATGCCCTCCATGCCGTGCAGGGTCTGGTCGACGCTGCCCTTGTACTCCTCGAAGTACGGCCCGAACTGCTGCTGCGCGCCCGGGGTGTTGTAACCACCCTGGATCAGAGTGTCGATCTTGCTCTTGGCCTGGGTCATCCCGTCCAGCAGCGTCTGCATGTTCTGCTGCAGCCAGCTCGCGGACTCCTGGATGTCCTCACTGACGATGTGGTACGTGGCCATGTCGCCCTTCCTTGTCCTGGTCGGTGGCCCGGCGAGCCGTTCCCCTGGTGGACCGTCTTGCGCCGATGCCGCCACCCACACGGATGCGCGCGCCATCCGGTTCAGGGCGCGGTGGATTCCGTCGCGGACCCGGTCCGGTGGCGGCGCTGAACCGTTTCGTGGGGTCGTCCGTGTGGGTGCCGGACCGGTGCAGCAGCCCGGTCCACATCGAGCACGAGGAGAGCGAACATGGTGGAGAGAGCACGGGTCGCGATCGCGGCGATCGGTCTGGCGGCGTTGGCCGCGTGCGGGGACACCACGGGCGCGGGCGCCACCGCGACAGCACCGCCACCGGGGCCCGCGCCGACGGCATCGGCCACCGCGAGCACCGACCCGACCCCGCAGGTGATCGAGGTCAGCCCGGTTCCGAAACCGACGGTGGCGAAGACCCAACGGCGGGTCCAGATCTTCAGCGGACCCTCCGACGTTCCCGTTCCGAGTGCTCCGGACCGCGGCCGGGGTGTCTCCGTGGTGCAGTTGCGGGCCACGAACCAGGCCGACATCGGCACCTACGTCGCGGACGGCCGGGGCATGACGCTCTACCGTTTCGACAAGGACTCGGCGAAGCCGCCGAAGGCGACCTGCGCGGGCGACTGCGCCAAGACCTGGCCCCCGTTGCTCGTCTCGTCGCCCGGCCAGATCTACCCGGAGGGCGTCGACCCGCAACTCGTCGGGTACGTCGAGCGGCCCGACGGCACCTGCCAGGTGACCATCGCCGGCTGGCCGGTCTACCGGTTCGCCAAGGACACCGCGCCCGGCGACATCCGGGGCCAGGGAGTCGGTGGCACCTGGTTCGCCGTCGCCCCGACCGGCGACCGGACGAAACCGCTGCCGGAGGTGGTCACCGTGCCGACCCCCACCAGCCGCTGAGCCCGAGGAGTCGACGATGAACCCAGACGGCGCGTCCGACAGTCCCACGGCCATCGGCACCAGCGGTACGGCCCTGCTGGTGCCTCGCTGGAAGCCGGCGCCCCCGCCGCAGTGGGGGCCGACCACGGCCGCGTCGGCGGCGAGCCGGTGGCGGCGTCCCTCCCGGAAACTCGCGGTGGCCATCGCGGTCCCGGTCGTTCTTCTGATCATCGCGGGGGCCGTCCTGGCGGTGACCCGGCCGGACCTCCCGCAGCACAGGGTCCTCGACACCGCGGTCCTGCAACGGCAGGTGCTCACCGTGCTTCGTACGGACTACCGGCTCAACGCGGACACCGTCGCCTGTCCGGTCGACCAGCCGGTCATCGAGGGGCACCGGTTCACCTGCACGGCCCAGGTCGACGGGGCGACTGTCACGACCTGGGTGACGGTCCGGGCGAGCGGGCAACTCGACGTGGCACGCCCCCGGTAGTCCGCCGGGGACTCGGCGTACGCCTGCTCGCGTGCCGGTAAGAGTTCGTCACGAGGCTGGTAACTGGCGGACCGTAGCGTCAGGGCTCGGGCCGATCGCCACCGCCGATCTCGGACGGTGTCAGTGGCGGGGCTGCTCGCACACCCCTCTCGCGGAGGACCAGGCACCAGCAATGACAACCGCTGACCACACCTGTGCGGGCACCGGTCGACCTCCCGCACTGGACCAGTTGATGTCCGAGCACACCGGACCGCTGCTCACCTTCGTCCAGACGCTCGTGGCAGATCACCACCTTGCCGAGGACATCGTGCAGGAGACCTTCCTCCAGGCGTGGCAGCACGGCAGGCGCCTCCCCCTCGGCCCGGTCCCGATTCGTGACTGGCTGATGGGGGTGGCGCGTGACCTGGCCGTCACGTCGCTGAAGGAGGTCGCCGTCGCGCGGGAGACGACCGAGCCGGAGATCGACGTCGCCCAACCCGATCACGCGGACGCGGCCGTCGCCACGGCCGAGGCGATCACGCTGTTGCGGCGACTGTCCGACGAGCATCGCGCGGTGCTCCTGCACACCTACCTCGCGGGACGGACGACGTACCAGACGGCTCGTGTGCTCGGGGTGCCGGTCCGCACGGTCCGGTCCCGGCACCACGACGCGCTGTCCACCCTGCGAACGGGCAGCCCGCAGCCCTGACCGACGGCGGTGCCGCAGCTCAGGCGGGGGAGCGCAGGCGCGATCCGGACGCGTCGACTGTCCGCCGCTCGCCGTGCACGGTGACGCCTGTCAACCGGACGTTCCCCAACGACTCGGGGAGGTGCGGATCGGTGCGGAGATCACCGCCGCGGACGTCGAGCCCGAGCATCGCCCGCAGCAACAGCAGCGGGGCACCGCTGGCCCAGGCCTGGGGGTTGCAGGCGGTGGGGTAGGGCACGGGCCGCCGTCCGAGCGATCGGTCGTACCCGGAGAACGCCTCGGGCAGGCGGTAGTCGAAGTGGGCCGCCGCCTCGAGCATGGCCATGGCGATGCGGTTGGCCGCATCCCGGTGGCCGTACCGGGCGAGCCCGGCCGCGATGATCGAATTGTCGTGCGGCCACACCGTGCCGAGGTGGTAGCCGATGGGGTTGTACCCGGTGTCCTCGGTGGACATGGTCCGGACACCCCAGCCGGAGAACATCGCGTCGGACATCAGCTGCCGAGCCACCACGCTGGCCCGCTCGGGCGGGACGATCCCGCTCCACAACAGGTGGCCCATGTTCGAGGTCATCGAGTCGATGGGCCGCTTGTGCGCGTCAAGGCCGATCGCGTAGTAGCCGCCACGCCCCGGCAGCCAGTAGTCACGGTTGAACCGCTCACGCAGATCGGCTGCTTCGCCGCGTAGTCGTCGCGCCAACGGGGCGTCGGCCCACGGCCCGTCGGCGAGCTCCGCGGCGCGGAGTTTGGCGTCGTAGGTGTAGCCCTGGATCTCGCAGGTGGCGATTGGCAGGTCGGGCAGCCTGCTGTCGGCGAACTGCACCCCGTCCGGTGAGTCGCGCCAACACTGGTTGCGCATGCCGCCCGGCGAGCGCGTGGCGTACTCGACGTAACCGTCGCCGTCGCGGTCCCCGAATTCGTCGATCCACCGGAGAGCCGCGTCGGCGTTGGGCCGCAACTGCCGCACCAACGCGTCGTCGCCAGTCCACCGCCAGTACTCGGAGAGCAGGATGAGCCACAGCTGGGTGGTGTCGGCCGAGCCGAAGCAGGGGCCGTACGGCATGACGCCGAGCTGCGTCAGCTCACCCGAGCGGAACTCGTGCATGATCTTCCCGGGTTCCTCGTCGCTGAAGTTGTCGACGGCGGTGCCCTGGTGCGCGGCGAGCGTCACCAGCGCACCCCGCGCGACGTCCGGTCCGCAGCTGATGCTCTGGTAGGCGGTGATCAGCGTGTCCCGCCCGAACACGGTCAGGAACCAGGGCATGCCGGCGGCCAGCAGGACGACCTCCGCGCCGTTGATCTTCTTGAGGATTCGCATCGACACCAGGTCGGCGGCGGACTTGTGGTACACGTTGCGCAACAGTTCCGAATCCGCGCTGAGGTCCGGCTTGTTCGCCACCCACTGCGACGCCGCGTCGTCTTTGCCGTGGTCGTGCGCCTCACCGAAGCCGCGGCTGGCCGGCCGATAGTCGGCACCCTGACAGTTCAGCAGCACCCGCAGCTCGCATCCCCAGGTGTCGCCTCGCCCCAGGTGCACGTCCCAGACCAGTGCGTCGCCGTCGACCTGGTCGGCGGGTGGACTGGCCTCGACAGTCGTGCCGGCCGACCAGTGCGAGTTCTGGTAGGAGAAGCGCAGTGCCGAACCGTCCGGTCCGTGGGTTCGCCTGATGTCCGCCCGCCTGCTGCGCCCCGCCCGCTTGATCTCGAAGAGGTCGGCGAAGTCCACGCCGACGTCCAACCGCAGGCGTACGCGGACGGGTTCGGTGCCGAAGTACTGCACCGCGATCCGCTCGTACATGCCGTCTCCGACGAACCGTTCCCGCCGCACGCCGATGCTGTTCGCCCGCATTCCCTGCAGCTCCGGATTGGCGAGGAAGAACGCCGCCGAATAGGCGTCGACCGCGCCGGCGCTGAGCACGAGCGGGGAAAGTCCGTCGAGGGTCATCTGCCAACGGCTGAGATAGCGGGTGTCGTCGTGCACCAGGCCGGCAATGGAGTCGCCCGGCACGTCACCTGTCGAATTCGACAACATGAACGTCCGGCCCTCGAATATGCCGACCGAGTCCGAACCCAGTTCCGGGGGCATGTCGCGGTTGGCGCCGCCGTGAACCTGATCCTGCTGCTGCGTCGGCCGAGAATTCATGGCACCCGCGCCTCCCCCCGTTAGGGTCTGTGTCAAAGTCCTCGGTCGAACTGGGCCCGCTATAGGCCGGCCAGAGGCTTGACACAGACCCTGGGCAGGGGGCGGCCCCGCCGTGCACGCTCGCAGTCTAGGACTCGAAAAGAGGCCTTCGCTGCGATATCGAAGGGCTGCGCCGGCGGCGACGCGGGCAACCGATCATGCCGGTGAGCGTGTGGGAGTTAATGCTGTCCTTTTCCGGCCGACGGTGGTGAGGTAGAGGATCAGACCCGCGGTGGTGAGGACGAATCCCGCCCACACCGTGGAGAGGGTTCCCCATCGGGCGCCGAGGGTGACGGCGCCGCCGATCGCGCCGAGCGAATTCGCGAGGTTGAGAGCGGCCAGGTTGAGCGCGCCCATGAGGGTGGGTGCTTCGGGTGCGAATTCGGTCAACCGCACCTGGATGGTGGGAATGGCGAACATCATTGTCGCTCCGACGCCGAACAGCGCCGGCAGGAGGATCAGAATCTCGGTGCCGAAGAGTCCGATGGCCACGAGGAGTACCAGGACGTAGCCGAAGCCGTAGATCAGCGGGCGGCTGCCGTGCCGGTCGGCGGCCTGACCACCGAAGTAGTTCCCGAACGCCATGCCGAGGCCGAAGACGGCGAGGGCGACGGGGATGAGCGACGGGCTCTGCCGCGCGGCGTCGGTGATGAACGGCCCGATGAAGGTGTAGACGGCGAAGATGCTGGAGATGCCGAGCGCCGCGACCGCGACCATGAGCCAGACGTGGAGTCGTCGGAGCGCGCCGAGCTCGTGTGCGACGGAGCCGCCGCGCAGGTCGTCGGTGCGGGGCAGCCACGCCAACAGCGCCGCGCCGGCCAGCAGACCCAGACCGATCACCGTCCAGTAGGTGGCGCGCCATCCCGCGTGCTGGCCGACGAGGGTGCCGAGCGGCGAGCCGAGGACTGTGGCAACGGTCAGGCCACCCATCACGGTTGCGAAGGCCCGTCCACCCTTGCCGGGGCCGTACACGTAGGCGGCGACGACCGCTCCGGCGCCGAAGTAGGCGCCCTGCACGCTCCCGGTGATGAAGCGGAAGACGACGAGGGTCGCGATGTTCGGGGCCACTGCCGAGAGGACGTTGCCGACCAGGAAGAGCGCGATCAGGCCCAGCAGGAGGGTACGGCGGTTGGCCCGGGCCGCGAGAAGCGTGATCGCCGGCGAACCGATCATGACACCGAAGGCGTACGCGCTGATGGCGTAGGTGGCGACCGGTATGGATGCGTCCAGGTCGGCGGCGAAGAGTTGGATGATCCCGTTGCTGCCGAACTCGCCGGTGCCGATGGCGAAGGTGCCCAGGGCCAGTGCGAACAGGGTCGGCCCTTTCCGGAGACCCGGCGCTGCGGCGGCCGGACGGGGTTCGTACGCCGTGGTGCGGGAAACCGGGCCGGGCCGGGTGGTGCGTTCTGACGCGGTCATGGTGCCTGTCCTCGATGGGTGAGTCCTGCCAGACACATCCTGACAACAGGCAGTTGACAAACTCTGAAATAGTGGTGAGGCACGCCCGAATCGGACAATGGCCCGGTTCTTGGGACGTAGTGCGGACGATTTATGCCGCTGCTCGGGCGCCGTTTCGCCGGTGTCCGTTTCGCTGTGACCATCGGCTCGTTCGGCGTGGACCGGTCGTAGACTTGTCAGCTCGTCCGGGATGTTCACGATCTGTCCAGAGAAGCAGGAGATCGCATTGTCGAAATCGGCCGGTGCCCGTCGCGCCGACGACGGAGCACGGTCGGTAGGCGGCAGTCTGCGCTTCCAGATCCTGGGCCCCCTGCGCTTCTGGCGCGACGGCGTGGAGGTGAACGCCGGGCCTCGGCAGCAGTGCCGCCTGCTGGCTCTGCTCCTGGCGCGAGCGGGGCGACCGATCAGCGTGAACACTCTGATCGAGCTCCTCTGGGGTGAGGAGGCGCCCGCCAGCGCCATCAACGTCATCCACAAGTACGTCGGCACCCTGCGCCGGCTGATGGAACCCTCGCTTCCGCCGCGGGCAATCGGCTCGTACCTGCGGCGCCACGGTGGCGGTTACCTGTTCGCGCCGGGCCCGGGCACGCTGGACCTGGTCAACTTCCGTGAGCTCACCGGTGCCGCCCGGGCGAGTCTCGCCGTGCGGGATCGGGACGAGGCGCTCGACCGTTATGTCGAGGCGCTGGAGCTGTGGCGCGGACCAGCGGGTGATTCGTACGGCTCCGGAACGGCCGCAACGTCGATCTTCGCCGCTCTCGACCGTGAGTTCCTCGGAGCGTGCGTGTCCGCGGCGGAACTCGCGGTGGGGCTGCACCGTCCGGCGTTGGTCCTCCACCACCTGCGACTGGCTGCCTCGATGGCGCCGTTGAACGAACCCGTGCAGGCGAGTCTCATCTCGGCCCTGGGCGCGGCCGGGCATCAGGCCGAGGCGCTGGAGACGTTCCGGACGGTGCGTTCCCGCCTCGCCGACGATCTGGGTATCGATCCCGGCGGCGCACTGGAAGCGGCGCACCTGCGGGTGCTGACCCAGGCGGCGCCGTCGGTGACCGGGAACGGCGTGGGCGATGGTGATCCCCGGCCGAGCGTGCGTCAAATATCGACGCCGCTGGTACGACCCGCGCAGCTACCACCCGACCTGCCCGCGTTCGTCGGGCGCACCGCGGAACTCGCGACTCTCGCCGGTCTGCACGACGGTCGGGCCGATGCGGGACGGACCGGCCCGCTGATCGTCGCCCTGGACGGCATGGGCGGGGTGGGGAAGTCCACGCTGGCCGGGCATTTCGCCCACCTGGTCGCGCCGGACTTCACCGATGGTCAGCTCTACCTCGACCTGCGGGGAGACCAGGCCGACACCGACAGCCTGTCCGCATCCGACGCGCTGGGATCCCTGCTGTCGTCGCAGGGCTTCCACATGTCCAGCGTTCCGGAGACGCGCGCCGCGCGCGTCGGCATCTACCGGAGCCTCACCGCCGGCAAGAGCCTCCTGCTGCTCCTGGACAACGCGCGGGATGCCGCGCAGGTGCGCGCGTTGCTGCCGAACTCCCCGGCGTGTCTGGTCCTCGTGACGAGCCGCAAGCCGCTCGTCGAGCTGGCCGCGCTCGACGGCGCCCGTCTCTTGCATCTCGACCCTCCGGACATGCCGACCGCCCGCGAGCTGATCCAACGCCGGCTCGAGCACGCGCCGAACCGCTCCCTGGGAGCCAGCGCGTCTGCGGCCGGCGTTCTCGACGACATCATCGAGTTGTGCGGCCGCCTCCCGCTGGCGTTGGCGATCCTCGCGGGGCGGCTGAGCGCGCGCCCGCGACTCGCCCTGGCGGACGTGGCTGCCGAACTCCGTGACGGAACACGGCGGCTCGCCGCCTTCGCCAGCAGCCACGGCGGATGCGACCCGCGTGCCGCGTTCGCCTGGTCGTACCGTCAGCTCAGCCCGGAGGCCGCCCGCGTCTTTCGGCTGTCCTCCGCCGCCATGGCTCCCGGTATCTCGGCCGAGGCCCTCGCCAGCATGGCCGAGACTCCGCCCCGGGCCGCGCGCGCGATGCTGCGGGAACTCGCCGACGCGGCGATGCTCGACGAGGACGATGAGGGCCGGTTCACGTCGCACGTCCTGATCAGGGCGTACGCGCAGGAGCTTCTCCTGGCCGAGGAGCCGGACCGGGATGCGGCGGTCAGCCGGTTGTTGCAGCACTATCTGCACAGCAGCTACCACGCCGCGACCAGGTTGGCCCCGATGAGCCCGACGATCGTGCCGACCCCGGCGGCCGACGGGGTGGTGGTGGGGCATCCCGGGTCGTACGACGAGGCGATGCGCTGGTTCGAGGAGCACCGTGACGTCCTGCCGGAGGCGGTGCGGCGCGCGGCCGAGGGCGCCTTCGGCGTCTCGCCGTGGCAACTGGCCCTCGCCGTCACGCCGTGGTTGCAGCTCACCGGTCGGTTTCACGACTGGCAGGACATGATGCGTGTGGCGTTGAGGTCCGCCCGGGACAGCGGGGACGAAGTCGGTGCGGCCCACGCCATGCGGGGCCTGGCGGACTCCTGCTACTACTTCGCCAACCACGACGAGGCGCTCGATCTGCTCTCGCGCGCGCGCAAGACCTTCGCGGAGCACGGCATGATCCCCGAGCTGGGCGACGTCCACGCCGCCGCGCAACGGATCCACGGCCAGTTGGGCCGGCACGAGCGTGCGCTCGCGGAGAACGAGAGAGCGCTGTTCCTGTACCGCGCCGCCGGCGTCGAGCACGGTGAGATCCGGGCGGCTGCGGCCCGGGGACGGTCACTTGTCCGGCTCGGCGCTCTCGGCGAGGCCATGTCGTGCCTCACGGAGGCGCTCGCCCGCAGCGAGAAGTCCGATCGGAGGACGGACGAGCCCGCGATCCGCATCGTGATCGCCGAGTGTCTTGGCCTGCTGGGCTGCCAGCGCCAGGCCCGGGACCAGCTTGAGCAGGCGGTCGAGGCGGCCGTCCAGTCGCAGAGCCGGATCGGCGTCTTCGAGGCGTCGGCCCTGCTCTGCGCGGCGCTCCTGGACCTCGATGACGTGCCCGGCGCCTGCCGGGCGTGGCGACGCGCCTGCGACGCCATGCACGCCATGCAGAACGGCGGAACCCGGACCATGCGCGACGAGGTCTGCGACCTGGGGGTCAGACTGAACCAGGTCACCGACCTGGTGCCGCGATCGCGGGACACGCAGAGGTGAGCTGCGTTCCGCTGCCGGTTACCCGGTGGCGGACGATGCGGTTCGTGCCGCGAGGCCACCGGCCTCCGGAAGGCGCGCCGGCGGCCTGACCGGCACGCTTCGGGGCGGGTCGGTCCGTCCGCTGTGGTCCGTTGCGCGGCACTCGGCCGGTTGAGCATGTTATCGATAACATGCTATCTTTCGGCGCGGGAGTGAAGGGCACGCTCCCCGTCACCTCAGTCAATCGGCGCAGGCACGCCGAGGGCTCGCCCCTCCCGCCGCCTCGCCGGTCGGTGATCAGTCCGGGCCGCTCCGCCACTGCCAGGCGACCGCAGGCGGTCGCCGGACGCCCCCGGTCCGGCTGCATGCCCCGCTTCCTTGCCCCGTCACGGACAACCCGGCAGCGACGGTACGGCCCGTACGCGACCCGTGTACGCCGCAGCGGCTTTGGAGCCTGCCGGTACGCGTACCGGCGCGAACCGACTCGTTGACGGCGAGGTGCCTGTCGGACGGACGATCAACGGCAAGGAGTCGAGCAATGGTTGGACGGAGACAACTCCTCTCGTACGTCGCGGCCGCCGCGGTTCTCGTCGCGGCGACCGGCGGTGCGCTGCGGGGCGGGTTCGGCACCGAGGCGGCGGCTGCCACGAACGGCACCCTCGCGGCGACCGCAGGCTGTGGCAAGGCGCCCACACTCACCAGCGGGACGCGCACGATTTCCAGCAGCGGCCAGAATCGCACCTACATCCTCCAGATCCCGGGCGGTTACGACCGGAACCGTCCGTACCGACTGGTCTTCGGTTTCCACTGGCTGAACGGCTCGGCCAACAACGTCGCCTCGGCCGGCTACTACGGGCTGGCGCCGTTGTCGAACAACAGCACGATCTTCGTCGCGCCCCAGGGCATCAACGCGGGTTGGGCCAACACGAACGGCCGGGACCTGACCCTGTTCGACGACATCTCCCGGCAGGTCGAGAACGACCTCTGCGTCGACACGACCCAGCGTTTCGCCCTGGGCTGGAGCTACGGCGGGGCCATGAGCTACGCGGTGGCCTGCGCCCGACCCACAGTCATCCGCGCGGTCACCGTGCTCTCCGGTGCCAACCTCAGCGGCTGTAACGGCGGCACCCAGCCCGTCGCGTACTTCGGCATCCACGGCATCTACGACAGCGTGCTGAACATCTCCCAGGGCAGGGCGCTGCGCGACACGTTCGTCCGGAACAACGGCTGCACCGCACAGAGCCCGCGCGAGCCCAGCAGGGGCAGCCTCACCCACATCACCACCACCTACGCCGGTTGCCGCTCGGGTTATCCCGTGCAGTGGGCCGCGTTCGACGGCGACCACACCCCGAGCCCGGTCGACGGGTCGTCCAGCCCCAACGACTCCCGGACGTGGACCTCGGCGGAGATCTGGCGATTCTTCACCCAGTTCCAGTCCACCACGCCGCCGACGACCGCCCCGCCGACGACTGCCCCGCCGACGACGGCCCCTCCCACGACTGCCCCGCCGACGACGGCCCCTCCCACGACCGCCCCGCCCACGACGCCGCCTCCGACCGGTGAACCGGGTGGCTGCGTCGCCACCTACCGGGCGGTCAACGCCTGGCCGGGCGGTTTCCAGGGTGAGGTCACCGTCGCCAACAACACCGCCACCGCGCTCAGCGGTTGGACCGTACGCCTGACGCTGGGCAGCGGCCAGGCCATCAGCAGCCTCTGGAGCGGCACCAACACGGGCACCACCGGCGACGTCACCGTCCGCAACGCCGCCTACAACGGCACGCTGGGGCCGAACGCCTCGACCACCTTCGGGTTCACCGCCACCGGCAACGGCGACACCCCGCCCGGCAACCTCACCTGCACGAGCCCCTGAACATCCGAGCCCGGGGTCCGGAGCCACCAGCTCCGGATCCCGGCTCTCGGGGATTTCGCACCACGGTGACCGCCACGGCGGCGGGCAGACTGCGCACCGACAGGGCCGTGTGCCCGATGGCGTGGTTCGGTGCCGCGTCTGCCCGACGTCTGGCGCCGGTGCGCGAGGGCCGCCACCAGGTCATGTGCGGGCGTCGATGTTAGCGTCGACCATTCTCGAGCGCCGGGTGGGCCTTCCCGGGGCGCTGACCGTGCACGGCGTGGCGGCTGCGGGTGACCGGCGTCGATCAGTCAAGTCGTGCGTGGTGTGAGCCGACGGGCCCCATGTACCGCCAATGTTACGACTTGACGAACAGCATGTTATCGCTCACAGTCGATGGTCAAGGACGACGACGGCTGCGGCTTACGGGGCGGGCGTGCTTCGTCAACCTTGGTTCAGACGTGCGTCCACAGCATGCCCGGGGATCTTGTTAGCGCGAACATTTCCGACGCATGCACCCGGTCGCGTGTCGCGGTGCGCCCAGCTTCGGGTGGCCGTTCGGCTTTTGGTGATTGAGGAGGATCATGTCTGCCTTTGGTAGGTCTCCGTCGACAGCACCGCCCGCGCGGCGGCGCGGGTGGTTGGTGCGAGCGGTCGCCGCCGGCGCGGCAGCGGTGGTGGTCGCCGGTGCCGCCGCGATGGCGGTGTCGTCACCCGCGGCCGCGGCGACCGTGGACACGAGCGCCTGGTACGTGTTGGTGAACCGCAACAGTGGCAAGGCCGTGGACGTGTACAACCTGGCCACGAACGACGGTGCGCGGATCACCCAGTGGACGCGTAACAACGGTAACCAGCAGCAGTGGCAGTTCGTGGACTCCGGAGGCGGCTACTACCGGATCAAGTCGAGGTTGTCGGGCAAGGTGCTGGACGTGTCCGGCCGCTCGACGGCCAACGGCGGTGCGATCGTGCAGTGGTCGGACAACAACGGCACCAACCAGCAGTTCCGGTTGACCGATTCGGACAGCGGGTACGTGCGGTTGGTCAACCGCAACAGCAACAAGGCGATGGAGGTGCAGGGCGCCTCGACCGCTGACGGTGGCAACATCGTGCAGTACGACGACTGGAACGGCACCAACCAGCAGTGGCAGCTCGTGCGCGTCGACGGCGGGGGCAACCCCACGACGCCGCCGCCCACCACGCCACCCCCGGGCGGCACGTGTGATCTGCCGTCGTCGTACCGGTGGTCGTCGACAGGTGCGCTGGCGCAGCCGAAGTCGGGTTGGGTGTCGTTGAAGGACTTCACCGTCGCCCCGTACAACGGCCAGCAGTTGGTCTACGCCACCACGCACGACTTCGGCGACAGCTGGGGTTCGATGAACTTCAGCCTCTTCTCGAACTGGTCGCAGATGGCCTCGGCCACCCAGACCGGGATGAACTCGGGGACCGTCGCGCCGTCGTTGTTCTACTTCGCGCCGAAGAACATCTGGGTGCTCACCTACCAGTGGGGGGCCGGGGCGGCGTTCCACTACCGGACCTCGACCAACCCGACCAACCCGAACGGCTGGTCCGCGGCGCAGCCGATGTTCACCGGGAGCATCACCGGTTCGGGCACGGGGCCGATCGACCAGACGGTCATCGCCGACGACACGACCATGTACCTGTTCTTCGCCGGCGACAACGGCAAGATCTACCGGACCAGCATGCCGATCGGGAACTTCCCCGGTAACTTCGGCAGCAGCTACACGACCATCATGAGCGACACGCAGAACAACCTGTTCGAGGCCCCGCAGGTCTACAAGCTGCAGGGTCTGAACAAGTACCTCATGATCGTCGAGGCAATCGGTTCGACCGGCCGCTACTTCCGCTCGTTCACGGCCACCAGCCTGAACGGTACGTGGACGCCGCAGGCCGCGACGCAGAGCAACCCGTTCGCTGGCAAGGTCAACAGTGGTGCCACCTGGACCAACGACATCAGCCACGGTGAGCTGCTGCGCACCAGCGCCGACCAGACGATGACCGTCGACGCCTGCAACCTGCAACTGCTCTACCAGGGTCGTTCCCCCAGCTCCGACGGTGTCCCCTACGGCCTCCTGCCGTACCGCCCCGGTCTGCTCACCCTGCAACGCTGACACCACCACCCCCCGACGCGGGGCGGGCTCGGCACCACGCCGAACCCGCCCCGCGTCACGTGTGGGGGCCCGCCGTCCGTGCCAGGGTGGGTCATGCCATTGAACGCACACCACCTGAGGACATCTGTCGCCGTGTCGGACATCGCGAGGGCGGTCGCCTTCTACGAGGGCCGGCTCGGCCTGGTGTCGCTGCGGTCCGCG
Organism: Micromonospora sp. DT43; assembly: GCF_049841645.1. Lineage (NCBI taxonomy): Bacteria > Bacillati > Actinomycetota > Actinomycetes > Micromonosporales > Micromonosporaceae > Micromonospora > Micromonospora sp. DT43. Next base: position 653,103 of record NZ_JBNCKR010000002.1, on the reverse strand, counting down.
CCCAGCGCCACCATCCCCGACGGCAGCCGCATCTACGCGTCCGGTGGCGGGCCGGCGCTCAACGTGTACCAGTCGGTCACCGCGGGGAAGACCCCGGCGACGCTGGCGACGTGGTACGTCGACGACATCGACGAGATCGTCGACGAGCTGTCCTCGGCCGGCGTCGAGTTCGTCCGCTACGAGCAGCTCGACCACGACTCGAAGGGGATCACCGAGCGGGCCGGCGGTGGTCGTATCGCCTGGTTCCAGGACCCGGACGGCAACACCTTCGCCATCGAGGCCGATGCCTGAGCTGCCCTCTTCCACAGTGCGGCGTTGGTCCGCCGCGCGTCCGCTCGCACCATGTTCCTCGATTGATGTCGACAGTCGTGTCGATCTCGACCGCTCGACGTTCGTCGGAGAGGTGACAGCACCGGCGGTCGAGTAGAGAGATCGATGATGATGCGCAGCAGGCTGTGGGGACTGATAACCGCGCGTGCGCGCATCCTCCGCCTGATGCCGCGAGGGGGTTTCGGGCTTCTCGGCGCGCTCCTGCTGCTCAACCTGCTCCTCGCCGCGTTGCCCATCGCGTTCGTCATCACGTCCAGCCTGGTGCTGGGTGAGCTGCTGGCGCGGCGGGTCGACGGCACCGTGGTCGACGGATGCGCGCCGGCGGCCCCTACGCGGAGATGTTCGCCATCCAGACCGAGGCGTACCGCTGACCGACCACACGAGGGAGTAAGACATGGGCCGCCGGATCCGGGTATCCGTCATCATCGCCACCTACAACCAGGCCGACCTGCTCGCCGAGACACTGCGCTACCTCGTCCGGCAGACGATTCCCACCGACGAGTTCGAGGTGATCATCGGCGATGACGGGTCGACCGATCGCACCGCCGAGGTGGCGCGGTCCTTCGCCGACACCCTCCAGGTCAAGTACGTCTTCCAGGAGGACCGGGGATTCCGCGCCGCCGCCGCGCGCAACGCGGCGATCCGGCTCGCTGCCGGCGCGCTGCTGGTCACCCTGGACACCGGTTCGATGGTGGGTCCGGAGTTCCTCGCCGCGCACCTGGCCGCCCACGAGGGCGGCGAGTCGCGCCGGGCCGTCATCGGGCTCAGCTACGGCTACAACCCCGAGGTGCCGACGGCGCGGGTGGACGAGCTTCTCGCGCAGATGCTCCCGGAGACGGCTGTGGAGCGGTTCCGCGACCTGCCCGAATTCCAGGATGTCCGCCAGTCCTACTTCGCCGACTGCGACATGGACCTGAGCAGGCGGCTGGTGGCCTGGCAGGCATTCTGGACCTTGAACGCGTCGGTGCGGACCGACGACTTTCGCCGGGTCGGCGGCTTCGAGGAGAAGTTCGAGGGCTGGGGCGGCGAGGACATGGAGCTGGCGCTCCGACTGCAGCGTGGCGGCCTGACGATCGAGGTCGCGCCGGACGCCTGGGTCGTGGTGGCGCCGCACGAGCGCGACCACAAGGCCAACGTCGACGCGCTCTTCGTGAACATGCGGATGTTCCTGAGCAAGTTCCCGGAGCCGATGGTCGAGCTGGGCCTGGCCGTGATGCTCGACAAGGGGGAGTTCTGGGCCTGGGAGCAGTCGTACCGGGAGCTTCTCGACTGGCGGAAGCAGGCCGGCGGCCTGAGCGTCGCCGACGAGATCGCCAAGACCCTGGCGGACGTGCCGGCCGACGAGTCGGTAGCCATCATCGGGTGCGGCGCCGAGCTGCCCGAGGTGGTGAGCGGCGCGGTCCTCGTCGACTTCGACGACCAACTCCTCGGCCGTGCGGTGCGCTCGGGCAACCACAGCGGCTACCACGCCGTCGGGGTGCACACGCTGCTGGCCGACGACAGCGTCGACACGGTCGTCATCACCTCCCGGATGGCCGGCATGTGGGGCACCTGGAGTGCGGAGATCCTGGCCGAGGCCGACCGGATCGGCCGGCGGACCATCTCGTACGCCGGCCCGGTCTCCTCGTGAACCCGTAGGCCAGTTCGAAGGACGGAACCGACCATGCGAAGGAGAACCATGCGCCACCGGCGGCGGGCATCCGTCATCATCGCGACCTACAACCAGGCCGACCTGCTGTCGGAGACCCTTCGGCAGCTCATGCGTGAACCGCCGCGGCCAGCACGGCGTCGACGGTTTCTACGAGACCGTCCGTGCGGTGCTGGCGCTCACAGATTCCGCTCCACTTCGGTCAAGCGCTCGCTGAGGAAGGCGCGCTCGATGTCGTTGTCGGTGAGGGTCAGCGCCTCCTCGTAGGCCGTCCGGGCCTGCGACCACTGCCCCAACTGGCGCAGGAAGTCGGCCCGGGCGGCACTGAGGTATCCGTACGTGGCCAGTGCCGGATCGGCGAGCAGGGGATTCAGCGCGTCGAGGCCTGCCCGGGGGCCGTCGCGGAGCCCGATCGCGACGGCCCGGTTGAGATCGACCACGGGCGAGGGCCAGAGCCGGAACAGGGCGTCGTAGAGCGCGACGATCTGGGCCCAGTCGGTGTCCCGCCAGCTCGGCGCCTCGGCGTGCAGCGCTGCTATCGCGGCCTCCAGCGCGTACCGCGTCGGTGGCCGCCGGCGCAGCGCGTCGGTCACCAACGACCGGCCCTCGGCGATGAGCTGCCGGTTCCAGCGCGAGCGATCCTGCTCGGACAACAGCACCAGGCGCCCGTCGGCGGACATGCGGGTGTCCTGGCGCGAGGCGTTGAGCAGCAGCAGCGCGAGAAGCGCGCTGATCTCGGCGTTGGTGGGCATGAGCAGATGCAGCATGCGGGCCAGGCTGATCGCGCTGTCCACCAGATCCTGGCGAACCAGTTGCGCGCCGAGCGGCGCCGTGTGGCCGGTGGTGAAGATCAGATGGACGACCTCCAGGACGGCGCTCACCCGCTCCTCGAGCTGGTCCGGGCCCGGCACGCGGTACGGAATGCGGGCCGCGGCGATCTTCTTCTTGGCCCGGGTGATCCGGGCTGCCATGGTGCTCGGCTGCACCAGGAACGCGCGGGCCACCTCGGGCGTGGACAACCCGCAGACCAGTCGCAGCGTCAGGGCGACCTGCGCCTCCCGGGCCAGTGCCGGGTGCGAGCAGGTGAAGATGAGGCGCAGCCGGTCGTCGACCAGGCCGTCCTCCGGCCCCGGCGTGGTCTCGTCGGCGACGAGCAGCGGCATCTTGCGACGGAGCACCGACTCGCGGCGCAGGACGTCGCGGGCCCGGTTGCGCGCGATGGTGGTCAGCCAGGCGCCCGGTCGGTCGGGGACACCGGTCTCCGCCCAGGTCTCCAGGGCCTGTGCGAACGCGTCCTGCGTGCACTCCTCGGCGAGGTCGAGGTCACGGGTCAGATGGGCCGTGGTGCTGAACACCTGGGCCCAGTCGCGGCGGTGCGCCTGGGCGACCGCCGCGACCACCTCGTGCTTCATCCGTGGGTCGGCCACGTCAGCCGTGGTCGACCACCGGGCGGATCTCCACACCGCTGTGCGAAGCGTGCACCTCGGGAAGCAGCGTCGCCATCGACAGAACCTCGTCCAGGTCGGTCGCCTCGATCAGGTAGTAGCCGCCGAGTGCCTCCTTGGTCTCCAGGAACGGGCCGTCGGTCGTCTGGATCTGGCCCGCCGAGTCCGAGCGCAGCGTGGTGGCCGTTGGCGCCATCTCCAGCTGCTGGCCGTCGATGATCTGCGTGCCGGCCTTGGCGACGAACGCCTCGTGCGCCGCGTCGTGCGCCTTCCACTGCTCGTCGGTCATCGCGTCCCACTGCTGGGCGTCGCCGTAGATGAGGATCATGTACTTGGCCATGTCTCATGTCCTGTCATGTGCCGGCCCCCTGGATGGTGGCCTCTACATTACGACGGGTCGCGCGGGCGGTAGATCGACAGCAGCAGCGAAAATCTGGGCCCGGCGCCGGCACTTCTCGGACGTTGCGCCCTACCGACCCGCCGCACGCTGGAAGACGCCAGGACGGCGCGGATCCGGCCACGATGGTCATCAGTTGTCATCGATGAACAGCCGACGGAAGCAGGTAGCAGATGACCACCAGAACGGAAGTTCCGGTCCTGGACGGATCGGATCAGGCGGCGATCGGCGCGGTGTCGGCCCGAATGGTGAAGGCCTGGTCGGCACACGACGCCGACGCCTTCGCCGACCTGTTCGCCGAGGACGGCACGCTCATCCTCCCGGGCGTGTACGTGAAGGGCCGTACGGCCATTCGCGACTACATGGCGGACGCCTACCAGGGCGTGTACGCCGGCACGACCGTCACCGGGCAGCCGATCGACGTCAAGCCTCTCGGGCCCGGTGCGGTCGCCCTGTTGACCGTCGGCGGGGTGATCGCGGCCGGGAGCACCGAGCTGGCCTCCGCGGACGCAATCCGGGCCTCCTGGATCCTCGTCAAGCGCGACGACGCGTGGGTGCTCGCGGTCTACCAGAACTGCCCGCGTGACCCAGCCTGAGTAGTCAGTTCTGAGGGCCGGCCAGGTGGCCGGCCCTCACGCGTGAGTGAGCGGCTCGGGGCCTGCGGCAGGCGGTCGTCTCGGGCGGGCCGTCGGCGACGCCCCGCCGGGTCGACGGCCTCATCGGTCGACAAGTGCGGCTCGGCGCACCGGCTCCGGCGGTGTCATGAGCGGTCGCTGTCCTCGGCCGTTCCCTGGTTTGCCGGCACGAGGCCGAATCGGCGGGACAGGTGATGTTGCTGTCCCATCTGGCGCATCGCCGCGAATGCCTGGTGTAGCAGGACGTTGCGCGCGAGGGCCTCGATGCGGGCCGTGTGGTCGTTCGCGATGCGACCGACCTCGTGCCGGGCGAGCCGATCGGCTGCGTCCCGATAGACGTCGAGAAAGTCCGGATCGCAGTCGCAACCCAGACGCCGCATCGCGGCGAGCGCGAGTGTGAGATGTGTGCGGGCCGCGGCATCCGGGTCGACCTCCCAGCCGGACGATTCGATGATGCGGTTCGCGTCGGCGCGGGCCAGCTCGAGGCTCTCGTCCTCCTCGGTGGCGGTGTCCTTGCCTGCCATCGACACCTGGTTGAGCACCTCGAACAACTCGATCGACGGCAGGTGTTCCTCTTCGGCGGCGATCAGGAGCCGCCGTACCGACGTGAGATCGAGTTCACCGATTGAGGTGAATATCTTGATGAGTCGAAGACGTCGTAGGTGATTCTTGTTGTAAAGTGCCTGGTTGCGTCCTGTCGGTTCGCCAGGTGGTAGGAGATGTTCGCGCAGGTAGAACTTGATCGTCCCGACCGGCACCCCGGACTGCCGACTCAAGTCAGAAATTCGCATCGTGGCTCCCCGTGGTCAACGTGTCAGGCCCATGGATCGCGACGCTCGTGCTAGCCGTGGCTGCGCCGCGGAAATAACGCGGTGGTTGCGGCGTCGCTGCCGGCGGTGGTCGTCGTGGCTGTCCTGGGCTGGTGGGGACCGATAAGCACGGGTGATCGGCTCCTTCCGAGCGTGGTGCCGGAGGCGCAATCGAAGGGCTGATGGTTGCGCCGTCCGATAGGAGACTAGGAGACTCGGACATACTTCGGCAACCCTCAATTACCACACAAACACTGTTAGTGACCAGAGTGCGCCTCCCAATCACCTGCGTCACTGGCTGGTGAACGGATACAGGTGACCGTCGGCGCGCTCCTCTCCCCTTGTCGCGGTCGCCCGCACAAATAGAACTGGCCACCATGGAAGCCCTGGCTGAGACCGGTACCTGAGACCGTGACGGCGTGCTGATCACGTATGCGAGCGGCATCGACGGCGGGTGTCGGCGCCTGGTCGGTGGGCGACGCCAGGAGGTGGGGCAGGCCCACGGTCGGATCGGTCAAGCGCCCGTGCCCATCGCCCACCGTGACCGGTCTCGGGCGCGCTCAGCAGTGCGATTGATGATCGAATTTGGTTCTCGCGCCGGTGGACGGGACGCCGGGCGAGCTGGGGCCGTCCCGGCCACGAGGTCTTCATATACCGGTGATACACGCTATCCATATCCAGTAGCGCCAATACCTGCCGCTTCTCCACGATTGCGTCGCGCGCTCACACAGGGTTGATTGCCGACCAGACGTCGGATAGTGTTGCCATAAGTCGGGAGATCATCCGACCAAACCAATCTACTGTTTTGGCTTCTGCATTCAATTGTCAGGTAGGCGCGCATATCTGACTGCCACGAGTTGAATGGTTCAGCGGAACAGCGTTCGGGGGAGTGTCATGAAAGACGTTTCCGAGCAAGCGGTACTGCGCGCAGTCGCGGCGATGCACGACCGCATGGGCGAACAGTTGACCGTCGATGACATGGCCCGCGCCGCAATGTTCAGCAAATTCCACTTCACACGCATCTTTCGGCGGGTGACCGGAGTTTCACCGGCTCGCTTCCTCTCGGCGCTGCGCCTGCAGCGGGCGAAGGACCTGCTCATCACCACGTCGATGAACGTCGCGGACATCAGCGTCCGCGTGGGATACAACAGCGTCGGTACGTTCAGTTGGCGGTTCAGCCGCAGCGTCGGTATGTCGCCCACCGCGTTCCGCCGACACGCCGGCTACACGCAGTCCATCCGCCCGCATTTCGAGTGGCGCTCCGGGCGCTCGTCGAGCGGCCAGGTGTCGTGCCAGGTCCGCCTCGCCGAAGACGACGGCCAACAGCTCATTTTCGTCGGTCTGTTCAGCGGCCGTATCCCGGAAGGCCGTCCGGTGCGGTGCGCCGTGCTGCAGCAACCGGGCTGGGTCCACTTCGACGCGGTTCCCCTGGGCTCCTGGTACCTGTTGGCCCAGTCGGTGTCGGCCGAATCCGACGGCGCCGACGTGGCCGATCGTGCCGTCTCGGTCGCGACGTACGGCCCGCTCACGGTCCGCGTCGACTCGAAGGTCACCGCGGACATGGAGCTGCGGCGCAGCAGCGCACTGGATCCGCCCGTGCTGCTTGCCCTGCTCGACGCGCGCAAGTACGCGCTGAGCCAGGCCCAGCACGGCAGTGCCGCGGTGCGGGACCGGGTGGGCGCGGCCGCCTGAGTGCGCCGACCCGGATGGCAGGAGGCGGCCGAGCCGGCCGCGGGGGCTCGGCTGGTGCGCGGTAAGCGTCCCCCGCCCGCTGACAGCGGGAGCAATCGGCGAATCGACGCGGGAGGTCCTGATGGTGGCGAGACGGGTCGCGTCCTCGGTCGCTCAGAAGCACGTCAAATTCCTTACCGTCGTGCCCGCCACGACGGCACGCGGACTCGTCGCCGCGGTGTACCGCCAGGTCGCCGAGGAATATCAGATCGTGGTGCCTCCGGCGTTGCTGCATTCGCCGTCCGCCGACGTCCTGGCGGCCTACTGGGCCATCACCCGGGAGCCGCTGTTGCCGGCCGGCGTGGTGGACCGCGCGGTCAAGGAAGCGGTCGCGGCGACGGTGTCCGTGGCCAACACCTGTCCCTACTGCGCCGATCTGCACGTGGCCGGCCTCTTCGAACTCTCCGGCGAGCGCGACGCCGAGGCGATCGCCGCCGACCGGCCGGACGGCATCGACGACATCCGGACGCGCCGCATCGTGCAGTGGGCCCGAGGCGCACACCGTTGCGACGGACCGCCGCTGCCACCCGACCTGTCCGAGGTGGAACGCGCCGAGCTGGTCGGTGTCGTGGTGGGTTTCCACTACCTGAGCCGCGTGGTAAACGTCTTCCTCGCCAACTCACTGCTACCGCAGGGCCTCGGCCCGCGCGCGCGGCGCCGGCTCAATCAGGGGCTCGGCCGCGTGCTCCGGCCCACCCTCCGGGGACAGCACGTCGCCGGTCGAGCCACCCGACTGCTCGACGCGGCGACGCCGACCTCGGACGTGAGCTGGGCCTCGGGCAGCCCGCGGATCGCGGACGCGATGGCCCGGTCCTACCGCGTCTTCGAGGTCGCCGGGGAGCGCTCGCTCGACCCCGCGGTCCGCCGCCTCGTGCAGACCCGGCTCGACGGATGGGCGGGGGAGGACGCCGGTCTCAGCACCCGCTGGTGCGAGGAGCTGATCGAGTCGCTGGCCGCGCCGCAGCGAGCGGCGGCACGCCTCGCGCTGCTGAGCGCGTTCGCCTCCTACCGCGTCGGCCCCGAGGTCGTCGAGGAGTTCCGTCGGCACCACCCGGCGGACGCCACGCTTGTCGACGTGGCCGCCTGGGCCAGCTTCGCCGCAGCCCGTCAGATCGGCGTCCGCCACAGCGCACACGAGAAGAAGAACGACGGACATCTCTGGCCTGACAATGGCGCTGGCGTGTCTCGCGGGTCCTGAGAGGCGCGTGCGAAGTGCCAACGTCGGTGGGAACCACTGTCGTTTCTCGTTGGCCCCCGTGCTGCGGCGATGCGGCACGTGGATCGAACCCCACGGAATAGGAGAACCGAATGGTGGTCGCACCGGTTCGCACCCTCAACCATGCCCACCACCGGGCAGCGCTCGGTGGCTTCCTGGCAATCACGCTCGCGCACTGGGCCGAACACCTGGTCCAGGCGTACCAGATCTGGGTGCTCGGCTGGGCCCGCCCGCAGGCGCGCGGCGTGCTCGGGCAGTTCCTTCCGTGGCTGGTGACCTCGGAATGGATGCACTACGGGTACGCGCTAGTCATGTTGGTCGGACTGTTCCTGCTCCGACCCGGCTTCGTCGGCCGGGCCCGGACCTGGTGGACGGTCGCCCTGGTGATCCAGTTCTGGCACCACATCGAGCACTTCCTGTTGCTGTTGCAGGCGCAGATGCACACCAACTTCTTCGGTGCGGCGGTGCCGACAAGTGTCCTGCAACTGATCTATCCGCGCGTCGAACTGCACCTGTTCTACAACTCGGTCGTGTTCCTGCCGATGATCATCGGGATGTATCTGCACCTGCGCCCGAACGATCGGGAGCTGGAGCAGACGCGCTGCAACTGTGTGCAGACGCAGTCGCACCCCAGCGTCGTACCGGCCTGACCGTGTCTCGTCGGACCCGCCTTCTCGTCGCCGCCGTGCTGGTCCTGCTGCCACTGGGTTGGCTCGTCGCGGTCACCGGCCGCGCGCCGGCGGTACGCCTCCTGGGCAGTTCGCCCGCCGACGCGCAGAGCCTGACGATCGCTCCGGGCGAGGCACGACTGAACCTGTCGGCGGCCGCCGACCCCGCGCTGTCGCACCTCTCGGTCGTCGACAGCGCGGGGCGGCGGGTGGACTCCGGTGCCGTGACCGCCGGGCCGGGTGACATCCTGCGCGTGCCCGTGCGCATCGAGGCCAACGGCACGTACACGGTCGCCTACCACGTCATCGGCGTCGCCGGCGGGCAGACCAGCGGCGTCATCCGCTTCGCCGTCGGCACCCGGGCGTCCGGCGCCGCGGACGTGGACGCCGGGCACGAGCACGAGCACGGCGTCGACGGGCTCAGCGCGGTACTGCTCCTGATCAATTTAGTCACGGTCGTCGTCCTGGCGATCCTGCTTGTCCGCCGACCAGCGCCCCGCCGCGCACCTCCGCGGTAGCGCCTGTCGACAGGCCGCACGGGGCGAGGGCCCCTGGATGCCGCGACATCCGGGGCCCTCGCCGTGCGTTCAGCTCCGCAGGGTCGCGACGAACGAGCGCAGGTCACCGACCAACAGGTTCGGCTGCTCCATGGCGGCGAAGTGGCCACCCCGGTCGAACTCGGTCCACTGCACGATGTTCGGGAAGCCGCGCTCGGCGAAGCGCCGGACCGGCTGTCCGGGGTCACGGGGGAAGATCGCCACGCCCAGGGGCACCGGCAGGGGCGGCGGGCGCGGCGGGGGCGTCTTGGCGATGGGCAGCAGCTCGGCGTTGCCGTAGTAGAAGTGGGCCGACGAGGCTCCGGTGCCGGTCAGCCGGTACAGCATCACGTTGGTGAGGATCCGGTCACGGTCGATCGCCTCCTCGGGAGCCTTGGCCGAGTCGCTTCATGTACCCGGACTGGTCTTCGACGTAGTTCATCAACAGCCGCAGCCGGTTCCCCTCGACCTCGGTCAGCCCGGCCAGGTCGGCGGGATCGCCGGAGGGCGGCGTCGGCAGGAAGTTCACGTGCGCGCCGATGACGTGCTCGTGGTCGATGCCGGCCAGCACCAGGCTGATCCAGGCGCCGAAGTCGCCACCCTGGACGACGTACCGCTCGTAGCCCAGGCCGGCCATCAGCTCCGCCCAGGCGGCGGCGACCCGCGGCATGGTCCAGCCCGAATCTGCGGAAAGGCGTTGAGCCGGGTCTCGGCGGCACGCCAGTCGTAACCGGAACGGAACGCCATTCCTCGCCACAGGGAATATCGCGGCGGCGTCCGCGGACCATGTTAGCGATGCGAAGGCCGACCGGAAACGCTTGCGGAATCTATTTTCGGGACAGAGCATTCTGGAAGAATAATTGACGGTTCCTGTCGATACCATTAACCGGCAACAATTGATTCTAATCCCAATCCAGGAGCTGACGGTAATGGGCATTCCGCTGATTGCGCATGCCGTGGTCCTCGGCGGCAGCGTCGCCGGATCGCTGGCGGCGGGGGTCTTGTCGCCTTCGGGCGAGAGGGTCACCGTCGTCGACCGCGACGACCTCTTCGGGCTTGGCGAGCACGTGCGTTCCGGTCCGCCGACGCCGCGGGCCTTCTTTCGCGACCTGTCCCGGCTCATCGATGCGCCCTGGGACATCTCAGCCGGAACCGACCTCGGCTTCCCCGGTGTCGTGGGGCGACGGTCGGCACGGTGCGGATGGGCAATCTCTACACCCCCCGCCTGCAGGCGGCAGCGGCTCACGACGGCGTGCTGACGACTGCCTTCCTGCGCTCCGCGGGCCTGGTCGACCCGCCGCAGGCACTCATGCGTCCCGCAAACATCTCTCGCGTGCTGCGCACGCGGCGCTGACCCCTCCAGCCATCGAGACGAAGGACTGCGACATGGACACAGCTCAGCTCGCCGGCACCGTAGCGCCACCGGACTCGCGCCGATGGTGGGCGCTCGTCCTGCTGTGCACCGCGAACTTCATGGTCATCCTCGATTCGCAGATCGTCATCCTGGCGCTGCCGACGATCGGCACCGAACTCCAGTTGACGCCCAGCGCGGCCCAGTGGGTGCTCAGTGCCAACCTCGTCACCTTCGGTGGCCTGCTGCTGCTCGGTGGCCGAGCCGCCGACCTGCTCGGGCGTCGCCGGATGTTCTTCGTCGGCACGGTGCTGTTCCTGCTGGTCTCGCTGGCCTCGGGCTTCGCGTGGAACGGTGAGGTGCTCATCGCCGCCCGGGCCCTGCACGGCCTCTCGGCGGCCCTGATGACGCCTACCGCGCTCTCGATCCTCACCAGCATGTTCCCCGAGGGCCGCGAGCGGCACCTCGCCCTGGCCGGCTGGGCCGGCATCGCCGGTGTCGGCGCGACGGTGGGTCTGCTCGTCGGTGGCTGGCTCACCAGCAGCTTCGGCTGGCCCGCCGTCTTCTTCGTCAGCGTGCCGGTGGCACTTCTGATGCTGGCCCTCATCCCGGTCCTGCTCCGCGAGAGCAGGGACCTGAACGTCAGGCGCACGTACGACGTAGCGGGCGCCGTGACGAGCACCGCGGCGCTCGTGCTCGTGATCTACGCACTGGTGACCGCGCCGGAGGAGGGCTGGCTCAGCGTCCAGACCCTGGGCACCTTCGCCGCCGCGATCGTGCTGGCCGGAGTGTTCGTGGCCGTCGAGGCCCGGTCCAGTGAGCCCCTGCTGCCGCTGCGGATGCTGCGCTCGGCGACTCTGGTCGGCGGCAACCTGGTCATGGCAGCCATGATCATGTGTGCCTTCGGGATGTCGCTGGCGATCGCCCAGTACACCCAGGGCCCGCTCGGGGACACCGCGCTGGAATCCGGCATCCGGCAGTCGATCATGCCACTGATGGCGTTGGTCGGCTCGTACGCCGGGCAGTCGTTCATCACCCGGTACGGCTTCCGGCCGGTCGCGGCGATCTGCCTCGTCCTGCTCGGGGCGGGCAGCCTGCTGCTGGCGCAGGCCGTGGCGTCAGGTGGCTCGTCCGTCGGGCTGTTCATCGGGCTGTTTGTCTTCGGCGCCGGCCTGGGACTCGGCACGGTGGCTGCCTCGGCGGCCGCTCTCGCCGGTATCGCCGAGACCGATCTCGGCCTCGCGTCGGCGATGAACGCCGCCTCCCAGGAGATCGGCGGCGGTCTGGGGATCGCCATCGTGTCGACAGTGCTCGTCTCCTTCTCGACCAGCGCCGAGCCGGCGGCGGGCTTCCGCCCCGCGTTCATCACCTGCGCGATCTTCACCGCCCTCGGGCTCGTCATCGCCATCGCCCTGCTGGGCGGACGCCGGCAGATGGCCCCCGCGGATCTCGCGACCGCCCCTCGGCACTGATCCAACGCTCCGGACGTCATCGAACTGAGAGGCAGAACCGTGACCCAACAACAGCATCCCCAGGTGATAGCCGACCTGGCGGCCGACGGCGACGACCTCGACCGTCTGGTCAGCGGCCTCGATGTGGCCGCCTGGGCGCTACCGACCCCCGCGCCCGGCTGGACCGTCGCCCACCAGATCGCCCACCTCGCGGCCACGTTCCGCATGGCCGGACTGGCGGCAGCGGACCCCGACCAGTTCGTCGCCATGACGGGACGCCTGGGCGCCGACTTCAACGCCAACGTGACAGCGGCGCTGTCCGGCTACCTTGCCGAGGAGCCGGCCGAGTTGTTGCGGCGCTGGCGTGACGAGCGGGCGTGGGCCGAGAAGTCGCTGGGCGCCCTGCCGATGAACCAGCTCGTCCCCTGGTTGGTACGCCCGCTGCCGGCGGCGGTACTGGCCATGGCCGGGATGATGGAACTCTTCGCCCACGGGCAGGACATCGCCGACGCTCTCGGCGTCCGGCGTACGTTCACCGACCGGATCGGGCAGATCGTGGGGTTCGCGGTACGGACCTGGGACTTCGGTTACCAGGCGCGCGGCCTCGAAACCCCGGACGTCGAGTTCCGCTTCGAGATCACCGCGCCGTCGGGCGCGCTGTGGGAGTTCGGCCCCGCGGAGTCGCCTGAGCGCGTCACCGGGCCCGCGGAGGACTTCTGCCTCCTGGTCACCCGCCGCCGGCACCGCGACGATCTCGCGGTCCGTGCCCAGGGGGAGATCGCCACGCACTGGCTGGAGATCGCCCAGGCCTATCGGGGCCCCGCCGGCCCCGGCCGCGAGCCGGGTCAGTTCGCGGATCGAACCAACTGAACCGAGTGTCGTCGCCGGGTGGACCCACCCGGCGACGACGCCCGGGTAGCCGCCGATGATCCCGCTCCGCGTCGATCGCACTGTCGACGCGGAGCGGGATCCCACGCCTGCGGCCACGACGGGAATCTGCCCGTCCCGACCGTCCGCGACCACCTCGGAAGCCCCGGCACAGGGCTCGGAACCGACCGGGCACGCTCGGAGACGCGCGGCTCCCCGAACCCGGCGAGGATGAAATCGCCCCGGTGACCGCCGCCGTGGCACCGAACGAAGGGTGGCCGGTATGTCGAGAGTGTTCGGGTCGATGCGCCGCATGGTTCTCGCGCCTTCGCTGGAGCAGGTCTCCTTCGCCGCGCTCGGATTCCCGGTCACGGCCTCCGCCACCACGGTCCACCTGGAGGCGATCCCACAGGCGGTGGTCTGCGGCTTCGAGTGGGGAATCGAGGGCCCGAGCGTCGCCGAGCTGGAACGCCGGCTCGCTCTCGTGGACCCGGAACGCCGTGGCTTCGCCTACGAGGGCGCGACGATGGCCTACACGGTCCTCGACGCGACGGCCGGCGGTTCCCGTACCCGTGAGCTGCTGGAAGGGCCGGGGCGCCCGCACTACTTCCTCGCCTGCATCGGCATCGGCTTCGCGATGGCCCGGCTGCCGCGCGTGTTGTGGCGCAAGGTGCTGCCCGACCTCACCGGGATCCCGTACCACCCGACGATGAGCTGGCTGGCAGTCGACGGCTACGGCTTCGACAAGGCGTACTTCGACCAGAAGACCTGGATCGTCGGGCAACGGAGGCCCCGGCCGTACCCCTGGCAGGGGGACGCCGACTACTTCCCACGGGCGTTCGACCAGGGAGTCGGCCGGGCGCTGTGGTTCCGGCACGCGGCCGATCCGGCGGCGGTGTCGGCGACCGTCGACGGCTTCGCGGCCCCGCGCCGCGCGGACCTGTGGAGCGGTGTGGGACTGGCCGCGACGTTCGCCGGCGGATGCGACACCGCGGGCTTCGAGTCGTTGCGGGCGCTGGCCGCCGAGCACGGCCCGCACCTCGCCCAGGGAGCGGTCTTCGCGGCCAAGGCGCGGACGTGGGCGGGCTACTGCCCGGAGCACACCGAGACGGCGGTGCGGGCGCTGACCGGCCTGTCGTCGGAGGCCGCCGCCGAGCTGGCCGACGCCGCGGCGCGCGACGGGCACGGCACTGGCCCGGCCTACGAGCAGTGGCGGCGGGTGATCCGCGAACGGATCGCCCAACCCGCCGGCGTCAGCGACAGCTAGGGCCTGTTTACGGACGATGACCAAAGGAGCCTGGAGATGACCACCGACAACGCCGATCCGGCGACCCTGGCACCTCGCGACCTCGCCATCTTCGTCAAGCGCACCCCGCTGCCGGAGGTGCGCGCGCTGATGGGCGGGGAGCGCCGGGACGCCCTGCTGCGGGAGGTCTTCCGGCGGATGCCGGACGTGTTCCGGGCCGACCGGGCCGCCGGTCTCGACGCCGTCATCCACTGGGTCATCGGTGACCGGCCCGACGGCGGTGCCGACCGCTACCAGTTGGAGATCGCGGACGGGAGGTGCCGGGTGTCGCCGGTCGCCGATCGCGAGCCGAACCTCACGCTGACGATCGGCGGCGCCGACTTCCTGCTGGTGGTGACCGGCAACGCGCATCCGGTCGTACTCACCATGAAGGGTCGGCTGCGTACCCGGGGCGACCTCGCGCTGATCGCGAAGTTCCCCTCCCTGTTCGACGTGCCGAAGGTCTGAGCGCACAGCGAGGCCGGCCCCGGCCGTTTCCGGTCGGGGCCGGCCGACGCGCGCCGGTCAGGCGGCGGCCTCGTACGCCGTGGCGAGCGCGTCACCGTGCCGGCGTGCCGCCGTCAGGGCGGCCCAGGCCGCCAGGCCGAGCAATCCCGCGTCGTCGTGGCCCTCGGCACGGACCGCTGCCACCGCCGAGTCCGGCACCCGGTACGAGGCGAAGGCGACGAGCATCGCCAGTCGCCCGGTCGCCCGGTCCGCGGAGGGCAGGCCCGCCAGCCGCGAGTTGAGCCAGTCCGTGGCCCCCGCCAGGTCGCCCGGGGCGGCGCCGTCGACGAGGCACTCACGTACCAGCTGCCGGACGGCCGGAGGCACCGACCGCTGCCCGGCGTCCTCGATCACCGCCGCCGCCCCGGTCATGGCGGCCGCGACGTGTGGCAGCCCCGCCGCCCACCGAAGGTCGTCCGGCAGACGCCGTACCGCGCCGACCGTCCCGGGCAGCAACGGCAGGGACTGCCCGGCCACCGCCTCCCGGCCGGCCAGGCCACCCAGCAACCGTGCCGCGACGCTCCGGGCGCCACCGCGCAGGGGAGCGGGAACCGTCGCCAGCGGTGAGTCCCGCAGAAAGACGTTCACCATGCGGTTGAGGTAGTGGAAGTCGACGGCCACGCCGATCAGCTCCGGCGACAGGACCGCCGGCAGCGACGGCGGCGCGGCACCCCGACGCCCGAGCCCACGTACGGCTGCCTGGTGGACCTCCACGCAGTACGGACAGGCGTTGGCGGCCGACACCGCGGCGGCCACCGCTTCGCGCTCCCGACGGCTCGTCGTGCCCGAGACGAGCAGGGTCTCGCGCAGGATGCACCAGGCCGCGGCGAGCAGTTCCGGCGCGGCGGCGTGCAGGGCGATCGGCGGTGCGAGCAGACCGAAGTCGCGCTCGACCTGGTCGTACACCCGGCGGACCCGCACCGGCGCGGTCTCCGGAGGAACCGGGGAGACGTGTCGCAGGTTTGCGAAGGTGGCCCGCCGGGTGAGCCTGGCGACTGTGAAACTCATGACACCAGGCGAGCGACCGCGCGTCGTCCCGCGGTCTCGCCGTCCGGTGACGGCGCGCCGTAGGTCACCGCGACGCCCCGGTCCCGCGCGGCCCGGACGATGCCCGGCATGGCGCGTTCGGCGAGGGCCGCGATCGTCGAGGCCGGGTTGACAGTCAACGCGCCGGGCACCGCGGATCCGTCGGTCACGAAGATGCCCGGGTGCCCGCGCAGCTCATGGCGGTCGTCAAGTGCCGAGGTGGCCGGGTCGTCGCCGATGCGGCACGACGCGAGGGGGTGCACGGTGTACGCACCCACCAGGTCGTTCGTCCACGGCATCACACGGGACAGCCCGTCGCGCTCGAGAATGTCCTTGACGTCGGCGTCGGCAAGCGACCATCCGCGCCAGGTGTTCGCCGTGGGCCGGTACCGCAGCGGGCCGTGGCCCAGCATCTGCTGGGAGAAGCGATGGGCATTGCCGGTCTCCGGCGGCGGGCCGAAGACGCCCTCGTTGTCGTCCTCCGACATCGTGAAGATCGTCAGCCACGACTGCCAGTGGCGCAGCATCTCCTTCTTTCCCCGGCCGAACCAGCTCGGGCTCGCGTCGGGCACCTGCGCCAGGATCGTGCCCAGCGCGGGCGGGAAGTAGAGCTGTTCGAGCGAGTAGCGCTCGAACTCCGGCAGGTCGCCGTCGAGCCGGTCCCAGCTGGCTACCGTCGGACCCCGCCCGATCTGGTACGCCTCGTAGGCCCGGCCGTCCGGCCGCGACAGCTTCAGCACTTCGCGGACCCGGTCCTCGTCGAACACGGCCGTGTTGAGGCGTTCGCCGTTGCCGGAGAAGTACCGCCCGACCGCGTGCGGCATCCGACCCAGATGGGGCTCCGAGCGTTGCAGGATCACCGGCGTGGCACCCGCACCCGCGGCGAGTACGACGATCTTCGCGTCGATGGTCCCCTCGCCGTGCAGGATCCGGTAGTCCTCCTCGTCGACCACGCGATAGTGGACCCGGTAGCTGCCGTCGGCGTTACGGACCAGGTGCTGCACCTCGTGCAGCGGCCGGATCTCGGCGCCGTGCGCCAGCGCGGCCGGCAGGTAGTTGAGCAGCAGCGAGCGCTTGGCGTCGAAGCGGCAGCCCGCCATCATCCAGTTGCAGTTCGTGCACATGTCCACGTCGATCGCCGACGGGGCCGGATTGGCGGTACGACCGGCGTGGTGGCAGGCTGCGGCGAACAGGCCACCGGCGTACGGCACCCGGTCCCAGGTCTGTTGGGTCACCGGCAGCGCCTCGGCCACCCGGTCGTACCAGGGTTCGAGAGTGTCCCGGCTGATGGCGGCGGGCCACATGCGTCGCCCGATGCTGCCGTGGCGCTCGAAGACGAACCGTGGCGCCCGCGGCATCGTGGCGAAGTAGACCACGCTGCCGCCACCCACGCAGTTGCCGCCCAGCACGCTCATGCCGTCACCGATGACGAAGTCGAAGACCCGGGTGTACGACGCGCCCAGCTTGAAGTCGTGCTCGAAGTCGTCGGCCTTCAGCCACGGGCCACGCTCGAAGACCTTCACCCGGGCCCCGCCGGCGGCGAGGTGGTAGGCCGCGATGGCGCCGCCGAAGCCGCTGCCGATGACCAGGACGTCGGTGGACTCGGTGGCCGTCATGCCGGACTCCCCGTGGCGGTGGTGGACGGATGTGGGTTGGCGAGCTGCCGACCGTAGGAGAACGCGGGGAAGCGCCAGAGCCCGTCCGGCTCGGGCGTCTCGTACCCCATCGCCAGCAGGCCCGGATGCCCCGCGGCCAACGCGTCCACCGTGTGCAGGTGCGGCGCGCTGTCGAAGGCCATGTTGCAGAAGAGCGCAAGCCCCACCCACATCTGCTTGTCCGGGTGATCGGGGCTGGTCAGCTTCTCGATCAGGGCGGTCCGGGCATCGAACGGCAGGCCCACGAACGGCGGCAGGTCCGGCTCCAGGTCGAGGCCCGTGGCGGCGGCGTGCTCCCGGGCGTACTCGTCGAGCTCCACGCAGATCGTCTCCAGCGCCGGGGCCAGCCCTCCGGCGGGGTCTTCGAGCAGTTCGATCGCGCCGCCCGCGACGGCACCGCCGCCGACGTCGACGCCGGCGATCGCCGCATCGTCAGGACCGCGTTTCTCGCCCGGAATGATGGTGTCGGCGAATGCCTCCAGAACCATCGTCCGCATCCGGTGTTCGGCCGCTTCGTCGGATTCCACGGCACGCTCCTTCGGGGGAAGTCCGGATGTCAATTCCGGAGGTGTCGTTCGGATGCCAGTCATCGTGGTATCGGGGAGCCCCTCGCGTCCATCTCCTGTGTTGCGCTAACCGGACCCTGCTGGTAATTCCCGCTGTCCACTATCCACTCAAACACTATTGAATGGCTATGAGCTGCGGATACCTGCCGTCCATCAGGTGCCGCCGGCAACCGCCGCAATGCAGGAGAAGTTCCGCTCCGCATAGTCGCGTAACAATGAGGTCTCAGCGGGAGGGCCGGAGCATACGATGAGTTCATTGACCAGACTTCGACGCCGTATTCTGACCCCCGACGTGGGGCAGACCAAAATCAGCACGCGGGGATTCCACCTCAAGGACGAGCAGGCCCGCGAGCGCCTGGAAACAGTCGGTAGTTCGTTCCTGCACGGATATGGTGCCGCCGCCGAGGCGAGCAGCCCGGCAGAGGCGGCGCCCTCGGTCGAGGCCACGCCGGCCGCGTACCGGGGCTTCGCCTACGAGGGCGCGGCGATGGCCTTCGCCATCCGCGACGCCCTGCCCGGACGTCCGCGGCACGTCGCGCGGTTCCTCGCCGACCACGACGAGCACGTCTACATGGCGTACGTCGGGGTGGGCTGGGCGATGGCCCGCCTGCCCCGTCTGCTGTGGCACCGCCTGTACGCCCCGGACCCGCTGCTGCGGTGGCTCGTCCTCGACGGGTACGGGTTCCACGAGGCGTACTTCAAGACCGACAGGTACGTGCGCCAGCGGCGCCGGCCGTCCACCTTCGAGTGGCCGGCCGACGGCCCCCGGGACTACTCGGTGCGCGCCATCGACCAGGGCATCGGTCGCGCCTGCTGGTTCGTGGCCGGAACGGACCCGGAGCAGCTCGTCCGCCTCCTCGACGCGTTCCCCGCCGACCGCCGCCGCGACCTGTACGCCGGTGCCGGCCTGGCCGTCTGCTACGCGGGCGGCGCGAGTGAGCGGGAGTTGAACTGGCTCGCCGAGTGCGCGGGGACGTACCGGCCGGACCTCGCGCAGGGCGCGTCGTTCGGCGCCGCGGCCCGGCAGCGGGCCGGTCTGGTGCTGCCGCACAACGAACTGGCGACCCGTGTCCTCTGCGGCATGACGGTGAGCGACGCGACACGGGTGACCGACGAGGCGCGGGTCGGGCTGCCTCCGGACGACGTCCTGCCCGCCTACGAGGTGTGGCGCCAGCGCATCAGGAACGCCTTCGACACGTCGCCAGCGACACGAAAGCTGAGTGAGCAATGACAAGTATCGCCGTGGTCGGGATGGCGTGCCGCTACCCCGACGCCCGTTCACCGCAGGAACTGTGGGAGAACGCGATCGCGGGTCGCCGGGCGTTCCGGCGGCTCCCCGACGTCCGCATGAACGCCGACGACTACTTCGACGCCGACCCGGCCGCCCCGGACCGCTTCTACGCGCGCAACGCCGCCGTCATCGAGGGCTACGAGTTCGACCGGGTCGGCTACAAGGTCGCCGGGAGCACGTACCGGTCCACCGACCTGGCCCACTGGCTGGCCCTGGAGACCGCCGCGACGGCACTTGCCGACGCGGGTTTCCCGGCCGGGGAGGGGCTGCCCCAGGAGCGTACGGGCGTCATCGTGGGCAACACGCTCACCGGTGAGTTCTCCCGCGCCAACCAGATGCGGCTGCGCTGGCCGTATGTGCGGCGGACAGTGGCGGCGGCTCTGCGGGCGGAGGGCTGGGACGACGAGAAGCTGTCCACCTTCCTCGCCACCTACGAGGAGGCGTACAAGAGCCCGTTCCCGCCGGTGAACGAGGACACGCTCGCCGGCGCCCTGTCCAACACGATCGCCGGCCGCATCTGCAACCACTTCGACCTCAAGGGTGGCGGCTACACAGTCGACGGCGCCTGCTCGTCGTCCCTGCTGTCCGTGGTGACCGCGTGCCGGGCGCTGCTCGACGGGGACCTGGACGTCGCGATCGCCGGCGGAGTCGACCTGTCCATCGACCCGTTCGAGGTCATCGGCTTCGCGAAGACCGGCGCTCTGGCCACCGGCGAGATGCGGGTCTACGACCGCGCCTCCAACGGTTTCTGGCCCGGTGAGGGCTGCGGCATGCTGGTCCTGATGCGCGCCGACCAGGCCGCCGAGGCTGGTCACCGGATCTACGCCTCGGTGGCCGGGTGGGGCGTCTCCTCCGACGGCCGCGGTGGTATCACCCGACCCGAGGTCGACGGCTACCAGCTCGCCCTGCGCCGCGCGTACGACAGGTCCGGGTTCGGCATCGACACGGTCGGGCTGTTCGAGGGGCACGGCACCGGCACGAAGGTCGGGGACACCACCGAGCTCACGGCGCTGTCCAGCGCGCGCGAGGCGGCGAATCCCGACGCGCCACCGGCCGTCATCGGCTCGGTCAAGGGGATGATCGGTCACACCAAGGCCGCCGCCGGCGTGGCCGGTTTCATCCGCGCCGCCATGGCCGTGCACCACGAGGTGCTTCCCCCGAGCGTCGGCTCCGTCGACCCCCACGAGCTTCTCGCCGCCGACGGCGCCCGGCTGCGCACCCTGCGCAAGGCCGAGGCGTGGCCGAGCGCGGTGCCGGTACGGGCCGGCATCACCGCCATGGGCTTCGGCGGCATCAACACGCACGTCGTGCTGGAACGCCATGGCCCGCGCCGGCCGGTGCCGGATCGCCGCGTCCGTGCCCTGGCCGCCTCCGCCCAGGACGCGGAGCTGCTGCTGGTGGACGCGGCCTCCGCGCGGGAGCTCGCCGTCCGGCTCGCCGAGCTGAGCACCTTCGTGTCCACGATCTCGTACGCGGAGCTGAGCGACCTGGCGGCGACGCTCCACCGCGACCTGCAGGACCGGCCGTTCCGGGCCGCGGTCGTGGCCTCGTCACCCGAGGAGGCGCGGCGGCTGCTGACGGCGGCCCGCGAGGCCGTCGAATCCGGCGAGACGAGACTGATCCGCCCCGACGGCCGGTTCCTGCTCGGGCACGTCAGCGGTCCGGCCCGGATCAGCTTCCTCTTCCCGGGGCAGGGTTCCGGACGCGGCGTCAGCGGTGGCGCGCTGCGGCGACGGTTCGCCGAGGTCGAGGACGTCTACCTGCGCGCCGCGCTGCCCACCGGTAGCGACGTCGTCGCGACCGAGGTCGCCCAGCCGCGCATCGTCACCGGATCACTGGCCGGGCAGCACGCCCTGTCGCTGCTCGGCATCGAGGCGTCCACCGCGATCGGGCACAGCCTCGGCGAGATCGTGGCCCTGCAGTGGGCCGGCGTCATGGACTCCGACACGCTCCTGCGCGTCGCGGGCGTCCGGGGCCGGACCATGGCCGGGCACAGCCAGGCCGGCACGATGGCCGACATCGGCGCGCCCCCCGAGACGGTCGACGGGATCATCGCGGGGCTTCCGGTGGTCGTGGCCGCCTACAACGGGCCCGAGCACACAGTCGTCTCCGGGTCGGTCGACGCGATCGAGGCCGTCTGCCACAAGGCGCGGTCCGCCGGCCTGAGCGCGACGCGGCTGCGGGTCTCGCACGCCTTCCACTCCCCGCTTGTCGCCCCGGCCGCGGACACGTTCGCCGACGCCCTCGCCGGCGAGGCCTTCCACCAGGTCGGCGCCCGGGTCGTCTCCACAGTCACAGGTGAGGTGCTGCCCGCCGGCACCGACGTGCGTGACCTCCTGCGCCGCCAGATCACCGACCCGGTCCTGTTCCACCAGGCCGTCGCGTTCGCCGCCAAGAGCACCGACCTGTTCGTCGAGGTCGGGCCCGGCCGGGTGCTCACGGGACTGGCCACGACTGTCACTGACGTCCCGGCGGTCGCGGTGGACACCGACAACGACTCGCTCGTGAGTCTGCTGCAGGTCGCCGGCGCCGCGTACGTCGTCGGCGCGGCCCCGGCCCCGGCGGCGCTGTTCGACGGGCGGTTCGTGCGGCCGCTGGAGGTCGGCGCCGAATTCTCCTTCCTGACCAGCCCCTGCGAGCAGGCGCCCGAGCTCGACGCGGCGATCGAGCGCGGGCCCGCCGTGGCGCAGCCGTCCACCACCGCCGACCCGGTCGGAGTCGGGGAGGAGTCCACCGAGGACCTCATGCGGCGGCTCACCGCCGAACGCGCCGAGCTGCCGATCGAACTCGTCCGGCCGGACAGCCGCCTGCTCGACGACCTGCACCTGAGTTCGATCACGATCGGTCAGGTGGCCAACCAGCTCGCACAGCGTCTGGAGCTGCCACCGGCGCAGATGCCTGTCAACTTCGCTACCGCCACCGTCCGGGAACTCGCGGAGACGATGGAGACCCTGGCGCGTACGGCCAGGGACAGCGACGCCACCGCCACGCCCGTGGTGGCGGGTGTGGCCGGTTGGGCGCGGCCCTGGCGGCTCGACCTCGACGAGGTGCCGTTGCCGGCGGTTCCCGGCGACGCCACCGCCGCGAACGGCCGGTGGCACGTGCACGCGGCGGCCGACCACCCGTTCGCCGCCACCCTCGCCGTTTCGCTCGAACAGGCCGGGCTCGGCGGCGGCGTCCTGGTCTGCCTGCCGCCGGACTGCACCGAGGAGCAACTGGAGCCGGCCCTGCGGGGAGCGCAGCGGGCCCTCGCGGCCGGCACCACCCGCTTCGTCCTGGTCGGGAACGGCAGGGGCGCGGCGGCCATCGCCAGGACGTTGCACCTCGAGGCGCCGTCCGTGCTTGTCACAGTCGTGCACCTGCCCGCCGCCGACGACTCGGCGGTGGAGTTGGTGGTGCGGGAGGTCGCCGCGACGACAAGCTTCACCGAGGTGCACCACGAGGACGGGGTGCGGCGCGTACCGACGCTCCGCGCGCTGCCGGTACGCCCCGCGACGACAGAGGCCCCGCTCGGCGCCGACGACGTGCTGCTGGTGACCGGTGGGGGCAAGGGCATCACCGCCGAGTGCGCCCTCGCATTGGCCACCGACAGCGGCGCCAGTCTGGCGGTGCTGGGCCGTTCCGATCCCGCCGAGGACGCCGAGCTGGCCGCGAACCTGGCCCGGATCGCCGCCGCCGGCGTCACAGTGCGGTACGCCCGCGCCGACGTCACCGACGCGGCCGCCGTCCGGCAGGCGGTGGGGGACCTCTCCGCCGAACTCGGGCCGGTCACCGGTGTCCTGCACGGCGCCGGTCGCAACGAACCCGCCGGACTGGCCAGCCTGGACCCGGCCGCGTTCCGCCGCACCCTGGCACCGAAGGTCGACGGTCTGCGCGCGGTGCTGGACGCGGTCGACAAGTCCCGGCTCCGGCTGCTCGTGACGCTCGGCAGCATCATCGGCCGGGCGGGGCTGCGCGGCGAGGCGCACTACGCCACCGCCAACGACTGGATGGCCGAGGAGACCACTGCCTTCTCCCGGGCGTACCCGGACTGCCGCACCCGATGCCTGGAATGGTCTGTCTGGTCGGGCGTCGGCATGGGCGAACGGCTGTCGGTCGTCGAGTCGCTCAGCCGCGAGGGCGTCACGCCCATCACCCCCGACCAGGGCATCGCGATCCTGCGGCGTCTGGTCGCGGACACCACGGCGCCGGTCGTGGTGGTGATCAGCGGCCGCACCGAGGGCATCCACACCGTCCGGTACCACCAGCCGGCGCTGCCGCTGCTGCGCTTCGTCGACCGCGCGCTGGTCCGCTACCACCAGGTCGAACTCGTGGTGGAGACGGAACTCAACGTCGGCACCGACCGCTACCTCGAAGACCACGACCTGGACGGCAACCTGCTGTTCCCCGCGGTGTTCGGGATGGAGGCCATGGCACAGGTGGCCGCGGCCCTGTCCGGCGCCGACGTCCTCCCGGTCATCGAGCGGGCGGAGTTCCTGCGGCCCATCATCGTCGCGCCGCACGGGTCCACGAGGATCCGGGTGGCGGCCCTCGTCACCGACGACGACGTCGTCGAGGTCGCGATCCGTAGCGAGGAGACCGGCTTCACCGCCGACCACTTCACCGCCCGGCTGCGCCTCGGCGCCGACGCCGTGCCCGACGGCCCTCCGGACCAGGTGCCGGACGGTCTGGCACCGGCCTCCATCGCCCCACTCGACGACCTGTACGGCGGCACCCTGTTCCAGGGCGCCCGGTTCCAGCGGATCCGGCGGTACCACCGGGCCGCCGCCCGTCACGTGGACGCGGTCGTGGAGGCCGACGACTCGACGGCGTGGTTCGCCCCGTACGTCTCCGCGACGCTGCTGCTGGGCGACCCCGGCGTCCGCGACGCGCTGATGCACGGCAACCAGGTGTGCGTGCCGGATGCCACGCTGCTGCCCGTCGGCGTGGAACGCATCCACCCCGGCGGGGAGAAGCTGTCGTCCGCCCGCGAGCTGCGGTACTGCGCCACCGAACGCGAGCGCGACGGCGACACGTACGTCTACGACATCGCCCTGCGCACGGAGTCCGGGATGACAGTCGAACGGTGGGAGGGGCTGCGGCTGCGCGCGGTCCGCAAGCAGGACGGCGCCGGCCCCTGGGTGGCGCCGCTGCTCGGCCCCTACCTGGAGCGTGCGCTGGGAGACCTCGGGCTCACCGACGTCGCCGTCGCCATCGAGCCCGACGACCCGTCGCCGGAGCCGGGCGAGCACTCCGTCACGCGGCGACGCGACAGCGCCCGCGCCGTCGGGCAGGCGCTCGGGCGGCCTGTCGAGATCACCTACCGGCCGGACGGTCGACCCGAGGTCGCCGGGGAGCACACCGTCTCGATCGCGCACGGCGCCGCAGTGACCCTCGCCGTCGCCGGAGTGGGCGTCCTCGGCTGCGACCTGGAGAGCGTGGCGCGGCGCGGTCCCGAGGAGTGGAAGGGCCTGCTCGGCCCGCACGCAGCGCTCGCCGAGCAGCTCGTCGCCGACTCGGGCGAGGACGCCGACACCGCCGCGACCCGGGTCTGGACCGCGGTCGAGGCGATGCAGAAGGCCGGCCTGCCGATGCGCGGCCCACTCGTCCTGGGCGGTACGGCACGTCCCGGCTGGGTGCTCTTCGCCGCCGGCGGCGCTCGGGCCGCCTCGTTCGTCACGAGCCTGCGCGGCAGCGACGGACGCGTCGTCATCACTGTTCTGGCCGGTGCGGAGGGATGAGCATGGAGAGCTACTACGAGCTGCGGCACACAGTCGGGTTCGAGGAGACGAACATCGTCGGCAACGTCTACTACGTCAACTACCTGCGGTGGCAGGGCCGCTGCCGGGAGATGTTCCTGAAGGACCGGGCGCCGAGCGTCCTCGCCGACCTCCAGGACGACCTCAAGCTGTTCACGCTCAAGGTCGAGTGTGAGTTCTTCGCCGAGATCACCGCGTTCGACGAGATCGCCGTCCGGATGCGGCTGCTCGAACTGGCCCAGACGCAGATCGAGTTCGGCTTCGACTACGTGCGGACCGGCCCGGCCGGTGAGACGCTCGTCGCCCGCGGCGCCCAGCGGGTCGCCTGCATGCGCGGCCCGAACAACCGGACCGTTCCCACCCGGGTCCCGGAAGCGCTCGAACGCGCTCTCGAACCCTACGCCGCCGCCGGGGTCCGGCGATGACGACCTTCGGTACGGACGAGTTGGCGGATCCGGTGCTGATGCGCCGCGTCTGCGGGACCTTCGCCACAGGTGTGACTGTGGTCAGCGTCGGCGGGGACGAGCCGCACGCCATGACCGCGAACTCGTTCAGCGCGGTGTCCCTCGACCCACCGCTGGTCCTGGTGTGTGTCGGCCGGGACGCCCTCATGCACCAGGCGCTCAGCCGGGCCGGCGCGTTCGGCGTCTCCGTGCTGGCCGCCGACCAGGAGGCGGTGGCGCGTTACTACGCCGACCGGCGCCGCCCACTCGGGCAGGAACAGTTCGAGTTCACCGAGTGGCGGCCGGGCGCGCGGACGGCGGCGCCGTTGCTCGGCGGCGCCGCCGCCCACATCGAGTGCGAGCTCTGGCGGTCGTACGACGGGGGAGATCACACGATCTTCCTGGGCCGTCCGTGCGGGATGCGCCGGTACGACGACGGCGACGGCGAGGCCCTGGTGTTCCTCGGTGGCCGGTTCCGCCGGCTCGAGGGGGCGCCGTCGGCAGTGGTGACGTCATGACCGCCGTCGCCCGCCCGGCGCCGTCCCTGCCCGGTCCGTCACGCGCGTCGGCCGTCAGCATGCTCATCACGATGGGCCGCGACCGCCTCGGCATGATGACGTCGGCGGCAGCCCGCTACGGCGACGCCGCGCTGCTGCCTGTCGGTCCGAAGGAGCTCTACTTCTTCAACCACCCGGACCACGCCAAGCACGTGCTCGCCGACAACGCGGCCAACTACCACAAGGGCATCGGTCTGGTGCACGCCCGCCGCGCGCTCGGCGACGGGTTGCTCACCAGCGAGGGTGAACTGTGGCGCAAGCAGCGCCGGGTGGCGCAGCCGGCGTTCCAGAGCCGGCGCATCGCCGCGCAGGCCGGCATCGTCGCCGAGGAGGCGGTGGCCCTCGTCGACCGGCTGCGGACGCTCGGCCGCAGCGGCCCGGTGGACGTGCTGCAGGAGATGACGGGTCTGACCCTCGGCGTGCTCGGGCGCACCCTGCTCGACACCGACCTCGGGCGGTTCCCGTCGATCGGCCGCGACTTCGCCGTGGTGCAGGACCAGGCCATGTTCGAGCTCGCGTCGCTGAGCGCCGTACCGCCCTGGGTGCCGCTGCCGCGTCAGGTGCGGTTCCGGCGGGCCCGCCGCCGCCTGCAGACGATCGTCGACCAGCTTGTCGCCGAGCGCGGGACCCACACCGGTGACCGCGACGACGTGCTGTCGCGGCTCATCGTGTCGGCCCGGGCCGAGGCCGATCCCCGGGTCGGACGGCAGCGGCTGCGCGACGAGCTGGTGACCCTGCTGCTGGCCGGGCACGAGACCACGGCCAGCACGCTGAGCTGGGCGCTGTACCTGATCGACGGGCATCCCGAGGTGCGCCACCGGCTGCGGGAAGAGGCGATCGCGGTGCTGGGCGACCGGCTGCCGACCTTCGACGACCTGGGCCGGCTGCGGTACACCGCGATGGTCATCGACGAGGTGGTGCGGATGTACCCGCCGGTGTGGATCCTGCCCCGCAAGGCGCTCGCCGCCGACGTGGTGGGCGGCTACCCGGTGCCGGCGGGCGCCGACGTGCTGGTCTGCCCCTACACGCTGCACCGGCACCCGGACTTCTGGGACCAGCCCGAACGCTTCGATCCGGAGCGCTTCGACCCGGCCCGCACCACCGACCGCCCGCGGTACGCCTACATCCCGTTCGGCGCGGGACCGCGGTTCTGCGTGGGGAACCACCTCGGCCTGATGGAGGCCGCCTTCGTTCTCGCCGTACTGGCCCGGGACCTGACGCTCACGACTGTCACCACGCACGACGTCGTACCCGAGCCGATGTTGTCGCTGCGGATACGCGGCGGCCTGCCGATGACCGTGCGTCCGGCGGAGTAGAGGACACCGCCGGGTGACCGCGGACCGCTGTCACCCACGACCGCACCACCCGACAGCCCGACCCGGCCGGGTCGGGCTCCACCCGAGGGGGATCGTTGCCACCGAAACCAGTGGGTCCGCTGCGCAGACTCATTCCCGTCGTCTTCGTCCTGGTACTCGTCGCGGGGCTCTTCACGATCTCGCGGCTGCCGTCCGCGTCCGCGGCGGATCGACGCGCGATGGCGTCTCAGTTCGCGTTCACCGAGATGCCCATCGCCCTGCCGCCGGGTCTGCCGCAGCGCACGATCCGGACGGTGAACCCGAAGTACGAGCACATCCGGTCCTGGATCTCGTCGGTCGGCGCCGGAGTGGCGGTGAACGACCTCGACGGGCAGGGCGGCGCGAACGACCTCTGCCTCGTCGACCCCCGCAGCGACAGCGTCGTCGTGACTCCGGCCCCCGGCGGCGGCGCCCGCTACGCGCCGTTCGTGCTGGACCCGGCACCGCTGCCGATGGGATCGGCGATCGCCCCGATGGGCTGCACGCCCGGCGACTTCAACGTCGACGGACGGACCGATCTGCTTGTCGTCTACTGGGGACGGACGCCTGTCGTGTTCCTGCAGGCCGGTAACGCGGAGGGCCTGAGCCTCGCGTCGTACCACCCGGTCGAGCTGATCCCGCAGCAGCAGACCACCGACGGCCGCTACCACGGGCCGCTGTGGAACACCAACGCGACAGCGGTCGCCGACTTCGACGGCGACGGCCGGCCCGACATCGGGATCTTCAACTACTTCCCGGACTCCCAGGTGCTCGACGCGCAGGGCCTGCCGAACGTGCAGATGAACCACTCCATGTCCCGTGCGCAGAACGCGGGCGGGGCGCACATCCTGCGCTGGACCGCGGCCACCGCCGGCGCCGAGCCGAGTGTCACCTACGAGGAGCAGAAGGCCATCGACCCCCGGTACGCCACCGGGTGGACGCTCGCCTCGGCCTCCGCCGATCTCGACGCTGATCTGCTGCCCGAGCTGTACCTCGCCAACGACTTCGGCAACGACCGCTTCTTCCACAACGTGTCGGCCCCCGGCCGGATCAGGTTCGCCCTTGCGGAGGGCCGCCGCGGCCCGCTGGACCCCAAGTCGCTTGTCGTCGGTCACGACTCGTTCAAGGGGATGGCCGTCGACTTCGCCGATCTGCGCGGCAGCGGCCGGTTCGACGCCTTCGTCAGCAACATCACCGAGTCGTGGGGGCTGGAGGAGAGCAACTTCGTCTGGCAGAACACCGCGGCGAACCCGCAGGAGGCGCGGGAACGGCTCTCCAAGGGCATCGCACCCTTCGAGAACAGGGCGTCGGCGAAGAACCTCGCCTGGGTCGGCTGGGGCTGGGACGTCAAGATGGCCGACTTCGACAACAGCGGACGGCTCGTCGTGGTGCAGTCCTGCGGCTTCGTCAAGGGCACTGTCAACAGGTTCAACTGGCTGCAGGAACTGGCCGCCAGCAACGACCTGATGCTGCGGGAGCCGGACATGTGGCCAAACGCGCAGCCGGGCGACGACATCGCCGGCTCGAACGCGCTGGCGTTCTGGGCGCCGGAGGACAACGGTCGCTACGTCGACCTGAGTCCGCAGCTCGGACTCGACGACCGGACCCCGACCCGCGGTATCGCCGTGGGTGACACCGACGGCGACGGCCGCCAGGACTTCGCGGTGGCCCGCCAGTGGGGCCCGCCCGCGTACTACCACAACACCAAGGCGCAGGTCGGCGGCTTCCTCGGGCTGCGGCTGCACCGGCCCGCGCTCGGCGCCGCCACGGCCACCGACGCCCGCACCCCGGCGTACGGCGCGCAGGCCCGGGTGACCACGGCCGACGGCCGCACCCAGCTCGCCCAGCTCGACGGCGGCGGCGGGCACTCGGGCAAGCGCAGCTTCGACCTGTTCTTCGGACTCGGTGACCAGGGCGGCACGCCCGTCACCGTCGAACTGAGCTGGCGCGACCTCGACGGCGTCCAGCACCAGCAGACCCTGCCCCTCTCCGCCGGATGGCACGACCTCACGCTCACCGACCGAGCCCAGGAGCTGACCACACCATGACGGACGTCAAACGCGCCCCGGTGGGCGTGACCACCACGGCCGAGGTCGCCGACGCGACCCGCAACGGCAGGGGGCCCGACCGGGCACTGGCCGACGTCGACAGGCGACCGCCCGTACCCCGGGTGGACAAGCGCGACCCCCGCTACCTGGCCCTGCGCAACTTCGCCATCTCCATGTCCATCCTCAACGTGCTCGGCTACACGGTGCTCGGGTTCGAGCAGCCCTGGACCTGGCCGCTGTTCGCCCTGGCGATCGGGTACACGGCCGAACTCGCGATCGAGGCGGTCGCCGCCCGCTCCCTGGGCCGCCGACCGGCCTACAGCGGCAACGGCGCGTGGGGCGTCTACACGTTCCTGCTGCCGACCCACATCACCGCGCTCGCCGCGAACATGCTGCTGTACGCCAACGACATGTTCTGGCCGATCGCCTTCGCCGTGGTCGTCGCCGTCGGGCAGAAGGCAGTGCTCCAGGCCCCGATCGCCGGGCGCATGCGGCACTTCATGAACCCGTCGAACTTCGGCATCACTGTCACGCTGGTCGCGTTCTCCTGGGTGAACGTGGCGCCGCCGTACCACTTCACGGAGAACGTGCCCGACGTCTTCCGGATGTTCATCCCGATGGTCGTGCTCACCGCGGGCACGATCCTCAACGCGATGCTCACGAAGAAGGTCGCGCTGATCGTGGGCTGGGTCGGCGGCTTCGTCATCCAGGCCCTGATCCGGCACTACGTCTGGGACGTACAGCTCTGGTCGGCGCTGAGCATCATGACCGGGGTGGCGTTCGTGCTCTTCACCAACTACATGATCACCGATCCGGGCACCACGCCCTCCAAGCCCCGCTTCCAGTTCATGTTCGGCGCCTCGGTGGCCATGGTGTACGGCGTCCTGATGCTGTTCAACGTCGTCTACACCCTGTTCTTCGCGGTCACGCTCGTGTGCCTGGCACGGGGTCTCTTCTGGTGGGGCAGGTGGCTCGCCGAGCGGCGCGGCAACCGGACCGCGGTGCAGCCGGTGCCCCCGCCAGCGGCGGTGGAACTGCCGATCGCCCGCTGACCCGCCGATCGACAGCGGACCGGCCAGTCGTCCTCCAGACGCGGGAAACCGCAAGCAGGAAGACGACCGGCCGGTCCGTGGCGCGGAGAATCAGTCAGTGCATCCCGCCGTCACACCGGAAAGAGGCTGCCATGACCGCCACGCAGAGACCGGCCGTGCAGACCCCGATCTCCCCGCTCCCGACACACTCCGGCCGGCGCGGCGCGCTGATCGTGGGCAGCGTGCTCGCGGGAATCGCGCTGTCCCTGCTCTGGTCGTACCAGTTCGTCGACCAGACGATCGGTGACAACGTCGCCAACACCCTGCTGGGCCACGACGCGAAGGCGACAGCGATCGGCGGCACCGCTGCGGGCCTGCTGTTCGCGTTCGTCTCGGGGTTGGCGGGCACGTTCACGGCCTGCAACATCGCCATGGCCGCCTCGGTCGGGCCGATGACACACGCCGGCGCCGGCGGCACACCGGCGGCGGGTCTGCGCTTCATGCTTCGGCCGGTGGGCCTGCTGGCGCTGGGCATGGTCGCCGTCTCCGCCACGTACGGTTTCGTCGGAGTCCTGCTCGGTGACTCGCTGCCGCAGCTGTCGACGGCGACGACCGCCGGCGGCATGCCCGTACGACTCGTGCAGTCCGTGGTGGTCTTCGGCCTGATCGGACTCGCGTTCATCTACCTCGGCCTCGCGGCTCTCGACAAGGTCCCCGATCCCTTCGCGCGCCGCCCGTTCGCCCGCGTCTTCGTGCTCGGCATGCTTGTCGGCGCCTTCCTGATCGGCCGGCCGTACCCCTTGTTCCACAAGCTCTTCCAGTGGGCCGCCGACAACGGCAACCCTCTCTACGGCGCCGCGGCCTTCGTGCTGCAGTCGCTTGGCAACATCGCGATCGTGGGCATCCTGTTCGCACTCGTCGTCCTCGTCACCCGCGGCGGGCTGATCCGCTGGCTGTCCGCGCGACCGGCACGCACGCTCGCGGTCACCGGCTCGCTGCTACTCGCGCTGGGCGTCTTCACACTCGTCTACTGGACCATCCGGGTGCCGGCGATGTTCGGCTACGGCTGGTTCCCGACGATGCCCTACAACTGAGCGCGGCCGTCGGCCTCGTCCTGCGGTGGCAGGATCTCGACGTACCCGTCGGTGCCGTGCACGCGGATCCGGTGCCCGTCGCGGATCAGCCTGGTCGCGTCCGCCACACCGACCACGGCGGGCAGCCCGTACTCCCGGGCGACGACCGCCCCGTGGGTCATGAGGCCGCCCACCTCCGTCACCAGGCCCTCGACCGCGACGAACAGCGGTGACCAGCTCGGGTCGGTGTAGGAGGTGACCAGGATGTCGCCGGGTTCCAGATCGGCCTCGGCGATGTCCAGCAGGACGCGGGCCCGGCCCTCGACGACCCCGCCGGAGACTCCGAGACCGACAAGCGCGCCGGTCGGCACATCGTCGCGCCGGTACGCCCCGGCGATGGCCTCGCCCTCCGAGGTGAGCACCCGGGGCGGTGTGAGCGTCTGGTGCCACCGGAACTCGTCCCTCCGCCGCGCGACGAGGTGGTCGTCGACCCGCCGGTGCGTCCGCACGACGTCGTGCAGCTCCGCGAAGGTGAGATAGGCGATGTCGTAGTTGTAGCGCAGCACGCCGGCCCGCACGAGGCGCTCCGCCTCGGCCAGCAGGGCCTGCTTGTAGACGAAGTAGCGGCTGATGATGGCGTACTTCGGATACTCGCGGTAGCCGATGAAGGTGCGGACCCGGTCGATCATCCGCGCTGTCTCGTCGGCCTTCCGGTCCCCGTCCGGCAGGGCACGCAGCCGCTCCAGCAGCTCGTCGCGCTTCCGCTGCGCCTCCTGACGTCCCTGCTCGAAGCGCCGCCCGGCAGCGCCCGGCTCGAGGAGCCTGACGTTGTCGAGGATCAGGGGCACGAGTGTGGTGGGGCGTTCGCTCCAGCGGGGTCTCGTGATGTCGATCTCGCCGACGCAGCGCATGCCGTACCTGTCGAGGTAGGCCCGGATGGCGTCGCGCGCCTGCGTCCCGCCCGCGAGCCTCGGCAGCTCGTCGAGGAAGCCGTCGTCGTCGACGTCCCGCAGGAAGGCCACCACCCCGGGATGCGCTCGGATCACGTCCGCGACGTCGAGCAGCGCCAGGCCCATCTCCGACGTGATGTTGCCCGGGGCGGACAGGGTGAGGGTGTCGGCGGCGTTCCTCTCGCCCAGCCATTCCTCCAGATGCTCGTTGAGCCACCAGGTGGCCTGCATCCCCGCCATGATCGCCTGCATGCTCAGGGGATCACTGAGGAGCCGCTTGTGCTCCTCGAACGCCTTCAGCAGGAAGTCGAACAGCGCCGGTCCGGTCACCGTCGCGATCTCGCGCCGCAGGGCGGCGAGCGACGCCTCGCTGCGCCCGATCAGCTCGGTGACGATCGCCGGGTCGTTCTCGATCGTGGTCGGGGCGCCGCTGAGCTGCGGAATATCGGGGCCGTCCTCCGTGAGCGTCGGTACGAAGTCGGGGCGGGCGAGGACGGTCTCCAGCGCGTCCTTGGTCAACGGATCGGACGTCTGCGCCATCCGGAGGAAGCCGGCCCGGCTCGCGGGCGACGCCAGGAGCCGGGTGGCGTCGACGAACAACCTCCCGCCTGCCTCGTGCATCGGCGCCATGGCCGTCAGCTGCCACATGGAGAGCCCCAACGGCTTCATGGCGTCGGTCATCATCTGCTGGTGCCCGACGGAGAGGTAGACGTGGTTCTCCCCGTCCCCGGCCGCCGCCGGGATGGGGAACAGCGTGGTGATCGGCCGGCTCTGCACGATCTCGAAGTCACCGTCGACCAGGCACCATTCGATGTCCTGCGGGTGGCCGAAGTGCGCCTCGATCCGCCGACCCACCTCCACCAGCCGCAGGACCTGCGCGTCCGTCAGCGCCGGCTGCTCCTGTCGTTCCGGGCTGACAGCCTGTTTCGTGGTCCCGCCGTTCGGCAGCGCCTCGATGGTGAGACGCTTGGCGGCGATCGTCCTGTCGACGATCGCGCCGTCGCGCACCCGGTAGGCATCCGGATTCACCAACCCGGAGACCAGGGCCTCGCCGAGGCCGAAGCTGGCCTCCACGGTGGCGACCTTCCGGTTGGACGTGACGGGATCGGCCGTGAACAGCACACCGGCCGCGTGCGGAAGAACCATCTTCTGCACGACGACGGCCAGGTGGACCGCGCGGTGGTCGATGCCGTTGCGCTGCCGGTAGGTGACGGCCCGTTCGGTGAAGAGCGACGCCCAGCACCGCCGGACGTCCGCGAGGATGGCCGTCGCGCCTGTGACGTTCAGGTACGTGTCCTGCTGACCCGCGAAGGAGGCCGTCGCCAGGTCCTCCGCCGTGGCGCTGGATCGCACGGCGTAGGCGTCCTTCTCGCCGTGCTGGCCGAGTGCCCGGGTGATGGCCGCCGCCACGTCGTCGGGCAGGGCGGCCCCTTCGATGGTCCGGCGGATCTCCGCGCTGCTGTCGCGGATCGCCTCCCGGTCGTCCGGTTTCAGGCGTGACAGGTGGTCGAGCCGATCGTCGAGCGAGGGCACGTCGGCCAGGGCCCGTCGGAAGGCGTCAGTCGTCACGCAGAAGCCAGCCGGTACGCGGATGCCGTCGATCCGCGACAGCGCCCCCAGCCGGGCGCCCTTGCCGCCGGCGATCGCGACATGCGTCTCGTCGACCTCGTCGAGACCTCGCACATACTTGTCGATCATCGCGCCCCGTTTCTTCGTCCGTTCCGGTGTCCGGCGGACGATTCTGCGGCAAGACCCGGGCCTTGCGGCAAGACCCCCATTGCGATATACGTTAAAGTGGGAGCGGATACCAGTGGTGTTTTCCCCGCTGTGCACTGAACCGTTTCCCCCGATCCGCGCCTCGCCCCGCCCGTGCGCCAGGCAGTCCGGCATGTCCCCGCCGGCCCTCCACGCGCCGCACGATCCCCATCGAAACGCCCTGTGGCAGCGCGGCCCGCACCGCCGTCGGCGCCCGTTGCGGGTCGCCGATGGTCGCACCGGGTATCGGAACCCGATCGGGGCGAGCACGCGAGAGGGGACCGTCATGGCGACGACCGCGCAGATCCTGTTCGTTCAGGGCATGGG
Organism: Micromonospora sp. DT43; assembly: GCF_049841645.1. NCBI lineage: Bacteria > Bacillati > Actinomycetota > Actinomycetes > Micromonosporales > Micromonosporaceae > Micromonospora > Micromonospora sp. DT43. Next base: position 618,433 of record NZ_JBNCKR010000002.1, on the reverse strand, counting down.
CGCCGGCACGCACGACGAGTGGGACAACAGGTTGGTGACGGCGCCGCCGTCGCACGCGGACCTGTACGCGGACGTCATCCCGCAGGCGCGGGTGTACCGGCTGCCGGGGCGCGATCACCAGCTGAACGACGACCTCGGTGACGTGGCGGCGGTGATCAGGCTCGGCGACGCCGCCGGCACCCCATCGCGCTGACCCCTCCTGCCGCGGGGAACAGCGGGTGCGACTGACGTCACTTGACACGGTTGGCTAATAGTATTAGCTTAAAGCTAACGCAATTAGCCAGCCGTGGAGGTTCCGATGACCGAGTACCTGACCGTCGATGGCGGCACCCTGGCGTACGAGGTGACCGGCGCCTCCGGGCCGCTCGTCGTCCTCGCCCACGGGATGGGTGACAGCCGCGAGGCGTACCGCTTCGTCGTGCCACGCCTGGTGGCCGCCGGCTACCGGGTGGCCGCCGTCGACCTGCGGGGTTGCGGCGAGTCGAGCGCGCGGTGGCCCTCCTACAGCCGCACCGACATCGCCGGCGATCTGCTCGCGGTGATCCGTCACCTCGGCGGTCCGGCCGTGCTGGTCGGTCACTCGATCTCCGGCGGGGCCGCCACCATCGCCGCCGCCCAGGCGCCCGAGCTGATCACGGGCATCGTCGAGCTGGCCCCCTTCACCCGCAAGCAGTCGATCAAGTTGGGTGACCTGCGGGTCGCCCGTTACCGTAGGGGCATGGCCCGGCTGCTCGGCACCGGCCTGCTGGGCAGCGTGCCGCTCTGGCGCAGCTACCTCGACATCGCCTATCCCGCGCGGAAGCCGGCCGACTGGACCGCCCGCACGGCCCGGATCGACGCCATGATGCGCGAGCCCGGCCGGATGGCGGCGATGCGCAAGATGGGCCAGTCGGCGCCCGTCGACGCGGGGGCGCAACTGGGCAACGTCCGCTGCCCGGCCCTGATCGTCGAGGGCACGCTCGACCCGGACTGGGCCGACCCGCGGGCCGAGGGGGAGGCGATCGTGGCCGCGCTGCCGGCCGGACTGGGCCGGCTCGAGTTCATCGAGGGCGCGGGTCACTACCCGCACGTGCAGTACCCCGACGAGACGGCGACCCTGCTGCTCGCCTTCCTGGGTGCGCACGCCCGCGCCTAGGGCCGGCTCCGGAGCGCACCGTCGACGTCGCCGCGGTCAGGCCAGCAGTTGCTCCCGCATCCGCGCGCCCAGGTTGATTCGTCCCACCGCTCGCGGGCCCGCCGGATCGTGCACGTCCACCGTGTTGTTGCGACGCATCAGCGTACGGACCGGAGGCGGCAACCGGGGCGGGTCGTCCATCGCGGCGAGGATCTGCGCGGCGCTCGTGATCAGTCGATCGACGAGGGCTGCGGCGTCGGTGTCCACCCGCACCCGGCCGTACTCCCAGCCCGCGGTCGTGAGGTCGAGCACCTCGAACAGGTGGGTCACCAGCGGGTTCGGGTCGGTCACCCGATCGAGCCGGGCCGCCCGGCCGCCGACCACCGCGACGGCGGCGGCCACCTGGGCGTACGGGTGGAAGCCGCACGGCAACGCGAACAGCGGCCACCGCAGGCCGGGACCGGCCTCGGTCCACAGCGGCCGGTAGTTCCGCCGGTGCACCAGGAGCCGCCGGCCCGTCCGCCGGTGGATGTCCTGCGCCTGCGCCCGCAGATCCGTGTGTGCCTCGTCGGCGACCTGGTGCAGGATCCGCGCCGCGACCACCAGCCCGTCGTCTCCGCTCAGCATGCCGGTCGCCGCTTCGACCTGCGCCGGAAACGGAACCCGTGCTTGCGTGCCGTACCCGTGCTGGAGCTCCCGCAGCAGCGCCTGCTGCCGTCCCGGGTCGAGCTGGACCCGCCCGCCGCCCAGCAACCGCTGGAGCCAACGCATGTCGCCTCGTTTCAGCAGAGCCGTCCCGAACCGTGGCAATGCTATGCGCCGGAGGTTGCACGTGTGCCGCAGGGGTGAGCGTGGCGCGGTGTGCGCCGGCCGGGCGAGGCGCGGGTCGATGCCCGCGACCGCGCCCGGCCGGCCACGCCCCCGGCTACCGGGGTCGGTCGCTCAGCTGCGGCTCCACCGCTGACTGGCCGCGCCGTTGCAGTCCCAGATCTGGGCGCGGGTGCCGTTCGCCGTACCGTTGCCCACCAGGTCCAGGCAGCGACCCGACGCGACAGCCGTGATCGAGCCGTCGGCGTTGAAGCGCCACTGTTGGTTCGCCTGGCCGTGACAGTCCCAGATGATCACCGATGTCCCGTTGGCGGTGCCGGCGTTGTTGACGTCCAGGCACTTGCCTCCGTAGACCCGCAGCTCCTGGGCGCTTGTCGACGTCCAGGACTGGTTTGCCTGGCCGTGGCAGTCCCAGATGATGGCCGTGGCGCCGTTTGTCTGGGACGCGCCGTTGACGTCCAGGCACCGGCCGGCGGACGTGCTGCGGATCGCCGACGTCGTGCTCGGCGGAGGAGTGGTCGGTGGGGGAGTGGTCGGCGGGGCGGTGGTCGGCGGGGGTGTGCCGCCGCCGGTGACCAGGAACATGGCGGCGCCGTGTGCCGGCACCGACGCGCTGATCGTGCCGGTCGACGTCGAGGTGGTGTGGGACCACAGGTCGCGCACGGTGTACGAGCCGGCGCTGCCGAGCCCGAGCGCGCTGGCCGTGGTGGACATCGTGGTCGTGCCGCCGCCGCGGTTGAGCAGGACGGTGGCCACCCCGCCGGTGGACATCGGCTTGCGCCAGACCTCCAGGTCGCCGCTGTCACTGATCTTGCGGCCCTGCTGACCACCCCAGTCCTGGTTGACGGCGATCACGTCGGTGTTGGTCAGGATCGTGCGGGTGGCCGCGGACATGGTGCGGATGTCGTTGCCGGCCAGCAGCGGGGCGTTCAGCAGCGCCCAGAGGCTGAAGTGTGCCCGGGACTCGGTGTCGGTGGGGCCGTTGCCGACCTCCAGCATGTCCGGGTCGTTCCACGCGCCGGGTCGGGCGTACGACTCCTTGCCGACCTGCTGGTCGAGGATGCCCATGATGGAGTTCCAGTTACCACCGATGTCACCTGTGGTACGCCAGGAGTTGCCCACCCCCGCGCCCCAGGTCCAGACGCTGTCCTGTCCCCAACTGCACAGGCTGTAGAGGATCGGCCGGTTGGTGGCCAACAGCGCGTCCCGCATCGCGGTGTAGCGCTGCTGCGCGCTCCGACCGAGGTGGTCGCCGCAGTTGTCGTACTTGAGGTAGTCGATCCCCCAGGACGCCCAGAGGTTGGCGTCGCGCTGCTCGTAGTTGATGCTGGCCGGGTACCCGGCACAGGTGAGGGTCCCGGCCGAGGAGTAGATGCCCAGCTTGAGGCCCTTGTTGTGGACGTAGTCGGCGAGGGCCTTCATGCCGCTGGGGAACTTCTGTGGATCGGCGACCAGGTCACCGCTGCCGTTGCGCTGCTTCGTGGACCAGCAGTCGTCGATGTTGACGTAGCGGTATCCCGCCGCTGCCATGCCGCTGGAGACCAGCGTGTCTGCCGTCTGCCGGATGAGCGTCTCGTTGACGTTGCACCCGAACGAGTTCCAGTCGTTCCAGCCCATCTGTGGCGTGCGGGCCAGCCCGTTCTCCAACGCCTGCGCGGGCTCGCTGGTGGTGAGCACCACCGCGCCGCTGACCACCGCGGTGCCGAGGGCGGCAGCGAGAAACGCGGGAAGCAGGAGGGCGATTCTTCGTTTGAGCACGTGTACTCCTTGCGGGTGGTCGGTGGCGAGGGCCCACAGGAGCCGGTGGCATAGATCGATGCCAATTTAACTCGTACGACATATGACGTCAACGTCGCCGACCGCGCAGCCCTCGTGGCCCACACCGTGGGATGGTTTTTAGTGAGGGCTGTCTATATTGACGGCGCTTTGCGGCGGCGACAGGATCTCGACACCACCGCCACCGCGATCTCCCCTGGGAGGCGTCATGCCCCGTCCCCGCCTGCCGCTCCTGCGGGCAGCCACCCGACTCGCCGCGCTCGCCGCGGCCACCGCCGGTGTGCTGCTCGCCGTCGCCGCACCCGCCAGCGCCGCGGTCCCCTCCGGCCGCTACGTCGCGCTGGGCGACTCGTACACCGCCGGTCCGCTGATCCCCAGCCAGGTCGACCTGAACTGCCTGCGGTCCAACCGCAACTATCCCTCGCTGGTGGCCGCGTCCGCCGGCTCAGCGTCGTTCGCCGACGTGAGCTGCTCCGGGGCCACCACCGACGACATCCTCTACGGCGGCAGCGGCCAGCTGGGCATCAACCTGCCACCGCAGCTCAACGCGGTCACGTCGAGCACGGCGCTGGTGACGGTGCAGATCGGCGGCAACGACATCGGCTTCTCCGGCATCATCAGCGAATGCGCCCAGGCGAGCCTCAGCAGTCCCCTCGGATCGCCGTGCAAGAACCGGTACACCGCAGGCGGGACCGACCAGTTGCAGGCTCGGATCGCGGCCACCGTCCCGAAGGTGACCACAGTGCTCCAGTCGATCCGCCGCGCCGCGCCGAGCGCGCGGGTCGTGGTGCTCGGGTATCCGGCGATCCTGCCGGACAGCGGATACGGCTGCTGGCCGGTGGTCCCGATCGCCTACCAGGACGTGCCCTACCTGCGCACCATCGAGAAGTCGCTGAACACCATGCTTGCCGGCGCGGCGGCGGCGAACGGCGCCACCTACGCCGACGTCTACACCCCGTCGATCGGTCGCGACGCGTGCAAGAGCAGCGGCACCCGGTGGGTCGAGGGGCTGGTGCCGCAGAACTCGGCCGCGCCCTTCCACCCCAACGCGCGCGGTGAGCAGGGTATGAGCAGCGCGCTGCTCGCCACCCTGAACAGCTGACCTAACACCTCCGCTCAAGGCCGGCCCCGTCGCACCAGGCGGCGGGGCCGGCAGGTCACGCCGTGGCACGCGCCGACGTCCCGGGCGTGAGCCTCACCGCTGCCGGCGAGCGTTGAGCCGAGCGGCCTGGCGCGTCAGGTGGTCGCGCTCGGCGAGGTTGGGGGCCCCGTGGGCCGCCTCGACGTACAGGCGCGCCGCCCTCTCGAGGTCGCCGTCGCGTTCGTGCAGGTACGCCGCCACGGCGGTGTGACGGGGCAGCGAGTCGTCAAGCACATCGAGCGCCGCCAGGCCGGCCCGGGCGCCGTCGGCCTCGCCGACTGCCACCGCGCGGTTGAGCCGGACGACGGGGCTGTCGGTCAGGCGCGCCAGCTCGTCGTACCACTCGACGATCTGCACCCAGTCGGTCTCCTCGGCGGTGGGCGCGTCGGCGTGCAGCGCGGCGATGGCGGCCTGGGCCTGGAACTCGCCCAGGCGGTCGCGGGCCAGGGCGGTCTGGAGGATGTCCACGCCCTCGGCGATGACCGCGGTGTCCCACCGACCGCGGTCCTGCTCGGCGAGCGGCACCAGGCTGCCGTCGGGCGCGGTCCGGCTGGCCCGGCGGGCGTGGTGCAGCAGCATGAGGGCGAGCAGCCCCGCCACCTCGGGGTGGTCGATCGCGGCGGCGAGCTGCCGGGTGAGCCGGATGGCCTCGGCAGCGAGGTCGACATCACCTGTGTAGCCCTCGTTGAAGACCAGGTAGAGGACGCGCAGCACGGTGGCGACGTCACCGGGCTGGTCGAACCGTACCGTCGAGACGGTGCGTTTGGCCCGGCTGATGCGTTGCGCCATGGTCGCCTCGGGCACCAGGTAGGCGTGGGCGATCTGGCGGGTGGTAAGCCCGCCGACGGCACGGAGCGTGAGCGCGACGGCGGATGACGGCGTCAGCGACGGGTGGGCGCAGAGGAAGTAGAGCTGCAGGGTGTCGTCCACCCCGGGCGCAGGCCCGGGTGCCGGCTCCTCGTCGACGAGGTCCTCACGACGGCGCCGGGCGGCGTCGGCCCTGGTGGCGTCCAGGAACCGACGCCAGGCCACGGTGATCAGCCAGCCCTTCGGGTCCCGTGGCGGGTCGGCCGGCCAGACGCGGACGGCCTCGACCAGCGCGTCCTGCACGGCGTCCTCGGCCGCCGCGAAGTCAACTCCGCGGCGGACGAGGATCCCGAGCACACTCGGCGTGAGACTCCGGAGCAGTGCCTCGTTCATCGCCGAGGTCACTCCGCGATGGTCGGCGGCTCGGTCAGGAAGGGGCGCACTTCGAGCCACTCGTGGATCGGCTTACCGCCCGCACCCGGAGCGGCCGACAGTTCGCCCGCCAGCTCGACGGCGCGTTCGTAGCTGTCGACGTCGATCACCATCCAGCCGGCGATGAGGTCCTTGGTCTCGGCGAACGGGCCGTCGGTGACCGGTGGGCGTCCCGGGCCGTCGTAGCGGACCCACGCCCCCTCGGGGGCGAGCGCCTGACCCTCGATGTACTCGCCGGTCTTCTCCAACTGGGACGCGAAGTCGCGCATGTACTGCATGTGCGCCGAGATCTCCTCAGGCGTCCACCTGTCCATCGGTACGTCGTTGACCGCGGCCGGACCGCCGCGGTAGTGCTTCAGCAGCAGGTACTTCGCCATCGTCGTGTTCCTCCTCGCTGGTGTGACCCGTTCCGGTCACGTTCACCTCGGGGACGGAGCCGCGCACAGCTTTTCGACATCGCCGCCAAAAAATACCGGTGCCGCTCAGTCGGTCGGCCGTGCCGCCGGGCGGTAGTCGAACCAGTCGAAGGCGGAGTTGCCCTCGGTCACGTACAGGCCGACGACCCGGCCGGTGAAGCCGCCGGCGACCTCGGTGGACAGGTAGCGCCCGTCGAGCTCGGCCAGCAGGACGCGGCCCTCGGGGGTCTCCACCTCGAAGCCGACCATGTCGGAGGTGGCGGGGCGTACACCGAAGGGTTCGTCCGCGGCCGCGAGGTCCGCCGCGGAGGTCACGGTCGGCGGGTAGAGGTCGTCGGTCCGGGTGGTGACCGTCAGGACCAGCGGGCCGGCGGGTACGTCGAGGGACGCGAAGACCTGCCGGAACGGCCCGACCCGGCCGACGACGCGGACGCTGCCGGCCTGCACCTCCAGGTCGTAGTGGTGCGCCTCGTCGATGCGGAGGGTGAGCCCGGCCGTCCCGCTGCCCGGATCCACACGTGTGCCGGCGCGGCAGTCATGGTGGCGCTGGCGCGTCCCCACGATCGTCGCACCGGCGCGGTCCAGCGTCGTGCCCGTGGCGTGCAGGGTGAGCCACCCGGGCCGCTCGGTCAGCGACCAGGCCGCGTCGGGGCGGGAGCGGGGCGAGATCCAGCCGGGGGCGAGGACTGTCGCGTCGAAGTCGTCGTGGTGGGCGCCCGGGTCGGGCGGGGCCGCGAGGGCCGGTGGACTGCCGGCGGGTGCGGCGGTGACCTCCCGGACACGGTCCACCACGGGCCACCCGTCCTCCCAGCGAACCGGAACGAGGAACGTCTCGCGCCCGAGCACGTGAAAGGGCGGCCACTGGCCCTTCGCCCGGATGCCGAGGAGCACCATCCACCAACTGCCGTCGACGGCCTGCACGAGATCGGCGTGCCCGGCGGCCTGCACGGGCAGGTCGGTGCCGCGGTGCGTGAGGATGGGGTTGGTCGGCGCGGGCTCGAAGGGCCCCCGTGGGCTGCGCGAGCGGGCGACCGAGACGGCGTGGCCGGTGTGCGTACCGCCCTCGGAGAGCAGCAGGTACCACCAGTCGCCGATCCGGTAGAGGTGCGGCGCCTCCGGGTACTGCCCACCGGTGCCGGACCAGAGCGGGATCGGCCCCTCCAGCACCTGACCCCTGTCCGGGTCGATCCGGTAGGCGTCCACGCCGGAGGTCGTCAGCCAGCAGGTGCCGTCGTCGTCCCAGGCCAGGGACGGGTCCACGTGTGGGAGGTCGAGGTAGACGGGCTCGGACCATCCGCCGGTGGGGTCCTCCGCGGTGACGATGAGATGTCGGCCCAGGCTGACGTTTGTGGTGATCATCCAGAACCGGCCGTCGTGGTGGCGGATGGTGGGCGCGAAGATGCCTCGGGACGCGTCGGCGTCCGGCGGGATCTCCAGCTGGCTGGGACGGTCGAGGACGTTGCCGATCTGTCGCCAGTTGACCAGGTCCCGACTGTGCAGCAGCGGGACGCCCGGGAAGTACTCGAAGCTGGAGCAGACCAGGTAGTAGTCCTCGCCGACCCGGCAGACGCTCGGATCGGGATAGAAGCCGGGGACGACCGGATTGCGGTAGCCCGAGACGGCGGCCGTGCGTGCGGACACGGGATGCCACCTCCGGGGCCGGTCAGGGGCGGGATGCCGCAAATGTTCGCGATAACATCGTGTGCCCTGGATGCTACGAACCTGCAGTCGGGATGGCAAGCAGGTGGGCGGCCTGGCGGCGACCCCTGGGGGACCCTGGCGGGAAACATCGCCGACATGTCTTGACGGGTGGCCTTGCCATCTACGAAGGTCTATAGAGGGTCAGATGACGCGCCGCCGGGAGCTCGGCGCGTCGGCCTCCGGCTGTGAAGCGTTGCTGCGGGGTGCGAACGGGCGGCACTGTTAACGCTAACAGCGCGAGGTGTCCACACACGTCCGACGGCGTCTCCTTCGAGACCGCGAACGGCGCGCGTCCACGACATTCGACTTCCTGGGGCGGTGGCCCGGCGACGGGCACCTCCCTCCTCTGCCTGCGCCTGTGAGCTGCGCTGATTGGAGAAACCATGCCTGACGTGACACGAAGGAACGTGCTGAGGGCCGGTGCGGCGGGCGCCGGAGCCGCCCTGCTGCCGGTCGCGTGGTCCGCCGTCGCCCGCGCCGGCTCGGTGGCGCCGCCGCAGGTGCTCGCGGCCGGCGACCTGGCCCTGTGGTACGACGAACCCGCGGGCACCGACTGGCTACGCGCGCTGCCGATCGGCAACGGCAGGCTGGGCGCGATGGTGTTCGGCAACGTCGACACCGAACGGTTGCAGCTCAACGAGGACACCATCTGGGCCGGCGGCCCGTACGACTCTGCCAACACCCGTGGCGCGGCCAACCTCGCCGAGATCCGGCGGCGGGTCTTCGCCGACCAGTGGACCCAGGCGCAGGACCTGATCAACCAGACGATGATGGGCAACCCGGGTGGCCAGCTCGCCTACCAGCCGGTGGGCAACCTCCGGCTCGCCTTCGGATCCGCCAGCGGCGCGTCCCAGTACAACCGGACGCTCGACCTCACCACCGCGACCGTCACCACGACGTACGTGCTGAACGGCATCCGGTACCAGCGTGAGATGTTCGCCAGCGCGCCCGACCAGGTGATCGTGATCCGGCTGACCGCCGACCGGGCCGGCTCGATCACGTTCAACGCGACCTTCGACAGCCCACAGCGGACGACTGTGTCGAGCCCCGACGCCGCCACCATCGGCATCGACGGCATCTCCGGCGCCATGGAGGGCGTCAACGGGTCGGTGCGCTTCCTCGCCCTGGCCCAGGCCGTCGCGACGGGCGGCACGGTCAGCAGCTCCGGCGGAACCCTGCGCGTCTCCGGCGCCACGAGCGTGACAGTGCTGATCTCGATCGGTTCCAGCTACGTCAACTACCGCGTCGTCAACGGCGACTATCAGGGCATCGCGCGCACCCGCCTCAACGCCGCCCGCGCCGTCGCCTTCGACCAGCTGCGCAGTCGCCATCTCGCCGACTACCAGGCCCTGTTCAACAGGGTGACAATCGACCTGGGGCGTACTGCCGCCGCCGACCAGCCGACCGACGTGCGGATCGCCCAACACGCGAGCACGAACGACCCGCAGTTCTCCGCCCTGCTGTTCCAGTACGGCAGGTACCTGCTGATCTCCTCGTCGCGACCGGGCACGCAACCGGCGAACCTGCAGGGCATCTGGAACGACTCGATGACCCCGCCGTGGGACTCGAAGTACACAATCAACGCCAACCTGCCGATGAACTACTGGCCCGCCGACACGACGAACCTGCCCGAGTGCTTCCTGCCGGTCTTCGACATGGTCCGGGACCTCACGGTGACCGGTGCGCGCGTCGCCCAGGCGCAGTACGGCGCGGGTGGCTGGGTCACGCACCACAACACCGACGGGTGGCGGGGCGCCTCGGTCGTCGACGGGGCGCTGTGGGGCATGTGGCAGACCGGCGGGGCCTGGCTGTCCACCCTCATCTGGGAGCACTACCTGTTCACCGGCGACGTCGGCTTCCTCCAGGCCAACTATCCGGCCCTCAAGGGCGCCGCCCAGTTCTTCCTCGACACCCTGGTCGCCCACCCGACGCTCGGCTACCTGGTCACGAACCCGTCGAACTCGCCCGAGCTGCCGCACCACTCGAATGCCAGCGTCTGCGCGGGCCCCACGATGGACAACCAGATCCTGCGCGACCTGTTCGACGCCGTGACCCGGGCCGGCGAGGTGCTCGGTGTCGACGCCACGTTCCGCTCCCAGGTGCGGACCGCCCGGGACCGGCTCGCGCCCACACGTGTCGGCTCCCGGGGCAACGTCCAGGAGTGGCTCGCCGACTGGGTCGAGACCGAGCGGAACCACCGACACGTCTCACACCTGTACGGCCTGCATCCCAGTAACCAGATCACCAAGCGCGGCACCCCGGCGCTGTACGAGGCCGCGCGCCGGACCCTGGAGCTGCGCGGCGACGACGGGACCGGCTGGTCCCTCGCCTGGAAGATCAACTATTGGGCTCGGCTGGAGGACGCCACCCGCGCCCACAAGCTCCTGAAGGACCTGGTGCGGACCGACCGGCTCGCGCCGAACATGTTCGACCTGCACCCCCCGTTCCAGATCGACGGCAACTTCGGCGCCACCTCAGGCATCGCCGAGATGGTGCTGCACAGCCACACCGGCGAACTGCACCTGCTGCCGGCGCTGCCCAGCGGGTGGCCCACCGGCCAGGTCGCGGGCCTGCGTGGTCGGGGCGGCTACACCGTCGGCGTGCGCTGGACCAGCGGGCAGGCCGACGAGATCAGCGTCCGTGCCGACCGGGACGGCACGCTACGTCTGCGCGCCCGGCTCTTCACCGGTTCGTTCACCCTCGTCGACGCCACCGACGACAGCACACCGCCCACCACCCGACCGGAGACGGATGTCGTCCAGTTCGCCGTCCGGGCCGGGCACACCTACCGCGCCGCGCGGCCGGGTGTGACACCGTCGCCGACGCTGAGCAGCACGCCGACGCCCACGCCCACGCCCACGGTCACCCCTACCCTGAGCCCGACGCCGACCCCGACGCCGACGGTGACGAGCACGCCCTCACCGTCCGGCGCGCGGGCGACGTACACGGTGACGAGTTCGTGGTCGGGCGGCTTCCAGGGCGAGGTCACAGTGACCGCCGGCGCGGCTCCGACCCGTGGCTGGACCGTCTCCTGGACCTTCCCCAACGGGCAGGTGATCAACCAGATCTGGAGCGGCGCACACACCCAGAGCGGCGCGAACGTGCGGGTGACGAACGTCGACTACAACGGGTCACTGCCGGCCGGTGGCTCCACGACGTTCGGCTTCATCGCCTCCACGACCGGCACCAACAACCCGCCGACCAACATCACCTGCACGACGACCTGACCCGACGCGTCTTGCGCCTCTACTCCAGCCCGCCGCCGGCCCGGTGGCGGGCTGGAGAGCCGCCGTCCGGGTGCGCCAGTTAACGCCCTCACTCTGGCGTCACCGTCGGCCCGGCCCGCCTCCGCCACCGACGGTGACGCCAGACGGCGATCGCACACGCCACGGCGACGAGCAGCGCGGCGGCGCCCTTCCACGCGCGCTCGGACCACGGTCGGTCGACGCCGAACGCCGCCTCGCCGGCGGCCATGAGCCACAGCCCCACCCACGCCCACTGCCAGCCGCGTGGCCAGGAGAAGGAATGCGGTGGGCCGGTGACGGCACCGACCACGATGAACGCGGCGCCGACGACGACGATCAGCGGTACGCCGATGCGCGAGACGACCTCCCAGAGCGACACGTGTCGATCATCCCCGGTGGGCGCAAACGGTGCCAGAGTGCGCACCAGCGGAGCGGGCCGTCGCCCGCGAGCCTCCGGGTCGGGGCGATGCTCAGGAGATCGCGGCCCGCACCAGCTCGACGACCCGCTTCTCCACCTCGGGGCTCCACGTCCGCAGCGCGTACGACACCGGCCAGAGGTCGCCGTCGTCGAGGTTGGCCGTGTCCTGGAAGCCCAGCGTCGAGTACCGGTAGTTGAACTTGCCGGAGTCCTGGAAGAAGACGACGATCTTGTCGGCCGCGTTCGCGTAGGCGGGCATCCCGTACCAGGTCTTCGGCGACAGGTCGGGTGCGGCGGTGGTCACCGCCACGTGCACGCGCTCGGCGAGCGCACGATCGTCGGGGGCCATCTGCGCGATCCGGTCGAGGACCGCCTGCAACCCGTCGGCCCTCTTGGCGCCCTTCTTGCCCTCGGCGCGCAGCTCGGCCGCACGCTCCTTCATCGCCGCGCGCTCCTCGGCGCTGAAGCCGTCGGACTCGGTCATGGTGGGCTCCCTCTCGATCTTTCCTCGGCCCGGCGGTGGTGCCGGCTACCTGGGGAAAGGCTAGGCCCGGGTGACGACAGGTGCTTCTTGATTCCTGACCGGGTCGGAGGCCGGCCGGCCGGGCGGGGCGTCCGGGTGCCCCCGCGGAGCGCCTATGCTCAACCGGAGCTGGGCGCGTCCCCGTCGGGGCAGGAAACGATTCGAGGGCGGCGTATGAACATCGGGGAGATCGCCCGGCGGGCCGGGGTGTCCCGCAGCACCGTGTCGTACGTGCTGAGCGGCAAGCGGACCGTCTCGGAGGCGACCCGGCAGCGGATCCAGGCGGTCATCGACGAGCTGGACTACCGGCCGAACGCCAGCGCCCGCGCCCTGAAGGAGGGGCGTACCCGCACCCTCGGGCTGGTGATCCCACCGGCGAGCCAGCGGTTGACCGACATGCAGTTGGGCTTCGTCGCCAGTGTCGTCGAGGCCGCCGCCCGCCACGATCTGGACGTGCTGCTGTCCCCGTCCGGTGGCGACCACGACCGGTCGTTCGAGCGGATCGTCAGCGGGCGTCGGGTGGACGGCGTCGTCCTCATGGAGATCCGTTTGGAGGACGACCGGGTCACGCGGCTGACCAGAACGGGCCTGCCGTTCGTCACGATCGGTCGGACGGCCGAAGCGCACGGCATGAGCTGGGTCGACATCGACTACGCCGGTCTGATCGCGCGCTGCGTGCACCACCTGGCGGACCTGGGGCATCGGCACGTGGCGCTTGTCAACCGCTCCGCCGAGCTGGTGGCGGCGGGCTACGGACCGAGCCACCGCGCGCTCACCGGTTTCCAGGAGGCGGTGGCGGAACGGGGTCTGACCGGCGTGGACGTCTGCTGCGGCGACGACACGGCCTCCGGCGAGGCGTGCGTGGAGCAGTTGCTCGTGACCCATCCGGAGGTCACGGCGGTGGCCACCATCAACGAGGCGGCGCTGCCCGGGATGCAGCGCGCGCTGACCGGCGCCGGGCTGTCCGTGCCTGCCGACTTCTCCGTCACCGGGGTCGCCGCCCAGCACTGGGCGGAGGACTTCCGTCCGCCGCTGACCGCCGCGGACGTGCCCATGCGGGACATGGGCGCCGAGGCCGTGGCGCTGCTGCTGGAGATCATCGCCGCCCCCGAGAGCGTGCCGCGGCACCGTCTGTACAGCCCGCCCATCTCGCTGCGGTCCAGCACCGGTCCGGTCCGGCTGCACTGACAGTTGACCGACGCGGGCCCCGGGGGGTCGGTGGGGCCCGCGCCGGCCGGCTATCGCCGCGCGGCTCGGCGCTTTTCCTGAGCGGCCGCGAGGATGAGATAGCTGCTGGCCGTCCAGGTGTACGCGCGGTCCCGTAGCCCGGCGCCGGTCTCGGCGTCGAAGTTCTCCGCGAAACCGGACTTCTCGCACAAAGCGAGGAAGCGCTGGCTGATGTCGTCGGCGATCCCGGTGTGCCCGGCCCGCCGCAGACCGTCCTCGACCAGCACGGTGGAGGGCGCCCAGATCGGCCCCCGCCAGTAGCCGTCGGCGAGGTAGTGGGCCGAGTCCGTCGGCTCGGTGGCCAGCCCGTGCGTGGTGAGGTGGGTCTCGACCTCCCGGGCCAGCGCGTCGGCGATCGGGGCGGGCAGGTCGGCGCCGAGGGCGACGGGCATGAGGTCGAGCAGGCTCCGGCTTGTCCGCTGCTGCCCGGTGTGCGGGCTGCGGGCGGTGAAGCGCTCGCCGTCCCACAGTTGCCCGAGCATCGCCGTGTGGATCCGGTCGGCCTCCCGGGACCACCGGTCGGCGGGTTCACCCAGCTCGGTGGCGAGGTCCGCCAGGCAGCGTAGCTGGGACACCAGGAACGCGGCCAGGTCGGCGGTCTGCAGGACGCGGTTGTCGTCGAACGTGGTGGCGTTGTCCCAGCCACTGTCGTTGCCGTGCTGGTAGTGCGGCAGGTCCTGGCCGGGCGCACGGCGCGCGTCGAGCCAGAACCCGGTCCAGCGGGCCAGCCTGTCGTACGTGCGGGCGAGCTCCGCCCGCGCCGGTGGCTGGGGAAGCCGCTGGCGCAGGTGACGCAGGGCCCAGCCGTGGATGGGGGGCTTGACGTAGTTGTGCAGGACCTCCGAGTGGGTGACCGAGTCGGGCAGGGCGCCCGCGCCGTCCTGGTGGTCGAAGGGCAGTTGGAACTGGTGCCAGGCCAGCTCCGGTTCGCCGGCCGCGAGCGCGATGGCGTTGAAGCAGTGGTCCCAGCTCCACACCTTGTCCATCCAGTGCTTGGACATCAGGACGGCGGGCCGGGTGACGAAGCCCGCCGGGGCGACGGTGGCGGACCACAACACGTAGGCGGCCAGTTCGGCGGCCGGGGTGTCCGCGCTGCGCCATGGCGCGACCGCGTCGACGAACGCGGTGAACTCGGCGCTGCGGTCGCGGCACACCTGGTCGAAGGGGACGGCGGTGGCGTACGGCCGGCGGGCGGTGGCGTACTCCTCGATGGCGATCTCCCAGGGTTGGTCGCCGGGGAGGTCCAGGAAGCGGTCGGCGGCGCCGAGCGCCTCGACGCCGTCGGTGCGGCGCAGCCCGCCGGAGAGCACAGTTACCCGGTAGCGGCGCCCGGTCTCGTACGAGGTGAACACGTGTGACCCGTCGACCGGGTCGAGGTAGAGGTAGGTGCCACTGAACGGGGTGAGGGTGCCCGCGGCCGCCGCGATTCGGAGGCCGAGCTGCCGGCCCCGCAGCCGCAGGGTGTCCGGTCCGTCGTAGACGGCCTCGATCCGCCCGGTACCGGCATGCCAGGTGAGCAGCGCGGGCGTGGCGACGACAGTGGTGTCGGCGGCCGTGGGGGAGAGGCGCAGCACCGGGTGCAGCCCGGTCTGGTGCGACACCAGGTGCAGGTCGTCGGCGTACGTCTTCTCGGCGACCACCGGGGAGATGTTGAGCCAGGATCCTCGGTAGCTGAACGGGATGTCCTGGATTCCGAACTCCGGACCGGACGGGGCGACGGTCATGGGTGGCGGTTGCCTTTCTGTGGTGCGGGTGGTCAGTCCTTGACGGCGCCGGCGGTCACGCCCATCGAGACGTACCGCTGAGCCAGGACCAGCAGCACGGCGGCCGGGATGGAGGCGACGACAGCGGTGGCCATGATGGCGTTCCACTGCTGGTTGTTGTTGCCGATGTAGTGGTAGATGCCGAGGGTGATCGGCTGGTGGTCGCCACCGCCGGCGAGGGTCGAGGCGAAGATGAAGTCCGACCAGGACCACAGGAACGCGAACAGCGACACCGTCACGATCGAGTTTCGGCTGACCGGCAGCACGACCGACCAGAAGGTGCGCAGCCGTCCCGCGCCGTCGACCACCGCGGCCTGCAGCAGTTCGTCGGGGATGCCGGACATGAAGGCCGTGAAGATCAGTACGGCGAACGGCACCGCGAGTGTCGTGTCGGCCAGGATCAGGCCCGGCAGCGTGTTGAGCACGCCGAGGGTGAGGTAGATGGCGTAGAAGCCCATCGCCATGATGATTCCCGGGATCATCTGGGCGATCAGCAGCAGGAAGCTCAGCGCCGGGCCGCCGGGTGGCCGCAGCTTCGCCAACGCGTATCCGGCGGGGGCGGCGAGCGCCACGGTCAGCGCGACAGTGCCGAGCCCGACGACGAAGCTGGTGCCGAGGTACGGCAGTTGCTGGTCGAGCACGGCCCGGTAGCCGTCCAGCGTGCCGTTGGTAGGGAACAGGTGCGGCGGGTCGGCGCGCATGTCCTGGTCCCGGGTGAACGACACATTGATCATCCAGTACACGGGGAAGAGCATCAGTCCGGTCAGCACCAGACCGATTCCGGTCTTCCACCAGACGCGACGCGGTGAGGTGGTCATTGTTGGTACTGCCTCCGCTGGGACCTGATGTAGACGAGCCCGGCGATCAGGGCCATCACGATGAGCAGGTTGCCGACGGCCGCGCCCGGCCCGAACTCCGGCAGCATGTTGCCGAAGCCGAGGCGGTACGACCAGGTGGCGAGCGTTGCGGACGAACCGGTCGGGCCGCCCCGGGTCATGATCCAGATGATGTCGAAGACCTTCAGCGTGTAGATCAGCCCCAGCAGCAGCGTGATCGCGGAGACCGGGCGCAACAGCGGGAAGGTGATCGACCAGAACCGTTGCCAGCCGCTCGCGCCGTCGAGCGCGGACGCCTCGTACACCTCGACCGGAATGGCCTGGAGGCCGCTGTAGAGCACCACCAGGTTGAACGGGATGCCGATCCAGACGTTCGCGATGATCACCGAGGTGAGCGACCAGGTCGGCGAGGTGAGCCAGTTGACCGGGTCGATCCCGACGACACCCAGCGCGGCGTTTACCAACCCCGAGTCGCTGTTGAGCAGCCACGACCAGGTCGAGGCCGAGACGATCAAGGGCAGCAGCCAGGGTACGAGGATCAGCGCCCGCAGGGTGCCCGACAGCGGGAAGTTCTGACGGAAGAAGAGAGCCAGGGCCATGCCGATGGTGAACTGGAAGACGAGTGACGCGCCGGTGAAGACGAGTGTGTGCGTCAACGTCGGCCAGAACGCCGGGTCGGTCAGGACGGTGCGGTAGTTGTCCAGGCCGGCGAAGGGTGCGCCGCCCTGCACGAACGAGCGGACCGTGTACTCGCGCAGGCTCAGCTCGACGTTGCGGTAGAGCGGGTAGGCGTAGAAGGCCAGCAGGTAGACGACAGTCGGCGCCAGGAAGCCCCACGCCAGCCATCGTCCGGGCCGGCGGGTTCGAGGCGCGGGGGGCCCGGGCGGGGCGGCCTCAGCCGCCCCACCGTGGCCTCGCGTCGTAGTGGTGGTACGTGTCGTGGGGGTCATCGTGTCGGTTCGGCCCGCTTACTTGCTCGTGGCCGAGGCCTGCGCGCCGGTCAACGCCTCCTGCGGCGACTTTCCGCCGCTCAGGGCCGCCTGGACGGCGGTCCACAGGGGTTCGGAGATCTTCGGGTACTTCGTGCCGAGGTTGTCACCGGTGCGGCCCTTCGCCGCGCGGACGGCCTCCACCCAGACCTTGAGCTTGGGGTTCTCGGTCGCCTGCCGGTCCTGTACGGCGGTGACGGGCGCGACGTAGGAGAGCGTCGTGTCGGTGGTGAGGAGATTGTCGGCGTTGGTCAGGCAGGTGACGAGCTTCTGCGACGTCGCGTACCGACCGGTCTTCTTCTGCACGGGGATCGAGACGAACTCGCCACCGGTCGGCGCCGGGGCCGGCCCACCGGCGCTGGCCGGGATCGCGATGGTGCCGTAGGAGAAGCCGAGCTTCTCCGCGTTGGCCAGCTGCCAGGTGCCGTTCTCGGCGAACGCGAAGTTGCCGGTGGCGAACTCCTGCCAGCTCGTGGTCTGGGTGTTGTTGATGACCGAGTTCGGGGCCAGGCCCTGCTTGAGCCAGTCCTTCCAGAGGGTCAGCGCGGACACCGCCTGCGGCGAGTCCAGGCTGGTCAGCTGCGCGCCGGATCCCCAGAACCAGGGCAGGAACTGGAAGCTGCCCTCCTCGGTGCCGATCGCGGAGAAGGTGATGCCCTTCTTGCCCTTCGCCTTGACCTTCGTCAGCGCCGCGGTCAGGGACGCCCAGTCGGTGACCGAGGCCGGGTCGACGCCCGCGGTGGTCAGCAGGTCCTTGTTGTAGTAGAGCGCCAGGGTGTTCGCCCCGATCGGCACCCCGTACGTCTTGCCCCCGCTCTGGCCGGCGCCGAGCAGGTTCGGCGCCATGCTCGACACGTCCAGCTTGTTCTCTTCGGTGGTGGTGAGAGCCCCGGCCTCGGCCAGTGTCGAGATGACCGGGTTGTCGACGATCAGCACGTCCGGCGAGTTGCCCTGCTGGGCGGCGAGCAGTGCCTTGTTGGTGAGGTCGGTGGTGTCGTAACCGGTCCGCTCGACAGTCACACCCGCCGAGGTTCCGCACTTCTTGAGCAGGGCGACCCAGTCGGAGTCGTCGGCGAACTGCGGATACGGGTCCCAGACGAGGTAGGCCCCGCCGCCGGCGTCGGAGTCGCCGGACGACGACGAGCAGGCGCCGGCGGTCACCGCGGCGAGCGCCAGCACGGCAACGGCGGCCAGGCGCCGCCGTCGGTTGAGTCCTGTCATGTGCTGCCTCACTTAGAGTCGATCGTCAGGTGGGGTGTCGTGGGTTGACCGTCGCGGGCCGGACCACGTCCGACCATGAGGCGAACCGATTCGACGAAACGGTTCGCACGAAGATAGGACCGCCCGTGCTCGCTGGTCAAGGGTTGGGCGAGCTGCCCGGGCGGCGCTGCTGGGAAACACCACCTTCACCCGATCGTCACTTCATTGACACGGGTGAGTCCCCGACCTACGATCCGTGCGAATCGATTCGCAAGCGCAGCCCTCCGGAGAGCGTCCCCCGCGCCCCACCAAGGAGCCGCCCGTGAAAACCCCGTCCCGCAGCAGGTCGGGGCGAGCCCACGCGCTCGTCGCCCGACTCGTCGTCGGCCTGCTCGCCGCAACCACCGCCGTCACCGTCGCCGCGTCCCCGGCCCAGGCCGCCGACGAGTCGATAAGCGTCAACTTCTCCACGACCACCGGCACGCCTACCTACCGCGCGGCCGGCTGGATCTACGGCATGACCGAGAACGCCAGTGGCCCGCCCGACCACTTCTACCGCGACGTGAACTTCCGCTACATGCGCGCCGGCGGCGCGCAACTGCCCGGCAGCGGCTGGGTGGGCGGAAACTACGATCGCCGCTGGAACGCCACACTCGCCCAGGCGCGTCGGACCGCCGCCCTCGGCGGGCAGTTCATCCTGCTGCCGCACGATCTGTGGGGCGCCGACGGCGCCGGCATCTCCCGCTTCCCCGGCGACAACGGCAACTGGACCGACTACGACAACTTCCTGAGTCGGGTCATCAACGACGTCCGGGCGTCCGGCCTGTCGGTGCAGTGGGACATCTGGAACGAACCCAACATCACCATCTTCTGGAACAGGCCGATCTCCCAGTACCTGGAGCTCTGGCGGCGCACCTACCAGCGCCTCCGGACGGAGTTCCCCAACCAGCTCATCGTCGGGCCGAGCTGCGCCTGCGTGCCGTCGACAAACCACGCGTTCTGGAACCAGTACCTGGACTTCGTACGCTCGACAAACACGGTGCCGGACATCATCAGTTGGCACTCGCTGCCCGGTGACCCGGTCGCCAACGTCGCCGCCGCCAACGCCACCCTCGACCCGCGTGGCATCCCGCATCCGCGCCCGTACCAGATCAACGAGTACGGGGCGTCCAACGAGCAGAACCCGGCCGACGGCGCCTGGTACATCGCGCGTCTGGAGCGGGCCGGCGCGGACGGTCTGCGGGCCAACTGGGCGAGCGCCGGCAACCTGCACAACGACCTCGGCAACCTGTTGATCCGCAACTCGGCCGGCCAGCACCAGCCCAAGGGCGAGTGGTGGGCCTACCGCTACTACGCCTCGCAGACCGGCCAGAACGTCGCGGTGACCGGCAGCCAGTCGTACGACGCGTACGCCACGAAGACGACAGGGGTGGCGAAGGTCCTGGTCGGTGGTGGCCGCACCACCGGAAACCTGAGCGTCAACCTGCAACGCCTCGACACGACGAGTGGCGTCGTGCAGAACAACCAGGTGCGGGTGCTCACGCAGCGCATCCCGTACAACAACGGCGGTGCGGTGCAGGGCCCGGTCACGGTCTCCAACAGCGTCGTCACCCTGTCCAACAACAACGCCACGGTGAACCTGGGGTACGGCAACCAGAACGACACGTACACGGTGACCCTGCTGCCGCCCTCCGAAGGAGGCTTCCAGTCGGTGGCGGTGGCCCAGCACTCCCAGCAGTGTCTGGACAACACCGGCCTGAGCACCGCCGACGGCAACGTCCAGCAGCAGTTCTACTGCGAGGGCGGCGCCCAGCAGCTCTGGAACTTCCAGCCGGTCGCCGGCGTGGCGAACACGTACACGGTGGTCAACCAGCAGAGCGGCAAGTGCCTCGACGTCAGCGGCGGCTCCACCGCCAACAGCGCCGCCGTGGACCAGCGGACCTGCCAGAACGCGCCCTACCAGCAGTTCACCCTCCGGAAGGTGACCTACTCCGGTAACGACTCGCACGACTACCAGCTAGTCGCCCGGCACAGCGGCAAGTGCGTCGACGTCAACGGGGTCTCCACGGCGGCCCGCGCGACGGTCCTCCAGTGGCCCTGCAACGCGGTCGGTCAGGGCAGCCCGCTCAACCAAACCTGGCGGATCTGGGGGCGGTAGGCGGCGCGGAAGAGGTCAGGCGGTGGCCGCCGGCACGGGCGGCCACCGCCGGACTTCCGCCGACCGGGCTTTCATTGACACTCATCGAAAAATGATCCTACGATTGCCGCGACTCGCTTCGGCCGCCCCCGCCACCACCACTCGCGGCGTCGGCACATCCACGCGCTGCCACGACTCCGAGGAGCACCCCGTGCGAACCCCGTCCCCCACCGGGCCCGGCCCGGCCCGCGATCCCATCCCGAGGCGTCGCTTCCCGCGCCTGGCGGTCCTGGCCAGTGCCCTGGCCGGCGTCCTCGTCCTCGTCACCGTCGGTGCGGCGGCCGGCGCCGGATCGTCCGTCGCCGAGGCCGCCGCCGCGCCGATGGCGGCCGCCGCCATCACGCCGGGGCAGAGCACCACAATCGTCGGCGCCCCGTCCGGTCGATGCGTCGAGGTCCCCAACTCCAGCACCACCAACGGCACCCAGACCCAGCTGTGGGACTGCAACGGCGCGGCCGGCCAGACCTGGACCTGGACGTCGAGCAAGCAGCTCACGGTGTACGGCAACAAGTGCCTGGACGCCTCCGGCCGAGGCACCACCAACGGCACCGCGGCGATCATCTGGGACTGCAACGGCCAGAACAACCAGCAGTGGAACGTCAACAGCAACGGCACCATCACCGGCGTCCAGTCCGGGCTGTGCCTCGACGCCAACGGCGCGGCCACCGCCAACGGCACCAAACTGATCCTCTGGGCCTGTAACGGCGGCGCCAACCAGCAGTGGGCCTCGCCGACGACCCCGCCGACCACGACCCCGCCGACCACCGGCCCGCCGACCACTCCGCCGCCGAGCGGCGCGCGCCCGTGCGACATCTACGCCTCGGGCGGCACCCCGTGTGTCGCGGCGCACAGCACGACGCGAGCGCTCTACGCCACGTACGCCGGCAACCTCTACCAGGTCCGGCGCTCGTCGGACAACACGACCCGCAACATCGGGCTGACCGGCACGGGCGGCACCGCAAACGCGGCGACGCAGGACTCGTTCTGCTCCGGCACGACCTGCGTGATCACCGTCGTCTTCGACCAGTCCGGTCGCGGGAACGACCTCTGGTACCAGGGGTCGAGCGTGGTTCCGGGCTCGCCGCAGAGCAGGCCGGCGACCGCGACCACGGAGTCCCTGACGGTGGGCGGCGCCAAGGCGTACTCGCTCTACATCAACCCTGGCAACAGCTACTGGCGCGACGGGCACCTGACCGGCGTGCCGACCGGCGCGGCGCCCGAGGGCATGTACATGGTGACCAGCGGCACCCACGTCAACAGCGGCTGCTGCTTCGACTACGGCAACAGCGAGACGACGCGCAAGGCCGACGCGGCCGGCGCGATGGACGCCATCAACTTCGGCAAGCAGTGCTGGTTCGGCGGCTGCTCGGGCAGCGGCCCCTGGGTGCAGGCCGACCTGGAGTGGGGTCTGTTCCCCGGTGGCAGCAGCTCGTGGAACCCGAACCAGCGGGCGTTCACCAGCAAGTTCGTCACCGCGACGCTGAAGAACAACGGCACGTCGCGCTTCGCCATGAAGGGCAGCGACGCCCAGTCCGGCAGCCTCTACACGCTGTGGGACGGCTCGCTGCCCCCGGGATACAGCCCGATGAAGAAGCAGGGCGCGATCATCCTGGGCAGTGGCGGTGACTGCTGCAAGCCCGACGGCGGCGCGAACCTGAGCGCCGGCACGTTCTACGAGGGGGCCATGGTCGCCGGTTACCCGTCCGACGCGACCGAGAACGCGGTGCAGGCAAGCGTGGTGAGCGCCGGCTACCGCTGATCCCGTCGACGGCGGGCCTCGTCCGCCGGCCACCATCGCCCAGCGCGGTGGTGGCCGGCGCGACGGGGCCCCTTGTCGTTCGCGCTGCGGACTGGTGCTCACCGCGTCGAGTCGTACACCTGTCGGTGGTCAGGCCGGTGGGTCGCCTGCCGCTGCCGACGGGGGAGCGACCTCGGCGAGCGCGGTTCGCACGATCTCCAGCAGGTCCTGGCCCGGGTGGTCGATCCAGTGCTGGATGGCGACGCGCAGGGCGGCCAGGAACGTCGCGGTCAGCAGGCGGGAGCGCAGCGCCACAGCCGTGCCGGTGAGCCGGTGGGCGAGGTCCGCGGCCAGCTCGCGCTCTATCGCGGTGTACGCCGCCACCTGGTGCGCGGCCAGTCCGGGGTGCCCGCGCAGCTGCCGGCGCCGGGTCAGCCAGCTGTGGTCGCGATCATCCGATGATTCCCTGGTGAACTGTTCGGCCGCCCGGCTCAGCGCGGTCCACGGCGGCTCGCCGTCCGGCCGCTCGTGGACCAACTGCAGCAGCCGGCGCAGGCGCACGGTGTCGCCGTAGAAGAGCGCCTCCTCCTTGCTGGAGAAGTAGTTCGAGAACGTGCGGCGGGAAACGTTTGCGGCGTCGGCGATCGCCTCGACTGTCACGCCGTCGGGGCCCTGCTCGGCAGCGAGGCGCAGGGCTGACTCGTGCAGGGCGAGGCGGGTGGCGGCCTTCTTGCGCTCCCGCAGGCCGGTGATCTCGTCCATCGCGCTCAGCGTACGTCGAGTGATCGCCTTCTCAATGGGCAAACTTGCCGATTGGGCAAGATCGGTAGATGCTTGTGTGAGGCAACCAAGTCAGGTGCGCGAATGCGCGCGTGCGTGAAAACCCGCGCAGCCCTGTCGACGTCGCCCTCGAAAAACCACGACAAGCTGGAGGCCGCGCGATGAGCGCACCCACCACCACTGCCGGCACCGAGCCGATGACCCATCGGCAGACGCTCGAGGCGCTCAGCGGTCTGCTGCTGGTGCTCTTCGTCGCGATGTTGAGCAGCACGGTCGTCTCGACCGCGCTACCAAAGATCATCGGGTCGTTGAACGGCTCCCAGAACCAGTACACCTGGGTCGTCACCGCGACCCTGCTCACCGCGACCGCCACCACTCCGATCTGGGGCAAGCTGGCCGACCTGTTCAACAAGAAGCTCCTCATCCAGGTCGCCATCGTGGTCTTCCTCCTGGGCTCGGTGATTGCCGGCTTCTCGCAGAGCGCGGGGCAGCTCATCGCGGCCCGCGCGTTCCAGGGCATCGGGGTCGGCGGCCTGCAGGCCCTCGTCCAGGTGGCGATCGCCGCCATGATCCCGCCGCGCGAGCGGGGGCGCTACAACGGCTACCTCGGCGGAGTCATGGCCGTCGCGACCGTCGGCGGCCCGCTGCTCGGCGGTCTCATCGTCGACACGTCCTGGTTGGGCTGGCGCTGGTGCTTCTTCGTGGGCGTGCCGGTCGCCATCATCGCGTTGATCCTGCTCCAGGCGACCCTGCACCTGCCGACGCTGCGGCGGGAGAACGTCAAGATCGACTACCTGGGTGCGGGCCTGATCGCCGCCGGCGTCAGCGTGCTACTGATCTGGATCTCCTTCGTCGACGGCTCGTTCGCGTGGCTCTCCTGGCAGACCGTGGCCATGGTGGGCGGCGCGCTGCTCCTGCTCGCCCTCGCGGTCTGGGTGGAGTCACGGGCGGCCGAGCCGGTCGTCCCGCTCGGCATCGTGCGCCAGCACACCACCGCGTTGGCCATCCTCGGCAGCCTCGCGGTCGGCATGGCCATGTTCGGCGGCGCGGTCTTCCTCGGCCAGTACTTCCAGATCGGCCGCGGCTACAGCCCCACCGAGGCCGGTCTGCTCACCATCCCGATGATGGCCGGTGTCCTCGGCTCCTCGATCGTCGCCGGCCGGCTGATCACCCGGACCGGGCGGATCAAGCCGTACATCGTCGCCGGTTCGATCATCCTGGTCGCCGGGTTTGCGCTGCTCGGCACCATCGACCACGAGACGTCGCTCGTCCTGGTCGGCGTCGCCATGTTCATCGTCGGCACCGGCGTCGGCATGACCATGCAGAACCTCGTTCTCGCCGTCCAGAACACGGTGGCACTCAAGGACATCGGCGCGGCCAGCTCCAGCGTCGCGTTCTTCCGGTCGCTCGGCGGCACCATCGGTGTCTCGGTGCTCGGCGCGGTGCTCGCCCACCGGGTCACCGACCAGATCACGCGCGACCTGACCGCCGCCGGGATCCCCGCCTCCGGCGCCGGCGGCGACAGCAACCTCAACATCACGGCGCTGCCCGACGGGATCCAGCACATTGTGCGGGCCGCGTACGGTGACGCCACCGGACACATCTTCCTCATCTCCGCCGCCATCGCGGTGGTAGGCGTCATCGCCGCGCTCCTGCTCAGGCCGGTCACCCTGCGGACCAGCCTCGACCTGCCGGACGCCGCCACGTCGACGGCGCTCGGCGCCGACGCGGTCGACGGGGCGCCCGCGTTCGACCAGGTCACCATCGACCCCGCGCCGAAGGCGGCGCCCGAGCGGCGTTGACGTTTGACCGCAGCGGGCCGCTACCGTCTGGGCGGTGGCGGCCCGAACCACCCGACGACAGTGACTGAATCGAGGCGCCTGTGGAGATCGCCGAGCTGGCGGTGCCGCGGCCGGTGGCACCCGGCCGGCGGGCTGCTCCGGCGCGCCGCGCGGCGCGCGAACTGCTGCTCGTCGCCACGCTGTTCCTCCTCTACAAGGTGGCGCGGATGGCGGTGGCCGGCCGGGTGTCGACCGCGCTGGCCAACGGCGAGTCGATCTGGCACGTGGAGCGGCTGTTACACCTGCCCGACGAGTCCACCGTCCAGCATCCGCTGCTCGCGTACGGCCTGGTGGCGCACCTGGCCAACGGCTACTACGCGTACGTGCACTTCCCCGCCACGGTGCTCACCCTCGTCTGGCTGTACCTGCGGCACCCGGCGCACTACCTGTGGACGCGTCGCGTGCTCGCCTGTCTCACCGCCGGGGCTCTGGCACTGCACCTCCTGGTCCCACTGGCGCCGCCCCGGCTCACCGCGCTGACGGGCCTGGTCGACACCGGCCGCCGGTTCGGGCCCACCGTCTACGGCCCACCCGACACCGACACCCTCAGCAACCAGTACGCCGCCATGCCGTCCCTGCACGTCGGGTGGGCGCTGGCCGTGGCCGTCGCGCTCGTCGCGGTGACCCGCGGGCGTCTCCGGTGGCTGTGGGTGGCCCACCCGATCGTCACCCTGCTGGTCGTCGTGGCCACCGGGAACCACTACTGGCTCGACGGTGCGGCTGCGGCGCTGATGCTCGGGGTCGTGCACCTGGTCCTGCCCGCACCCACACCCGGCGAGCGACAGGTCCGCGACGGCGAACGGGACCTCAGCCCACCGGAACGCCGTACTCGCGCTCGGTGAACAGGTCGATGTCTCGCGGGCCCAGTTTCGCGAACCGGCGAGCGTGCAGGGCGAGCTGCCGGCGTGCCTCGCCGAGTCGGCGGCTGGCGATAGTCATCTCGTCGGACGCCTCGAACGGCTCCGTTCCGCTGGCCTGCAGCGCGGCGGCCAGCACCGCGTTGAACGCGGTCATGAGCCCGTTGGCCAGCGCGATGCCGTCCTGATCCGCGCGGGTCCAGATCTCCGACCAGGCGGCCTCCACGGTGACCATGTCCCGGGCCAGCCAGTCGTGCAGCACCATCGGCCCCAGCGGCCGCTGCCCTCCGAGCAGGTCGTTGCCCGCCTCCGGCAGGCCCGATCGCCAGTACCTGGTCTGTCGCAACGCCTCGGCCTTGTGGGCGAGGCGGAGGGCGCCGGACAGCACCAGGACGTACGCCCGCTGCAGCTCGGCCCGCTCCCGCTGGCGCCGCTTGATCCGACTGTGCACCCACACCACGAACAGCGATGCGAAGGCGGTGAGCGCGGAGCCGAGCAGGGCGGCCAGGGTTGAGTTCACGCCGACATGATGCCTGCCGCCGGTCGGCATCGCCGCGCGGGCTCACCCCGGTCGGACCACCGCTCGGGTTCCGTTGCGGCGACCGGTCCGCCGGCCCCGCATGTTACCGATAACAAGACCCTCCACCCGCGCGTCGTGCCGCGTTCAACGGTTTTTGCGGGGGAGTTGTCAGACGTCATTCGTTACGACTTGACGAACGGGATGTTATCGCTCACAGTCGATGCGATGCGAGGCGAACGGCGTCCCTGGCTCACCGGGCGAGCCAGCTGGTTCCGGCCTCGCCGATCACGACGTTGCGCAGGGCAGGCGAACGTCGCATCAGGACCTGTCACCAGCCGCCGGCGACGCGCGGTGGGCGTCGCGCGCCCGCGTGGTTCGTCGTGCGGATGACCCGTCCTGATCTTTTCCCGCGCGACATCCCCACCACCTACTGACCCACCGAAACAGAGGGAGTGGTCAATGTTCAGACACCGGTTCACCTCCGGGTCCATCGCGCTCGCGGCGCTGCTCGTCGTGGCAGCGGGCGCGACCACGCTCAATGGTGGCCTCGGTGCCACCACCCCGGTCGCGGACGTGGGCACCGCCGCGGCGACCGCCGGCTGCGGCAAGGCCCCGACGCTGCGCAGCGGTACGCAGACGATCCAGAGCAACGGCAAGAGCCGCAGCTACATCCTGCGGATCCCCGGCAACTACAACAACACCAACCCGTACCGGTTGATCTTCGCGTTCCACTGGCGGGGCGGCACCGCGACCGAGGTCGACTCCGGAGGTACCAGCGGCCGACCCTGGTCCTACTACGGCCAACTCGAGCAGTCGAACGACACCGCCATCCTGGTCGCGCCCCAGGGCTTCGGCAACGGGTGGGGCAACTCCGGCGGCGAGGACGTCACCTTCGTCGATGACATGATCCGCCGCATCGAAGGCGACCTCTGCGTCGACACCACCCAACGCTTCGCCCTCGGCTTCAGCTGGGGTGGCGGCATGAGCTACGCCCTCGCCTGCGCCCGCGCCACCACCTTCCGCGCCGTGGCCGTCTTCAGCGGCGCGCAGATCAGCGGCTGTAGCGGCGGCACCCAACCCATCGCCTACTTCGGCCTGCACGGCATCACCGACAACGTCCTCAACATCTCGCAGGGCCGCGCGCTGCGCGACACCTTCGTGCGCAACAACGGGTGTACGGCGCAGAGCCCGCGCGAACCGGCCGCGGGGAGCCGGAGCCACATCACCACCACCTACTCCGGCTGCCGCGCCGGATATCCCGTGCAGTGGGCTGCCTTCGACAACGGTCACATGCCCGGCCCGGTCGACGGCACGTACGCCGAGAGTGGCATCACCACCTGGACCAAGGGCGAGGTCTGGAAGTTCTTCGCCCAGTTCCAGGGCACGACGCCGCCGACCACACCGCCGCCCACCACGGCCCCGCCGACCACTCCTCCGCCCACCACGCCGCCGCCGACGACCCCTCCGCCCGTTCCGGGCGGCTGTTCGGCCTCGGTGTCGTTGAACGCGTGGAACGGCGGATTCGTGGCCACGGTGAAGGTGACCGCCGGCTCCGCCGGCACGAACGGGTGGGCGGTCGGCATGACGCTTCCGAGCGGCGCGGGCGTCACCAACACCTGGTCGGCCATGGCGAGTGGCAGCACCGGGGCGGTGCGCTTCTCGAATGTGGACTACAACGGGCGGCTCGCCGCCGGCCAGGTCGCCGAGTTCGGTTTCCAGGGCACCGGCAGCGGCACCGGCCTGACCCCCACCTGCACCGCCAGTTGACACACCCGGAGGGCGCCTGACGCACCCGACGCGGGTGGCGGACCGCACCCGGTCCGCCACCCGCGATGCCACCTGATCCCGGAACCGGGACGGCGGCGCGCGGTGTGACAAGGGGTCCACCGTGCCCCACACCTGTTCCAAGGAGACCTCACATGCCAGGAATCACACGCCTGATCCGCCGTTCGTCAACCTTCGCGCTCCTGGTCGTCGGCAGTGTGCTGACCGCCAGCGGTGTGGTGGGTGGGATCACGACCCCCGCGCAGGCCGCCACCTCCATCACGATCAACGGAGCGTCGGGTGGCCGTACGTTCGACGGGGTCGGCGCGGTCAGCGGCGGCGGCGGCAACAGCCGCCTGCTGATGGACTACCCCGAACCCCAACGCGGCCAGATCCTCGACTACCTGTTCAAGCCCGGCTACGGCGCGGCCCTGCAGATCCTCAAGGTGGAGATCGGCGGCGACACCAACTCCACGAGCGGGTCCGAGCCGAGCCACTCCCACTTTCGGGGCGATCTGAACTGCGACCGCGGTTACGAGTGGTGGATCATGGAGCAGGCCAAGGCCCGCAACCCGAACATCAAACTCGTCGGGCTGGCCTGGGGTGCGCCGGGTTGGATCGGCAACGGCAACTTCATGTCCCAGGACTCGATCGACTACCAACTGTCGTGGCTGGGCTGCGCCCGGCAGCACAACCTGACGATCGACTACCTCACCGCCGCCCAGAACGAGCGCAGGTACGACGCGAACTGGACCATCAGCCTGCGTAGCGCGCTCAACAACAACGGCTACGGCAACGTCAAGCTCATCTTCGGCGACGACTACCCGGGCAGTTGGAACCCGGCAAACGTTGCCGTGAACAACGCAGCGCTGCGCAACGCGATCGACGTCATCGGCGGTCACTACCCGTGCGGCTACCTGGCCGCGCAGACGACCTGCACGGTGTCGGCCAACGCGACAGCCACCGGCGAGACGCTCTGGAACAGCGAGGGCGGCTCGCAGGACTACAACGACGGCGCCAAGCCGCTGGCGCGGGGCATCAACCGGGGCTACCTCGACGGGAAGATGACCGCGTACATCAACTGGAACCTGATCGGCGCGACAACCCCGAACATCCCCTGGGCCACCGTCGGCCTGATGCTTGCCAACCAGCCGTGGTCGGGCTGGTACGCCGTCGGCAAGAACACCTGGACCCTCGCGCACACCACCCAGTTCACCGCGCCCGGCTGGAAGTACCTCGACTCGTCCAGCGGCTATCTCGGTGGTGTCCGCAACAACGGCAGCTACGTGTCGCTGAAGTCGACGAACAACTCCGACTACACCACTGTCATCGAGACCATGGACGCGACAGCCGCGCAGACGCTGAACCTCAACGTCACAGGCGGCCTGTCCACGTCGGCGGTGCACGTGTGGTCGACCAACCTGAACTCCTCCAACACTTCCGAGCACTTCGTGCGCGGCGCCGACATCACCCCGTCCGGCGGTGCGTACTCGCTTACCGTGCAGCCCGGTCGCATCTACACCATCACCACCACGACCGGTGCCGGCAAGGGCACCGCGACCAGCCCGTCGCAGGGCCAGCTCGGCCTGCCCTACAGCGACAACTTCGAGAGCTACCCGGCCGGCAAGCTGGCGAAGTACCTGCAGGACAACCAGGGCGCGTTCGAGACCGCGACGTGCGGCGGCGGACGGACGGGCATGTGCCTGCGCCAGGCGTCCCCGATGGCGCCGATCACCTGGAAGACCCTGGCCGACCCCAGCACGTACGGCGGCAACCTGAACTGGAACAACTACACGGTCTCCGCCGACGTCATGCTGGAGAAGTCCGGCTACGTCCAGCTGGAGGGGCGGGTCGGCAACCAGACCCTGGACCCGGTCAGCGCCCAGAACGCCTACTTCCTGCGCGTCACCGACGGCGGTGCCTGGTCGATCCTGCGCAACAGCACAAGCAACCAGCTCACCACCCTGCGCAGCGGCAGCGTCGCCGCCCTCGGCACCAACCGGTGGCACACCCTCGCTCTCGGCTTCTCCGGCAGCACCATCACCGCCACCGTCGACGGCGCGACAGTCGGCACGGCCACCGACTCCGCGTACTCCGCGGGTCTGGTCGGTTTCGGGACCAGCCAGGGCCAGACCGCGCAGTTCGACAACCTGAACGTCGTCGCCGGTGCCGGCGGCGGCAGCACGGCGGCGCTGCGCAACACCGGAGCCGCTAGGTGCCTGGACGTCCCGTCGCAGTCGCAGACGAACGGCACCCAGGTGGCGTTGTGGGACTGCAACGCCGGCGCCAACCAGCAGTGGTCGTCGACCGCCGGCAAACAACTCCAGGTGTACGGGTCGAAGTGCCTGGACGCCGAGAGCGCCGGGACGACCGCGGGCACCCGGGTGATCATCTGGGACTGCAACGGTGGCACCAACCAGCAGTGGAACGTCAACACCGACGGTTCGATCACCGGAGTGCAGTCCGGCCTCTGCCTCGCACCGAACGCGGCCGGAACGGCAAACGGCACCCAGGTGGTCCTCGCCACCTGTAACGGCAGCAGCAGCCAGAAGTGGACGCGAAGCTGAGGACGTACCCCATCTCGTCGATGGTGGCGCGTTCGCGGCGCACGGCCTGGCACGCGCGCGTGGCCCGGCTCGGGATCGTTCCCGAGCCGGGCCACGCGGCGTAGCGGCCCTGGTCGCGGCCGCTGGGTTCAGCGGTAGCCGGCGGCGACGATGTTCGCCTGCACCGCGTTCTCGGTCGCGTCGGACGGGTAGCCCGCCACCATCGCACCCTCGTAGAAGGTGCCGACACTCTGGTTGGAGTTGTCGATGCAGCAGTCGCCGCCGCTGCCCAGGATGATGGCGCCCTGCTTCCGCATCGGGTTGTAGCCCGAGGGCAGCGACCCGTCCCAGAGCGTGGAGAGGTTGCCGGACTGGGCGTTGCTGCCCTTGATGGCGAAGCGCGTCGTGCCGTTGTTCTTCAGCGTCGCGGTGACGAACTTGCTGGTGAACGCCCGCTGGTTCGGGTTCCACGAGCTGCTGCCACCGGGGAACAGACCCCACTCCAGGTCGGCCTGCACCCAAGGGCCGCTGCCGGAACAGCCGCCGAACCAGCAGCTCGTGCCGAAGTAGATGGCGTCCATGGTGCCCCGGCCGTCGGCCCGACGGGTGGTTTCGCTGTTGCCGTAGTCGAAGCAGCAGCCGCTGTTGACGTGGGTGCCGCTGGTCACCATGTACATGCCCTCCGGCGCGGCCCCGGTCGGGATGCCGGTCAGGTGCCCGTCGCGCCAGTAGCTGCTGTTGCCGTTGATGTAGAGCGAGTAGACCCTGTTGCCGCCGACAGTCAGCGACTCCCGGGTCGCGACCGCGGGCTGCACGGCACCCCCGATCCCACCCGCGCCCTGGTAGCCGAGGTTGTTGCCGCGCCCGGACTGGTCGTAGATGACCGTGATGACGCAGGTGGTGTTCGCGCAGAAACTGTCCTGGGTGGTGGAGTTGGCCCGTCCTCCGGTGCCGAGCACCCCGATGTTCCTGGTGCTGTTGTCCGAGGACCGGCGTACCTGGTAGAGCGAGCCGCTGTAGGAGGCGTACAGGGCGCGGGTGGTGCTGTGCGCCGCGACGCAGGGCGTGCCACCGGCCGTGTAGATGTCACAGGGCAGGGTCGTGCTCGGCGGCGGTGTGGTGGGTGGCGGGGTCGTCGGCGGCGGGGTCGTGGGTGGCGGTGTGGTGGGTGGGGGTGTCGTCGGGCCCACGTCTCCCGTACAGGTGGTGCCGTTGAGGACGAAGGAGGTCGGCACGGGGTTGCTGCCGGTCCAACTGCCGTTGAAGCCGAAGCTCGTGCTGCCGTTTGTGGGAATGCCGGCGTTGTAGGGGGCATTGGTGACGGCGACGTCGCCGCCCGCCTGGGTGAAGCTGCCGTTCCACAGTTGGGTGACGGTCTGGCCGGCGGCGAAGCTCCAGGTCAGTCGCCATCCGTTGACGGCGTCACCCAGGTTGGTGACTGTGACGTTCGCGCCGAAGCCACCCTGCCACTGGGAGCTGACCGAGTAGGTGACCCGACATCCGGCGGCGGCCGCCGAAGCGCCGGTCTGGGTGAGGGCGGCGCCGACGAGCACGAGTGTGGCGGCAGCGGCGACGAGCGCTGGTCGCCGGTGCGGGGATCGTTGTGGTCGCACGTGCTCTCCTCATTGGTGGGAGGTTGCCGATGTGCTCGTCCCGGGCCCGTTCCCCCTGCTCGGGCCCGGACTCTGAGCAGGGGGAACGGCGGGACGTGGCCCGGCCTACGGCACGTACGGCGACGCTGGGGCCGTCGGACACCGGGGTTGGGCCGTGGGGACGGCCTGATCGGCGGGCCAGGCGGCTTGTACGTGGCGTTACGGTCGCCGGTCAGCGCGGACGGCCCTGCCCTGGGACGCGCGCTGATCGGTGAAGGTGGCCGTGGCCTGGAATCGTCCGGCCCTCGGCGCGAGTCGCCCGGTGGTGATCGTGGGCCGTCCCGCGCCGACCACAATCCACCCGCCCCGCGCCGCGAACGATGTCGACCGCACAGCCAGGACCAGCGATTACGGGCCCTCGGTGACGGTCAGATTACGCTCAGATATCGACGGTCGTCGGCTACGTTAGCGTTAACAGCGTTCCGTGTCTATAGGTGTACGCCGTTGTCCTGCCGGCGCTGCCTGCTGGCCCCCGAGCCGGGTGCGCACCTGGTGTTGAATGTGGAGAGTGAGCGAACAGGTACCGAAAGGGGTGGCGACGGTGGAGCTGACGATTGTCGTCGAACCCGAGCTTCCGCTTACCGCCGAGCGGCTCGACGCCCTCACGCAGGGCTTCGCCGAGGACCTGCGGGCACTTCCCCGGACGCGCGTCGCCCCCGCGACGAGGCCCGTTTCCGTTCCGGGCAAGTCGCCCGAGGCGTGGGAGCTCGGGATGCTGGTGGTGGGCGGTCTCTTCTCGGCCACCACCATGCGCGCGATCGTCCAGATCGCGATCGCGTACACCGAGCGGACCAGAGCCCGATCCATCACGGTGCGCAGCGGCGACACCGAGGTGGTGATCACGGGTAGCACCCGGATCGACGATCCCCTCCTCGTCACCCAACTGGCGCGGGTCATCGAGGCGTCACACCGCTCCGGCGCCGCTCCCGCCTCGCCCGAGCCGGACCAGGCCGCGATTGCCCCGGGTGAGCACCCGGGCGGTGTCCGAGCGTAAGCGGTGGGACAGCGCCTGGCTCTCCTCATCGCCAACGACCGCTACATCGACGACTCGTTGGCGGATCTCTACGCGCCCCGGGAAGAGGCCCGCGACCTGCAGAGTCTGCTGGCCGACGCCAACATCGGGGCCTTCGACCGCACCGTGCTGCTGGAGAACGAGTCGAAGAGCTCGGTGGAGCGCACGATGGAGACGATGCTGCGCAGCGCCGGGCCGGAAGACCTGATCCTGCTCTACTTCTCCGGGCACGGGATCCGTCGCGGCAAGCGGGGCAGGCTCTACCTGGCGGTCGCCAACACCGAGGTCGACTGCCTGTCGTCGACGTCGATCTCCGCGTCCTTCGTCCACGAACTGCTCGACGAGTCCGAGGCCGCCAGCTCGGTCATCCTGCTCGACTGCTGCTACAGCGGCGCGTTCGACCAGGCCAAGTCACCCGCGGATCTGAACCTCGACGGGGAACTCAAGACCGGCGACGGCCGTTACGTGATCACCGCGACCAACTCCGTCGAGCGCGCTGACGACGGGCAGCCGGCGACGGCCGCGACCCCACGGCTCCGCTCCGCCTTCACCGAGACGGTCATCGAGGGCCTGAGCACGGGTGCCGCCGATCTCACCGGCCGAGGTCGGATCACCCCCGAGGATCTGTGGCAGTACGTCCAACAGACGCTGCCGAAACGAACGACCCGACAGTCCCCGTGCCAGTTCGGCCGAGCGAGCAGCGAGGTGCACATCGCGCTGTCCCGGGACGGCCACCACCGCCCGCGCGATCCGCGGGACCCGGGGGATCCTCGTCTCGGCGAGCTGTTGGGCCCGTTGGAGGTCCACGAGGACGTGAAGCTGTGTGCCGTCGAGTGGCGTCAGCGCGGGCCCCTCACGGTGCCGGTCGGCCTGCACCACCGCATCGACCAACCAGCCGGGGAACCTGTCTCGCTCGATCTCGCCTCGTCGGAGGGGCACCTGCTGATCGTGGGGCGTCCCGGGATGGGTAAGACCACCCTGCTGCGTACGATCATCGGCGGGCTCGCGCTCACCCACTCGGCCGACGAGGTCGTGTTCCACTGCCTTGAATCCGGTGGCAACTGGTTCTGGCCGATGCGGAAGCTGCCGCACGTCGAGACGGTCCTGGGCGACGACCAGGTGGTCGAGTTGGGCAAACTGCTGAGCCAGCTCGAGGACGAGGTGCTGCGACGCAAGCGCCTGTTCCGTGAGCACGAGCTGGAGTCGCCAGCCAGCCTCCGGGCGCGACGCGGAAGCCTGAACGCTGGCCCGCAGCCGGACATCTTCCTCGTCGTGGACCGTTGGCAGGACTTCGTCGGGCTGCAACCCGACTTCACCGCGCGCGTCATCGAGCTGGCCAACAAGGGCTCGGGGTACGGATTCCACCTCGCGGTGGTCGAGCGCAAGTGGCGGTCCCTCCCTCAGGAGCTGATCGAGCTTCCACAGCTACGGATCGAGACCCGCCTGTCGGAACCGCAGGAGTCGATGGTCGATCCGGACCACGCCGCCCGCCTGCCGCTGTCGATGCCCGGCTGGGCCATCCAGGGGCGACGCACCTTCCGCATCGCCCTCCCCGAGCTGGCGGTGACCGAGGTCGCCCCCGACCTCAGCGCGGATTTCGCCGTCGCCGACGGCACGAGACCGATGATCGCCCTGATCGCCCAGGCGTGGGGCCTGCCGCCGGTGGCCCCGCCCGACGGTGCTCGTCGCGGCGCCCGGGAGGCCCGGGACGATGCGCTGGAGATCCTCGGCCTCGCCGACTACCGGGCACTGGTGGCCTTCGACGGTCCCGCTGCGGTCGGGGGCCCGGAGCAGCACCTCCAGGTGCCCGTCGGGTTCGACCTGGACGGAAAGCCGGTCCTGCTCGACCTGAAGGAGTCGGCCCAGGCGGGGATGGGCCCGCACGGCCTGGTCATCGGCGCGACCGGCTCCGGCAAGAGCGAGCTGCTGCGGACGATCGTCGCCGCGCTGGCGGCACGGCACCCGTCGGAGGAGCTGAACTTCGTCCTGGTGGACTTCAAGGGTGGCGCGACGTTCGCCTCGCTGGACGCGCTGCCGCACACCAGCGCGGTGATCACCAACCTGGCCGACGAGCTGCCGTTGGTCGACCGCATGCGCGACGCGCTCGCCGGTGAGATGGTGCGTCGGCAGGAGCTGTTGCGGGCGGCGGGCAACTACGTCTCCCGCTTCGAGTACGAGAAGGCTCGGGCGGCCGGTGAGCCCCTGGCCCCGATGCCGAGCCTGTTGATCATCTGTGACGAGTTCAGCGAGTTGCTGGCCGCGAAGCCGGACTTCATCGACCTGTTCGTGATGATCGGCCGGCTGGGTCGGTCGCTCGGCGTGCACCTGTTGCTGGCCTCGCAGCGCCTGGAGGAGGGCAAGCTGCGTGGTCTGGACACGCACCTGTCGTACCGGATCGGTCTGCGGACCTTCTCCGCCGTGGAGAGCCGGATCGTGCTCGGTGTGCCGGACGCGTACGAGCTGCCGAACGCTCCCGGGCACGGCTACCTGAAGACCGGCAACTCCGCCATGGTGCGCTTCCGGGCGGCGTACGTGTCACGAACACCCGGCCACGACGAGGCCGAGCCGGGCTCGGCCGTGGCGGAGGCCATCGCCGGCAGGACGGTGCTCGACCTGCTGGTGGAGCGGTTGCACGGCCGTGGCCGCCCAGCGCACCAGGTCTGGCTGCCGCCGTTGGCCGAGCCGCCGAGTCTGGGTGAGCTGTTGCCACCGCTGAGTCTGCACAAGCGCTTCGGACTCTGCACCGCGGACTGGGTCGGCCGTGGTCGGCTCACCGTCCCGGTCGGCGTGGTGGACCGCCCGTACGAGCAGCGCCGCGACCCGATGATGGTCGATCTCGGCGGGTCGAGCGGCAACGTGGTGATCGTGGGTGGCCTGCTCAGCGGCAAGAGCACCCTGCTGCGCTCGATGATCGCCGCGCTCGCTCTCACCCACACCCCACGCGAGGTGCAGTTCTTCTGCCTGGACTTCGGCGGTGGCGCGCTGCGCAGCCTGACGGAGCTGCCGCACGTGGCCGGGGTGGCCGTTCGTCGGGAAACCGAGCGGGTCCGTCGGACGGTGGCCGAGGTGGTCGCCGCCCTCGACGACCGGGAGGCCCGGTTCGCGCGCCACGGCGTCAACTCGATGGCCGACTACCGGCGTCAGCGGGCGAGCGGCGAGTTCCCCGACGACCCGTTCGGCGACATCTTCCTGGTCGTCGACGGCTGGAACACCCTGCGCCAGGAGTACGAGGAACTGGAACAGGCCATCACCAACCTGGCCAGTCGAGGGCTGGGTTTCGGCATCCACCTGGTCATCACCGCCGTGCGCTGGGCCGAGGTCCGGATCACCATGCGGGATCTCCTCGGCACTAGGCTTGAGCTGCGGCTCGGGGACGCGACCGAGTCGGAGATCGACAGGCGAGCCGCGCAGAACGTCCCGGTCGGTTCGCCCGGTCGCGGCCTGACGCCCGACAAGCTGCACTTCCTCGCCGCGCTCTCCCGCATCGACCGCCTGCACGACACGGAGGACCTCACCGAGGCGTCGGTGGCGCTGGCCCGCCAGGTGGCGGCGAGTTGGCCGGGCCCTCCGGCGCCGACGGTACGTCTGTTGCCGGAGAAGCTGACCGTGGCCGAGCTGGCCAAGGTCGTCGACCGGGCCACGCCGGGGCTGCCCATCGGCGTCAACGAGTCCGCGTTGGCGCCGGTGCACCTCGACTTCGCGGTCGAGCCGCACCTGACCGTCTTCGGCGATGCCGAGTGCGGCAAGAGCAACCTGTTGCGGCTGATCGCCCAGGGCATCGTCGAGCGGTACACGCCTATCCAGGCGCGGTTGGTCATCGCCGACTACCGGCGCAGCCTGTTGGGCGCGGTGGAGGGCGACCACCTGCTCGACTACGCCGGGTCGAACCAGCTGTTCGCCCAGAGCATGGCGTCCATTCGCGCCGCCATGCAGAATCGCCTGCCCGGGCCGGAGGTGACCACCGCCCAACTGCGCGACCGCAGCTGGTGGAAGGGCCCGGACCTGTACATCCTGGTGGACGACTACGACCTGGTGGCGTCCGGTGGCAGCAACCCGCTCAGTGCCCTGTACGAGCTGCTGCCGCAGTCCCGGGACATCGGTCTGCACCTGATCGTCACGCGTCGGGCCGGCGGGGTGTCCCGGGCGCTCTACGAGCCGGTCCTGCAACGCCTGCGCGAACTCGACGCGTCGGGCCTGCTGATGTCCGGCAACCGGGAGGAGGGCGCCGTCCTGGGAAATCTGCGGCCGAGCCGGCAGCCTGCGGGGCGGGGCACGCTCGTGCGCCGCCGCGACGGCCAGCAGCTCATCCAGACGGCGTGGGTTGATCCGGACTGACCACCGGGCAGGCTCACCGGGGGTGCGGCAGCGGAAGGCCGGCGAGTTCCTCTGCCACGCGCTGCTCGGCGGCTGCTGCCCGCGCCGTCGCCTCGACGATCCGGGCGGTCAGCCGGCCCGCGGTCGCGCGTACCGCCATCGGCGGGGTCACCGAACCCGACGCCGGCTCGACCTCCCCGACCGGGGTGACCACGAGCCCGGCGAGGCGCGCTTCGGCGACCGCCTCCAGGGCGAGCCGACGCGCCTGCGCGAGGTCGTGCTCCCGGCCCGCCACCGCGGCGGCGATCCGGGTGTAGGCGTCGTACGCCTCGTCGAGCTGGCGGACCAGGCGGCGAAGGATCTCGTCGGTCTCCTGCTGGCCGGATCCGGCCTGCCAAAGGCCGGGGAGCAGGCGATGCAGCCGGCGGAGTTCGTCGGCGGCCCCGCCGACCGCCTGCGCGGCCTGCCTCCACCGCTCGCCCTGGTCGGCGTGGCCCGGAGGTGGCACGGCCACCAACCGCGAGTAGGGAAAGACCACAGTGCCGTCTGTCGTCATCCGTCGCCACGGCGAGCGAACCGGGCCCAGATCTCGCCCTCGGTGACGGAGACCGAATCCGCGACGGTACGGAGGACATCGGCGACCTGGCGCAGCTCGCCGGCGAGTCGGGGCAACTCGTCGAGCCAGGCCACGATCGAGGCCGGCGGATCCTCGTCGTCGCCGGGTGGCTCCACCGCGTCGAGCCGGTGTGCGACGGTCTCGACGTCGACGGCGACGTGGAGGAGACCCTCGGGATCGATGTCGAGTGATCCGTCGCTCATGGTGTGCCCACCTCCCGGCAGCGCGTCGCACCGACCCGGGCGCCCTCGGGCCAGCCGGCTCTGTTCACGGTACAGGTCAGAGTGGCCAGTGCTGGGAGACGAGGTCGATGGCGCCCCGGACCGCCTGCGCCACCGTGCCGCCGACCGTGGCCAGCGCCGCCAGCGTCTCCAACGACGTCAGCACCGGCCTGCGGTCCGGCTGCCGTTGCTCGCGGGCCGCCTCGATCGCGGCCACCTCGCGGTCGGCGCGGTCCGGGTCCTCGAAGTCGGCGACGTGCTCCTTCAGGGTGCGCAGCAGCGCGTCGAACCGCTCGGTGAGATCGGCCGACCCGTTGTACTGCACGAAGACGGCGTTGTCGCTGGCCATCGCCTGTTGGCCGCCACTGATGACGTTGTGGAACACGATCGACCGGGGCGGCTGGTCGGGGTCTGTCACGGGGACCTCCTAGTTGTGCTGCTCGAAGGAGACGTTGGAGCTGGACATCGCCTGCTGACCGCCGAAGATGTTGTTGACGTTGCCGAAGATGTTCTGCACCTGGGACGCGCGCTGCGGCAGATCGCCGGTGTCCAGGCCACGTTCGGTCAGGAACGAGACGACCGCCTCCAGCACGGCCCGCTCCAGCAGCTTGGTGTACTTCCACTCGTCGAGCAGTTGCAGGTGCTTGACCGCGGCCGGCTCGGCGACGAGTTGACGCACACTGACCCGGGCGCCGTAGTCGTGCGTCCGGAACTGCTCGCTCGCGGCGAGCGCGTCGTCCATCCGGGTCTTCATGCCCCGCTCGTGCCGCAGTCGCTTGACCAGGTGCCAGCCGCTGAGCACCGAGTCGGTCACCATGTTCGCCAGCACGCCACGCGCGATCCGGACCGTCGACTGCTCGGGGCGCAGCCGGTCGACAAGCGCGTACCGGGCCTTGATGGGGTACATCACGGTGCTGACGAACTCGACGTAGAGCAACCCACCCTCGACGGCGGCGTGCACGAACGCGGAGATGTCGATGCCGAGGTCCTGCTCGGGCAGCACGAGCCGCCCGTCGGCGGTGTGCAGCGGCTTGCCGGCGCCGCTGACCACGATCCGGTCGTAGTACCGCAGCCCGCCCTGCGGATGCCGGACGATCACGTCGACAACCTCTTCCGAGGCGCGGCTGCGGGGCATCCCGGTCGCCGGGTCGAGCAGCGGGTCAC
This sequence comes from Micromonospora sp. DT43, assembly GCF_049841645.1. NCBI lineage: Bacteria > Bacillati > Actinomycetota > Actinomycetes > Micromonosporales > Micromonosporaceae > Micromonospora > Micromonospora sp. DT43. Next base: position 578,795 of record NZ_JBNCKR010000002.1, on the reverse strand, counting down.
CCTGCCGGCGTACGCCGTCGGCGACGATGTGCGGCACCAGGGAGAGCCCCGGCACCCGGACGGCGCGGGGCAGCGGATCCTCCCGCATCCGCCGGATCGCCGCCCGGACGTGCGCGGTCAGCGCCGGCCCCAGCTCCGCCTGGTCGATCGGCGGGGCATCCGTGCCGGGGGCCAGGCCGACGGCGGGCTGCACCGCGATGGCGTACGACCAGCCGTGCTCCGGCGCGCCGCAGCCCAGGAAGGGGTCGTCCTCCTGGACGGTGATGTTGCCGTACTGGGCGCGGGCCACCAGGTCGAGCCGGCGGGCCACCCGTTCGTTGGGCAGGGTCGGCAGGACCGGTGGGATGCCGGGGCGCAGCTCGTCGGTCAGGATCTGGTGGGTGGCACGCTCGAACCGGACGAGGACGGCAAGCGTGGCGGCACCGAGCAGGAGGGGCATCCAGGCCACCACGCCGAAGAGGCCGGCCGTCATCCTGGACCGCAGTGTGTCGATGAGCGCGTCGGCACTGAGATCGGGGCCGGTCCCCAGCAGTGGGCCGACGAGTAACTCGAGGCCGTCGGACACACTGAACAGGGGCAGCACGAGCGCCAGGCCGCCACTGCACAGCACGATGGTGAGCAGCGTTCCGAACAACAAAACGCGGACGGGCAGGGACATCTTGCGCGCCTCCTCGGAGCGCGCCAGCAGCACGGTGAATCCGAGCACCAGCCAACCGGCAGTGGCGCTGAGCGAGGTCACCACACCGATGAGGAGCAGGCCGAACAGGATGGCGTCGCGGGTCAGGTAGCGGTGCCGTGCCCGGAAGCAGTGCCGGACGACCGCGTTGAGGTCGAAGCCGAACGAGAGCGCGACGGCACGCCGCTCGTCCTCGATCACCTCCCTGATCACCGTGTCGGCGTACGTCTGGTCGAGGTAGGCCGCGCCGCACAGGCGCCGTGTGGTGTCGGACAGCCGCGATGGCACCTGGTACGACGGGAAGTCGAAGTGCTCGGTCTGCGACGCCTCGGTCACCGTCACGTCGTCATCTCCCGGCTCCCTAGATTTCCTTGCTGGTGCGGGTGGGCAACCCGCAGGAGACGGCGATCGGGTTCCACCGGCGCAGAAATTCGTTCTTGGCCTTCTGGGACTGCTCGGAGAGCTGGTTGCCCCGCCGCCAGTTGGCGTCGAGTGAGCAGCCGGAGCTGATGGAGCGCCGCGTCCAGGCGGCGTACGCCGCGTCGGCGTCCCCGGCGTAGGTGAAGGCGGAGACCAGGTGGGAGCGCATCGCCGCTCCGTCGGCGAGCGCATCGACGGTCAGCGCTCCGGCCTGGTCACGCTGGGCGCGGCGTTGCCGGGTGACGCCGTCCAGCAGGGTGAGCGAGCGGTCCAGGTCGCGGCAGTCTCCCACTGCGGCGATGGCGGTGGCCAGGTCGCCGCGGGAGGCGATCGACTCCGACAGCAGCGCGTCCACCGCCTCGGCCTGCGCACGCCGCCGCGTGTCCGGATCGTCGCTCGCCGTCGCCGTCGGCGTCTCCAGGCCGGACGCCGTCGTCGGAACCGGGTCGGGCGTCGGCGGCGTCTCGGTGGACACCCCCTCGTCGGCGGTCGGGGTCGCCGACGTGGACGTCGCGCCGGGGACGGCGGCGGACAGCGGCACGGTCATGCCCGCGACGAGCGCCACCGCGACTGTCACCACCACCGTGGGCACCAGGAGTTGGAGCCCTCGCCGCAGGTCACCGTCACGTCCGTCGCCACTGGCGGCGCGCGCCCAGAGGTAGCCGGGTGACTCGGGTACGCCCCGGACGGCCGTCAACAGGTAGATGGCGACGGCGAGCGCGGCGAGCACGTAGTGCCACAGGGCCAGGCGACCCGGCACCTCGGACGGCTCCTCGGCGCCCCGGGCGAGCGCGACGACAAGCAGCACCAGCACCCAGCCGGCGAACAGCAGCGCGCACACCAGCAGGTCCCACAGCGGGGGTGGCACGCCCGGCCGCGACGGCGCGCCTGGTGCCTCGCCGACGACGGGCGACGTTATCGAAAGTGGCGATGGTTCCGGGAGTTCCGTCGTGAGAGGCGGCGTGACCGTCGATGCGGTCGCGAGGGGTGCCGCGCCGGGCGGGTCGGTCGCGACCGGGACGGCGCGAGGCGGAGCCTGCTCCTGCGGCACGGTGGCCGCCCCGGGCAGGGCCGAACCGCACCGTTGGCAGGTGGGGAGGGCCGCATCGGTGTCGGCCCCACAGGTGACGCAACGCATCGATCACCGCCTCCCCGGCAGGCGCTTGTCACGGTGGACCTTAGCGACGAGATCGGTGTCCGACATCCTCCACCCGGGCCGACGACGGCGATCGCTGATATCCGACAGTCCTCTGTGGAGTCAGCGGCCTTGCGCGTCGGCCAGCCACACCTCGGCCCCATCGCCGAGCGCGACACCGAGGACCTCGCTGAGGCAGACCAACAGGTCGGGTCGTCAGGCGCGCGCCACGAGAAGTCGTTCCAGCCAGCGCGGGTCACGGGCGTTCGATTCGATGGCCGTCGCGCCGTGGCCGATCTCCTTCAACGCCGCGTGCACGTCGGTGGCACCGTGCAACCTCGCCTCGGCGGCCAGCACGACGGCCGCCAACCGTACCCGTGCTCCGAGGGTGCCCAGCGGCGTGGTTCGCCTCGCCAGCAGTTGCTCCGTGGCCGTCACGAGCCGGCCGGCCAGCGGGCCGGCCCACCACCGGTCCACACCCTCGAAGAACACGTGCGCGGTCAGGGCCCGGTCGTGCAGTGCTTCCAACTCGACGTCGAGCTCCTCCTCGCCGGCGAATCCGGTGTCGCGCAGCAGCGCGTCGGCGAATCGTCCGTCCAGTTCGGCCTCCGTCAACCGTCGGCGGGCGGACAAGACGGCGCCCAGCGCCCTGGTCAGGCCGGTGCCGATGTACCTGCGCAGTTCATCCTCGTGAATGAGATCGATCGCCCCTTGCGAGTTCCCCCCGAGCGTCTGCTCGCGCCGGACGGCCTCCAGATGCTTGGGATTGACGTCCGAGCGGTCGACGGCCGCGAGTGCGCGCGTGGTCATGTCGGTGAAGGCCGGTTCAGGCTCGTTCGGCGGGGAGAGTCGCTCGATGAGTTTGAGGAGCGCCCACAGATCGGACTGCAGCAGCAGGGTGCCGATGTAGCGTTGGGAATAGTTTTCCTTAGCGGCGAACGGCACCGTCCTCGCTCCGAATGCCAGCAGGGTGGTGAACTCGCGAGCCAGCGGCGGCTCGGACGTGACGGACGCGAGCCGGTCGAGGCTGCCCGCCAGATCGGTGCCGGCGTCGGGAACCCCCATCCGATCCGCCAGGCTCTTTCCGACCGCGTAGGCGGCGGCCAGATTCGCCTGAGCCAGCAGGCCGGCGACGGCGATGTCGCGACGGAACGCCTGAGCGACCTCCGCCCCGGTGGCCACACGTGGCGACGAAGCTCCCCGCGCCACCCACAGTTGCGGGCTCCGGCTTCCCGGGTCCGGCTGCACCCAGACGCTCGTCGCCTGGGACAGGAAGATGCGCGGACTCGGTGCCTGCAGGGCCTCCAGGCCGTCAAGCTCCTGCCTGGTGGGCAGCCGGTAGTCGGTCCTGCCGCTTCCCCCCAACAGCGTGTTCAACCAGTTCACGAACGAGTGGGCGTCCGAACTCCACACCCCGGCAACCGCCTCGGTCTGCGGCTGGGCCGCCAGGCCGGGCCACACGGGTGGGGGATTGCCGGTGCCCCGCAGAAAGAGGGAGTAGAGGTTCACGGGTATCGGATGCGGACACAACATGGTGCCGTTGGGCTGGGGGATCAGCTGACTGAGATGACGGGCGGCCAGAACCCCCGCCACCAACCGCACCCGCTGCGGGTCGGCACCGTCCTCGAATCCGGTCGTCATGATCTCCGCAAGGCGGCGGCGAAGATCCGGGGCAAGCTCGCCGCCGGTCTCGGACGCTTCGAACGCCAACGACAGCGACGTCATGGTGGCGGCGTCGAGGCAGGCCGCCACGATCGGGTCCGGATCGGCGTTGGCGAGGTAGAGCAGTGTCGCCTCCCGCCACCACGAGTCCGTCACACAGGCGACGAGATCGGCCCCCAGCCCGTGGTCGCGGATGTGTTTCGCGGCCAGATACTCCTGGAACGTCTGGTGCCCGAACGCGTAGAGGTCGAGTTCCCGTTCCAGCAGCAGGCCGTTGGAGGTGACGTCGGCGAGGAAGTCGGCCACCGTCACCTCGGCGGTGAGCCGTTGCAGGATGGGGAGGCAGATGCTGGCGACCTGTCGCACGGTGATGTCCCGTGCGCGTCGGCACATCATCGTGTATGCGAGCAGGGCCAGCAGCCGCTCCTTGGTGGCGCCGGGGATCTCCACCGGCAACCGTTTGGCCTCGTGCCTGCGCCACAGCATCACCTGGCACATCTCGCCGTACAGGTCGGCGCGGCTGCCCGGGAGCGCACTGCGGTACCGGTGGACGTGGGCGATCATCGTGAGAAGGAGCGGGTTGACGGACAGGTCGTAGAGCGCGGGCGTCGACGCGAGCCGTCGCAGGAGGTCTTCCGCGCTGTCGTCCGCGACACGATCGACCGCCGGGTTGACACTGGACGCGGCCTTCCGTTCGATCGCCCTGTACCACCCTCGAACGAACTGGTCCACCTGTTCTCCGGTGAACGGCCGTACCTGGAACACCTGTGCCGAGCGTACGACCGCCGTCTGGTACCCGTGCGGCCGCGACGTGATGACGAAGTCGTTCCTCGGGTAGGCCGCGACCTGCGTGTCGATCCAGTCGCTGAGCATCTGCCGATCCTGCGAGCGACCTACCTCGTCGAGGCCGTCCATGAGAACCGTGCAGCGGCCCCGCACCAGCCGGTACTCCCACCACCGTTCCGCGTCGCCGCCGCCCAGGCGCGGAAGCGCTCTGCCCACCACCTCGGCGAGGGTCAGGGCCGGGTTGTCGACAAGCGCGGCGGCCTGGTCGCGCAGGATCAGAAGCAACGGAATCGGCCGCCGCCATCTCATCCGGCCCTTGGCCAGTCGACGGGCCACGTGGCGAAGGAGTGTGGTCTTACCGCAACCCGGCGCGCCGACAACGGCGAGCACGCGCGGCGTCGCGTCGCCGAGGACGGTCCAGACCGAAACCCGGTCGGACACCTCCAGTGGCGTGTCAGCCAGCACGCTGCCCGGCACCTCGTGTGGGGCGCGGGAAACGAGCGAGAGCTCGACGAAGACCTCCTCGAGCTCCGGAGACTGGTCTCCGACCGTGGCCAGTCCCTTCGCGTCCACGTAGCGCAGGGATGACAGCACGAACTCCCGGTACCGGCGACCGTATCCCGAGAGGCGTTGGGTGGCGGCGTTGTCCAGCACGTCACGGAGGCGGTCGATTTGGCGGCCGGCGACGCCCGTCAGGACGAGGAACAAGCCCAGGCAGACCTCCCACAGGACCGCCAGGGCGATTGCGGCAGCCGGGTGATCGGTGATCAGGCTGCTCTTCCACACGGCGAGCAGGCCGGGGACACCGAGTCCCGCGAGAACCGCGGTCAATGCCTGTCCGCGTCGCATCGGGGCCATCCTTCCCGAACGCCCAAGACCTTAGCGACGACATCGACGTGCGGCATCCTCTGCCCGGGCCGGCCTTGGCGATCGCGGAAATCCGACAGTCTCCAGTGGAGCGACGGGCCTGGCGCGGTTCAGCCAGGACGGACGAGCGGACCTGGCCGGGGGAGTGCGCGCCCCGGCGTCACGGAAGGGCCCGACCAGGACGGAGCCGGTCGGGTCGTCCAGGCTGCGGGACCGGCCGAACCGCGGGCAGCAGCTACCCGGCGGTCGTCGATCGAGTGCTCAGGACGCCTCGCGGACGCGCGAGTCGGCGAGCCACACCTCGGCCAGGTCGCTGAGCGCGACGCCGAGGACCTCGCTGAGGCAGACCACGGTGCCGAACGCGGGTGCCGGAAGCCGGCCCACCTCGATCTTGCGCAGCGTCTCCGGCGACATGCCGGCCGCCAGTGCCACCTCGACGAGACTGCGGCCGCCCCGCGCGACCCGAAGCGCCGCTCCGAGGCGTTGCCCGGCGGCGATCTGCTCCGGTGTGAGGGGTGGGCGAACCATGTGAGCAGGATAGATGCGCCCGCACGGACCGGCAATGTCGACCCGCCGGCCCCTCCGCTCGACGTGGTATAACTATACCGGACAGGAGAGGGAAGGGTTGATCGTGATCGAGCTTAAGACCGCCGCGGAGGTCGATCGAATGGCCGTGACCGGCCAGTTCGTCGGCGAGCTGCTGGCCGAGTTGCGTGCGGTGGCGGCCGTCGGGGTCAACCTGCTGGACCTGGAGCGCCACGCCCGCCGCCGGATCAGGGAGCGGGGCGCCGAGTCCTGCTACTGGGACTACACGCCGTCGTTCGGTCGTGGCCCGTTCCGCAACGTCCTGTGCCTCTCGGTAAACGATGCCGTCCTGCACGGCCTGCCGCACGACTACGTCCTGTGCGACGGTGACCTGCTGAGCATCGACATGGCGGTCGGGATCGACGGCTGGGCGGCCGACTCCGCGCTGTCCGTCATCGTCGGCACCCCCACTCCGGCCGACCTGAAGCTGATCGAGGCCACCGAGGTCGCGCTGGCGGCCGGCGTCGACGCCGCGCGGCCGGGCAACCACCTCGGCGACATCTCCGCCGCCATCGGCGAGGTCGCCCACCGCTACGGCTACCAGATCAACGACGAGTTCGGCGGGCACGGCATCGGTCGGACCATGCACGAGGCCCCACACGTGCCCAACAACGGCCGACCCGGGCGGGGCATGACGCTCAAGCCCGGCCTGACGCTCGCGATCGAGCCGTGGTTCTGCCGCAGTACCGGCAAGATCAAATTCGATCAGGACGGGTGGACGATCCGGTCCGCGGACGGCTCGCGCTCGGCCCACTCGGAGCACACGGTCGCGGTTACCGAGGCTGGCCCCCGGGTGCTGACCGAGCGCCCCGACCAGGGCGTACGACCGGACAGCCGCAGCGGGCAGTCGGCCGCGACGTCCTGACGAGCGCCGCCGTCGCCGGTGTCGTTCGCCCACGGGTCATCCTGGCTCGATCGGGATCGTGACGGTGGCCCGGGTCGGGCCGCCGACCGGACTGTCGACAGTCAGGCGGGCGTCGATGGCGTCGAGTCGGCCGATGATGCCGCGCAGGCCCGTGCCGCGGCTCGCGTCGGCGCCACCGCAGCCGTTGTCGTCGACGCGGATCCGCAGCACGTCGCCGACCCCGTCGTCGAAGGTCACGCACGCCGCCGTGGCGCCGCTGTGTTTCGCCACGTTGGCCAGGGCCTCGGCCACCGCGAAGTACGCCGCCGTCTGCACCGCCGGTGGAAGCTGCGCGGGCGGGTCGCCGACGACGGTGACGGGCACGGCGAGGTCGAGCGCCAGGGCGCGGACGGCGTCACCGAGGCCGCGGTCGGCGAGGACCGCCGGGTGGATGCTCTGGGTGACGGTGCGCAGGTCGTCGAGGGCGGCGGTCGCCGTGGCGCGGGCCTCCGCCAGCAGCTGCGCGGCACCGTCGACGTCGCGGCGCAGCAGCTCCCCGGCCAGGCCCAGGGCCAGCGCCAGGGACACCAGGCGGGCCTGGGCCCCGTCGTGCAGATCCCGCTCGATCCGTTTCAGCTCGGCCGCCTGCTGGTCCACGGCGCTGCGCCGGGACCGGGTCAGCGTGGCGATCCGATCGGTGAGCTCCCGCTCCCGGGCCCCGGGCGGGCGGCTGACCACCCAGGCGTGCAGCCCGACGATCGTCGCCATGCCGAGCAGCGTCCAGAACGGCCAGAAATAGCCACCGCCGGTGAGCACCCAGACGCTGAGGTCGGCGCACCAGACCAGGGTGCAGGCGGCGGCGTCGAGGGCGAGCCAGAGACGCCGGCCCGGTGGCACCCGCAGTGCCCGCCGCAGCAGGAGCCGGCCGAGCAGGAGGACGCCGACGGCGAAGTAGACCCACCGGGGCCAGAACACGCCCCGGCCGGTGGCCAGCCACGCGACCGTGGCCGCGACGCAGAGCGCCCCGGCCACGGTCCTGCGGGTGATGGCGGTCATCGGCGGGCGGCGCGGTAGGTGACGCGGCGCAGCAGCGTCTCCGCCGGCCCCCGGCGACCGGTGACACTCAGAGCCCAGGCGGCGACCAGCGAGACCAGCCAGGTGACGACCGCCGCGCCGGCGGCGGCGTACGTGCCGCCCAGGTCCAGCGCGAACGGCGCGAACAGCACCAGCCACACCGCGGACTGCAACAGGTACCCGCTCAGCGACCGTTGCCCGAGCGCGATCACCGGGGCGAGCACGGCACGGCCGCGGCGGGCGCGATCGAGGCGCAGCGCCAGCAGGCCGAACAGCGCCACGTAGCCCGGCCCTCCGTACTCGCCGCTCACGGCGTGAACGAGTGCCATGGCGTCGACCGTAGCGGCGTCGACGTGCACGGCGCCAGCGGCGACGAGCGTGTAGGGAAGCGCGCCGACGACGGAGATGCCGAGGCAGCCGACGGCGACGCGGCGCAGCAGCGTGCGGTGTGCGGCAGGGTTCTCCAGGATGCGGCGGCGGGCCGCCCAGATGCCCAACCACACGATGACGATGAACGGGAGCACCGTGACCGTGTGGACCGGCCACTCGGCGAGACGGTCGAGGATCGACTGGCCGTACGACGAGGCGGCGAGCGACGGGTTCGGCGTGTTCGTGAGGACGGCGTCGCCGCCACGCGCGCCGACGAGCGCGGTCACCGCCAGGACCCCGGCGTACGCGGTCTGGAACCCCCAGAGCCAGAGCACGACACGGTGGAACCGGTCGCCGCGGCGCAGCAACAGCAGGGTGGCGGCGATACCGACGATGCCGTACGCGCCGAGGAAGTCCCCGAAGTACAGCAGCGCCGCGTGGAACAGGCCGAAGACGATGAGGGCGGCGTTACGCCGCACCAGGATCCGCCGTGCGCCGTCGCCCTGCCGCCGGGCGATCTGCACGAGGCCGTACCCGAACATGACGGCGAAGACCGGGTAGGCGCGGCTGTCGACGAACATCGCCAGGACGGCGTTGACGACGCGCTGCGCGCCGTGCGGCGTGCCGTCCAGGCCGGGTTGGCCGGCGAACGCGGCGTTCGCGGCGTTCGCGAGCGCGATGAACAGCAGCATGGCGCCGCGGGCGAGGTCGGGGGCGAGGGCGCGGTCGGCCCGGGGAACGGGGCCCGCGTGGAGGGTCCTCGTGCTGGTGGTTGCGGTCATGTCCTCAGGCTCGTCGCTGACGAGGCCCGTTTCGAGGAGCCTGGAACCCCTCCCGGGGTGGTACCAGTACCCCTATGCGTCGAGGTAGGCGAGAACGGCGAGGACGCGCCGGTTGTCGTCCTCGGACGACTGCAGCCCGAGCTTGGCGAAGATGCTGTTGGTGTGCTTCGCGACGGCCTTCTCCGTGATGAACAGGGCCGTGCCGATCGCCGCGTTGGACCGGCCCTGCGCCATCTGTCCGAGCACCTCCCGCTCGCGGGGCGTCAACCGGTCCAGGGGCAGCACCCGCGACCGGCTGTCGAGCAGCTTCGCCACCACTGTCGGGTCCAGCGCGGTGCCGCCGGCGGCGACCCGGCGAACCGCGGCTACGAACTCGCCGAGGTCGGACACCCGGTCCTTGAGCAGGTAGCCGATCCCGCCGTGGCCGTCGGCGAGCAGCTCCCGCGCGTACAGCCGCTCCACGTACTGCGAGAGCACCAGCACCGGCAGCCCCGGCACCTCGGCCCGCGCCGCGAGCGCGGCCCGCAGGCCCTCGTCGGTGTACGTCGGCGGCAGCCGCACGTCGACCACTGCCACGTCGGGACGCCGCGTGACGAGTTCGGTCAGCAGGTCCGGCCCGCTGCCCACGGCGGCGACCACCTCGAAGCCGTGGGCCTCCAACAGCCGGATCAGCCCGTCCCGCAACAACATCAGGTCTTCCGCCACCACCACCCGCACCCGGCAACGGTAGCGGGCCCCGTAGTCGGCCGCGGGTACGCGTCAGCGCAGGCCGGCGAAGAGGTCGTCCTCGGGCACCGGCGCGTCGGTGGTGTCCCGTACCCGGACGAAGGTCTCCGTGCCCATGAGCTCGGTGAACCGCTCCTGGCCCAGCTGGAGGAAGAAGATGTTCTCGGTCTGGCTGGCGTGCGCGGCCAGCGCCTCGAACTTCTGCGCGCCGTAGCTCCGCGTGTCGACCCAGGTGGTGATCTCGTCGTCGGGCAGGCCCAGCTCGGGCACGTCCGACGACGGGTCCGGGTCGGCCCACTCGACGCCGAGCTCCTTCATGATCCGGCCGAACTCCGTGAACGCCGTCCGCGGCACGGTGGTCCAGTAGACCTTCGCGGGCACGTCGGTCTGCGCGACGGCGGCCATGGTGATGCGGTGCGCCTGGATGTGGTCCGGGTGGCCGTAGAAGCCGTTCTCGTCGTAGGTGACGATGACGTCCGGTCGGTACTGGCGGATCAGGGCGGCGAGCCGGTCCGCGGCCTCGGTCACCGGCGTCGTCCAGAAGGAGCCGGGCTGGTCGTTCGTCGACCACCCCATCATCCCGGAGTCGGCGTAGCCGAGCGTCTCCAGGTGGGTGACCTTCAACGTCGCGCAGCTGGCCTCCAGCTCGGTCTGACGCATCGCCACGACGGCGGCCGGGTCGTGGCCGGGCTCGCCGGGCTTCACCCCGCCGGGGCCGTCGCCGCACCGCCCGTCGGTGCAGGTCACGAGGACCGTCGTGACACCTTCGGCGGCGTACCGGGCAAGGACTCCACCGGTGCTCGTCGCCTCGTCGTCGGGGTGGGCGTGCACCGCCATCAGGGTCAGGGATCGCTCAGCCATGCCATCAGCCTACGACCAGCGTCGCGCCCGCACGGCGAGTGTCCTGTTCGGGGACGCATCCTAGCCATTCGCGCACCAGCCCTGCCGTTCTCGCGCAACCCGCCGTGGGGCGGCCCGCGCGTCCCTACGATGTCGGAGCTGGGCCGATGTTCCCCAGCCGCATGTCGACAGAGGAAGTCAGCCGAAGAAGGGGACCGGTTCCATGGCAGCGTTCGATGACGTGCGACAGATCGACGCCGGGGTCCTGAACGTCGGATACGTGGACGCCGGCCCGGCCGACGGCGAGCCGGTGATCCTCCTGCACGGCTGGCCGTACGACATCCACAGCTTCGCCGACGTCGTACCGCTGCTCACCGACGCCGGCCACCGGGTCGTCGTGCCGTACCTGCGGGGTCACGGCACGACGCGGTTCCGGTCCGACGACACCCTGCGCAACGGCGAACCGGCGGCCCTGGGGCTCGACCTCGTCGCACTCATGGACGCTCTGGGCATCGACAGCGCGAAGCTGGCCGGGTTCGACTGGGGCGCGCGTACGGCCGATGTCGTGGCCGCCCTGTGGCCGGAGCGCTGCCGGGGTCTGGTGTCGGTGAGCGGCTATCTGATCGACGGCCAGGAGTCGGGCCGGACGCCGTTGCCGCCCAAGGCAGAGCTGTCCTGGTGGTACCAGTTCTATTTCGCCACCGAGCGCGGCCGGCAGGGCTATGACCGCAACCGTCGCGACTTCGCCCGGCTGATCTGGCAGACCGCGTCGCCGCGCTGGACGTTCGACGACGCGACGTTCGAGCGCAGCGCCGCCGCGTTCGACAACCCCGACCACGTCGACGTCGTGATCCACAACTATCGCTGGCGGCTGGCCCTCGCCGAGGGCGAACCGCAGTACGACGAGGTGGAGAAGCGCCTGGCCGGCAAGCCGCAGATCACGGTGCCCAGCATCAGCCTGGAGGGGGACGCCAACGGCGCGCCCCACCTGGATCCCAGTGTCTACGGCAAGCAGTTCGCCGGCCGGTACGAGCACCGGACCGTCGGCGGCGGCATCGGGCACAACCTGCCCCAGGAGGCGCCCCGGGCGTTCGCCGACGCGGTCCTGGAGGTCTGAGCCCGCACCGGGCGCGGCGCCACCGCAGCGGCGCCGGAACGCCCGACCTCAGCGTCCGGAGGTCGGCCGTCCGCCCCGCCGCCGGCTCGGCGCGGGCGCCGGCTCCGGACGTTCGATGCGGGTCGGGTCGCCCCGCACGAGGTCGTCGTGGATGCGCCGGCGGGCGGTGGTGACCGCGCGGCGGGCCACCTCGTCGCCGCGCTCGACACGCTGCCGCAGCAGGTGCAGGGCGATGCGCCGGTTGAGAGTGAACTGCCGTTCGTCGTCCACGACCACGACGAGGCCCGAGGGGCGGTGGGTGGCGCGTACCGCCGTGCTGGCCTTGTTGCGGTGCTGGCCACCGGGACCGCCGGTGCGGCACCCGACGATGTCGACGTCGGCCTCGGCGAACGTCGTCGTCGGCGCGTCGCTCGGCGGCGGTTGAGCGGTCACGTACCAGTTCTTCCGGCCGGTGCTGGTCCGGTAGGGGCTGGGGGCCTGCCAGCACAGCGTGCCCGTCCAGGAGGTCGCGAACGCCTCGACGTCGAAGCCGGACATCCGGATCAGCGCCGACCGGTAGGTGCCGGGCCGGTCACCGGGCACCAGGTCGACCCGCTGGACCGTCACGCCGCGTCGGGTGGCGTCGTCCTCCAGGCGACCCAGGAGCTGCCCGAGCGCCCAGGCGCACTCCCGTGGCCCACGGCCGGCGGACAGCAGCAGCTGCGCGCTCACGACCGACCCCGCCCGTGGCGCTTGTCGCGCCGATCCGACCGTGACGCGGTTCCCACCTCCGGCGTCTTGTAGGTGACCAGGGGAATCGTGGTGGCCACCGGCGTGGCGAGCCGGTGCTCGACGAGATCGGCGATCACCTGCTCGATCCGCTTGTACGCAGTGGGCGCCTCCTCGAAGAGCAACTGGCGGTCGCCGCAGACCACAAGGGAACCCACAGGCGTACGCCGCAGCTCCTCGACCGTGTGCTTGGCGCGGCCCCGGCGCAGCGCGTCGGCGCGGGACATCTTCCGGCCCGCGCCGTGCGCCACCGAGTGGTTGGCGTCCGCCCCGGCGTGGGCGGCAACGAGATACGACGCGGTACCCCGTGTGCCGGCGACGAGCACGTCGCGGCCGTCGCCGGGCGCTGCCCCCTTGCGGTGCAGGTAGACGCCGTCGCGTACCTCGACCAGGTTGTGGCACTGGTCGACGACCGGCTCGGTCGGCTCGGCCCCCAGGGCGTACGCGACCCGGGCGGCCAGCAGCCGTCGGTTCAGCGAGCCCCAGCGCACCGCCTCGTCGTGCCGGGCCAGGTAGTCGGCCGGATCCGCGGCGGGGCCCGCCCCGTGCGCCTCGGTGTGCGTCCGCAGGATCCGCTCGCCCAGGCCCCGCGAGCCGCTGTGCACGACGAGGACGAGGTCACCGCTGCCCAGCCCGAGCCGGTCCGCGTGGTCAGGTGCGAAGACGGTGTCCACGCGCGCCAGCTCGACGAAGTGGTTGCCGCGGCCGACCGTGCCGAGACCGTCCAGGTGACCGGCGGGAATGTCGCCCGCGACGACGGTCCAGGCCGGGTCGTCGGCGTCCTGCTCCGGGTCGAGCGCGCGGTCGAGGTCGGGGAACCGGGCAGCCAGCCGCTCGGGCACGACGCGCCGGAGCCGAATGGGGAACACGGCGATACCGCAACCGATGTCGGAGCCCACCAGGAACGGGTACAGGACCGTCGACGCCATGGCCGCGCCGATCGGGGCGCCCTTGCCCGGGTGGAGGTCCGGCATGCCGGCGACGTGAATCATGCCGTCGAGGGCGGCGACCTGCCGACACTGGTCCACAGCGGCGGACTCGATCCAACTCGCGGGGGACGCGAACACGGCGACGGTGGCCGGGGCAGACGGGGACAGGAACTCCCGAGGGGAGTGGTGCTCAGACAACGACGCTCACTTCTCGCTCAAGCGAAAGGGACGGACGGCGGTACGGCGCCGGTCGCCGCGAAGCGGCCTCGGCGCGGTGCTCGGGTGGTGTCCGTCAGTACGTCATGGGCACCACTCTGGCGACGTCCCTCGTGCGCGGCAAGCGATTATCGACGAGGCCCAGGCGAGCCCGCCCGGTGTGGGAGCACCTGGCCAGGAAGATTGCCGCTGGGTGACAGGTGTCGGATGGATGATGGCCACGGGCGAGGGGGCGGGTCATCATCCGGGAATGCTGACGGGGCGTGACGGCCTGATCACGGAGGCCCGCGCCGGGCTGGTGCGGGCCGATGGCGCCGTCCTCATCGGTCCGGCGGGGGTCGGGCGCACCGCCCTCGCCCGGGCGGTCGTCGCCGACCTGGCGCCCCGGCTCTTCGCCGGTGTGTGGATCACCGCCACCGAGGCGAGCAAGGAGGTGCCCTTCGGCGCGCTCGGCCAACTCCTCGCCGGCGGTCACCCCGCTCTGCACCCGGCCCTCGTGCACAGCACCGTGCGGGCCAGCCTGGTCGAGCGGTGCGGGGCCACTCGTACCCCGGTCCTGGTCATCGACGACGCCCACCTGCTCGACGGGCCGTCCGCAGGCGTGCTGCTCGGTCTCGTCCAGGCTCGCGCGGTTCGTGCCCTGGTCACCGTCCGGTCCGGGGTTCCGACCCCGGACGCGGTCGTCGCGTTGTGGAAGGACGTGGGGTTGTCTCGGCTGGTGGTGCCCGCCCTGGCCGAGGCCGAGGTCGGCGCGCTTGCCGAGGAGCTGTTGACCGGCCCGGTCAGTCGGTCCACCACCCAGCTCCTGTGGCAGTGGACGGGCGGGCTGCCGCATCTCGCGGTGGCGTTGATCGACCACGGGCGGGAGGTCGGTTCGCTGGTGCGCGACACCGACCAGTGGCGTTGGCGTGCCGGCCTGGCGGTGCCGGCGCAGGTCACCGATCTGCTCGACCGGGAACTGGACCGCATCGGCCGCCCCGGCGAGGAGGCGCTGGCCGCGCTGGCGCTGGGCGGGCCGCTGCCGCTGTCCGTCGTGGAGGCCGCCGCGTCGCCGGAACTGCTCGCCGACCTCGAACAGCTCGGCGTGGTCCGCAGCGAGGAGCGCGGTCCGCAGGTCCTGGTGCGGCTGCGTGATCCGATGCTCGGCGCCGCGGTGCGTCGGCGGATGTCGCCCGCGCGACGTCGGCGCGTGTCCGCCGCGCTGCTGGCCAGCACGCGGCAGACGGCTCTGCACGGCCCACACGAGATGGCCAGCGCGCTCTGGGCGGCGCACGCCGGGCAACCGATCGGCCCGCCGGAGCTGGTCAGGTCGGCCAAACTCTGCCTGTACGCCGACCCGGCCGCCTCGGAACAACTGGCCCGGCGTGCCTGGCAGGAGGGCGGCGGGGCCTCGGCGGCGGTCGCGCTCGGTGCCGCTCTTGTCGAGCAGGGTCGCGCCGTCGAGGCGTACGAGACGCTGCGGACCGCCGAGCGGGACGCCGAGACGGTCGGGGACCGGACCGCCCGGGTGACTGTGGGAATGGCCCTGGCCGGGCACCGCACCTGGGTCGGTCGCGAGCCACGGCAGGCGTACGACGATCTGCGTCGACTGCGCGCGGACGCCGAGGCGGCCGGTGACCTGGCCGGCCGGGCGGAGTTGGCCGCGGTCGGCGTGGTCGTCCAGTTGTTCAGCGGCGAGGCGGGGCGGGCGCTGCACCGCGCACGTGAGCTGTTGGGGGCGTCGCTTCCGCGCGGCGCGCGCCTGCGGGTCACCCTGGCGTCGGTCGCCGCGCTGGTGCTGACCGGCCGCACCGACGAGGCGGTACGGGTGGGCCGTGCGGCGGTCACCGCGGTCGAGCGGTCCGGCTCGTCGGCACTGCCGCAGGTCCGGGGCATGGCCGGGGCGGCGCTGGCGCTGGCCGAGCTGTGGCGGCAACCCATCCCGACCGGCCCGGTCACGGACCCGGCCGCCGGCCGCTGGCCGCTGCCCCCGGACCCGCTCGTCTCCGGTCTGTCGCACACCGCCTGGCCCCTCTTCGACGGATACGCCCAGCGGGTCAGTGGCGATCGGGCGGGTGCCATCAGCCGGCTCCGGGACGCCGTCGCGCAGCAGACCGGCGGCACCGGGATGTTCCGTTCCGAGGCCACCGGCTGGCTCGCCGTCACCCTGGCCGAGGACGGCCGTCCGGACGAGGCGGAGGTGGTGCTGCGGGAGCATCCCGTCGACGCGGTCGCGCTCGTGCCGGGACTGCGGCCGTGGGCGCTGGCCGCGATCGCCGCGGCGTCCGGCCGTCGGGTACGGGCGGGACAGCTCATGGACGAGGCGATAGTCGTCGCCCACGCGTCCGGCTGCTGGCTGGTGGAGCTGGGCTATCTCATCTACGCCGCACACCTGGACCCGGTCGCCGGTCCCGCCCGCTACGCGGATCGTATCGCCGAGGCCATCGGGTACGTGGACGCCGAACGGCTGGTCGCCGCCGGGCGGGCGGTGATCGCGCTGGCGGGGCGCAACCCGACAGTGATGCTGGAACACGCCCACCGCCTCGTGGACCTGAACCTGACCGGCGAGGCGTTGAAGGTCGCCGACGAACTCGGCCGGCAGGCTGCCACCACCGACAGCGTCCGGCTCGCCGTCGACCTGCGTGCCCGCCTGGGCGCGACGGTGCGCGGGAACCCGGCGACGGTGGCGGGGCTGACCGCCCGCGAGACGCAGATCGCCGGGTTCGCCGCCCGCGGCCTGTCCGACCGGGAGATCGCCGACCAGTTGGTGCTGTCGGTGCGTACCGTCCAGACGCATCTGGGTCGGGCGTACCGCAAGCTGGCGGTGACCTCGCGACGGGACCTGTCCGACGCGTTGCGGCCGGCGGGTTGATCACGCGGCGGCCGTGGCGCGACGTGCGCCACGGCCGCCGGCCGTCGGTGGGGACGCTAGGAGTTCTTCGTGTAGCAGGTGACCCGGCCGTTGGAGTCCTCGTGGCACTCCGCCCCCTTGGCGCCGAGGACGTTCACCGTGCCCACCAGGGCGGTGATGCCCAGCACGGTCAGGATCCCCGTGCCCACCTTCTTGGCCAGCTCGGCGAAATTGGCGGTGACGTCGAGTCGGAAGCTGACCGGCGCGTACCGGATCTGCTCCCACAGCTCGGCGATGCGCGGGTCGTGGCCAGTGATGCTGAAGTCGTCGCTGCTGTGGTCGTCGGTGACCCGGCCACTCGCGACGGCCACGAACACGTTCTTGTTCTGGTCCACCACGTTCGGTCCGGCCGCGAAACTCCAGCTGTGGCTGAGGAGACCGTTCTCGTGCACGTGCCCCTGGAACCAGTAGTGGCCGTCGCTGGCCATCCGCAGCCAGGCCGTGCCCTTGACGCTGGACGGCAGCAGGCTTCCGGAGAACGTGTGGCTCCACTCCTGCTCCAGCCGGTCCATCGCCGTCCGGGTCGACCCGGACGGATGCCCGACCTGCGCCCCCACCTGGCGCAGGGTCAGCGGCGCCCGGATGTCGAGGTACCGCGTCGCGGCCGTACGGACGCTCGTCATGGCGTCACTCCCTCGACTTCCACATGTGCACGGTGCCGTTCTCGTCCTTGTAGGCGTGGACCTTGCCCGGCTGACCGAAGAACGCGACCCAGCCGGCGACCGCCGCACCGAGGATGACAAGCGGAATCCACTTCAGGATGTTGCCGATCAGCTGCCCGACGTTCATCGTCACGCTGAGCCGGAAGTTCACTGTGGCGTTGTTGAGCTGATCCCAGTACTGCGCGATCCGCGGGTCGTGCCCGTGCTCGGCGAAGTCGTCACTGCTCTCGTTGTCGGACACCTTGCCGCTGGCGGAGAAGACGAATGCGTTGCCGTCGGCGTCCACGAAGCCCGGCGTGGCCACCATCGCCCAACTGTGCGCGACGGCCCCGTTCTCGTGCACGTGCCCCTCGAACATGTAGAAACCGTCGCTGAACAGCCGCAGCCACGCGCTGCCCTTCACGCTGGAGGGCAGCAGGCTGCCGGAGAACCACTCGCTCGACGTCTGGTCCAGTTGCACCAGCAGCCGTTTGCTGGACCCGGTGGGGTGGCCGAGTTCGCCGCCGACCTCCCGCATGGTCATCGGCGCCTCGAACCGCAGGTACTTCCCGGCCGCCTGACGCAGGCTGGTCATGACGTGGTCACCAGGATCGGCACCAGCGCCCGGCCGGTCGGCAGCGGCCCCAGCGCCTTGCCCAGGATCGCACCGACCGCCTTGAGCGGGTCGGCCACCCGCATGGCGTGCCCCCGGGTGGGGGAGGTGGTCAGCAGGTCACCGGGACGCACCGCGCCGTGTGCCGCGTCGACCAGGCAGTAGACCTTGCCGGCCAGGGCCAGCGGCCGACGCTCGTCGCTGTCCGGACGCCGGTCCAGCACCATCGCCGGGGCGAAGCTGCCGGCTCCGGAGACCACGCCGGCCACCGCGCTGTCGTACGGCTTGTCGGCCAGCTCCAAGGCGCCGGTCTCGCCGATGACAAGCACCGCGCCCGGGATCGCCGAGTGCAGGTGGTCGGCCGCGACGTCGAACTCCTCGGCCAGGTCGGCGTTGCTGAGCGAGATGTCGCCGTGCACACCGTCGATGACAACTGTGTACGCCCGGGTGTCCGGATTGGCGAAGGACATCGAGCTCTGGTCGCCACTGATCCCGACGGTGTACGTGCGGGTCTTGCTGTGGCAGAACTTGATGTGGTTGTTCGTACCGTCAAGGTCGACCTGGTTCGCCGCGACGATCTTGGAGCTGACCGCGTTCGTCGCGGACATGTTCGTCGCCGTGACGCTGGGGCTGTTCAGGTTGTTGGCTGCCCACAGGTCACCAGTCGTTCCGTTGAGCAGCAGCTTGTACTGCCGCGTGTCCGGGTGGGCGAAGGACATCGAGCTGTGCTCGCCGTCGATGCCGACGGTGTAGGTGCGGGTCTTGCTGTGGCAGAACTTGATGTGGTTGTTCGGGCCGTCCAGGTCGACCTGGTTGGCGCTGAGGCTACGGCTGTTGACGTTGTTGGCCGCCCACAGGTTGCCGTTCTGCCCGTCCAGGATGGTCGTGTACGCGCGCTTGTCGTTCGCCAGGCTGATGGTGCTGGTGCCGCCGTTCATCCCGATCGTGTACGCGCGGGTGGTGAAATTGGTGAGCACCAGGCCGTTCTCCGCGCCGTCGAGCACGACGGCCCGGGCGGCGACGGTGTCGGCGGTGATGGTCGTCGGCGTCGGCGTCGGCGTCGGCGTCGCTGTCGGGGTGGCAGGTGCCGACTGGGCGTCGCCTCTGGTGACCGGGGCCGCCGTGGCGGGCGACCCCTCGGCGCGCTGCGCCTGCTCCGCCTGGCGGGCCTGCTCGGGTGCCCGCAGCGGGGGCGGCGCCGGCGCGGCGATGTCCGCCCGGGCCGGCGCGTCGTCGGTCCGCTGCGGCGGCGTGATCGGTGTCGTGGTGGGCCGGGCGATCGCCTCGGCGCTGTCCGGGCTGGTGGCCTTCGCGGCCTCGTTGCTTGTCATGAGTCCATTGCAGCGGCCGGCCGGCCATGGATCGTCCGCAGCCACTACGTAGCTTGGTCCGCCCGACTACGCAGTGGCCGGCGGCGGCGTACGCTGCCGCGATGACCGCAGCGCGTCGCATCCTGGTCTACGGGGTGTACGGCGCCGGCAAGTCCACTCTCGCCGCGCGGTTGTCACAGCGCCTCGACTTGCCGTGGTATCCGGTGGACGACCTGCTGTGGCTGCCGGGGTGGGTCGAGGTGCCGGTCGCCGAGCAGCGCCGTCGGATCGAGGAGATCTGCCGCCGGGACACCTGGATCCTCGACGGCGCGTACCACGGCTGGCGGGACGTGCCGTTGGCGCGCGCCGAGCTGGTGGTCGCCCTGGACTACCCGCGGTGGCGCTCGTTCTGGCGGCTGCTGCGCCGTACGCTGCGCCGCCTGGGCACCGGCGAGGTGATCTGCAACGGGAATCGCGAGTCAGTGGGCAGTGTGCTGTCGGGGGACTCGATTCTGCTCTGGCACGTCGCCGCGTTCGGCCGGGCGCGGCGGCGGATGCGGGCCTGGCAGGCCGACCCGACCGGGCCACCGGTGCTGCTGTTCGCGAGGCCGGAAGCCCTGGACGACTGGCTGGCGGGCCTGCCGACCCGATGACGGACCCTACCGCCGTCGCCCAGCTGGCCTGTGGCGGCACCCCGGACGCCGACGCCGCGACCCGCGCCCTCGATCGGTGGCAGCTGAGCAACTCGACACGCCGCGCACCGCCCTGCTGAGCTGCCACCGATCGCCGCCCCGGCTCCCGTCCGACGAGTCGGCGCCGTCTGTGAACGAGGGCAGTGCCGACCCGGTGGCCGACGCGACGCAGCCTGCGTACGCCTGGACGACCGCCCGCAGACCGATGTCGATCGGGGCCCGGCCGGCAGGACACACCGGCCGGGCCCGTCGATCAGGAGATCTGCGACCGTCGGCGCCGGGCGAGGAAGAGCACGAGTCCGCCCAGGGCGACCAGGACGCTTCCGACACCCGTCATCGCAGGTACCGCACCGCTGCCGGTGACCGGCAGGACAGGTTGGTCCGATCCACCGGGTGCGCCCCGTTCACCGCGTGCACCGGGGCTACCGGGTGCTCCCGGACTTCCGGGTGCCCCAGGGCTACCGGGCGCTCCGGGCGCTCCGCGTGCCCCAGGGCTACCGGGCGCTCCGGGGCTGCCGGGTGCTCCCGGACTTCCCGGCGCTCCGGGGCTGCCGGGCGCTCCGGGCGCTCCCGGACTTCCGGGTGCTCCGGGCGCTCCCGGACTTCCGGGTGCTCCGGGGCTGCCGGGCGCTCCGGGGCTGCCGGGTGCTCCGGGTGCTCCGGGGCTGCCGGGTGGGCCGGAGGGTCCGGCCGGTCCGGTGGGTCCCGCTGGTCCGGTCGGTCCGGGAGGACCGGTCGGCCCGGCGCACACCGGCGCGGTGATGGTGTTGGTGTCGAGGGTGACGGCCTCGGTTCGCGCCAGCGCGCGGCCCTGCAGGGTCGCGCCCGTGGCCATCGTGATCGCGGCCTGGGCCATGATGGTGCCGATGAAGGTGGTGCTCGTGCCGATCGTCGCCGAGCTGCCGATCTGCCAGAACACGTTGCAGGCCGATGCTCCGTTGATCAGGACGACGCTGCTGCTCGACGCCGTCGTCAGCGACGAGTCGATCTGGAAGATGAACACGGCCGCGGGGTTGGCCTGGCCGTTGAGTGTCAGTGCCCCGGTGAGCTGCGCGGCCCCGATCCGGTAGACGCCCGCGTTGAGTGTGTTACCTCCGAGTTCCGCGGGCAGGTTGGTGAACGGGGTCCGGCCGGCGGCATCGTTGTAGGCGGTGGTCAGGTCGCTCTGGGCCTGGAGCGCCACCGCGTCGCCGAGGTGGATCTCACCACCGATGGTCGCCGTTTCGAAGCCCGACGAGGTGCTGCCGGGAAATCTGCCGAGGCTCTGGGCGAGGAAGCTCGGGCCGGTGTTGGTCGGTTCGGCTCCGGCCAGGACGGAGAAGTTGCCGGCCGTCCCCAACCCCACCGGGGCATCGGCCGCGTTGGCGGCGGTCGAGCTGAAGAGAAGCAGGCTTGCGGCCGTGGCGACGGCCGCGGAGGCCCCGAGGGCCGGCAGGATCGCCCGCCTGAGATGACGAATGGGTTGTGCTGTCACAGATCAACCTCCGTGCTGAAACTCGCAGGAGGCGTGGCGCGTCCTGCTCAGAACGGCCTGGTGACACGGGCCGGGTGCGTTGACCACGACATCACGGGATCGGTGCATTTGTCATAAAAACGGGACAATAAGGAGTAAATGCGAGGTAGGGCGAGGTTCGCATTCGCGTCATCCACACAGGCCGGACGCTCAGTGCGGCCGCTGCTCCACGTGGGTCGCCCGGCCGAGCACGCACGGCGAGGAGGGGCTGGAACTGGTGGCGGGGAACCGGAAGCGGCGCACCTCGTCGATGGCGAACCCGGCGGCTCCGATGGCGGCCACGGTGTCGCGGCCGGTGTGGCAGCCGGCGAACAGTTTCGGCCAGACCGTGGCGTCGAGCAGCCGCTGGACCCGGCGCAGAGGGCCGGGCTCCTCGGCGGCGACGTGCTCGAAGAAGCGCAGCTGCCCGCCCGGGCGCAGCACACGATGGATCTCGGCGAGCGCGGCCGTCTGGTCGGGCACGGTGCACAGCACCAACGCGATCACTGCGGCGTCGAACTCGCCGTCCCCGGCGGGTAACGCCTCGGCCAGGCCGTCGACGACCGTGACCGGCACCGGTGCGGTCCTGGCGGCCCGGACGGCGGCGGCACGCAGCCGTGGCTCCGGCTCCACCGCGACAACCTCGGTCACCGCCCGGGGGTAGTGGGCGAACATGCGTCCGTTGCCGGCGCCTACCTCGATCACCCGGCCGGTCAGGCCGGCGGCCACGTCACGGCGGAACGCGGCGGTGCCGGCGCGGTCCATGGCGACGGAGAGCCGCTCGTAGACCCGGGCGAACAGCGGGTGGGAAACCGCGGCCACGTCGACCTCCAGAGGTGAGCGGAGCTGCTCCGAGGGCAAGCCGCCCCCCGACGAGCACGCTAGCCAGGCCACCGGACGACCACAATCATGAGCGGCAATGTCCCGGCACCGCGTTTCACGCTCCGTAGGCTGATCTCCTCCTTGCGGGTCCGCGACGCTGGGCGAGCGCTCACTCGTCCCTGCCGACGGCGCTCGCATTCCCCAGGACCCGCCTGGACGACCGGCGCGCCCGGACGGCGCGATGGGTGCGGGCCAGGAGAACCTGCCCTGCCGGCGCGGTGATCACTCGCGTCACTCGGGCGGCGCGTGCCGCAGGCGCTGCGCCAACTCCCGTACCGCCTCGACGAATCGCTCGTCGGATTCGGACCGCCAGTGCCCCTGGATCGGTGGGGGAACACTGTCGCCCGGCGGCGTCACCACGTCGCTGGGATCGCGCTCCCGGCGGTCCACCGCCGCGGCCGGGTCACCCTCGGGCATCGCTGACTCCCGGTCTGGAAAGACGCGCCCACCGATCGGGTCGGTGTCGCGCCACAGGTTCACCCACCGCCAGCCGACCCGACGGCCGATCTCGTGCAGCACCGCGTCGTCGATGTACGCGGGAAACAGTCGCGCGTAGAGCCGGCGCAGCGGTGAGCCGTGCGTGAGCAGCGCGATCCGGCTGCCGATCCGGGGCGGTAACTGGAGTACGGCCGCAGCGAGCAGGACCGAGCCGTGGCTGTGTCCGGAGAGCAGCACGGCGTTGCCGCGCTCGACCAGGTAGGTGATGCGTCGCGTCAGCTCCGGCACGGCCCGCTCGGCGTAGCAGGGCGGGGCGAACGGGTGGGCCGCCCGGGGCCAGAAGGTCCCGAGGTCCCAGATGACGCCGACGTGCCGCCGGAACCCCTCGGTGCGGTAGGCGAAGACTCCGCCGAGTACCAGGCCGAGGATGGCCGCTGCTTTCGCCCAGCTGGCGAACGCGATGGCGAAGGTGATCGCGTCGGACGGCAACCGGGCGTACCGCTCGACGACGTCGCCCGGAAACAGCCCCAGCAGATCGAGGGTGGTGGTGGCGGAGCCGATCCCGGCGAGACAGCCGAAGACCACGGCCAGCAGCACCAGGCGTTCGGTGAATCTGGCTCGGGCCAGTGCGTCACGGACCTGGCGCAGTCGCGCTGTGGCCTCCGCCGGCGCGTTCGGGTAGTCGCGCGCGATGATCGCCGCCGCCGCGCGGCGGCGGCCGGGGCGGGAGACGATGACGACCAGGCCGGCGACGAGCGCCGTGACCACCGCGGTGCGGAGAAAACCGAAGGTCGCCCAGGTGTACGCCCGGGGCGGGCCGGTCGCGATGCCCTCCCCGGTCGGCAGGTCGCGGTCGAGGTAGTCCGCCACCCGGTAGACGAGTTCGGCGGAGTACGCCACCGCCGTGCTGATCCCCGTGGCAGCGATGACCAACGCTCCCAGTCCGAACAGTGGGCTGCCTCCGCGCCGCCAGAGCAGGACGACACCGAGAGCAGCCAGCAGGGTCGTCTGGGCGGAGAACAGCCAGATCAGGGTGGCGTCGTAGCCGGGCAGGGCATCCACCTCGCGCCAGGTGGCGGTGCTGGTCAGCACATGGGCCACGACCACGACGGTCAGGATGATCGCTGTCGTCCGGAGGGCGGTGGTGATCGCGTCGAGCCGCCGGTCGGTGGGGGATCGATCGATCAACGGTGGCGTGCAGAGCAGCACCACGCAGGCCGCCAGGAGCACGCCGGTGGCCACCGCCAACACGACCGTGGCGGTCGACGCGCCTTTCGCGGCGCGGGCGGCGAGCAGGACGAGGCTGAGCGTCCCGAACGCGGCCGCGACGTGTATGGACCGCAGGCGTCCGACGAGCGGTTCGGAGTCCCACGTGCCGACAGTGCTGAGTCGATGTCCGGAGACCTCCTCGTCGGGCGCGCGGAACGCCTCGAACGACCGCCCGGGGCGGTTGCTGAGCCGCCAGATCAGGCCGATCGCGACGGCCGGTACCAGCGCGAACACCGCCAGCCGTCGCCCGAGGGGCTGCCCGCTGAACCAGGACAGCCAACTGCGACCGGCCAGGCAGCGGGGCGAGTTCAGGCAGTGCCACGCGACGAGGTCGAGGGCGACACCGGCGATGGCGAGCACGTAGAGCGCGGTGAGCGTCAGCGCCAGCACCCGGCACAGGGACTTGACTACGGCCTCCGAGCGGGGGTTCGCCGGACGCATCCAGATCGCCACGTTGACCAGCAGGTACGGCAACAGGAGCACCAGCGCCAGGGTCCGGCCCACGGTCCCGGAGGGGAGGTCGCCCCAGCGGTACGCCTCCAGCGTCACGCCGCGCGCCTCGGGGGTGGACCAGTGAGGGCGGACGCGGACGAAGCCGCCCACGCGGTCGCCGGCGACCTGCACCGTCCGCTCCAGGCCGAGCACCTGCTCGGTGCTCGCGCCGGAGACGCCGTGCACCCGCAACTCCACGATGTCGCCGAAGGTGTCGGGCTCGCTCACCCGCGCTGATCCATCAGCCATCGCCCCCCGAGGCGTCCGGCCGTCCGGTGCCGGCGTCCCGCCGCGGTTGGCCCCACCACCCGCGTGGCAGACCGGGGTCTACCCCGTCCGGACACGCCCAATCGCGCAGGCGGCGCCCGCGGTGTCCGGGCCGCTCGCGGCGGTGCCGCCGGGTCGCCTACCCGGCCCGGATGCCTCCGGCCACCTGTCTGCGGTAGGCGCGGGGCGAGACGCCTGTGACGCGTTTGAAGGCGACGCTGAGCGCGCTCTCCGAGCCGTACCCGACGGCCAGGGCGATGGTGGCGACGGTGTCCGAGCCGCGGCGGATACGGTCGGCCGCCAGTTCGATCCGCCAGCGCGTGAGGTACTCCAGCGGGCCCACGCCGACGACCTGCCGGAAGCGGGCGGCGAGCGTCGACCGGGAGACCGCGGCGGCGCGGGCGATCTCGTCCACCGTCCAGGACTGCGCGGGTCGTCCGTGCATCGCCCGCAGTGCGGGGGCCACCACCGGATCGGCGAGCCCGGCCAGCCAGCCGGACGTGTGCTGGGGATCGCGGGCCAGGTGCAGCCGCAGGACCTGGATCAGCAGGACGAGCGCCAGGTGTTCGGCGACGAGCCGCGACCCGAGCTGAGGCTGTCGCAGCTCGGTGTCGATCTCGTCGAGCGCCCATCGGATGGTGGCGGCCGCGGGCGTGTCGGCGGGCACGTGGATGATCGGCGGAAGGCTGTCCAGCAGGAGGCTGCGTCCCCGGTCGCCCAGGGAGAACGCGCCGCCGATGAGGAACATGTCGTCGCCGTCGCCCGCGTGCGCCACGCCGTCGGCGGCGGCGGCGAAGATCGGGTACGCCGGCTGGACCGGGGCGTCGGGGTCACTGAAGAGCGTGTACGCCACCGGCCGGGTCAGCAGGTAGCAGTCACCCTCGGCGAGGTCGATCGGCTCGGGCTCGCCGTCGACGCGCAGGAGGCACCGGCCGCGTCGGATGGCGTTGAACTTGGCCCCGGCCGGTGGGTCGAACCGGAGCGCCCAGCGACCACCGGCGACGAGGCCGGCGGAGACGTGACTCGTCGCGCCGAGCAACGCCAGTACGTCCTCGAGGGGATCCATCCGCACCGTCCTGGACTCTCGCGAAAGTAATGCGGACTCTAGACTATAGGCAGTCCAGCTTCGGGTTCATAGCCTGGGTGACATGACAACGAACCCACGCCTCACCACGTCGTTCACCGCCCGCACCACCGCCGCCGAGATCCTCGACGGCGTGGACCTCGGCGGGCGCCGGATGATCGTCACCGGCGGCGCCTCCGGCCTCGGTGTCGAGACCGTCCGCGCCCTGGCCGGTGCCGGCGCCGAGGTCACCGTCGCCGTCCGTGATCCGGAGCGGGCGGCCGCGCTCGTCGAGGAGTTCGCCACCGGCGCCACCCGCGGCGCCGTGCGCTCGGCCGCGCTCGACCTCGCCGATCTGGCGTCGGTCGACGCCTTCGTCGCGGCCTGGCGGGGCCCGCTCGACGCGCTTGTCGCCAACGCCGGCATCATGGCGCTTCCCACCCGGCAGCTCTCCGCGCAGGGCTGGGAACTCCAGCTCGCGACCAACTACCTGGGTCACTTCGCGCTCGCCGTCGGTCTGCACGACAACCTGCGCGCCGCCGGGGCGGCCCGGGTCGTGGTGGTCAGCTCGGGGGCGCACCTGGGCGCTCCGTTCGACGTCGAGGACCCCCAGTTCGAGCGGCGCCCGTACGACCCGTGGACGGCGTACGGGCAGTCGAAGACGGCGGACGTCCTGCTCGCGGTCGGCATCACCCGGCAGTGGGCGACGGACGGGATCACCGCCAACGCCCTCAACCCCGGGTACATCCACACCAACCTGCAGCGGCACCTCGACGACGACATGATGCGCGCGCTCGGCGCGATGGACGAGGCGGGCAACCTCGTCGTACCGGACTACTTCAAGACGCCCGCCCAGGGAGCGGCCACCACCGTCCTGCTCGCCGCGTCACCACTGCTCGACGGCATCGGCGGCCGGTACTTCGTCGACAACCA
Organism: Micromonospora sp. DT43; assembly: GCF_049841645.1. Classification (NCBI taxonomy): domain Bacteria; kingdom Bacillati; phylum Actinomycetota; class Actinomycetes; order Micromonosporales; family Micromonosporaceae; genus Micromonospora; species Micromonospora sp. DT43. The sequence continues at coordinate 552,017 of NZ_JBNCKR010000002.1, read as the reverse complement.
GGAGGCGGAGGTGGTGCCCGCGGGCTCGGACGCGAGCGGCGGGGTGGCGGCACACGCGGTCGACCCGGTTGCCGCGGAGCAGCTCTGGGCGTACGCCGAGAAGGTGCTTGCCGCGCGCTGAGCGCGACCGCCGTCGGACGCCGGGCGCGGCGCGGCAGCGCGTGGCCGCGCCCGGCGGCCAGGATTGATCGGGGTGCGGCCGGGTAGCCGCCGCCATGGTCGCTGCCGGTCGGCCCGGTACGGACGCGGGTGCCCCGGCGCGCGCCGCTCCGGCGACGACTGTCGCCCGACTCCGCGCCCGACTGTGGGGGACGCTGCGGGACCGGGCACGGCGGGTACGGGGCATCGGCGGCCTCGCTCTGCAGGCCGGTCTGGCCGCGGCGCTGTCCTGGCTGGTGGTGCGCCAGGTGCTGCACGTCTCGCAGCCGGTGTTCGCGCCGATCTCCGCGGTCTCGACCCTCGCCGCGTCGGTAGGCCAACGGCTGCGCCGCACCGTCGAGCTGATCATCGGCGTCACCGTGGGGGTGCTGGTCGGCGACCTGCTGCTCACGGTGACCGGCACCGGCTGGTGGCAGCTCGCCCTGATCGTCGTGCTGGCCATCCTCGTCGCGCTGTTCCTGGCCGGCAGCGCGGCGGTGGTGATCCAGGCCGGGGCGACGGCGGTGCTCATCGCCACGTTGAGTCCGTCCGTGCGGGACCTGGAGATTCCCCGTTTCGTGGACGCTCTCGTCGGGGGAGCGGTGGCGCTGCTGGTCACCGCCGTCCTCCTGCCGCTGAGCCCGCTGCGGGTGCTCAACCGGGCCGCGCGGCCGGTGTTGGACCTGCTCAGCACCACCCTCGAAGCCACCGCCGGCGCCTTGGCCGACGGCGACATCGACAGTGCGCTGACCGCCCGCACGAAGCTGCGGGAGAACAAGGACGAACTGCGGGCGCTCGTCGAGGCGACCCAGGGCGCCCGGGAGGCCAGCACGCTCTCGCCTGTGCACTGGCACGAGCGGCACGGGCCGGTAGGCCGGTACGCGCAGGCGGCGGCGCCGATCGACCGGGCGATGCGCAACGCCGGAACGTTGATCCGCCGCGCGGTGACGGTGATCGAGGACGGCGAGCCGGTCCCGAAGGCGCTGCCGGGGGCGGTCGCCGACCTCGCCGCCGCGGTACGACTGCTCAAGCGGCAGTTCGCCGCCGGTCACGAACCCACCGAGGCGCGGGCGCGGGCCCTGCGGGCGGTCTGCGCCGCCGGTGACGCCTATCGGGATGGGGTCGGCTTCTCCGGTGCCGTCGTGGTGGCGCAGGTCCGGACGACGACAAGCGATCTGCTGGTGGCCACCGGGCTGACGCAGGAGGTCGCGAACCGGCTGGTCCGCCGCGCGTTCGGGGGGCCGCAGCGCCCGGCCGGCGACCGTCGATGAACGGCATGGCAGCACGCTGAGCCATTGCTGTTGCATCCTGAGCCAAAGTGATGCCATGATGGTGCCATGGACTTGAGGCCGTACGTCGAGAACCTGCGCAACGAGTTCGCCGTGGCCGCCGAGGGCGTCGACCCCGAGGGGCGGGTGCTGGCCGAGCGACTCTTCACCCAGCTGGAGGCGGCGACCCACCTGACGCTGCTCGAGGCGCTGTCCGACGCGGCCGACGAGATCACCCGCGATCTCGCCCCCGGGTCGGTGCACGTCCGGCTGCGCGGGCGTGAGCCCAATTTCGTGGTGACGCCCGCGAACCTGCCGGCGGACGGCACGGGTGCGGCAAGCGAACCGCCTCCGGCGCCGGCGCCGCTGCTCCCGCCCGAGAACGACGAGGGCGGCACGTCCCGGATCAACCTCCGCCTTCCCGACCATCTCAAGGCCAGCGTCGACGGGGCCGCCAGCCGGGCCGGGTTGTCCGTCAACGCCTGGCTGGTGCGGGCCGTCGCCGCCGCCGTCGCGACCGGCGGCACGGACCGCCAGCCACCGCGCCGGCCCGAGCCGCCGCGGCCGGGTCAGCACGTCACCGGCTGGGCGCGCTGACCGCCGCGCCCTTCCCCCACCTCCGCTCCGCCATCGCTGACACCTTCCGGGAGACCACCATGCCTGTTTTCGACACACCAGAACCGATTTCCGTCCAGGTCGAGCTGCCCGTCGGGGACGCCTGGATCGCCGCTACCGACCGCACCGACACGGTGGTGCAGGTGCGACCCCGCGACCCGTCGAGCAAGGCCGACGTGAGCGCCGCGGAGCAGACCACAATCGAGTACGCAGCCGGCCTCCTGCGGATCCGGGTGCCGAAGAGCTGGCGCCGCTACGGCTTCGGCTCGGGGCCGTCGGTCGACGTCCTCATCGAGGTGCCGAGCGGCACGCGACTGCACGCCGAGGCGGCGTGGGCGGCGTTCCGCGGCGAGGGGCGGCTCGGCGAGTGCCGCATCAAGACCGGCAGCGGGATCCGGCTCGAGGAGACCGGGCCGCTGGAGATCGACAGCAGCCACGGCGAGGTCGCGGTGGAGCGCGTCACCGGTTCCGCCCGGGTGAAGGCATCCTCCGGCAAGGTGCGCCTCGGCACCGTCGACGGCACCACGGAGATCAAGAACTCCTCCGGTGACTGCTGGATCGGCCGCGGGGGCGGTGACGTCCGGGTCAACACCGCGTACGGCGACATCACCGTCGACGCGTCGATGGCCTCGGTGGCGGCACGCACCGCGTACGGCAACGTCCGGCTGGGCGAGGTCGTGCGCGGGTCGGTCGAGTCGCACACCTCGTACGGCGCGATCGAGGTCGGTGTCCGGCGGGGCACCGCCGCCTGGCTCGACGTCAGCTCGCGGCATGGGCGCGTGCACAACGCGCTCGAGTCGACCGACAGCCCGGCCGAGACCGACGAGACGGTCGAGATCCGCGCGAACACCTCCTTCGGCGACATCACGATCCGCCGTGCCTGACCGACCACGACCCCCCACCACGAATGAGGAGACCATGACCAGCAGCAGGAAACCCGCGATCGTCACCACGGAGCTGCGGAAGTCCTACGGCGACAAGGTCGTGCTCGACGGCATCGACCTGATGATCACCGAGGGAACGATCTTCGCGCTGCTCGGCCCCAACGGCGCCGGCAAGACCACCACCGTGCAGATCCTCTCCACCCTGCTCCGGGCGGACGCCGGCCACGCCCGCGTCCTCGGCCACGACGTGACACGCGAGCCCGACGCGGTACGCGACCTGATCGGCGTCACCGGCCAGTTCTCCGCCGTGGACAACCTGCTCACCGGTCGGGAGAACCTGAGCCTGATGGCGGACCTGTGTCACCTGGACAGGGCGATGGGCCGGCGACGAATCGCCGACCTGATCGAGCAGTTCGACCTCGCGGAGGCGGCGGACAAACCGGCCGCGACGTACTCCGGCGGCACACGCCGTCGGCTGGACCTCGCGATGACCCTGGTCGGCGACCCCCGCGTCATCTTCCTCGACGAGCCGACGACCGGCCTGGACCCGCGCAGCCGCCGCGCCATGTGGCACATCATCCGGGCCCTCGCCGCGGAGGGCGTCACCATCCTGCTGACGACGCAGTACCTGGAGGAGGCCGACCAGCTCGCCGACCGTGTCGCTTTCCTCGACCACGGCCGGCTGATCGCCGAGGGCACCCCGCACGAGCTCAAGCGGCTCATCCCGGGCGGTCACGTCGTGTTGCGGTTCGCCGACCAGGAGGGACTCGACGCGGCGACCCGTACGTTCTCGGCGGCCACCCGGGACGACGCCGCGCTGACCCTCCAGGTGCCCAGCGACGGCGGGGTGGGTTCGTTACGGGCCGTTCTCGACCACCTCGACCGCGACGCGATCACGGTGGCCGGCCTCGCCGTGCACACCCCCGACCTCGACGACGTCTTCCTCGCCCTCACCGGCCAACCAGACAGTCAATCCGACACCCGGGCCGGTCGGTCCGGCCAGGAAAGGGCTTCCGCGCGATGAGCACCCTCACCCTCGCCCTGCGTGACTCGAACACCATGCTGCGGCGCAACCTCCTGCACATGCGGCGCTATCCCTCGCTGACCCTCATGCTCATCGGCATACCTGTCATCCTTCTGCTGCTCTTCGTCTACGTCTTCGGCGGCACGCTCGGCGCCGGCCTCGGACCCTCCGGCGACCGCGCCGACTACGCCAACTACGTCACCCCCGGCATCCTGCTCATCACGGTGGCCAGCGCGGCGCAGGGCACCGCGATCTCGGTCGCCATGGACATGGCCGAGGGCATCATCGCCCGCTTCCGTACGATGGCGATCTTTCGACCGTCGGTGCTCACCGGTCACGTCGTGGGCAGTGTGCTCCAGACGATGCTCAGCCTCGCGGCGGTCACCGGCGTGGCGCTGCTCGTCGGGTTCCGTCCGACCGCCAACGCCGTCGAGTGGCTCGCCGCGGTCGGCGTCCTCGTCATGATCACCTTCGCGGTCACCTGGCTGTCGGTGGCTCTCGGCCTCGTCTCGAAGAGCGTGGAGACGGCCAGCAACCTGCCCATGCCGCTGGTGCTCCTGCCGTTCCTCGGCAGCGGGTTCGTCCCCACCGACTCCATGCCGACGCCGATACGTCTGTTCGCCGACTACCAACCCTTCACCCCGGTGATGGAGACCCTCCGGGGTCTCCTGTTCGGCACCGGCATCGGCGTCAACGGGCTCCTCGCGGTCGCCTGGTGTGCAGTCATCACCGTGGTCTGCTTCCTCTGGGCCAGGGCGCGCTACAACCGGGGCCGCGCCGCCTGACCCGGCCGGCCCCCGGCCCGGCCCACTGAGGCCGGGCCGGGCGCGCGATCGATTCGATGTCGCTGATGTGGCGGTGTCCCGACGACGGGACACCGCCACGTCGCCGATCTGGAGTCGACCACGAAACGTCGAATGTTATCGATAACACGCCGCGCGGGTCGGGTGCGTGAGGTGCATGTCGGCGGCCGGAGTAAGCGCTCATGGGCTCGGCGGCGGCCGTGGCGTACGCCATAGGTCTGATCCTGGGTGGGCGGCGGCCGCGGCGATGTTATCGCTGACATCGTCGCCGACCAGCGGACCGTCACCTTCGGACTGACGCGCCGCAGCGAGCGGGTGCGGTGCTGCCGTCGCCCGGATGGTCGAGCAGTGCGGGGCCGACGGCCGGCCGAGGAGGCGTCTGTCGTCGCCGACCCGATGCCAGCCTTCGGCGCGGCACCGGCAGGGCGGAGTCGAAATAGCGGACTTTGCACCAGTCCGCTGCGGAAGCGCCCGGCTCGGCCCGCCCGAACCGGCGCGCCCCCCGCGTTCCGTTACGGAGCTGTTGCAGGTAGATGTCTTGACGAGGCTGGATGTGAGCGTTAACACTATCCCCGTTAACGGTGGAGGTGAACATGGAGCGTATGGACGGAGCTGCAGAAAGCTACGTCGTGGGTGTCGATTTCGGCACTCTCTCCGGGCGGGCCCTCGTGGTCCGGGTTTCTGACGGTGCCGAGCTGGGGACCGCAGTGCACGAGTACGGCGACGCGGTCATCAGCGCGACGCTGCCCGGAGGTCGGCCGCTGCCCCCGGACTGGGCGCTGCAAAATCCGGAGGACTACCGCGACGTGCTGCGCAACGCCGTCCCGGCGGCGGTGTCCGCCGCGGGGGTGGACCCCGCGGCTGTGGTGGGCATCGGCATCGACTTCACCGCCTGCACCGTGCTGCCGACCGACGCCGACGGCACCCCGCTGTGCGAGGCTCCCGACCTGCGCGACCGGCCGCACTCGTGGGTCAAGCTGTGGAAGCACCACGCCGCGCAGCCGCACGCCGACCGGATCAACGCGCTGGCCCACGAGCGGGCCGAGCCGTGGATCGGCCGGTACGGCGGCAAGATCTCCGCCGAGTGGCAGTACGCCAAGGGTCTGCAGATGCTGGAGGAGGACCCGGAGGTCTACCACCGGGCCGAGCGGTTCATCGAGGCCGCCGACTGGATCGTCTGGCAGCTCAGCGGCGTCGAGACCCGTAACGTCTGCACCGCCGGATACAAGGGCATCCTGCAGGACGGGCAGTACCCGTCCGAGAGCTTCCTGACCGCGCTCAATCCCGACTTCGGCGACTTCGTGGCCAAGCTCGACGGTCCGCTGCTGCCGCTCGGCGCCCGCGCCGGCACGCTCACGGCCCGCGCCTCGGCCTGGACGGGTCTGCCGGAGGGGATCGCGGTGGCCGTCGGCAACGTCGACGCGCACGTCACCGCGGCGTCCGCGCAGGCCGTGGAGCCCGGTCGGCTGGTCGCCATCATGGGCACCTCGACCTGCCACGTCGTCAACGGCGCGGAGGTCGCCGAGGTGGCCGGCATGTGCGGTGTCGTGGACGGCGGCATCAGCCCCGGCGCCTGGGGTTACGAGGCCGGGCAGAGCGGCGTCGGCGACATCTTCGGCTGGTTCGTCGAGCACGGCGCTCCCGCCGGGTTCGACTCGCACGAACGGCTCACCGAGCTCGCCGCCGGCCAACCGGTCGGCGCGCACGGCCTGGTCGCGTTGGACTGGTGGAACGGCAACCGGTCGCTGCTGGTCAACCACGACCTCAGCGGGATGATCGTCGGGATGACCCTGGCCACCCGCCCGCAGGACATCTACCGTGCGCTGCTGGAGTCCACCGCGTACGGCACCAGGATGATCATCGACGCGTTCGTCGAGGCCGGGGTGCCGGTGAACGACCTGGTGATCGCCGGCGGTCTCACCAACAACAAGCTGCTGATGCAGATCTACGCCGACGTGACCAAGCGACCGCTGAACATCATCGCGTCCGCGCAGGGGCCGGCGCTCGGGTCGGCGATCCACGCCGCCGTCGCCGCCGGGGCGTACCCCTCGATCCACGAGGCGTCGCAGGCGATGGGGCGTGTGCACGAGGCCGTCTACACACCGGATCCCGACCGGGCGCGCGCCTACGACGCCCTGTACGCCGAGTACCGGGCGCTGCACGACCACTTCGGTCGGGGTGGCAACGACGTCATGCTCCGCCTGCGGGCGATTCGTAACGCGGCCGTCGAGGCCGCCACGGTCACGCACGAGACCCCGCTGGAGGTCGTCGCATGAACGCAGAGGTGAGTCGACAGATCGCCGAGCTGCGCGAGACCGTCGCCCGGCTGCACACCGAGCTGACCCGCTACAACCTGGTCGCCTGGACGTCCGGCAACGTCTCCGCGCGGGTCCCCGGCCAGGACCTCATGGTGATCAAGCCGAGCGGGGTGGGCTACGACGACCTCACGGCCGACACGATGGTGGTCTGCGACCTCGACGGTGTCCTCGTCGAGGGTGATCTCGCCCCGTCCAGTGACACGGCCGCCCACGCCTACGTCTACCGGGCCATGCCCGAGGTCGGCGGCGTCGTGCACACGCACAGCTCGTACGCCAGCGCCTGGGCCGCCTGCGCAGAGGCGATCCCGTGCCACCTCACGGCGCAGGCCGACGAGTTCGGCGGGGAGATCCCGCTGGGCCCGTTCGCGCTGATCGGCGGCGACGACATCGGCAAGGGCATCGTCGCCACGCTCGCCGGGCACCGCTCACCCGCGGTGCTGATGCGCAACCACGGCGTCTTCACCATCGGCCGGGACGCCCGGGCGGCGGTCAAGGCCGCGGTCATGTGTGAGGACGTGGCCCGCACCTCGTACCTGGCGCGGACCCTCGGGAAGCCCGTGCCGATCGCGCAGGCCGACATCGACGCTCTCTACCACCGTTACCAGAACGTCTACGGCCAACAAACAGTCGCACCGGCGGGTTCCTGACCGTCTCCAGCGGCCATCCGGGCCCGCCGGTCTGCTCCACCGACGCACCAGCACGCACCACCCGCGTACGCCACCCTTCGCACGTCGGCGGCTCGCGCGGTCATCCACCACACCCAGCCAAGGAGAACTGATGAGAAAGTTGCGAACGCAGCGCGCTATCGCGGTCCTCGCCAGCGTGCTGCTCGTCGGCGGCGTGGCGGCCTGCGGCAACAGCGACACCGGCGGCGGCGGCGGCACCAAGGACGACGGCAAGATCACGATGGGCTTCTCGCAGGTCGGCGCGGAGAGCGGCTGGCGTACCGCGAACACCGTCTCGATCAAGGAAGCCGCCACCGCGGCCGGGATCGAGCTGAAGTTCGACGACGCGCAGCAGAAGCAGGAAAACCAGATCAAGGCGATCCGCAACTACATCCAGCAGAAGGTCGACGTGATCGCCTTCTCGCCGGTGGTCGAGTCCGGTTGGGACACCGTGCTCAAGGAGGCCAAGGACGCCAAGATTCCGGTCATCCTGACCGACCGCTCGGTCGACTCGGCCGACAAGAGCCTGTACAAGACGTTCCTCGGCTCGGACTTCGTCAAGGAGGGCAAGCTCGCCGGTGAGTGGCTGGTCGAGCAGAAGAAGGGCGCTACCGGCCCGGTGAACATCGTCGAGCTGCAGGGCAGCACCGGCGCGGCCCCGGCGAACGACCGCAAGAAGGGCTTCGGTGAGGCGATCGCCGCCAACCCGAACCTGAAGATCGTTGCCTCCCAGTCGGGCGACTTCACCCGCGCCGGTGGCAAGCAGGTCATGGAGCAGTTCCTCAAGGGCAACAAGCAGATCGACGTGCTGTTCGCGCACAACGACGACATGGGCCTCGGTGCGCTCGAGGCGATCACCGCCGCTGGCAAGGTGCCGGGCAAGGACATCACCATCATCACTGTCGACGCCGTCAAGGATGGCATGCAGGCCCTCGCCGACGGGAAGTTCAACTTCATCGCGGAGTGCAGCCCGCTGCTCGGCCCGCAGCTGATGGACCTGGCCAAGAAGGTCAAGGCCGGCGAGGAGGTGCCTGCTCGGATCGAGACCGAGGAGACCACCTTCACCCAGGCGCAGGCCAAGGAGGCTCTGCCCACCCGCAAGTACTGATCGACGTCGGGGGGCCGCCGCGCTCGCGCGGCGGCCCCGCCTCGTCGCCCCATAAACCCGAACGGACCGGGCATGACCCGCGATGACCCGCGCCACGCCCGCCCGAGCATCCCGCAGGGGCGGCCGGGCGGGCGTGATGGGAGCGCAGCGGCCCTTCCGCGTCGACAACCCCCAGAAGAGGTCTGATGGGATGACGGATAGCCGTCCGGTCCTGACGATGACCGGGATCAGCAAGTCCTTTCCCGGGGTGCGCGCACTCCACAACGTCAACTTCCAGCTCCTTCCCGGCGAGGTGCACGCCCTGATGGGCGAGAACGGCGCCGGCAAGTCGACCCTCATCAAGGTGCTGACAGGTGTCTACGACACCGACGAGGGCACGATCACCCTGGACGGGGAGCCGGTGTCCTTCACCGGGCCGATGCAGGCGAACGCCGCCGGGGTCAGCACCGTGTTCCAGGAGGTCAACCTCTGCACCAACCTCTCGGTGGCGGAGAACATCTTCATCGGCCGTGAGCCGCGGCTGCTCGGCGCCGTCCGCTGGGGTGAGGTTCGCCGCCGCGCCCGCGCCCTGCTCACCCGCCTCGACCTCGACCTCGACGTCAGCGCGCCGCTGGGCTCGTACTCCCTGGCGATCCAGCAGATGGTCGCCATCGCGCGCGCCATCGACATCAAGGCCCGGGTGCTGATCCTGGACGAGCCGACGTCCAGCCTCGACGCCGGCGAGGTGGCGCAGTTGTTCCGCATCATGCGGCAACTGCGCGACGAGGGCATCGCGATCCTGTTCGTGACCCACTTCCTCGACCAGGTCTACGAGATCGCCGACCGCATCACCGTGCTGCGCAACGGTGGGCTCGTCGGCGAATATCTCACCGCCGAGCTGCCCCAGCTCGGCCTCGTCGAGAAGATGATCGGCAAGGAACTCGACGTCCTCGAAGGGCTCGAGGAGCACTCCCGTCGGGATCTGGGCGCGCTGGAGGAGGGCACCCCCCTGGTGGCGGTGTCGAACCTCGGTCGGGCGGGCGCTGTCGCGCCGTTCAGCCTCACCATCCACTCCGGCGAGGTGGTGGGCCTGGCCGGTCTGCTGGGCTCCGGGCGTACCGAGGTGGCGCGACTCTTCTTCGGCGCCGACCGGGCCGACGGTGGGCAGGTCGCGATCGACGGCACGTCGAGCAGCCTGCGTACCCCCGCGCAGGCCATCGACCAGGGCGTCGGCTTCTGCTCGGAGAACCGCCGCGCCGAGGGCATCGTTCCCGAGCTGTCGGTCCGCGAGAACATCATCCTCGCGATGCAGGCCGCCCGTGGCTGGCTGCGGCCCATCCCGCGCCGCCGCCAGGACGAGCTTGTCGACAAGTACGTCAAGGCACTCAACATCCGTCCGGCGGACCCGGAGGTGCCGGTCCGAAACCTCTCCGGTGGCAACCAGCAGAAGGTGCTCCTGGCCCGGTGGCTGATCACCGAGCCGAGGCTGTTGATCCTCGACGAGCCGACCCGGGGCATCGACATCGGCGCGAAGACCGAGATCCAGAAGCTCGTCACGCAGCTGTCCGACGGCGGGATGGCGGTGCTGTTCATCTCCGCCGAGCTGGAGGAGGTGCTGCGCCTCAGCCACAAGGTGGCCGTCATGCGTGACCGGCAGATGGTCGCGCAGCTCGCCAACGACGAGAGCCTCAACGCCGACCGCATCATGCAGACCATCGCGAGTGGATCCCACCGCGAGGAGGCAGACCGATGAGCGACACCGTGAGCCGCTACCGGACGATCACCGGTCACCGGCTGTTCTGGCCCGCCGCCGTGCTGGTCGCCATGCTCGCCGCGAACACGATCTACCGGCCCGGGTTCCTGTCCATCGAGCTCAAGGACGGGCACCTGTACGGCTCGCCTATCGACATCCTGCGGTTGAGCGCGCCGTTGATCCTCGTCGCGCTGGGCATGACCCTTGTCATCTCGACCGGCGGCATCGACCTCTCGGTCGGCTCGATCTGTGCGATCAGCGGCGCGATGGCGTGCATGTACATCAGCAAGCAGCCCGACCAGAACAGTCTCACGGTGGTGCTGACCGCCCTCGCCATGGCGTTGGGGGTCGCGCTCGTGCTGGGCGTCTGGAACGGGGTGCTGGTGGCCGTGATCGGGATCCAACCGATCATCGCCACTCTGATCCTGATGGTGGCCGGCCGGGGTCTCGCCCAGCTGATCACCCAGGGTCAGATCATCACCATCAATTCCGGGCCGTTCCGGTCGATCGGGTTGGGTCACCTGTTGACCCTGCCGCTGGCGATCTTCATAGCCCTGGCCGCGGCACTGCTGGTCGCCGCGTTCACCCGCCGTACCGCGCTCGGCATGATCATCGAGTCGGTGGGCGGCAACGCCGAGGCCAGCCGACTCGCCGGCATCCGCTCCGGCCGGGTCATCTTCCTCGCGTACGTCGTCAGCGCCGTCTGCGCCGCGGTCGCCGGCTTCATGATGACGGCAAACGTCTCCAGCGCCGACGGCAACGCCGTCGGTCTCTGGGTGGAGTTGGACGCCATCCTCGCGGTCGTCATCGGTGGCACGTCCCTCGCCGGCGGCCGGTTCTTCCTGAGCGGCACCATCCTCGGCGCGCTGATCATCCAGACCCTGACCACCTCGGTGTACGCCATGAACATCTCGCCCCAGACCTCACTGCTGTTCAAGGCGGTAGTCGTCATCGCCGTCTGCCTCATCCAGGCGCCGGCCTTCCGGGCCAAGTTCAACAGGCGTCGAAGAAGCGCCCCGCCGCCGCGCCCCGTCGCCGACAAGCCGAAGGAGCAGGTGCCGGCATGACCACCGGATCGCTCACCGCCCCCCGTCGTACCCGGTTCCGGCTGCCGAGGAAGCAGATACCGGTCCTGGCGACGCTCGCCCTGCTCCTGGTGATGTACGCCATCGGGGTGTCGCAGTACACGGCGTTCTCCAACGTGCAGGTCATCTTCAACGTCTTCATCGACAACGGCTTCCTGCTCGTCGTCGCGGTGGGAATGACCTTCGTGATTCTCACCGGTGGCATCGACCTGTCGGTGGGGTCCGTCGTCGCCATGACGGCGATGGTGTCGGCGGACCTGTTGCAGAAGGGCCTGCCCGCAGCGCTCGTGCTCGTCATCGCGCTGCTCATCGGCCCGACGCTCGGCCTGTTGATGGGGTGTGCCATCCACTTCTTCGACATCCAGCCGTTCATCGTCACGCTCGCCGGGATGTTCTTCGCCCGGGGGATGTGCACGTTCATCTCCGGCTCGTCCATCCCGATCACCGACGGGTTCTGGACTCGGATGTCGCAGGAGCGGATCGGGAATTCCCAGGGCAACTTCGTCTCGATCAGCGTGTTGATCGCCTTCGCCGTGGTGCTCGTCGCGGCGTACGTGCTTGCCTACACCCGGCTGGGGCGCAACGTGTACGCGGTCGGCGGCAACCCCCAGTCGGCGCTGCTGATGGGCCTGCCGCTGGGGCGGACCCGGATCGCCGTCTACACGATCAGCGGCCTGTGCTCCGCGATCGGTGGCATCCTGCTGTCCTTCTACACCCTCTCGGGCGCGCCGCTGATCGCCGTCGGCATGGAGTTGGACGTCATCGCTGCCGTCGTGATCGGAGGCACCGTACTCACCGGTGGTTCGGGTTACGTCTTCGGCACGGTGCTCGGCGTGCTGGTGCTGGGTGTGATCCAGACCCTCATCACCTTCGACGGGAGTCTCAACTCCTGGTGGACCAAGATCGTGATCGGTGGTCTGCTCTTCGCGTTCATCCTCCTCCAGCGCCTCATCGGAATCCGTTACAAGTGACCGTTCCTCTCGCGGAAGGCAACCCCATGGCACCACAAACCCAACCCGAGATCTGGTTCCTCACCGGCAGCCAAGGCATGTACGGCGAGGAGACGCTCCGGCAGGTCGCCGAGCAGTCCCGCCAGATCGCGGCCGCGCTCGACGACTCGCCGCAGATTCCCGCCCGCGTGGTCTGGAAGCCCGTCCTGACCAACAGCGGCGAGATCCTGCAGGTCTGCCGGGACGCCGCCGCCCAGGGCGCCATCGGGGTCATCGCCTGGATGCACACGTTCTCGCCGGCCAAGATGTGGATCTCCGGTCTGGACGCCCTGCAGACGCCGCTGCTGCACCTGCACACCCAGGCGAACGTCCTGCTGCCGTGGGACGAGATCGACATGGACTTCATGAACCTGAACCAGGCCGCCCACGGCGACCGGGAGTTCGGGTACATCCAGACCCGTCTCGGTGTGGCCCGTAAGACGGTGGCCGGGCACGTCAGCGATCCTCGGGTGAGCACTCGGATCGGGGCGTGGGCCCGCGCCGCGCTGGGCTGGTCGGCGATGCGGTCGCTGCGGCTGGCCCGCTTCGGTGACAACATGCGCGACGTGGCGGTGACCGAGGGTGACAAGGTCGAGGCCGAGCTGCGGTTCGGGGTTTCGGTCAACACCTACGGCGTCAACGACCTGGTCGAGGTGGTCGGCGAGGTCGCCGACGCCGACGTGGACGAGCTGGTCAAGGAGTACGGCGACACCTACCGTGTCGGCGGCGACCTGCTTCCCGGGGGTGAGCGGCACGACTCGCTGCGCTACGCGGCCCGCCTGGAGATCGGCATGCGTTCCTTCCTGGAGGCCGGCGGCTTCCGGGCGTTCACCACGAACTTCGAGGACCTCGGTGGCCTGCGTCAGCTGCCCGGCATCGCCGTGCAGCGGCTGATGGCCGACGGCTACGGCTTCGGTGGCGAGGGCGACTGGAAGACGTCGGTCCTGGTCCACACCCTCAAGGCGATGTCCGTGGGGGTCGAGGGCGGCACGTCGTTCATGGAGGACTACACCTACGACCTCACCCCGGGCAACGAGCTGGTGCTCGGCGCCCACATGCTGGAGGTCTGCCCGACCATCGCCTCCGACGTGCCCAACGTGGAGATCCACCCGCTGAGCATCGGTGGCCGGGAGGACCCGGTCCGGCTGGTGTTCGACGCCGCACCCGGTCCGGCCGTGGTGCTCGGGCTCTCCGACATGGGGGAGCGCTTCCGGCTGGTGGCCAACGAGATCGATGTGGTGGCCCCGCCGCAACCGCTGCGCCGGTTGCCGGTCGCCCGTGCCGTCTGGCGTCCGCGCCCCGACCTGCCGGTCTCGGCCGAGGCGTGGATCACCGCGGGCGCCCCGCACCACACCGTGCTGTCGCAGGCGGTGGGCACCGAGGAGCTGCACGACCTGGCGGAGATGAGCCGCACCGAGCTGGTCGTCATCGACGCCGCCACGGAGTCGCGCCGCTTCGCCGACGAGCTGCGCTGGAACCAGGCCTACTACCGGCTGGCCCGCGGCTTCTGACCCGCGCGGTCGGATCGTACGGATAACGGGTGGTCCATCCCTGCCTGCGGGCGAGGATGGGCCACCCGTTCGCGTTGCGCCAGCAGGGCCGCGAGGCGGTTGTGTTACGCCTTGACTAACAGCATGTTATCGCTCACAGTCTATAGCCAAGATGGTCGATGTCGTGGCTGGCCCGGCCGCGCGCGCGTCCTACCCCGCGGTTTCGGCACCTCGTCACCGCGACGGTCGGGCAATCGGTGTTAGCGATCACATGCCGGGCCTGGTCAGCTCGGTGCCCCGCCCGGTGCCGCGGACGCCGGCCCAGACCGCACGGTTCGCGTCAGCAGAGGAGGATCATGCTTTCCATCGGTCGGGTTCCCCGGGGTGCGCCACGACGGCGCGGGTTGCTGTCGAGACTCGCCGTCGCCGCGATGGCGCTTGTGGTCGGTGGCGCGGCCGCAGCGGTGGCCGCGGCGCCCGCGTCGGCGGCAACTGTCGACACCAGCGCGTGGTACGTGTTGGTGAACCGGAACAGTGGCAAGGCCGTGGACGTGTACAACATGGCCACGAACGACGGTGCGCGGATCACCCAGTGGACGCGCAACAACGGCAACCAGCAGCAGTGGCAGTTCGTGGACTCCGGAGGCGGCTACTACCGGATCAAGTCGAGGTTGTCGGGCAAGGTGCTGGACGTGTCCGGCCGCTCGACGGCCAACGGCGGTGCGATCGTGCAGTGGTCGGACAACAACGGCACCAACCAGCAGTTCCGGTTGACCGATTCGGACAGCGGGTACGTGCGGTTGGTCAACCGCAACAGCAACAAGGCGATGGAGGTGCAGGGCGCCTCGACCGCTGACGGTGGCAACATCGTGCAGTACGACGACTGGAACGGCACCAACCAGCAGTGGCAGCTCGTGCGCGTCGACGGCGGGGGCAACCCCACGACGCCGCCGCCCACCACGCCACCCCCGTCGAACGGCACGTACACGAACCCGGTCGTCTGGCAGGACTTCGCCGACGTCGACATCATCCGGGTGGACAACGTCTACTACATGTCGGCGTCCACCATGCACTACTCGCCGGGCGCACCCGTGCTGCGCTCGTACGACCTGGTGAACTGGGAGTACGCCGGGCACTCCGTACCCCGGCTGGACTTCGGCTCGAAGTACGACATGAGCGGTGGTAACGCGTACGTCGACGGGATCTGGGCCTCGACCCTGAACTACCGGCCGAGCAACAAGACGTACTACTGGGCCGGGTGCATCGACTTCGCGCAGACCCACATCTACACCGCGTCGGCGGTCGACGGCACGTGGAGCAAGCACACCACCATTCCCAACTGCTACTACGACGCCGGCATGCTCATCGACGACAACGACACCATGTACGTCGCGTACGGCAACAGCAACATCAGCGTCGCGCAGCTGTCCGCCGACGGGAAGACCCAGGTCCGCAGCCAGCAGGTCTACTCGACCCCGTCGAGCATCGGGACGCTGGAGGGCGCGCGCTTCTACAAGCGCAACGGCGCCTACTACATCTGGCTCACCCGGCCGGCCAACGGCCAGTACGTACTGAAGTCGACAAACGGCCCGTTCGGCCCGTACGAGCAGCGTCAGGTGCTGCTCAACCTGCCCGGCCCGATCTCCGGTGGCGGCGTGCCGCACCAGGGCGGACTGGTGCAGACCCAGAACGGCGACTGGTACTACATGTCCTTCGTCGACGCCTACCCCGGTGGTCGGATGCCCGCCATGGCCCCGATCACCTGGACCGGCGACGGTTGGCCCGTGCTGCAGACGGTAAACGGCACGTGGGGCACCACGTACCCGAAGCCGAACCTGCCCACGCCGCCGCGCGCGGTCAAGCCACTCACCGGCACCGACACGTTCGCCGGCACCACCCTCGGCCCGCAGTGGGAGTGGAACCACAACCCCGACAACAGCAAATGGTCTGTCAACAACGGGCTGAACCTGCAGACCGCCACCGTCACCGGCGACCTGTACAAGGCGCGCAACACGCTCACCCACCGGATCCAGGGCCCCACCTCGACCGCCACCATCGAGTTGGACTACTCCACGATGCGCGACGGTGATCGCACCGGCCTGGCGGTGCTGCGCAACTCGTCCGCCTGGATCGGGATCCGGCGCGACAACGGATCCACCCGCCTGGTCATGCAGAACGGGCTCACGATGGACGGCAGCTGGAACACCACAAGCACCGGCAGCGAGGTGGCGAGCACCGCCGTCTCCGGTGGCCGGATCTGGCTGCGGGCCAACGCCGACATCAGACCCGGATCCGGCCGGCAGGCCCGCTTCTCGTACAGCACCGACGGGGTCAACTTCACCTCGTTCGGCAACGCCCTGACCCTGGCGAACAACTGGCAGTTCTTCATGGGCTACCGGTTCGCCATCTTCAACCACGCCACCCAGTCGCTCGGTGGCGCGGTCACCGTGCGCCAATTCGATCTGACGACACCGTGACCCCGGTCACATGACCGTATTCTGCCGGTGACGCGCACGGACCACCCCTCGCATTACGGAAGGTGTCCGCGTCGCCACCGCCGACCCGCCGCCGCCCTGTTCCACGCTCTGTTCAGGAGCGCGGAGCGGGGCGGCGGCCCGTTGTGGTCGGCTCCGGTCCAGGGCGGCGGCACGCACCACGCGGGATGCCGGCCACCCGACCTGGCACACGCCGTGTCGTTCCCGCTCAGCCGTGCCGTGTTCGAGGCGGTGCCTGGCGTAGACTGTCGGCGATCCAGCGCTGGTCACCTGCGATTCAGCACCGGCGTGGTGGCTGAGCGAGGGGGATCGGGCCGGGCCGCTCCAGTCAACGTCGACGGGCCGCGGGTCGGGTTGCAGGCGGGGGGAGTGAAATGGCCGTGCACGGTCCCGCGATGACAGATGTCGCTCGTCTGGCCGGTGTCTCCCACCAGACGGTGTCGCGGGTGCTCAACGGGCACCCCAACGTTCGTGAGCAGACCCGATTGCGGGTACGGGCCGCGATCGCCGAACTCGGCTACCGTCCGAACGGCGCCGCGCGCGCCCTGGTGACCGGCCGTTCCCAGGTCATCGGCGTGGTGGCGCAGAACACGACCCTCTACGGCCCGGCGTCGCTGCTGGCCGCCCTGGAGCAGACGGCCGCGGAGGAGGGCTTCGCGGTAAGCGTGGGCAGCGTCCGCAACCTCGACCACCGGTCCATCTCGGCCGCGGTCGAGCGGCACCTGGCGCACCGGGTGGCAGGCATCGTCGTCATCGCGCCTGTCGAGTCGGCCGGCGAGGCCCTGGAACGCCTTCCGAAGGACGTCCCACTGGTGACTGTCGACGGCGATCCGCAGCGCCCGGTGCCGTTGGTGACAGTCGACCAGGTGGCCGGCGCGCGGGCGGCGACCCAGCATCTCCTCGACGCGGGGCACCGCACCGTGTGGCACGTGTCGGGGCCGTCCGACTGGTTCGACAGCGCCGGTCGGATCGAGGGCTGGCGGGCGGCGCTGCTGGCCTCGGGGATCGACCCGCCACCGTTGATGCACGGGGACTGGTCGGCGACGTCAGGCTACCGGTGCGGGCAGATGCTCGCCCGGATGCCGGAGGTGACCGCGATCTTCACGGCCAACGACCACCTTGCTCTCGGTGTGCTGCGGGCGTTGCACGAGTTCGGGCGGCGGGTGCCAGCCGACATCAGCGTCGTGGGTTTCGACGACGTGCCGGAGGCGGCGTACTTCATTCCGCCGCTCACCACCGTCCGACCCGACTTCGACGCGGTGGCGCGGGCGAGCCTGCAGATGTTGCTGACCCAGATCGAGTCGGGCATCGGTGGGGGCGCCCTGCGGCAGACAATCGCCCCGACCCTCGTCGCCCGCGACAGCGTCGCCCCACCGCGCCACTGACCGCTGACCCGTCGCCGTGCCGCTGACCCTCCGCGGCCGCTGACCCGCCGTCGCCGTGCCGCTGGCCGCTCGCCGTCGGTGCGCGTCGGTCGTACTCCCGCCGGACCTCGCCGTTGGGGCACGCCGTTGGGAGCACGGAGCGGCAACCGTCGATCGACTGCGGACCGGGTTGTGCGAGGTCGCGTCGGTGGCGAAGCCTCCGTTACGAGACCGTGACACCGGTATTTCGGATCAAGTGTTGACGTGCACTATGTGAGCGCTAACACTACCCGAAAGATGACAGTTGGCCCCGGCGGTCAGCGGGGGGAATCGGGAGAGGAGAAGCCCGTGAGCAGGAAATTCCTGGTTGCTCTCGGTAGTGCGGCGCTGGCGCTGAGCCTGGCGGCCTGCAGTGGTGGAGGTGCCGGCAGCGGCGACGACACCAGCGACAAGAAGCCGGGAGACCTGACGATCGGTGTTTCGATGCCGACGCAGACCTCGGAGCGGTGGATCGCCGACGGCAACGCGGTGAAGTCCAAGCTCGAGGCGAAGGGCTACAAGGTCGACCTGCAGTACGCGGGCGACGACATCCCCACGCAGTCGCAGCAGGTCGACCAGATGATCACCCAGGGCGCCGACGTTCTGGTCATCGCGGCGATCGACGGCACCGCGCTCAGCAGCCAGTTGCAGGCCGCCGCGTCCGCGAAGATCCCGGTCATCTCGTACGACCGGCTGATCCGCGGCAGCAAGGACGTCGACTTCTACGTCAGCTTCGACAACTACAAGGTCGGCGTCGCCCAGGGCACCGCCCTGCTCGTCGGTCTCGGTCTGCTCAACAAGGACGGCTCGAAGGGCACCGCCAAGGGGCCGTTCAACATCGAGCTCTTCGCTGGCTCGCTCGACGACAACAACACGCAGTACTTCTTCGGCGGCGCGATGGACACGCTGAAGCCGTTCGTCGACGCCGGCACGCTGAAGGTGAAGTCCAAGCAGACCACCCCCGAGCAGGTGGCCACCCTGCGGTGGCAGCAGGAGACCGCGCAGAAGCGGATGGAGAACCTGCTCACCTCCAGCTACAACGACGGCTCGAAGGTCGACGGCGTGCTGTCGCCGTACGACGGCATCTCCCGGGGCATCATCACCGCGCTGCAGAACGCCGGCTACGGCAAGGGCGCGAAGAAGCTGCCCGTGGTGACCGGCCAGGACGCGGAGATCGCCTCGATCAAGCTGATCAACGACGGCGTGCAGAGCTCCACGGTCTTCAAGGACACCCGACTGCTGGCCGACCAGGCCGTGAACGCCGCCGAGGCGTTCCTGCAGAAGAAGGAGCCGCAGGCGAACGACACGAAGACGTACAACAACGGCGTCAAGGTCGTTCCGGCGTACCTGCTGCCGATCGCGACCGTCTATAAGGACGACATCAAGGCTACGCTGATCGACTCCGGCTACTGGACGGCGGAAGAGGTCGCCGCCGGTCAGGCCAAGAAGTAGGTCACTCCGTCGGGCTCGGCGGATCTCCGCCGAGCCCGACGTCGTGATCGGACCGCGTCCAGACCCGACAGAGGACAGTGACCATGGACGACACCATCCTCGAGATGCGTGGCATCACGAAGACCTTTCCCGGGGTGACCGCGCTGGAGGACGTCAGCCTCGCGGTACGCCGGGGGGAGATCCACGCCATCTGCGGTGAGAACGGCGCCGGCAAGTCCACCCTGATGAAGGTGCTGTCCGGCGTTCACCCCTCCGGCTCGTACGACGGGGAGATCCTCTTCGACGGCAAGCCGATGCAGTTCCGGGGCATCCGGGACAGCGAGGCCAACGGCATCGTCATCATCCACCAGGAACTCGCCCTGGTGCCCTACCTGTCGATCGCCGAGAATCTGTTCCTCGGCAACGAGCGGCGTGGCCGTGGCGGGCTCATCGACTGGAACAAGGCCAACGCCGAGGCCGCCGAGCTGCTGGCGTCGGTCGGGCTGCACGAGAACCCGGTCACCCCGGTCATCCAGCTCGGCGTCGGCAAGCAACAGCTGGTGGAGATCGCCAAGGCGCTTTCGAAGAAGGTGCGCCTGCTCATCCTGGACGAGCCGACGGCCGCTCTCAACGACGTCGACTCGGCGCACCTGCTCGGTCTGCTGCGGCAGCTCAAGGAGCAGGGCATCACCTGCATCATGATCTCGCACAAGCTCAACGAGATCACCGCGATCGCCGACTCGACCACGGTGATCCGCGACGGCCGCACGGTGGAGACCCTGGACATGCGCGCCGACGACGTGAGTCAGCAGCGCATCATCCGGGGCATGGTCGGGCGCGACATCGAGAGCTTCTACCCCGATCGCGTCTCGTCGCCCGGGGAGGAGGTGCTGCGGATCGAGGACTGGTCGGTGCGGCACCCGACCCAGGAGCGGATGGTCGTCGAGGGCGTCAGCGTGTCGGTGCGCGCCGGCGAGGTCGTCGGCATCGCGGGGCTGATGGGCGCCGGCCGGACGGAGCTGGCGATGAGCGTGTTCGGCCGCTCCTACGGCCGCGACATCAGCGGCAAGCTCTTCGTGCACGGGCGGGAGGTCAGCGCCCGTACCGTCGCGGAGGCCATCGACAACGGCATCGCGTACGTCACCGAGGACCGCAAGCGGTACGGCCTCAACCTCATCGACGACGTCCGGCGCAACGTCTCGGCCGCGGCACTGGACCGGCTGGCCCACCTGGGCTGGGTGAACGGCAACGAGGAGATCAAGGTTGCCGAGGAGAGCCGCAAGGAGATGAACATCCGGACCCCCAGCGTCATGGCGGTGGTCGGCAAGCTCTCCGGCGGCAACCAGCAGAAGGTCGTGCTGTCGAAGTGGCTGTTCACCGACCCGGATGTGCTGATCCTGGACGAGCCCACCCGGGGGATCGACGTCGGCGCCAAGTACGAGATCTACACGATCATCAACCGGCTGGTGGCCGAAGGTAAGGCGGTGATCGTGATCTCGTCCGAGCTGCCGGAGCTGCTCGGCATGTGCGACCGCATCTACACCCTCGCCGCGGGCCGGATCACCGGCGAGAAGCCGGTGGGCGAGGCAACCCAGGAAAGCCTCATGGAGCTGATGACCAAGGACAAGGAGCTCGTCGGATGACAAGCATCAAAACCCCTTCGACGGAGCGCCCGACGCCCCCGGACAGCACACCCGCCGTCGCCCTGCACAGTGGGACGAGCGACCTGCGGGCGCTGGTGTTGAACAACCTTCGGCAGAGCGGGATCTACGTCGCCCTGGTCGTCATCGTCGCCCTCTTCGCGGTTCTGACCGACGGGGTGCTGCTGAGTCCCGGCAACATCACCAACATCGTTCTGCAGTACTCGTACATCCTGGTGCTCGCGATCGGGATGGTCATCCTCATCATCGGCGGACACATCGACCTGTCGGTGGGGTCGGTTGTCGCGCTGACCGGCGCGGTCTCCGCCGTCCTGGTGATCCAGCAGGGTCACCCCTGGTGGATAGGCATCGTGGCGGCACTGGCCGTGGGTATCGCGGTGGGTGCCTGGCACGGCTTCTGGGTGGCGTACGCCGGCATCCCGGCCTTCATCGTGACCCTGGCCGGCATGCTGCTCTTCCGAGGCCTCACCCTCCAGGTGCTCGACAACATCTCCCTGTCGCCCTTCCCGGCCGAATACCAGAAGGTCGCGGCGGGCTTCCTCAACGGGCTGCTCGGCGGCCAGGGCTTCGACGCGTTCACGCTGCTCATCGGTGCCCTCGCCGTGGCCGGGTACGCGGTGAGCGGCTTCCGCACCCGCCTGGCGCGCATCCGCTACCAGCAGCCGGTCGAGTCGTTCCCGCTGTTCGTCGCCCGGATCGTCCTGGTGGGCGCGGTCCTGATGTACTTCGCCTGGCAGTTGGCGCACGCCCGCGGGCTGCCGATCGTGCTGATCATCCTGGCCGTCCTGGTGCTGGTCTACGGCCTGCTCACCCGGCGTACGGTCTTCGGTCGTCAGGTCTACGCGATCGGCGGCAACCTCTCGGCTGCGGCGCTGTCGGGTGTGAAGGTCCGCACGGTCAACTTCTGGATGTTCGTCAACATGGGCTTCCTCGCGGCGGTGGCGGGCGTCATCTACTCGTCGCGGTCCAACGGAGCGCAGCCCGCGGCCGGCAACATGTTCGAGCTGGACGCGATCGCCGCGGCGTTCATCGGCGGCGCGGCGGTCACCGGTGGCGTGGGCACCGTGGTCGGCGCGATGGTCGGCGGTCTGATCATGGCGGTGATGAGCAACGGCATGCAGCTGATGGGCATCGACCAGTCCACGCAGTCGGTGGTCAAGGGCCTCGTCCTGCTCGTCGCCGTCGCGTTCGACGTCTACAACAAGCGCCGCGCCGGCACGGCCCGCTGATTCGACGGCAGCGCGAACGTGTGCCCCTCCCCGTCTCGGGCAGGGGCACACGTCGTTCAGCGGTGCGGCTCGTTCGGGGGTGCGGGGTGTTCGGCGGTGCGGGGTGTTCGGCGGTGCGGGGCGTTCGGCGGTGCGGGGCGTTCGGCGGGTGCGGGGCGTTCGGCCACGCGGCCACGTCGGCTTTGCGCTGCGGCGCCCACCGACGCCCGCGCCGGGTCGTCGTCGGGGGAGGCGCGCCGAAGCCGCAATCGCCCTGCCGGAGTCGGCCCACCTACCTCGACCGCTGTAGAGCAAGATCTGGTCGAGGAGGAGCCGTGTTGGGCGCGTGGTCCCTCTTTTATGGCCTGTCGTGCGGGCGGCGCGGGTGCTGCGGTGTGGCGCGCGCCGCTGTGGGGGTGATCCCGCCGCACCGCTACCGGTGCGGCGGGATCCCGCGGTCAGTGGCAGGCGCCGGTGCCGCTGTCGTTGTAGGTCTGCCCGGCGACCGGCACGAACTGCCAGTCGTAGCTGCCGGAGTGCAGGGTGAACTTCAGGACCCCGAACGCCGAGCTGTTGCGGGCCTCGCTGTTGGGCTGGATGGTGCCGAAGCCGTAGTGGTCGGCGCCACCCATCCCGGCCACGAAGCTGCGCAGCCCCCGGCTGGCGTCGTAGCTGCCGGCCGGGTTCATCGGGCCGAACCGCTCGTAGACGTGGTTGTGGCCCCAGACCACGACGTCGGCGTTGTAGTCGTAGAGCGCCTGGTACAGCGGGCGCGTCGACGTCGACGGCGCGTGGTTGGAGCTGGACGTGAACAGCGGGTGGTGCCAGTACGCCAGAGTGCAGGGCTTGCCGCTGGCCGCCAGGTCCGCCCGCAGCCACTGCTCCTGCGTCGACCCGGCCGACATGCTGACGTTGGAGTTCAGCGACACGATGTGCCAGTTGCCGAGATCGTAGGAGTAGTACCCGCGTCCGCTCGGGCCGGCGGACGTGCCGAAGTAGGTGTAGTAGCCGGTGGCGCCGGACGTGTTGTAGTCGTGGTTGCCCGGTGACGGGCGGGTACGCGCCTTGTGCCGGCCCCAGGTGGGCTCGTAGTAGCTGGCGAACTGGGACGCGGTGCCGCTGTCGTACACGTTGTCGCCGGTGGTGAAGACGGTGCCGGAGATGCCGTCGAGCAGCGCGGCGGTGGCGGTGTCACCGGAGCCGGAGGTGGCGATGTCACCGGCGCCGACGAGGACCGGGTCACCCGTCGGCGGTGTCGTGGTGCCGGTCGTGACCACCAGTTGCGGGGCGTCGCCTCCGCTCTCCCGCGTGTCGTAGTAGGCGCCGTCGCCGCTGGCGGAGGTCGCGCCGAAGCTGAACGTCCCGTTGCCGGTGACGGCGGAGGTGACGTCGACCTCGTACCAGGTGTTGCCGGCGACCGCGCCCAGCGACCCGAGAGTGGTGCCGTCGATCGTCGGCTGGTTGCTCCAGGTGGTGGCGGTCTCCGACCAGGTCGTGTTCGACATCGTCCGGAATGTGCCGCCGGCGTCGCTGCCGTTGTTGCCGCTGATCGTGCGCAGCCGGAGCTTGGCGCTTGTCACCGTGCCGCTGACACCGCTCACCGTGAAACGCAGGAACATCCGCCGCGCGGGTGAGTTGTCGACCACGACCTGCGTGGACGTGCCGTAGTTGGTGGACGCCGTGTCGCTCTGGACGTAGGTGTCGGCGACAGGCGTGAACGTCACGCTCGCCGCGGAGGCCGCGCCCGAGCCGGTCAGGACGACGGCGGCGGTGGCGGCGACGAGCACCGCTACCGTCCCGATCGTTACCGGTGGGCGGGCGATTCGAATGTCCATCCAGGACCCCTTCGTTGCGGGTGGAAAGCGCAAGGAATGTAGGAAGGTCGATGAACCGGCGGACTGCCGCCAGGTGAACAGTACGCTCAGGCAGCGAAACAGTTCGATGTTTGTCCGATGTTCACCCACCGCACGCCTGTCCGCCCCGCTCGGTCCCTTGTGACCCCCCCGATCGGCTCGTCACGATGGCTGACCGTCGCCACCGACGCAGAGGAGATGCGCGTGTACCTGTCGACCGTCTCCCGGCCGGCCGCCGACCCGCCCGACGCCGGGCCACGCCGCCGACGGCTGGCGCTGGTCAGCGGCAACGTGGTTGCGCTCGGCACGGTCAGCCTGATCACCGACATCTCGGCCGAGATGGTGGCCGCCGTCCTGCCGCTCTACCTGGTGCTGGGCCTGCAACTCAGTCCGGTGGCCTTCGGCGTGCTCGACGGGGTGCACACCGGCGCCACCGCGCTGCTGCGGGTCGTCGGGGGCTTCGTTGCCGACCGGTTCCGGCGGCGCAAACTGGTCGCGGGCGTCGGTTACGCACTCTCGGCCGTCGCCAAGCTCGGCCTGCTACTCGCCGGCCGGTCGGTGCCCGCGATCGGCGCGGTCATCGCCGTCGACCGGCTCGGCAAGGGTGTCCGCAGCGCGCCCCGCGACGCGCTCATCACGCTCTCCACCCCGCCGGAAGCCCTGGGTCGGGCGTTCGGGGTGCACCGAGCCATGGACAGCGTCGGCGCGTTCCTCGGGCCGCTCGCCGCGTTCGCCGTCCTGCTGGTCGTCGGGCAGTCGTACGACGCGGTGTTCGTCACCAGCTTCTGCGTCGCCGCCCTGGCCGTCGTCGTGCTCGTGCTGTTCGTCCGCGAGCAGCCGACCACCGGGCTGGTCACCGACCCGACAGTCGGCCCGGCCACCGCACCGACCACCACGCCGGTCACCGACCCGACCGAAGGGTCGGACGATCCTCAGGTCTCCGTCCGCGAGGCGTTCGGTCTGTTGCGCAGTCGGCCCGCCCGTCGGCTGCTGGCGGCCGCGACGATGCTCGGGCTGGCCACCGTCGGCGACGGATTCGTCTACCTGGTGCTGCAACGCCGGGAGGACCTCGGTCTGCGGTGGTTCCCGCTGCTGGCGGTCGGCACCAGCCTGGCCTACCTGGTGCTCGCCGCGCCCCTCGGTGTGCTCGCCGACCGGATCGGGCGGCTACCTGTGGTGGTCGGCGGCTACGTGGCCCTCGGCGTGACCTACCTGCTGCTGTCCGGCCCGGTGCACGGCTGGCCGGCGCTGGCGCTGACGCTGACGCTGTACGGCGCGTTCTACGCGGCCACCGACGGTGTGCTCATCGCGCTCGCCGGACCGGTGCTGCCACCACGGTTGCGGACCACCGGGATCGCGCTGGTCCAGACCGGGCAGGCGCTGGCGTACCTCGTCTCGTCGATCCTGTTCGGTCTGGCCTGGCAGGCGTGGGGGCCGCCGACGGCGGTCCGGGCGGCGGCCGTGACCGTCGTCGGCGTCCTCGTCGTGACAGTGCTCCTGCTTGCCGTCCCGTCCCGCCCGATCCCCCGGAAGGTGTCCCCATGACCGCGATGTCGACCCGGGCGAAGCTCGGCGTGGTGGCCGCCAGCGCGGTGCTGTTGGCAAGCGTGGCGGCAGGCTACGCGGCCATCGCCGCCGAGCCGACCCGGACCCCGCCGCAGGCCGCCGCCGGGGACCAGGCGGTCACACTCGCGCCGGGCCCGCGCCTGCTGGCCATCACCGACAGGTACGTCTCCAGCGTCGCGACCGCCGATCCCGCCGGGCCGCGTACCGTCTCGGGTCTGGAATGCCTGCGGGTGTACGCGGCCGGCGGCACCGGTGTCTGCCTGAAGCCGGAGACCGCATGGTCGTACCGGGTCGTGGTGCTCGACGCGGCCCTGCGCCAGAAGCGGTCCCTCAGCGTGCCCGGCCTGCCCAACCGGGCCCGGGTCTCGGCCTCCGGCCGGATGGTCTCCTGGACGACGTTCGTCGGGGGCGACTCCTACACGGCGAGCGGCTTCTCCACCCGCACCGGGATCCTGGACACCGTCACCGGCGCCACCGTCTCGTCGCTGGAGGAGTTCGCCATCACGCGCGACGGGCGCGGCTACCGCAGTCCCGACGTCAACTACTGGGGCGTCACCTTCACCGCCGACGACAACACCTTCTACGCGACAATGGCCACCGGCGGCCGGCGTTACCTCGTGCGCGGTGACGTGACCGCCCGGACCGTCGAGACGATGCGGACGAACGTGGAATGCCCGTCGCTGTCACCCGACGGCACCCGGATCGCCTTCAAGGAGGCGATCGACGCCGACCCGACGAAGGGCTGGCGACTGTCGGTCCTCGACCTGGCATCCGGGCGGGTCACCGCGACGGCGGAGACCACGAGCGTCGACGACCAGGCCGCCTGGCTCGACGACGCCACGCTGGCATACACGCTGCGCCAGAGTGACGGTCGGCCCGACGTCTTCAGCGTCCCGGCCGACGGGTCCGGTACGCCGAAACTGCTGATCCCCGGCGCCGAGTCGCCGTCGCCGCTGACCTGACGGGCCCGCCGTCCGGGAGACCCGGTACACCCGCCCGCCTTGCCGCCGTCAACGTCCCGTCATGTCGGCTTCCACGACGCAGCCTTCGCCGTTCATCGACGGCCCCGAGGGTATGGACCATGACAAGGCTGAGCCGTCGCGTCTTCGTCCTCAGTGGACTCGCTGCCGCCGGCGCCGCGGTGGCGCCCGGACAGGGTGCGCGCGCCGCGGTGCCGTACCCCTTCAAACTCGGTGTGGCCTCAGGTGATCCGGCGTCCGACAGCGTGGTCCTGTGGACCCGGCTGGCACCCTCGCCGCTGAACGCCGACGGGCAGGGCGGCATGGCCAACGCCGACGTGACTGTCGAGTGGCAGGTGTCCACGAACGACCGCTTCTCATCGCTTGTCGCGTCCGGCTCGGTCGCCGCCCGCTACGCCGACGCCCACTCGGTGCACGTCGTCGCGGGCGGCCTCGCCGCCGACTCCGACTACTACTACCGGTTCCGGGCACAGGGACAGATCTCCCCGGTGGGACGTACCCGGACCGCACCGGCACCGGGAAGCTTCGGCCGCGACCTGGTCATGGCCTTCGCGTCCTGCGCCAACTACGAGGCCGGCTACTACACCGCGTACCGGCGGATGGCCGAGGAGAACCCGGGGCTGATCCTGCACCTCGGCGACTACATCTACGAGGGCGGCGTCAACACCTCCGCCGTGCGCCAGCACGTGGGTAACGAGATCGTGTCCCTGGCCGACTACCGCCGCCGGTACGCCCTCTACAAGTCCGACCCGGACCTGCAGGCGGCGCACGCGGCCGCGCCCTGGCTGGTCGTTCCGGACGACCACGAGGTGGAGAACAACTACGCCAACATGGTCCGCGCCGACAGCAGCCCGACGCTGACCGCGGCCCAGTGGACCGCCCGGCGCACCGCCGCGTACCGGGCCTACTACGAGAACATGCCGCTGCGGCCGGCCTCCGCGCCGAGCGGCAACAGCATCCCGCTGTACCGCCGCGTGCGGTGGGGCCAGCTCGCCACGTTCCACATGCTCGACACCCGTCAGTTCCGCGACGACCAGGCGTGCGGTGACGGCTGGAAGGTCTGCGCCGACGCGGACCTGGCCTCCCGCTCGCTGACCGGCGCGACCCAGGAGGCCTGGCTGCTGGACGGCCTGGCCCAGCACTACGGCACCTGGGACATCCTCGGTCAGCAGGTGTTCTTCGCCCGCCAGTACGAGGCGAGCGGGGCGGCGAGCATGGACGCCTGGGACGGCTACCGGGCGTCCCGCAGCCGCGTCCAGAACGGCTGGCAGCAGCGTGGGGTACGCAACCCGCTCGTGCTCACCGGGGACGTGCACAGGTCGTGGGCCAACGAGCTGAAGGCCGACTACGCCGACCCGTCGTCGGCCACGATCGGCACCGAGCTGGTCTGCACCTCGATCACCTCGACCGGCAACGGCACCGGCAGCACCACCATCCCGAACGCGGCCACCAACCCGCACCTGAAGTTCTACTCCGACCGGCGCGGCTACGTCCGTACCACGATTGGTCGCAGCCAGGTCCGCGCGGACTTCCGCGCGGTGAACACGGTGACCGAGCACGACGCTCCCGCGTCGACGGTGCGCTCGTTCGTCATCCTCGACGGCCAGCCCGGCCTGCAGGCCGGGTAGAAGGAGCACCCCCATGACCGCACTCACGACACTGCTCGCCGCGTCCCTGCTGGCCCCGACAGTCGTGGCGCCGGCCCCGACCGCCATGACCGCCGAAGCGGTCACCTGGATGGCCGCCAACAGCGTGGCGACAGGCGACCAGG
The DNA here is from genome assembly GCF_049841645.1 of Micromonospora sp. DT43. Lineage (NCBI taxonomy): Bacteria > Bacillati > Actinomycetota > Actinomycetes > Micromonosporales > Micromonosporaceae > Micromonospora > Micromonospora sp. DT43. The sequence continues at coordinate 523,530 of NZ_JBNCKR010000002.1, read as the reverse complement.
ACCTGCCCGCCATCGCCATGAACCGCAACGGTCAGGTCGCGGTGGCCTGGGAGGACGACCGGGACAGCACCGTGCCCGAGGACGACACCCACAGCGAGATCTACCTGCGCCTGTTCCGCGACGGCACACCCGGCTACGAGCTGAAGGTCTCGACCGGCGGCACCAGCGGAGCCGCCTGGCGGCACATAAGCCCCGACGTGGGGCTCGACGACCGGGGCAACGCCGTGGTCGTCTGGGCCGCCGACGGCGACGGCAACGGCGTCTACAACATCGCGTACCGCGTGGTGTCGCCGACCGGCGCGATCCTCGGCTCGGGGCAGGCCAACGCCAGCGACGCCGGGCAGCAGATCTGGCCGAAGGTGGCGGTCGACCCCGACGGCGCACCCACCACCGCCGCCGTCGGCTTCACCGCCGCCTGGGAGGACGTGCAGGGGACCGCTCCGGCCACCGTCAAGGCCGCCGGCTTCACCGCCCCCACCACCAGGGGGTACGAGGTGACGGCCTCGCAGACGACCGGCTCGCACCACCGGCCCGACGTGGCGGTGTCCGCCTCCGGCGAGGCGCTTGTGGTCTGGGACGAGGACGCCGACGCCAACGGCTCGTACAACATCGGTCTGACCCGGCTGGCCCGGTCCACCGGAGCGGTGGTAATGTCCCGGCGGATCGCCAACGCGCAGAGCGGCGGGCAGCAGCAGCGGGCGTCGGTCGCGACGACATTCGCAGGTGACTTCACAGTCGGGTGGGAGTCGGACCACACAGGCACCCGAGGCGTGTGGGCGCGCTCGTTCACCGCCGCCGGCGTCGCCCGGCACGGCGAGGTCCAGGTGTCCACCGGGACCGGGGCCGTCGCGCCCGGGGTCGGCATCGACGACGTGGACAACGTGGTGGTGGGCTGGACGGTGTCCGGCGTCAACCCGGACGTCTGGGCGCGCGGCCTCAACCCGGACGGCACCTCCACCGGCCGACTGCCGGCCCAGGCGCTGAGCCAGACCACCACCGGCCGGCAGGAACAGCTCGCCGTCGCCGCGTCCCCGTGGGGCGAGGTGAGCCTCTGCTACACCGACGACAACGACGGCAACGCCTTCGACCAGGTGCTCCTCGGCCTCGGGGCGACGAACTCCACCTGGCTGATGACCGCCGACGAACTGCGTCGGCGCAAGGCGCGGGCCGCCACCGTACCGGCGGGCTGAACGGAGAGGATGCACGGGCCGCGTCTGGAGGTCGAGGCGCGGCCCGTGGGCCGGGTGGCGTCAGCCGGCGTGGCCGGGCTTCCCGCTGCCCGTCGTCGCCTCGTCGTCCCGCCCGGACGACGGGTTTGTCGTCGCGCGGAGGGTGATCGTGTCGTCGGAGTGGTCGACCTCGAAGAGGGTTCCGGCAGGGAAGGCCATCAGCGTCTCCGGCGGCAGCTGGATGGTGCCGTCCCCGGCGACCACGGCGAAGTCGAGGCCGTCGCGCCCCTCGGCGCCGACCCGGCCGTCGCGGATGGTGACGGCCCGGCCCAGTCGGGCGCCCACCTCGCCGTCGTGGGTCACCACGACCACGGTGGTGCCCCGCTCGGCGTTGATGGTCGCCAGCGCCGTGAGCACCTCGTCCCGGCCGGACGTGTCGAGCTGGCTGGTGGGTTCGTCGACCAGGAGCAGGCCCGGGCCGGCGGCGAGGCCCTGCGCCAGCGCGGCCCGCTGCCGTTGCCCCGGCGTCAGATCGGCCACCCGCCGCTTGCCCGCGCCGGCGAGACCGACGAGATCCAGGATCGCCTCCGGCGGGTCGAGCCGCCGCCCGGCGAGGCGTGCCGCCGGTCGCTGCGCCATCCAGATGTTGCGCGACAGCGACACGTACGGCAGCAGGTTGCGCTCGGCGCCCTGCAACACCGTTCCGACTGTCGCTCCGCGCAGGGCGGCCAGGCCGGAGGGGGAGAGACGGGACAACTCGTGGTCGCCCACGTACACGCGTCCGGCGCTGGGCTGCAGGAGACCACCCAGGATCGCCACCAGAGTGGATTTGCCCGAGCCGGACGGCCCGACCAGCGCCATCATCTCGCCGGCGGCGATCTGCAGGTCCACCCCGGAGAGGGCGACGACCTCGCTGGTACCGGTCGAGTAGATGTGGATCAACCGATGGCAGGTGACCGCGACGCCCGCGCCGGTGGTCTCGGGCGTCTCGGCGGCGGTCTGGGCGGTCATCGGCCGGTCCGTCGGCGAATCGAGGCCGCGACGATCCGCGCGAGCACCGCCGCGGTGACGGCGAAGAGCGCGACGGTGGGCGCCACGAACAGGAGCAGGCGGCCGACATCCGGCCAGTCGGGCAGCGGGAGTGGTGATCGGCCGCGGCTGAACAGGCGTTGCCCGTCGCGGGTGAGCAGCCAGATCACCACGGAGGTGATGCCGCCCGACACGGTGGCGACCACGACCGGCCACCCGTAGCCGCCGCGCACCGCCCGCGGGGGCAGGCCCTGTCGCCGGAGCGCCACAAGCATGGCCACCCGGTTGCGCTGTTCGGCTGCCGCCAACGCGACCAGGCCGGCCGCACCGATCAGCACTCCGGCCAGGGCGGCGAACAGGTTGAAGCGCAACGCGATCGCCGCGCCCTGTCGGTCGTAGCCGTCCCGTACGGCGGCGATCGTCCGGTCGTGCCTCACGACCAGCCCCTGGGCGCGGAGCCGGTCGAGGACGTCGGCGGGTGCGGTAGGCGTCAGCCACACCTCCTTGGTGCCGCCGCTCTGGCCGGCGACGGCGAGCCGGTCGGCGTACTCCAGGTCGACGACCAGACCGGACCCGCCGAGGCGCGGCAGGCGGTCGGCCAGACCCATGACCCGCGCCTCGCCGGGCGCCCCGTCGATCGCCTCGTATCGGTGGGCGGAGCCGAGCATCTCCCCCTTCGAGCGCGTCAACCAGCCGGGTAGCGGGGACGGCGAGTCAGCCACGCTGATCCCCGCCGGCTTGGCCCGCCGGCCGTCCGGCATGTCGATGACGAGCCCCGCGTCCTTTCCTGCACCGGAGGAGAGGAAGCTGTAGTTCGGGTCGGTCTGCCGCCACCGCTTCAACTCGCCGAACTGCGCGCCGGTCAGCCGCACGCGGTTCCCGTCGAAGTCGCCATCGCCGTCGGTGTCGCCGTCGCCGGTGAGGAGCCTGTCGAAGCGCACCACCAGCGGCTGCGGGACGACCTCCGCGACGATCTCGATCTTGACCAGCCGGCAGGTCTGCGCGCACTCGGGGACCGGGAAACGATATTCGTCGTGGCCGGGCTGGACGTCCTGGTGCGCGACAACCACTCTGGTGCCGTTGGCGCTGGCGACGGTGACGACGAGGCGGACGCGGTTCCCGCCGAAGGCGGGCTTGTCGAAGTCGGCGGTGGCCAGCACGGTGAGCAGCCGCCCCCGCAGGTCCAGTGGCTCGCCGGGCGGATCGGGCCGGATCGCGCGCCCGACATCCACCAGGGAGACGCCGTAGAACGACCGCGGCACGGTCACCGTCGCCAGGCGGGCGGAGTCCACGGCGAGGACCGGCGTGCCGGCCTCGGCGGCGGCGTTCGTCACCACCGCGGCCATCGCGAAGCGACCCTCGGGATCGACGGCCCGCACCGCGTTCAACAGCTGGGAGCGCGACGTCGCGTCGACCTCGACGACCCGTGACGCCCCGACCTCGATTGTCGCCCGGTCGGCGTAGGCGGCCGACGCGACCTCACTCGTCGCCGCAGTGAAGGCGAGCATCGCGACGGCCACCGTGAGCAGAGCGATCAGGGGTCGGAACCGGGGCTGCCGAGCCACCTGCACGAGAGCGAGACCGGGAGCCGTCCGGCCCCGTGCCAGCAGCGCCGCGCCCACCACCGCCGCGCCGAGCATGGCGACCCGGGCCAGCAGGAGGCCGGCGGCCAGGGCGCCGACGACCGGCGCCAGCAGGGCCAGCCCGCTGGGGACGCCGCCGGAGCGCAACTGCACCACGGCGGCCACGGCGACGGAGACCGCGACCACGTCCCCGACTGTCGCCCGCCACCCCCGTGCCCGCGCCGGAATCCGGCGCAGCAGGTCGACGACCGGCGCGGACATCGTCCGGGCCTGGGCCAGCAGCACCGCGCCGAGCGCGCCGAGCGCCCCGACGGCGGCATAGCCGACCGCCGTCGCGTCCAACGTGACGTCGGCCCGTACCGGCAGGGTGTGGGCGGCGAGCAGTCGGGCGGCGGCGAGGCCACCGAGGCAGCCGAGGGGAATCGCCACCAGCACGGGCACGGCGTGCTCGCCGATCGCCAGCGCCCACAGTCGTCGGCGTTGCACGCCGCGCAACAGCAGCAGGCCCTGCTCCGGCCGCCGTTCGTCGGCGCTCGAGCTGACCGACACGAAGAGCACCAGCCAGCTGAGCAGGACGAGCAGCCCGGCGCCCAGCGCCACACCGTCGGCCAGTTGCCCACGTTGCAGCGCGACCCGGTCGAAGAAGGACGACAGGGAGGTGCCGGAACCGAAGCCCTGCAGTTCGGAGTCGCGCGCCAGCACCGCCACCCTCGACTGGAGATCCCGCACGGAGTGGCTGTCCAGTAGTCGCTCGGTGAGATAGAGATCCGCCGTCGCCCGGCGCGCGATGGCCTGCTCGTTGACCAGGGGCGAGGACTCGGCGGTGAAGATGGCATCCTCGGCGCTGCCGGGCACGGCCGTGGTCGCCGCACCCGCCGCCGGCGTCCGGATGAACTCCGCACCCACCCAGAACGGGTCGGTCACGTCGAGGGGCCGGTAGACGCCGACGACCCGCACCTGCACCGGCGCTGAGCCGAAGGCGAACTGGTCGCCCGCCGTGACACCGAGACGTTGCGCGGTGTGGGTGCTGACCATCACCTCGGGCAGTTGCCCCTTGGTGGTGGCCCGGGGACACGCGCCGGCCACGGAGACCCGCTCGCAGACCCCCGATCGGAACACCAGGTTGGAGGTCGCCTTCCCGGCCCGGCCGGTCGCCACGCCACCGCTCTGCGAGCCGAACACCACGTCGAACCCGGCCGGAGTGAGTTTGCCGACGTCTTTTCCGAAGATGGTGCGGGACACATCACCGGGCATTCCCGGGTAGTCGGTGGACTCGACGAGACGCAGTTGAATGTCGGTGGGATCGGCAGTGGCCAGCTCGTTTCTCGCCAGGGCCTGACCGGCCGCGGCAACGTAGCTCGGCGCGGCCGCGGCGGCGGCGCTGGCGAGCACCGCGAGCAGCAGCACTGCCAGGGCCTGTGCCCGGCGGGCCGCCAGTGCTCCCCAGATGATTGCCAGCATCGAACGTGACGCTATCGATCGGCCACGTCGCCCGTTGTCCCGTCCAGCGGACCGAGATCGACCCGTGACCGGGTAGCGCTCAGTCGCGGACGACCTCGGCACGCCCCTCGACGAGGTGCAGCTCCGCCTCGCACGCGGCGGCCACCTCCGGGTCGTGGGTGGCGAACACGACCGCCGCGCCGCGCCGCGCCTCGTCGTGCAGCAGATCCAGCACCCGTTGCCGGTTGCCGGCGTCCAGCTCGCTCGTCACCTCGTCGGCCAGCAGCACGCCACCGCGCAGCGCCAGGCCGCGGGCGATGGCCGTGCGCTGCTGCTGACCGCCGGACAGCTCCTCGACCAGTTGGTCGGCCTGGCTGGCGAGGCCGAGCTGATCCAGCGTCGCCGCGGTCTGCCGCCGCGCCTGCGGTGCCGCCACGCCGTCGGCGGTGAGCGCCACCTGCAGGTTCTCGGCCGCGGTGAGGATCGAGGCCAGGCCGTTGTCCTGTGGAATGAGGACGATCCGGTGGGCCACCGCGTGATCACGGTCGCGTAGCGGCTGCCCGTCGACGTTCACCACACCGTCGCGTGGCCGCAGCAGCCCGGCCATCGCGTTGAGCAGGGTCGTCTTGCCCGCGCCCGACGCCCCGGTCACCGCCAGGACCCGACCCGGGCGAACCGTCACCGAGACGTCCCGCAGAACGGCGTGCCCGTCACCGTAGCCGACGGACACGTCATCGACTGTCAACATCTGCATGCGCCCCTCCCGTACCGGCGTCCCGCAGAGTGCCATGCCTTGACGTGGGCGCACAATCCCCGTCGACAGGCCACGCCGTCACGCCTCCCGGACGCGCCACGTCAGCCGCTCGTAGCAGACGAGCCCGATGAGCAGGGTGGTGAGCAGCCCCAGCGCGGCCACCGCGGGCAGGAACCGGGCGGCCGGCACCAGCAGAAGCAGCATGCCTGTCGCAACGAGTGGGGCCGGCGAGGTGGACACGGTCAGCCGCAGGAACAGGAACCGGCCGACGAGGTAGAGCGCCACCCCGCCGTACAGCACGATCGTCGAAAGCCACTCCAGCGGCACCCCGCCTGCGTGTCCGGGGCCCGTTCGATCCATCGCGCTCGCCAGGACCAGGCGCAGGCCCAGGGCGAAGTAGAGGACCCCGGCGACCAGTGGCAGGTGGGCCAGGGTGTACGCGTCCGACGCCAGGCGCTGGCGGTGCCGGCCGCGGGGCGACGCCTCGGCCAGCGCCCTGGCGGCAGCCGGCGCGGCGTCGACGAAGTAGAGCCGCCACAGGCACACGGTCGCGGCGAAGCCGAGCAGCGCGGCCATCAGCACCGGCCAGTGGATCAGTCGCGAACCGGCGCCACCGCCCGCCGACAGGAGCGACTCACCAGGGCGGCCACGAAGATGGCGGCCATCGCCACGGTCATACCCGCTGTCACGACGCCGCGGTCCGCGCGTACCTGGTTGCCCAGCCAGGTGTAGCAGCTCCACGCGTACCAGAACCAGAGCAGGAGCAGCAGCCCCTGGTAGAGGGTGAGAGGGCTCGGCGACTCCGCCATGAAACCGATCAGCCGCGTCAGTGCGAACACCAGCACCAGATCGAAGAAGATCTCGAAGGTCGTGGCCCGGTGCGCCTCCTCCACAAGCACCGGCCGGGATCGGCGGACGCGGCTCATCGGCTCATTCTGGTCGGCTCGCCGCTCCGGCCGGGAGGTAACGCGGGTATGGGCGGTCCGGTCAGGCGAAGAGCAGGTCGAGGTGGGCGTCCAGGGCGGTCAACGCCTGTTCGGCGGTGTACTGGCCACCGAGCAGGTGGACGCCCAGTCCCTCCATCAGCGCGAGGAGGCCCGTCGCGGCGGCGTCCCCCCGGCCGTCCGGCAGCACGCCGGCGATGAACCCGGTGAGCTGCGCGGTGTCCTCGCGCAGGCTTGGCGCGGCCGATGGTCGTACCGCCGTGTAGGCGAGGAAGGCGAGCGCCACCCGGCCGTCGTCGCGGGTGTGCTCGTCAAGAGGCAGGAGCGCGGCGATCATCGTGCGCAGCAGCAGCCGGGGGGAGGGGTTCTCGCCCAGTCCCGCCACGGCCTCGGTGACCCGGATCTGGCTGCGCTCGCGGACCACGCTCAACGCGAACGCCATCATCTCGTCCTTGGTGCGGAAGTAGTGCTGGACCATCCCGGCGGACACGCCCGCCGCGGCTGCCACGTGGCGGAGGCTGACCGCCTCCAGGCCCTGGTCCGCGGCGACCCGCATCAACGCGTCCGCGATGAGGGTGCGTCGCTGCTGGTGATCGACCTTCTTGGGCATGACCTCGATCGTTTCACAGTGGGCGGTCGGCAGACGCCGCCGACGTGCGGCCCTGGCTGCGGGCGGTGTCGTCCGACGGCGTGCCCCGGGCGCTGCGCAGCAGTCCGTCGGGGTCGTCGGCGTACAGCCGCAGCTCGTCCATCGGCACGGACCGGCCCGACGGCAGGTCGAAGGCCGTCGGGCGGCGCAGCAGGACGTCGACGCTCGTCTGACTGCCGACCGAGAGGTGCAGGACCGTACGGTCGCCCTCCCGCTCCACCTGGACGGACCTGCTGGAGGGCAGTGAGCGGTGGCGCTTGCGCAGCGCCTCGACGTCCGTCCACGGGATCCAGATGTCGATGCCCGAGTTGACCCGCACCCGCAGACCGGTGTCACCGACGACGTGGGGATGGATGGTCATGCTGGCGAAGAGGCCGATCATCCAGAGCAGACCCCAGATGCCGAGGCCGAGCACGATCCAGCGGGCCGGTCGCCACGGCACCACGTGGGTGACGATCAGGTCGAAGATCGGGATCTCGACGACCGACAGGCCGATGAAGATGCCGAGGATCGGCTTGACCACGCCGAGGTAGCCGAACGGCTCGTCACCGGGCGCCAGCGGCAGGGGGCGGCGTCGCGCCCACACGTAGAGGCTGCGCCACATCGCGGCCTCGGCCACGGCCGCCCGGCGCAGCAGCGGCCCCACCGTCGCTCTGGTCGACGGTTTCGTGTCGGTCATCGTCGTCACCCTCGATCCCTTTCGCAATGCAACTGCATTGCTTCCCACGCTACCGCCTTTCCGATGCGACTGCAATGTCACCCGTGTGGGCGACAGGTGCTCGTGGCGTTGTCGGCGTCTGCCATGCTCGGGCGGGTGACGACCGGCAGCCCCTCCCGAGCCCGCAGCCACCGCCGCACCCGCCGCCGGCCGCTCCTCGTCCTTCTCGCGCTCGTCGCCGCGACCGCCGTCGTCGGCGTCGCAGTGGTCGTCGTACCGTTGCTGCGGCCTGCTGGTCCCCGTCCGCTCTTTCAGATGCCTGTCGCCTGTGGGGAGACGTGGCAGCTCAGCACGTACCCCGGTCACGACGACTTCGACGTCGACCTGTTTCCGATCGAGGGTGAGGCGTGGGGGCGGCCGGTGCTCGCGTCCTACGGCGGCACCGTCACCGTGGCGGGCATCAACGGTTCGCTGGGTGGGCGTACGCCGGAGAATCCGGAGGGTCCGCGCGGACGCGGCGGCGGCTACTGGGTGAAGATCGATCACGGTGGCAAGTGGGAGACGCAGTACCTGCACATGCTCGAACCGCCGATGGTGAAGGTCGGTCAGCGGGTCGAGCAGGGTGACCAGATCGGGAAGCTCGGCAGCACCGGCGACTCGGGGGCTCCGCACCTGCACTACGAGCAGCGTCGTGGCTGGGAGAAGGTCGAGACCCACTTCGGCGGTACGCCGTCGGGCATCACCACCGACGAACGCGAACAGATACTGCGACGGGTGAGCGACAACTGCCCGGCCGTCTCCTGAGGACCCCGGTTTTGCCCACCACGACTCGGGGCACTGCACTGGTGACAGTCCAGACGCAGGGGAGGAGCGGGCGATGGTCAAGGGTGACGTCGACACGTACCAGGAAGACGGGCAGTGGAAGAACCGTCCGGAGGGCAACGACCGGGCCAGCAGCACCCACGACTCAAAGGCCGACGCGCAGGCGCAGGGGCGCGAGATGGCGGCCGATCGCGGCGTCGAGCACGTGATCAAGAAGCAGGACGGCACGATCGGTGAGAAGAACACGTACCCGCGCAGCCGCGACCCACGAGACATCGCGGGCTGAGGGTTCTTTCGAGGCGTCGGATCGGCCTCGCCGGGCGCGCCGGCGAGGCCGACGCCGTGGATGCGTCACGCCGGGACGACGTACGGGAAGGCGTCGGCGCGTGCGGCCTTCGTGACGTCGGGCGTGAGGCCCGAGGTGGTCCCGGTGTTGAGGATCAGGGAGAACATCACCTCGGGCGCGTTGTCGGCCATGGTGCGGCCGTTGTGCACCGCGAAGCCGTAGTTGGCGGCAGTGCCGACCGTGTACGACAGCACGTCCGGGTAGAGCGTCCGGGCGACGCTCCAGCCGTACGCCTGCGGGTCCGGCGCGGTGCCGTTGGCCGCGACGACCCCGGCGACCGCATTGGCGATCTCCTCCCCGTCCTCGGGGAGGTCCTGGCGGGGATGCCGGAAGTTCGCCGGGTCCGAGAAGTCGGTGTCGTGCGGCCAGAAGACGGGCCACATCATGGGGTGGCCCGCGCGGTTGATCTGCCGCCACCCGCCCGCGTCGGTGGCCAGCAGGGTCCGGCACCAGACGCCGATCTCGGTGCCCTCGCGCAGCAGCGGCTCGTCGTGGGAGACCTCCAGCACGATCGACTCGACTGTGGTGCCGGCGAAGCTGTTCTTGGCCTGGTCGACCCGCCACGCCGAGCGGTCCACCTTCGCACCGTTCTTGACCGCGCCGTTGATCGTGGCGAGTTCGTCGAGGTCGATGTAGAACGGGTCGGTGATCCGGCCCGCCCAGATCCGGACGCGCTGGCCCGTCGTCATCTCGCCGGTCCTGCCCTGGGCGATGGGAGTGCCCATGGCGGCGTCGTCACGGGCGTCCGCGCCGGCGAGTTCGTACAGCTCCAGGGTCTGCGTGGCGTTGCCGTCCGGCTCACCGAAGGCGAATCGGTAGGTCAACTCCTCCAGGTCCGAGCCGTTGAAGTGAATCTTGAACTCGTAGCGGGCCTCGGCGTGGAAGCCGCGCTTGATGTCGGCCTTGGTCACCGAGCTGTTGACGTCCATGACGAACACGGTGGCGCGGTCGCCGTTGAAGACGTACAGGTCGTCGATGTAGAGCTGACCGCCCTGGGCGGCGAGGGGGGTGTCGAGATGGTGCGACATGGGCTCACTCCCGTAACGGCTGCATCCGGATTAAACCGAACATAGCGGGCGCAAAGCGGCCGCCCGCTTCATCGGCCGAATCCGGCTCCCCGGGTGCGCGGTCACCGCACACGACGGGCGGGCCGCCCGAGTTGGTCTCGGACGGCCCGCTCGCTCGCGGTGGCCTCGTCAGAAGCGGGACCACTTCTGGTTGGCCGCGCCGAGGCAGTCCCACAGGTGCAGCTTGCCGCCGTTGTTGGGGTTGGCGTCCCGCACGTCCACGCACCTGTTGGCGCTGAGATTGACCAGGTCGCCCGCGCTGTTGAGGGTGAAGCGCTGGGCCGGATTGCCGTTGCAGCTGACCAGGTTGACCTCGGTGCCGTTGGCGGTGCCGGCCCAGGCCGGGTCCATGCACTTGCCCATCGCGCGGACGGTGCCGTCGGAGGCGAACGTCCACGCCTGCGCCGCGGTCGTGTTGCAGTCCCAGATCTGCAGTTTGGCGCCCTCGACCGGGTTGGCGCTCGGGATGTCGACGCAGCGCCCGCTCTGCGCCCCCCGGATCCGGGTCGTGCCGGGCGTCGGGTCGCCGCCGCCGGAGGTGTAGCTCGACACCCGGACGTAGTCGACGAGCATCTGCTGGGGGAACTGGGTGGACCCGTCCGGGTAGCCGGGCCAGTTACCGCCGACCGCCACGTTGAGGATCATGAAGAACGGGTGGTCGAACACCCACCGGTTGCCGCCGAGCCGGGCGGGGTCGACCCGGTGGTACTGCACCCCGTCCAGGTACCAGGTGATCGCGTTCGGCTCCCAGTCAACGCGGTAGTCGTGGAAGCCGTCGGCGAGCGGGCCGCCGATGCTCCGGCTGCCGGTGATGCCGCCGCTGCCGGAGTAGCCGGGCCCGTGCACCGTGCCGTAGACGGTGTTCGGCTCCCGGCCGATGTTCTCCATGACGTCGATCTCGCCGGCGTCGGGCCACCCGCCGCCGGTGCCGAGCATCCAGAACGCTGGCCAGATGCCCTGGCCGCGCGGGATCTTGATGCGGGCCTCGAAGCGGCCGTACGTCTGGGTGAAGGTCGCCGCCGTCAGCAGTCGTGCCGAGGTGTACTCGCAGCGACCGTAGTGGCACTGGTAGTTGGCCGGGTTCTCCCGGCGGGCGGTGATGACGAGGTTGCCCTGGCCGTCGTGCACCGCGTTGCTGGTGCTGTTGGTGTAGTACTGCCGCTCGTTGTTGCCCCAGCCGCCGCCGCCGGTGTCGAAGCGCCATTTGCCCTGGTCGACGGGTGTGCCGGCCGGGGCGTTGAACTCGTCCTGCCAGGTGAGCGGGCCGATGGCGGCCTCGGCCCGGTCGGACTGGCCCGGGAGGGTGAGGGAGGCGAGGGTGGTGACGAGGGCGACCGCCGCGAGGGCGAGGGGCCGCAGGCGTGGTGCGGAACGGGTTGTGAACACGGGAGGCTCCTCAGCGAGCAGGTGGCGGAGGTGGCGGCGCCGGAGAGACAGAGAGCGCTCTCTGCAACGAAGCATGTCGATTTAACGGGTTTCTGTCAAGAGTGTTTCCAATGCGGCGACAGTCCGTTACCGGAGGATCGCACCCCTCGAAAGCTGTCGAATCGACACTTCCTATTGCCGTGGAGCGTCCACGCGGGACAGGATGACGAGGTTCGCAGGAAACCTCCCCGTAACCTGCGTGCTGCTGGTCTCTGTCACAAGGAAGTGGGAGTCAGTCATGAGCGACGCGTCGACGGCGCTGGGTGTGCGCCTCTACCCGGATCTGGTCGAGCGGGGTGGCCTCGCCCCCGCGCTCATCGAGACCGCTGCCCGCCACCAGCTCGATGTCGGGCGGGTGACCGCCCCCGAGCAGGGGCGCAGTCGGTTCACCTGCGCCGAGCTGCACTCCGACCAGGGCGTCGTCTGCGTCGGGCTGGGCTCGCAGGCCCGTTACTTCATGCTCGACCTCCGGTCCGCGGGTGAGGTCCTCGCACGCGGCGACTGCATGGACCTCGTCCAGGTCGCCCAGGTGGCCGCGGCCTGGCGGGCCGGGCTGACGCTCGCCGGGCTGACCGCCCGCTTCGCGTTCATGGAGGAGATCAAGCACCGTCCCGCGTCGGTGGCGCAGACCGCCTAGCCCACGAGCGCGTCGGCGGCGCAGGCCGTCTGGCCCAAGTGGCGTGTCAGCACCGCAGCCGAGGCGGCAGCGGTAGCTCGGTGCCGGCCTCCCGGTCGAGGTAGGACGCCTCGACGAAGGCGAGGAAGCGTTCCGCGTCGGAGGCGTTGGAGGCCAGGCCGAACGAGACCCGGACCGCGCCACCTGTCGGCAACCGCAGCGCGCCGAGGTACTCGTCGATCGTGTCGACGCGCGCGAGCAGCCCGCGCCGCAACGAGGTCCCGCTGATCTCGAACGCGCCCTCACCGGCGCCGGGGTTGCAGAAGCAGCCGGTCCGCAGTGAGAAGCCTGCCGCCGCGGACTCCCGCGCGACCAGCCGCTCGTCGACCGGGGAGCCGTCCGGGCGCAGGAGGTTGAACGTCACAGTGCCGCCCCGACCCACACCCGTCGTCGGCCCGTACACCCGCACCAACGATTCGCCGCTGCGGTGCCGCAGCGCGGTCAGGCGGCCCAACAGCCACTCGGTGAGCAGACCTACCCGGGTGTGCACGAGTTCCACGCCTATCGAGTCGAGCCACCGCAGCCCGAACTCCACGTCCGGGATGCTCAGGAAGTTGAGCGTGCCGTCCTCGAACGCCGACTCGTCGTCCATCGAGCGGTGCCAGTCGCCCTGCACGCTCACCGCGCGGATGGTGCCGCCGGCGAACCACGGCCGGCGTAGCCGGGCCAGCGCGTCGCGGCGGGCCAGCAATGCGCCGACACCGGTCGGGTAGCCGAAGAGCTTGTACCAGCTCAGGCAGACGAACTCGGGTCGAACGGACCGCAGATCCAGCCGGTTCGTCGCGGCGAACGCGGCGGCGTCCAGCAGCACGTCGTAGCCGTGCCGGTGGGCCAGCGCGACCCAGTCCAGCGGGTGCTGCACCCCGGAGAAGTTGCTCTGCGCCGGGTACGCGAACAGGCCACGGCGACCAGACGGCTCTCGCCGCCCGGCCTCGAGCACCGTGACCAGGTCGGACTCGGCGACCCGTAGCTCCGGCCCGCTCAGCGGCACGTACCGCACCGGGGCGCCGGCCGCCCGGGCGTACTCCCGGATGCCGTTCACCGAGTTGTGGTTGTCCCAGGTCAGCGCGAACGACAGGCCCTGGTCGAAGTCGTACGCCTCGCCGACCAGTCGACAGGCACCGCTGGCGTTAGGGGTGAAGACCACCACGTACTCGGCAGGGTCGGCGTGGAAGAAGTCGAGCACCGCCCGCCGGGTCGACTCCACAAGCGAACCGGTCGCCGCGCTGGTGGGGCTCTCCGAGTGCGGGTTGCCGTAGAGGCTCGCGAGCAGGCGGTCGTGGTGCGCCCGCACCTGAGCCTGCGCGGTCACGCCGGCGCCGGCGTAGTCGAGGTAGACCTGGCCGTGCCGGTCGAGGTGCCGGTACTCGGTGGCCCGCAGCTCGTCGATCCGGGCGGTGCCGGCGTACCCGGGCAGAGCCGCCGGGGACGGCGCCGGGCTCTGCTCAGGACGCACGGCGGGCCTCCCGACCCAGCAGCACCACCCAGGTCGCGGCGAGGAAGAGCAGCACGAACCCGCCGAGCACCAGCCAGTCGACCCACACCGGCCGGGAGAAGCTGTCGCCGTACGTCTGCAGAAGCGGCGGACCGAGCGGCGAGCCGCCGTCGCGCCACAGCCGCTCCACGCCGGCGGTGTGTCCCAACCCCTCGAACGCCCACCGGTTCGACATCGCGTAGCTGAGCCACCGGCCACCGGCCGCCATGGCCGGCACCGGCAGGATCGCCCCGACGAACAGCACCTGCGGGAAGCACAGCATCGGCAGCATGAGCGTCGCCTGGGCGGCGTCGGAGACGGCCGCCGAGCAGAGCAGGCCGAGCGCGAGCGCGGCCGCCGAGGAGAGCAGCAGGGTCGCGTACAGGGCGGCGAAGTCGCCGCCGCCGACCGGTGGCAGCCGGTCCATGCCGCGCAGCACCCCGAGCAGGGCCAGGTCCACCAGGGCGAGCAGCGGCAGCAGCACCGCGACCTTCGCCAGCAGGTACGGGAGCAGCCGGACACCCGCCAGCCGCTCCCGGCGCAGGATCGGCAACTCCGTGCAGATCTGGAGCAGCCCGTAGGTCAACCCGAAGAAGAAGCCACCGAACGCGATCCAGAACAGGATCATCACGGTGACTGTCGGGCGGGGGCTGGCCGGGTCGAAGGCGCCGGGGCGGAACAGCAGCGCGAACATGCCGAGCACCATGAGCGGCGAGCCGAGCAGGATCGCCAGCGTCAGCCGGTTGCGGGCGATGATCTCCGCGTTGCGCGCGGCGAGAACCAGCCACTGGCGCAACCGGCCGACCCGCCGCGCAGTTCCGCCCAGGTCGTCGGTCGTGCCCGGGGCATCGGTCGGGTCCGGAGCATCCCCGGCGGGGGACGGGCCGGTCGCATCCGGGCCGACCGTGGCGTCGGCCGGGTCGGCGTCGCGGTACGCGGCGAAGCGCTCGGGCCACCCGGCCGGGTCGGACTCCTCGTCGAGCCGCAGGTGCACCTCGGCGAGGGAGCGCAGGCCGAAGAACTCCCGGGCGGCGGCGGGCGTGCCGGCGTACGCCAACCGGCCCTGGCGCGTGAGCACGACCACGCGGTCGCAACGGTCCACGTCGGTGACCTGGTGGGTGGTGAGCACGACTGTGGTCCCGGCGTCGGCGAGGGTGCGTAGCACCCGGAGCAGGTCCACGGCGATCGCCGGGTCCAGCCCGGAGGTGGGCTCGTCGAGGAAGAACACGCCGGGTCGGGTCAGCAGCTCGACGGCGATGCTGGCGCGTTTGCGCTCGCCGCCGCTGAGGCGACCCACCGGCACGTCGGCCCGCTCGCTGAGCCGCAGGTCGGCGAGCACCTCGGCGACCCGGCGCGACGCCTCGGCCGAGCCGGTCCCGGAGGGCAGGCGCAGCCGCGCCGCGTAGCGAAGGGTGCGGGCCAGCGGTAGCTCGCGGTGGATGATGTCGTCCTGCGGGACGAATCCGACCGCGCCCGGCGCGGCGCTCCCGTCGTACGCCACGGTGCCCGCCGCCGGTCGGCGGACCCCGGCCAGCGTCTCCAGCAGGGTGGTCTTGCCGGCGCCGCTGACCCCGATGACCGCGACCAGCTCACCCGGCGCGACGGTCAGCGAGATGTCGTCCAGGATGCGCCGTCCACCTCGGACAGTCTGGCCCAGGCCGTCGGCAACGATGGCGACGCCGGTACGCGATGGTGCGACGGTCTGCTCGGTCGTCATGTCCAGGGTGCCCGATCCGGTCGGTGACATGGTGCGCCTGACATCGTGCCTCGCCGATGCTACGTCGCGCCGAGGGCGCGGCCGCGCGCGTCGAGCGGCTGGCGCAGCGCTAGCTCGGTGGGCCGTACCCGTGGTTCGGCGGTCGCGACCAGGTTCGGGTCATCCTCGTCATCGAGGCCGACCGGGTCCGCTCGATGGGCTGACCGGGTGGTCGGACGGCCGACACCGGCATGAACCACCCGGCGGGGGGAAGACCGGCACTCCACCACCGGAAGGGGAGTCGGGATGAGAGCCGTCGTCTACGCGGACGTCCGGACCGTCGCGGTGCGGGAGGTGCCCGACGCGACGTTGGAGGACCCGACCGACGCGCTCGTGCGGATCACGTCCAGCGCGCTGTGCGGCACCGACCTGCACATGTACGACGGGCGCACCGGCGCCGACCCCGGGCTGGTGCTCGGTCACGAACCGCTGGGCGTGGTGCAGGAGGTCGGCTCGGCGGTGCAGACCGTGCGTCCGGGCACCCGCGTGGTGATTCCCACGCACCTGTTCTGCGGCACCTGCGTGATGTGCGCCCGTGGTCTCTCGGCCGCCTGCCTGCGGGCGCGGGCCGAAGGGCCGGGCGCCGCGTACGGCTACGCCGGGATGGGCCCGTACCGGGGCGCTCAGGCCGACCTGCTGCGCGTGCCGTGGGCCGACGCGAACTGCGTGCCCGTGCCGGGGGAGCCGGGTGACGCGTACGAGGACGACTTCGTGCTGCTCGCCGACGCGTTCGTCACCGGTTGGCACGCCGCGGCCACCCTCGCCGGAGTGGAGGCCGGCGACACCGTGGCCGTGTTCGGTGCCGGGACCATCGGCCTGCTCGGCGCGTACGCGGCGCTGCTGCGGGGCGCGCGGGTCGTCTACTGCGTCGACGGCGTCGACGCCCGCCTCGACAAGGCCGGCGAGATCGGGGCGGTTCCTGTCGACTTCCGCCTCGGCGATCCGGTCGAGCAGATCCGTGCCGACCGCGCGCGTGCCGGCCTGCCCCTCGGCGAGGAGAAGCTGGGCGGGATCGACCGGGTCATCGACGCGGTCGGGTTCCAGGCGCGCGACCGCGAGCGGCCCGACCAGGAGCGCCCGGACCAGGTCATCGCCGACGCGGCCCGGCTGGTCAACCCGGCCGGCTCGATCGGGGTCGCCGGCGTCTACCCGGACAAGGACCTGCACCCCCGGCCCGGCGCGAGCGCCCGCGAGGATCTGGTCGCGCCGTGGGGGACGCTGTTCGGCAAGGGCGTAGCGGTCCGGTTCGGCCGTACGCACGACCGCCGCTACACAGTGCTGCTGCGTGACCTGGTCGTGGCCGGTCGCGCCCGGCCCAGCGTGATCGTGACCCACCACGGCACCCTCGCCGACGCGCCCGAGTTGTATCGCAGCTTCGACCGCCGGGAGAACGGGGTGATCAAGGCGGTGCTGCGCCCGAGCTGAGAGGCCGGCGCACAGTGCTCGTTGGGGCCTGATCCACACTTAAGGGACGTTCAGTCGTTGATCCGTTCGCTGGTGGCGGGCGTGGCCCGATGACTGCCGTCGATCCCCTTGTCGGAAAGAGGCGTGGGTCACACCCCTGGCCGAGGGTGGTCGTCGTGTCCTCGGCGTGGTGCCGGCGGTGTCGCTTGATCAAGACTTGCCGATAGTTTCGTACTCGCGGGTAGGCTTACCGTCGTCGGGCCGCGCCGGATCATCCCTGGTGGTGGGCCTGATGGCAGCGACCAAAGCTGATCATGGTGCGGCAGCGCATTTGACAACGTTGCCACCGGCAGGCCATGGTGCCAGGAGGGGCTGCGGGGGTGGCCGTGACGGGCGAATACTCTGCTTCGTCTATATTGCCGGATTGTTACATTTTCAACAGTCCCTCGCCTTGCGGATGGCCTGCTCACCGCAATACGTTGCCGTCAACAACAAAACCAAGTGAAGGTTCAACCTTCCGGAGGCAACGATGACGTTGGCGAGGTGGTACGAGCGATGAACGACGTGCCCACCCTCCTTGAGATGCGCTCCATCACCAAGGAGTTCCCCGGAGTCAAGGCCCTCTCCGACGTCAACCTGGTGGTTCGCGCCGGCGAGATCCATGCCATCTGCGGCGAGAATGGTGCGGGCAAGTCCACGCTGATGAAGGTCCTCAGCGGGGTCTACCCGTACGGAAGCTACGACGGCCAGATCATCTACCAGGGGTCGGAGAGCAGGTTCTCCGACATCCGGGCCAGTGAGAACGCCGGAATCGTGATCATCCACCAGGAGTTGGCGCTCATCCCGGGCATGTCGATCGCCGAGAACATCTTCCTCGGCAACGAGCCGCGCAAGCGGGGCGCGATCGACTGGAAGGCCGCGAACCGGATGGCGCTCGACCTGATGGCCCGGGTCGGCCTCCAGGAGGACCCGGACACCCTGATCAAGGACATCGGTGTCGGCAAGCAGCAGCTCGTGGAGATCGCCAAGGCGTTCGCCAAGGACGTGAAGCTGCTCATCCTGGACGAGCCGACGGCGGCGCTGAACGAGTCGGACTCCAAGCACCTGCTGGACCTGCTGCGCGGGTTCCGCTCGCGGGGCATCACCTCGATCATGATCTCGCACAAGCTGAACGAGATCGAGGCGATCGCCGACCAGATCACCATCCTGCGCGACGGCCGGACCGTGGAGACCCTCGACGTCAAGGCGGACGGGGTCGACGAGGACCGGATCGTGCGGGGGATGGTCGGCCGTGAGCTGAGCAGTCGGTTCCCGGACCACACCCCGAAGATCGGTGACGTCTTCTTCGAGGTCCGCGACTGGAACGTCCGGCACCCGATCTCCGCCGAGCGGCAGGTCTGCAAGAACGAGAGCTTCGTGGTGCGCCGCGGCGAGATCGTCGGCTTCGCCGGTCTCATGGGCGCGGGCCGCACGGAACTCGCGATGAGCGTCTTCGGCCGCTCCTACGGGGTGTACGAGTCGGGCACGATCATCAAGGACGGCAAGGAGATCGTCCTGAAGTCGGTCGCGGACGCGATCGACAACGGGCTCGCGTACGTCAGCGAGGACCGTAAGGCGATCGGCCTCAACCTGCTCGACGACATCAAGACGTCGACGGTGGCCGCCAAGCTGTCCAAGATCCGGCACCGCGGCGTTCTGAACGAGGTCGAGGAGTACCAGGCGGCCGAGGCGTACCGCAAGGAGTTGCGGACCAAGGCCCCGACTGTCGACGAGGGCGTCTCGAAGCTCTCCGGCGGCAACCAGCAGAAGGTCGTGCTGGCGAAGTGGATGTTCACCGACCCGGACCTGCTGATCCTCGACGAGCCGACGCGCGGCATCGACGTCGGCGCCAAGTACGAGATCTACGGCATCATCCAGCGGCTCGCCGACCAGGGGAAGGGCGTCGTCGTCATCTCCTCGGAGTTGCCTGAGCTGATCGGGCTCTGCGACCGCATCTACACCGTGTTCGAGGGCGCCATCACGGGCGAGATCGCTCGGGCGGACGCCACCCCGGAAAACCTCATGAAGCAGATGACCTCGACGAAGAAGTTGGCCTCCCGATGAGCCGTATCAAGGACCTTCAGAAGAATCTGTTTGGAGGTACGACCTCCAACGCGCGCCAGTTCGGGATGATCTTCACCCTGGTGGCGATCGTCCTGATCTTCCAGATCTGGACCAACGGGCTGACGCTGCGCTCGGACAACCTGATCGCGCTGTTCCAGCAGAACTCGTACATCCTGATCCTGGCCATCGGCATGCTCATGGTGATCGTCGCCGGGCACATCGACCTGTCGGTCGGCTCGGTCGCGGCCTTCACCGGCATCCTGGTCGCCAAGTCGATGACCGAGTGGGATCTGCCCTGGCCCCTCGCCATCGTGTTCGGCCTCGCCATCGGCGCGGTCATCGGCGCCTGGCAGGGGTTCTGGGTGGCCTACATCGGGGTGCCGGCGTTCATCGTCACCCTGGCCGGCATGCTGCTCTTCCGCGGCGGCAACCAGTTCATCGGCAACGCGCAGAGCATTCCGGTGCCGGAGGGCTTCCGGGACATCGGCTCCGGGTTCCTGCCCGAGTTCGGCCCGAACACCGGCTACAACAACGCGACGCTGCTGCTCGGCCTGGCCGCCGCGGTGGCAGTGGTGTGGCGCGAGCTGCAGGCCCGTAAGACCCGTCGGGCCATGGACGCCGACCCGGCGCCCATGTGGATCTCGGTCCTGCGAATGGCCGTCATGGTCGGCGTGATCGCCTTCGCGGCGCTGCGCTTCGCCAGCGGTCGGGTGGGCACCAGCTTCCCGATCTCCGGCATCATCCTGCTGGTGCTGGTGATCGCCTACTCCTTCTACACCCGCAACACGGCCGGTGGCCGGCACATCTACGCGGTGGGCGGCAACTCCCGGGCGGCCGAGCTGTCCGGCGTGAAGCTCAAGCGGGTCAACTTCTTCGTCATGATGAACATGTCCGTCCTGGCCGCGCTGGCCGGCATGATCTTCGTGGCCCGTTCGGCGGCCTCCGGTCCGCAGGACGGCAACGGCTGGGAGTTGGACGCCATCGCCGCGGTCTTCATCGGTGGCGCGGCAGTCGCCGGCGGTATCGGCACCATCAGCGGCTCGATCGTCGGTGGTCTCGTCATGGCCGTGCTCAACAACGGCCTCCAGCTCGAAGGCGTGGGCACCGACAAGGTCCAGATCATCAAGGGCCTGGTCCTGCTGCTGGCCGTCGCGGTCGACGTCTACAACAAGAGCCAGGGCCGCTTCTCGATCATCGGGAGCCTGATGCGGCCGTTCCGCCGCGAAGGCTCCGTCCCACCCGCCTCACCGCCGGACGCGGAGCGCGAGCCCGCCAAGGCAGCGGTGTCCGGCTGACGGTCACCGACCTCTCCACCCCGTTCCACTTCCAGAAAGGCAAGTCCTCACCATGCGTAAATTCTTCGGCACGTCGGTGGTCGCTGTCGGCGCCGCCGCCATGCTGGCCCTCGCTGGCTGCGGCTCCGGCCGTGACGGCGACTCCGGCAGCTCCGGTGGCGAGGCCAAGGGCTTCGCGGCGAACTCCCTGATCGGTGTCGCCCTGCCGGCCAAGACCTCCGAGAACTGGGTTCTCGCCGGTGACCTGTTCACCAACGGTCTCAAGGAGGCCGGCTTCCAGGGTGACGTGCAGTACGCCGGCGCGTCGACCACTGTCGCCGACCAGCAGGCCCAGATCACCGCCATGGTCACCAAGGGCGCCAAGGTCATCGTCATCGGCGCGACCGACGCCGCGCAGCTGTCGACCCAGGTCGCCGCGGCGCACCAGGCCGGCGTGAAGGTCATCGCGTACGACCGCCTGATCAAGAACACCCCGGACCTCGACTACTACGTCGCGTTCGACAACTTCAAGGTCGGCCAGCTCCAGGGCCAGGCCCTGCTGGACGGCATGAAGGCCAAGAAGCCGAACGGCCCGTACAACATCGAGCTCTTCTCCGGCTCGCCGGACGACAACAACGCAGGTGTCTTCTTCGACGGCGCGATGAGCGTGCTCAAGCCGGAGATCGACAAGGGCAACGTCGTCGTCGCCTCGGGTCAGAAGGACGTCAAGCAGACCGCCATCCAGGGCTGGAAGGCCGAGGGTGCGCAGGCCCGCATGGACCAGCTGCTGACCTCGACCTACGGCACCAAGTCGCTCGACGGCGTCCTCTCCCCGAACGACACCCTGGCCCGCGCCATCCTGACCTCGGTCAAGGGCGCTGGCAAGCAGATCCCGGTCGTCACCGGCCAGGACTCCGAGGTGGAGTCGGTCAAGTCGATCGTCAAGGGTGAGCAGTACATGACGATCAACAAGGACACCCGCAACCTGGTGAAGGAGACCATCAACATGGTCAAGGCTCTCCAGGCCGGTAACGCCCCGCAGGTGAACGACACCAAGTCCTACAACAACGGCAGCAAGGTCGTGGACACGTTCCTGCTCCCGCCGGTCGCCGTCACCAAGGCGAACGCGGCCGAGGCGTACGCGAACGACCCGAAGCTCGCGCCGCTCACCAAGTAATCACGCACGCGGTAGGCAGCAAGGCCGATGGGTCCCGGATCTCCTCTTCCGGGACCCATCGTCGTCCGCGCCGCCTCGCCCACCCGGCACCGATCCGGAAGGAGGTCTGACCGTGGAGACACCCGTACGGTCCAGGCCAGCCGGCGCCGGCCGTAACCCCGACTCCCCGCTGCCCCCGGTCCCGGGCGCGAGCCAGGAGGAGATCCGACGGCAGAACCTCGGCGCCGTGCTGCGCTACGTGCACCTGCACGGGCCGACGTCACGGGCCGAGCTGACCAGCCGCCTCGGCCTCAACCGCAGCACCATCGGCGCCCTCGCCGCCGACCTGACCGCCAGCGGACTCGTCACCGAGGAGGCGCCGACCACCGCTCGGCGGGCCGGCCGCCCCTCCCTCGTGGTCAGCCCCCGCTCCGACCGGGTCTACGCACACGCGCTCAGCATCGACGCGGACCGGCTGCGGGCGGCCCGGGTCGGCCTCGGCGGTCGCATCCTCGACCTGCGCGAGGTGGCCCGTCCCGGTGGCATGTCGGCGGTCGACGCCGTCGGTCCGCTCGCCGACCTGGTGCGCGACATGGAACGCGGCGTCGCCTCCGACGCGTTGCTGGTCGGGGGAGCGGTAGCCGTCACCGACACCACCCGCGACGCGGACGGCACGCTCCGGATCGTCGGCGTCGACGAGGGCCTCAGCGTGGCCCTCGATGCCGAACTGACCTCCGGGCCGGGTTTCGTGGCCGGCGACCTCGCCGACATCGCGGGCCTGGCCGAGCACATCCGGGGCGTCGCCCCGGGCATCGACGATCTCATCTACCTGCACGGCGACCTGGGCATCAGCGCCGGCATCGTCGTCGGCGGCCGGTTGATGATCGGCCACCGGGGCCACAGCGGCAAGGTCGGCCACATGGTCGTCAACCCGAACGGGCTGCCGTGCGGCTGCGGCTCACGTGGTTGCTGGGAGACCGAGATCGGTGAGGCCGCGCTCCTGCGGCACGCCGGCCGCGACCCCGACGACCGCGCCGCCGTGACCGAGGTGCTGCGCGCGGCGGCGGAAGGCGATCCGACCGCCCTGCGCGCCGTCGAGCAGGTCGCCGACTGGCTCGGCTTCGGCGTCGCCAACCTGGTGAACGTGGTCAATCCCGACGCCGTGGTGTTCGGTGGCTCGCTGCGCGACATCTTCATCGCCGGCGTGGACACGGTGCGGCGGCGGCTGGACGCCATGCCGCTGCCCGCCTCCCGCGAGCACCTCCGGCTGCGCGCGGCGGCGCTCGGCCGCGACGCCGTCCTGATCGGCGCCGCCGAGCTGGCGTTCGACAAACTCCTGGCCGATCCGCTCAACGTCGGGGTCGTGGGCCAGGCGGGGGCGGCCGAGCCGGCGTAGCCGTGGGAGCGACCCTGTCTCCGCTCTCTCTGGTCTTCTTCGTCGCGTGGTCCCGCTGCTCGGGTTGCTGGTCCCGCACGCCTCGCCCCGATAGCACCGCCCCCTGAAGCCGTCGGTTCGGCCCGTCTGATCGAGGGCGTTCACTGCCGTACATGCTGTCGTACAATGTACGGCAGTGGAGCGGTCGATGGCGGAGAGGGAGAGCGGCATGACGAGTGGTGACGCGATAGTGGCGGAAGGGCTGCGCAAGCGCTACCGGGACCGGAACGCGCTGAACGGCTTCGATCTGCGGGTGCGCCCGGGCGAGGTGTGTGGCCTGCTCGGCCCGAACGGTGCGGGCAAGACCACCTCGGTGCGGATCCTGTCCACCCTGCTCCGTCCGGACGGGGGTCGGGCCGAGGTCGCCGGGTTCGACGTGACCCGCCAGCCCGACCAGGTGCGCTACCGCATCGGGCTGGTGGGGCAGCACCCCGCGTTGGACGAGGCGCTCAGCGGCCGGCAGAACCTGGTCCTCTTCGGTGGACTGTTCCACCTGGGCCGCCACCGGGCCCGACGACGGGCGGACGAGCTGATGGAGCGGTTCGGCCTCGTCGAGGCGGGCGGGCAGCCGGTCACGTCGTACTCCGGGGGCATGCGCAGGCGGCTCGACCTGGCCGCCGGGATGATCCTGGCTCCCGCGGTGCTCTTCCTCGACGAGCCGACGACGGGGCTGGACCCGCGCGGCCGCAACGAGGTGTGGGAGTCGGTCCGGGAGTTGGCGCGCGCCGGCACCACAGTCCTGCTCACCACTCAGCACCTGGACGAGGCCGACCAGTTGGCCGACCGGATCTCGGTGGTCGACGCCGGCCGGGTGATCGCCGAGGGCACTCCGGACGACCTCAAGGACCGGCTCGGCGGTGACCGCATCGACATGGTCATCGCGGATCCCGCCGACCTCGCCGCCGCCGTCGGGCAGGTGCGTCAGGTGGTCGGCGCGGACCCGACCGTCGACCCGGACCGACGGTCGGTGAGCGTCCAGGTCGGGCACCAGCCCGGTGCGCTCATCGAGGTGCTGCGGGCGCTCGACGCCGCGCGGGTTCCGATCGCCGACGTCGCGCTTCGCCGTCCCACGCTGGACGAGGTGTTCCTGCACCTGACCGGCCACGGGGCGCCGGTCGCCGAGGAGGCCGCCGCGTGACCGCCTCGAGCGTCGCGGCGCTCCCGCCGGTGGACCTGACGCCCGGCCGTCCCACCCTTCTGGGCGACAGCAGCACGCTGACCTGGCGCGGCCTCGCGCGCTGGCGCCGCGATCCCGGGCCGCTGATCGCCTCGCTCGGCTTCAACATCCTGATCGTGCTGATATTCGCGTACCTGTTCGGCGGCGCGTTGCAGGTGCCCGACGGCGGCAGCTACCGCGAGTTCCTGATGCCCGGCATCTTCGTGATGACGATGGTGTTCGGCATCAGCCTGACCACGACCGCCGTCGCCGAGGACCTGGACCGTGGGGTGACCGACCGGCTCCGGTCGATGCCCGTCTCGCCGCTGGCCCCGCTTGTCGCCCGTGCGGTGGCCGACATGCTGTTCGCCCTGGTCACCCTCGCGGTGCTGCTGCTCACCGGTCTCGCGATCGGTTGGCGGCCACACGGCGGTGCCGGTGCCACCCTTGGCGCCGTGGGCCTGATCCTGCTGTTGCGGTTCGCACTGGTCTGGGTCGGCATCTTCCTCGGCCTGGTCACCCGGGGTCAGACGGCCGTGGTCGCCGTACAGACCCTGGAGTTTCCGCTGGGCTTCCTGTCCAACGCGTTCGTCGCACCGTCCACCATGCCCGCCTGGCTCGGTGCGGTGGCCGCGTGGAACCCGTTGTCGGCGACCGTCGGTGCCGCCCGGGAACTGTTCGGCAACCCCGGCTGGACCGGTGAGTCGTGGGCGGCGCAGCACTACCCGTGGCTGGCGGTGGTCTGGCCGATCGTGCTGGTGGGGATCTTCCTGCCGCTCTCGGTCACCCGGTACCGACGGCTGGGCCGCTGAGGCCACCGAGGGTCTGCGCCGACGGGTGATCGCCGGGGCCCCCGTGGCTCCGGCGATCACCAGTCGTCGGCTACGCGATCCGACGCACCCGACGAATGGCGAGGTAGAGCAGGAGCACGGCCAGGGCGACGAAGATGCCCGTCTCGATCCCCTGGAACAGCCAGAACCGGTCCGCCGGCTGATACATCTCCCAGTTGTACGCGCCCGGTTTGAGGCCCAAGTCGGCACCGCAGACCCGACCGTCCGGCCCCTTGCCGCCGGGCGGGCACTGGATCCTGGTGTTCTCCGCGACCATCGTTCCGTCGGGGTTCCGGATTCCCACGGCGAGGACCCAGTTGCCCCGGTCTCCCTCCGGTATCCCGTTGCCCTCGATCGGGAACGTCTGGGTTTTGGCTGGTTGGTAGTGCGGTCGGGCCAGCATCTCCACCGCTGCCCGTACGCCGATGAACCCGGCCAGGGTGATGCCCATGGCGGGCAGCATCCGCTTGAAGATGGTGCCGGCGAAGATGCCGAGCGCCACGGCGAAGAGGGTGTAGCCGATCGGCACGATGCCCTGCAGGTCGAAGACGATCACGCCGAGTCGGCCCTCGTGCGCGGCCTTGGTGAGTGGGTCGACCCACCACGACACGCCGAGGCCGTAGCCGGCCGCGAGGAGTACGACGGCCCCGCCGACCAGCCCGAACTTCACCAGGGCCCAGCGGGTGCGGCCGACGCCCTGGGTCCAGACGAACCGGTGCGTGCCCTGCTCCACCTCGCGAGCGACGAGCGGTGCGCCCCAGAACAGGCCGACAAGCACCGGAAGGGTGATCAGCAGCACCGCCACCAGGTTCAGTTTGTCGTACCTGTCGCTGAAACGGCGGAGGCTCACATCGCAGGTCTGCGCGGCAGCCTCGCTGAGGGCGGACGGGTGTAGGCACTCGGCCAGCCCGAGGTCGGCGAAGGTGTGCCGCATCGACAGGCCGATCGGCACCAGCACGGCGGCGAGCACCGCCAGCCCCAGGAGGGTGTAGAACGCCAGCTTGCGGTGTTGCCGCCAGGTCAGCCAGATCATGCCGCCACTCCCCACTCGCTGTGACTGGTCTGCGTGACGCCATCGGCCAGGTAGGCCAGGACGATGTCCTCCAGGCTGACGTCGCGTACCGTCCAGGCCGGGTCGGTGACCGGGCCGTCGGTGCGGACCAGCAGCGTGGACTGCCGGTCGGTGTGGCTGGCCCGGACGACGTGCGCGACGCCACCGATCTGACCGCCGTCGTGCCGTGGGCCGACGAGCTGCCGGTGTGCCGCCACCAGGTCGTCGACCGAGCCGGTGAGCTGCACCTGGGCGGCGTTGAGCACGATCAGGTAGTCGCAGACGCGCTCCAGGTCGGCCAGCAGGTGTGAGGAGAGCAGGACTGTGGTCCCGGAGTCCGCGACGCTGCCCATCAGCGACTGGAGGAACTCCCGCCGGGCCAGCGGATCGAGGCTGGCCACCGGCTCGTCGAGCAGCAGCAGTCGGGGTTGCTTGGCCAGCGCCAGAGCGAGCGCCACCTGGGCCCGTTGCCCGCCGGAGAGCTTGCCGACCGGCTTGTCGGGCGGGATGCCGAGCTGCGCCAGCCGGGTCCGGGCCAGCGTCGCGTCCCACCGCCTGTTCAGCTTGCCGCCCGCGACGACCAGCTCGGCGGCGGTGAAGTCCCGGTAGAGCGGGGTGTCCTGGGCGACGAACCCGATGTCGGCCAGCCCTTCCGTGTCGCCGTACGGCGACCTGCCGAACACCCGCACCGCGCCCTCGTCGGGCTTGAGCAGCCCGACGGCCATGTGCAGCAACGTGCTCTTGCCCGCCCCGTTGGGCCCGACCAGCGCGGCGATCCGGCCCGCAGGCAGGTGCAGCGAACAGTCCCGTAGCGCCCACGTCCTGCCGTACCGCTTGCCCAGCCGGTCGGCCTCCAAGACCATGTCCATCCTCTGTCCTCTCGTCGCGGCGCGTGCTCGCTGCGCTCGCCCGCTCATGCGGGCTCCTTCTGTGGGGTGTCGTCGGTGAGGGTGGCGCGCAGCGTGGTCTCCACCAGGGCGACGACGTCCTCGGCCGTGAGGCCGGCGGCCTGCGCCCGGTGCAGCCAGGCCACGAGGTCGTCGCGCAGCTCGGCCTGGTTGGGCAGGGAAGCGCCGGCCAGGGTGCGCTGCACGAACGTGCCCACCCCCGGTCGGCCGCCGACCAGACCCTCGATCTCCAGCTCCCGGTACGCCTTGAGCACCGTGTTCGGGTTGATCGCCAACGACTGGGCGACGTCCCGGACCTTCGGCAGCTGGTCGCCGGGTGCGAGCAGGCCGACCCGCAGCGCCTGCTTCACCTGCTGCACGAGCTGCATGTAGGTGTTCACCTTCGACCGGCTGTCCAGTACGAACTCGATCACTCGTGATGATCCTTCCTGTTGTCCTACGACAGTAGGACTAATAGACAGCTTGGTGTGGAGCGCGCCCGCTGTCAAGCGGCTGTCCGCCCTGGCACCACCGGGCCAGGGATTGGCACCGACGGGTCAACCGCCCGGGAAGGGAACGGGCACGCGATCCCTGCGGAGGGGAAGGTGCTCGATGGTCACCAACGAACTCACGACGCCGACGGCGACGCCGTTGCAGGTCGCCCGCGCCCGGGGCCGGGTACGCGGGCGGCTGATCCTGCTCGGGCCGGCGTTCGTCGCCGCGGTCGCGTACGTCGACCCGGGCAACTTCGCCACCAACTCGGCAGCCGGCGCCCGCTACGGCTACCTGCTCGTCTGGGTCGTGGTCGTGGCCAACCTGATGGCCATGCTGGTGCAGACCCTCACCGCCAAGCTGGGCCTGGCCACCGGCCGCAGCCTGCCCGAGCTGTGCCGCGAGCGCCTGCCCCGCCCGGTGAACCGGATGATGTGGGTGCAGGCCGAACTCGTCGCGATGGCCACCGACCTGGCCGAGGTGATCGGTGGCGCGGTCGCCCTGTACCTCCTCTTCGGCATTCCACTGCTGCCCGGCGGGCTCATCATCGGCGGCGCCGCGTTCGTCGTGCTCGCCCTGCGCTCGCGCGGGTTCCGCGCGTTCGAGATCGCCATCGCCGTGCTGCTCGGCGTCATAGTGCTGGCCTTCGCGGCCAACCTGCTCGCCGCCGGCTCCGACCCGGGCTCCGCGATGGCCGGCCTGGTACCCCGGCTCCAGGGCACCGACAGCGTGCTGCTGGCTGCCGGAATCCTCGGCGCCACGGTCATGCCGCACGTCATCTACGTGCATTCCGCGCTGACCCGTGACCGCATCCCCGCGACCGACGACGCCGAGCGCCGTACCCTCTTCCGTGGCCAGCGCACCGATGTGCTGCTGGCCCTGACGGCGGCCGGCGCGGTCAACCTCGCCATGCTGCTGATCGCCGCGGCCAGCTTCCGGGGCGGCGGCCCGGTGGGCGCCGACAGCCTGGAGGGGGTGCACGCCGGCCTCGGCCAGAGCATCGGCACCGCGGCCGCGTTCGGGTTCGCTGTCGCCCTGCTGGTCTCCGGGCTGGCCTCCACAAGCGTCGGCACCTACGCCGGCGAGGTGATCATGCAGGGTTTCCTGCGCCGTCGGGTCCCGCTGCTGCTACGTCGGCTGGTCACCCTCGCGCCCGCGCTGGCCGTGCTCGCCATCGGCCTCGACCCCACCCGAGCACTGGTGCTGTCGCAGGTCATCCTCAGCTTCGGCATCCCGTTCGCGCTGATCCCGGTGGTCGCCTTCACCCGCCGCCGCGACCTCATGGGCAACCTCGTCAACCACCCGCTCACCACCACCGCGGCGGCCCTGGTGGCCGTCCTCGTCGTCGCGCTCAACGCGTTCCTGCTGTGGCAGGTCGTCGACGGCTGAGTCGGCTGGTCGGTGCTGCCGGCTGAACCGGCTGGTCGCCGTCGCCGGCTGGGCCGGCTGGTTGGCGCTGCCGGCTGAGCCGGTCGGCCCGGACGCGATCCACCCGCCGGTCGCGGCCCGGCCGGGCCGCGACCGGCGCGCTCAGGTGCGGCGGCCCTCGTCGCGTGCGGGGATCTCCTGACGCTGTTCGAGGGCGTCCGCCGCGTTGGCGTCGGCCGGCAGCGACGTGACCTCCTCGAGCGTGCCCGCCGGCAGGGCGCCCTGCTCGGCCAGGTCGGCCTCGGACGCCTCCGGGTCGATGTCGCCGGACATCCGGTCCGGCGGACCGACGTCGAACGCGTCCTGCCGCTGCTCGGCGGCGTCCGCCTCCGGAGGGGGAATCGGGTCGCCCTGATCATCCCGGTACGTGCTCATCGAAAGCCTCCTGCCCGGCGGGTGTCGACATGCCGCCGGGCCGCTGCCTACCCGCCGTCGGCGCGCTCACGCCTGGCCCACCACCCGCACAGCGATCGCCTCGAGCGTGTCCGGATGCGTGGCCAACAACGCGGCCACGCCGCCCGTCCCGGCCACGCCGCCCGTCCCGGCCACGCCGCCCGCCCCGGCCACACCGCCCGCCCCGGCCACACCGCCCGGATCGGCGACACCGCCCGGAGCGGCCGGGGCGTCGGTGACCGGAAGCCACCCGCCGTCGTGTCCGAGCAGTGCGGCGATCGCGTCGACCGCCTCCGGATGCGCGGCGAGGAGGACGCCCACCCGCCGTGGTGGCGCGGCGGCGACGTGCTTGTCGCCCGGTCCCGGCCGAGGCGGAGACGCGACCCACGGCGGCACCCAGGAATCCAGCTCCGGAAGCGCCTCCGGGAAGGTGCGCCCCGCCTCGCGGATCAGCAGCGGGACGAGCTCCGGCCCCTGGTCCCGCAGTGTCGTGATCAGGGTCGGCAGCCACGGCAGCAGGACCGGGTCGGGTAGCCGGGCGAAGGCCGTGGACATCGTCTCGACGACGAACGGCGCCAGCGTGGGCACCGGCTCCAGCGCGTGCACGAACCCGGCCAGATACTGCGGGAAGGCCGGCACCACCAGCGGGTTTGCCAGCAGCTCGGCACACCGGGCCCGCATTTCGGCCAGCGGCAGCAGGCCGAGCTGGTGTTGGCCGGCCCAGAGCAGGGCGACCTTCGCCGGCGCCGTCGGGTGCGACTGCCCGACGGCCAACTCCAACTGGGACCTGTCGCAGCCCAGCGACAGCGCCAGACCCTCCATGGAGAACAGGAAGCCGAGCATCGCGCCAACCTGCCGGGCCCCCGTCTCCTCGGCGGCGATGGCGGTCGGCAGCAGCGTGCAGTAGTGCGCGTACCCGGTGGTCACGAATGCCGCGCACCAGGGCGGAAGGGTCGGCGCGGTGGCCCGGTAGTGGGCCAGCAGGCGCCGGATGCGACGCAGCACGTCCGGGGCGTCGTCGACGGTGCGCTCGGCGGCGAGCAGGTCCACCGCACGCGCCCCCAACTCGTCGACCAGGCGGGGGCTGTCGAGCAGCCGGATGGCGTCCTCGACCGCGGCCAGCGCGCCCGAGGCGGTGGCGTCGGGGCCGCGTACCGCCCGCCGCAGTCGCTGCTCCAGGACCTGCTCGACTGTCACGCCCTCGTAGCCCAGCTCGATCAGCGCCCGCTGGTGGCGGCCGAGCGCCAGGTCCCAGCTCTCCTGGACCGAGCGGTGCCCGAGCCGCCGCTCGCCCATGATCGGGCGGACCGCGGCCCGTGGCAGCAGGTGCCGCAGGATCCACAGCAGGTCCGAGCAGCGGCCCAACTCCGGCTGGGCGGCCAGATCCAGCAGCGCCCGCTGCACCGTCCGCTTCTCCAGGGCCAGGCCGAGGGGCTGAAGCCGATCGAGCACGTCACGGGCCAGCGGCGGCAGGGCGTCGTAGCCGACCTGACCGATCCGGTCGCCGCCCAGCAGGATCTCGCAGAGCCGGCGAACGTCGCGCCGGCCGGGCACCACGTCCTTCTCGATGCAGGTGACCGCCGCGTCGGCGAAGTCGTACGGGGTGGGCCGGGCCCGGTTGCGCAGGCCGGCCAGCAGGACCGAGGTCTCGAAGACGGCGATCGCGTCGGCGGTGCTGGCCAGGTATCCGTTGCGCCGGGCCAGCCGGACGATGTCCACGCACCAGCCGCGCAGCTCCGCCTCGTCCAGGCCGTCCAGGTCGGGCGCCGCGACGAGGAAGCCGGTGAGCCGGTCGCTGACCGGCCCGGCGGGGGAGGGCGCCGTCGTGGCCCGGCCCCGCCGCCCCCGGCTGGTCGCGGTGCGCTGACCGTCCAGCCGGTACGGGGACAGCCCGTGCCTGCTCACCGCCTTCGTCCAGGTCGCCGCCGCGATCGACACCGAGCCCGGCGCCAGCCCGAACTGAGCCTCGATCGCGGAGTGGCTGGACGGGATCAGCCCGTACCGCCAGCGCGTGTCGGTACGCGGCGTGATCTCGAAGTCGGCCGCTGTGGAGTCCAGACCGAACTGCTCGACCCGGCTGGCGGCGTGGAACGCGCCGCAGACGTAGAGGCAGTCGGCCGGGTCGACGCCGGAAGTGGCGAGGTGCTGACGCATCCGCGTCCACATGTACCGCTCGCGGTCCTCGTCGCGGTCCAGCCGATCCGAGCCGGTCGGGCGCAGCCGCCGGAACAGGCTGCCGATCAGCACCATCACCTGCCGGTAGGTGTCGTGGTCGGCATCGGCCAGCGGGCGTTCCACGTACTGGTCCCACCACTCCGACCAGTGCCGCACCTTGCCGTGGTGCAGCAGGTACGCCTCCAGCTCCGCGAACCCGGGCCGCAGGTCGCCGATCTCCACCCCGACGGCATCGCCGTGCAGCCCGGACTCCTCGCCGGTGGCAGCCGGCCCGGCCGCGCCGCTCTCGTCGGTCGGCCCGGCCGCGCCGCTCTCGTCGGTCTGCCTGTCGCGCGGTGACCACTGGAAGACGTGGTCGGTGGAGCGGTCCACCAGCACCAGCTCCACCCCGGGGGTCTCCAGCGCGTACGCGATGGCCTGGTACTCCGCCGACGCCTCGGTGACCGGCGCGACGACACTGAGCGGCCCCCAGTCGGCCGGAAAGCCGGACAGCTCCGACGCGAACGCCTGCACCGCGACGGGCAGACGGCAGTTGCGCAGCTCCCCGAGCAGTGGCTGGAGATCTTCGCACAGCTCCAGGTAGATCACCCGGGGCTGCTTGGCCCGCAGTCGGCGCACCATTGCCAGCGCGGAAGCCGGTGAGTGGTGGCAGACCGGGAAGATCTCCAGTCGCTCGCCGAGCGCCCGGTCGACGTCGTCGACGATGCCGGCGAGGATCGCGCCGAGCGCGTCGGCGGAGCCCGTGAACGCGGCCGCCGCGTCGGTCAGCTGCCCGCGGAGCGCGCCGAACGGGCCGGCGACGGTGGACGCGGTCACGACAGGGACGCGATCGCCTGACGACCGCCGTCGAGGAAGCCTGCCCACCCGTCGTCGTCCTTGCGGGCCCGAGGCTCCACCACGCCGTGCAGGTACTTGTTGAGAATCGCCAGGTCCTCCGGGCTGCGCCGGGCCAGCGACCCGACCAGCGACCCGGCGAGCGTCGCCGCGCGCAGCGTACGGTCGCCGAAGAACTGGCTGTGCAGGATGGCGTCCTCCAGCACACCGATCTGCTCGGCGGTGGACAGCGCCGACTCCAACTTCTCCTCGTCGCTTGTCGCGGCGGCGGCGCCGGCGCGCAGGTCGGCGAAGCTCTGCAACAGGATGTCCAGCAGGGTGGGGGGCACGTCCAGCTCGATCTGGTGCCGGCGCAGCAGCTCCTCCGTGCGGAACCGGACGATCTCCGCCTCGCTGCGCTTGTTCGTCACCACCGGAATCCGCACGAAGTTGAACCGCCGCTTGAGCGCCGAGGACAGGTCGTTGACGCCCCGGTCCCGGCTGTTGGCGGTCGCGATGATCGAGAAGCCGGGCTGGGCGAAGACGATGTTGTCCTGGTCGAGCTCGGGGATGGCGACGTACTTCTCGGACAGGATCGAGATCAGGGCGTCCTGCACGTCGCTCGTGGAGCGGGTCAGCTCCTCGAAACGCCCGACCACGCCACGCTCCATCGCCGTCATGATCGGTGACGGGATCATCGACTCGCGGGACTGACCCT
The DNA here is from genome assembly GCF_049841645.1 of Micromonospora sp. DT43. Classification (NCBI taxonomy): domain Bacteria; kingdom Bacillati; phylum Actinomycetota; class Actinomycetes; order Micromonosporales; family Micromonosporaceae; genus Micromonospora; species Micromonospora sp. DT43. Next base: position 490,423 of record NZ_JBNCKR010000002.1, on the reverse strand, counting down.
TGGCGATCACCATGGAGACGTTCCACGAGTACTTGATGTGGTCCTCCGTCGTGCCCGCGGTGCCCTGCACGACCAGTGTCGAGTTGCGGCAGATCGCGGCGGCCAGCAGCTCGGCCAGCCAGCTCTTGCCGGTGCCGGGATCGCCGATGAGCAGCAGGCCCCGGTCCGAGGCGAGGGTGACGATGGCCCGTTCGACGAAACTGCGGTCGCCGAACCACTTCTGCGGGATCTCCCGGGACAGGCCGTCGGCCCGCTCCGAGCCGAGGACGAACAGCCGGACCATGCGCGGGCTCAGACGCCACGAGAACGGCTTCGGGCCGGTGTCGACCGACTCCAGGAAATCCAGCTCGTCGGCGTACGTGACCTCGGCGGGGGCGCGCAGCATCTCGGACATGAGGGGTTGCTCTCCTAGGTGAGGAAGTTCTTCAGCTCGACGACGAGCTTGCGGATGTGACCGGAGATGACAGGGGTGCCCTGGTCCTTGAAGCGTTGCCGGAACCAGGGGTTGACGCTCTGCTGCCCGGAGCTGCTGACCGAGCCGACCGGGATCACCTTGACGCCGGAGCGGTGCACGGCCTGGAGCCCGTCGAAGACCGCCTGGTGGTTGGCCTCGTAGAAGTCGGAGATCCACACCAGCACCGTGTTCTTCGGCTCGGCGATCTTGGGCCGGGCCAGCGTCAGCGCCGCCGTGCCGTCGGTGCCGCCGCCCAACTGGGTCCGCAGCAGCACCTCGAACGGGTCGTGCACCCACGGGGTGAGGTCAAGTGCCCGAGTGTCGTACGCGACGAGGTGCACGTCGACCTTCGGCAGCCCGGCGAAGATCGAGGCGAGGATCGTGCAGTTGACCATCGCGTCGACCATCGAGCCGGACTGGTCGACCACGACGATGAGCCTCGACGGCGTCGTACGCCGTGCGGTGTGCCGGTAGTAGAGCCTGTCGACGTAGAGCCGCTCGTCGTCCGGGCTCCAGTTGGTCAGGTTCTGCCAGATGGTCCGGTCGAGGTCCAGGTTGCGGAACACCCGCTTGGGCGGCACCGACCGGTCCAGCGCGCCGACGCTTGTCTGCTGCACCTGCGTCCGGAGCACCTCGGCGACCTCGTCGACGAAGCGCCGGATCAGTGCCTTCGCGTTGGCCAGTGCCACCCCGGACAGATTGGCCTTGTCGCGCAGCAACTGCTCGATCAGCGACATGCTCGGCGTCAACTGGCTGGCCAGCGCGGGGTCGGCGAGCACCTCCCGCAGGTGCATCCGCCGGACCAGGTCACCTTCCAGCCCGGCAAGGGTGCCGCCCAGCTCGCCACGCTGGCGGCGCAGCTCACCGGGCTCGCAGCCGAGGGCCTGCTCGAACCACCCGGCGTCGGACTGCCAGCGGGCCAGCTGGGTGGCGCTGACCGGACCGGAGCCGGTCGCGAACACGTTCAGCAGCACCTTCGACACCAGCGCCGCCCGGCGCACCTCGGCCGCACCCGGCCGATAGGCCGAGCCGTCGCCCGCCGGGTCGCCCTCCGGCCCGATGCCATCCGGTGCGGCGTCGTTCGGCCCGGCGTCGTTCGGCTGGGCTTCGGCGGAGGTGAGCAGGCCGCGCAGCTCCGCCGCGAGTGCCGGGAAGCGCTGCACGACGGTGTCCACCGAAACCGACGGGTCCAACAGGGCGGCGGGCAGCCCGAGGTCGTCGACCACCGCCACGCTCGCCGACTCCAGGCCGGGCTGCTCGTCGCGGTCGAAGAGGCGGGACAGCAGTCGCCAGTAGAGGACCTGACGGCGGTTGGCGTCGGCGTACCCGCCGGTGGGGATCGGCGCGGTCATCGGCGCAGCAACCGTCCCGCGCGCTCGCGCAGCACGGCCACGGCGTCGCCCGCCCGGGCCTCTTCCTTGGCGACCTTCGGATCGGTGACGCCGCACGCCCAGTCGCCGTTGTGCGCCTGCACCGTCCGCCGCTTCACGCCTGCCCGCACCGCCAACGGCTGGAGCAGCCAGCGGTCGTCGTCCCAGCGCAGGAGGCCCAGGCAGGCCGACGCGGCGGCGACCAGGTCGGCGGTCAGCGGGCCGGCGGCCGGCAGCCGGTCGACGGCCAGCGCGACCCGTTCGCCGTCCACCTCGACGGCGAGCGTGCCGTCCTCGTCGCGGATCGCGGCGCCCTCGACGAGGACCGGCTCGGCGATGCCCGTCGGGTGCCGGTCGAGCGGGTCGGTCGCGGCGGCGCTCGCGGCGGGCAACAACACCCGGGCGGTGGCGAACGGGTCGGCGGGCTCGTCGAGCTGGACCCGGTCGTCGACCCAGCCCAGGTCGCCACCGCGCAGCGGCAGATCGGTAACGGTCAGCGCCCGCCGCTCGGCCAGCGCGGTGAGCAGCAGCGGGTGTGCCGACAGTAGGCGCCAGATCGCCGGACCGACGATCGTGTCGACCTTCGCGGCGGCGACCGCCGTGCGGACCAGCAGCGCCGGAGCGCCGTCCGCCGGCTCCAGGACGGCGTGCACCTGAACCTGCACGGCGGTGTCGTGGCTGTGCACGTCCACACCGAGCGGCAACAGCCGCCCGGAGACCATCGACGCCTCGCCGGTCGGTGGTGTGCCCTCGGTGAGCAGGACGCCACGGGCCCACAGGTCGGCCCATCGGCGGGCCGGCACCTCCGCCATGGTGGCGACAGGCACGCAGGCCCGCAGCTCCGCGGCGAGCCCGTCGAGCAGCACCGCGATCCGGCGCAGCTCCGGAACGGCCAGGCTGGCCTCGACCACCCCGGCGGCGGCGGAGAGCAACTCGTGGTCGACGCCGCGCCAACCGGTGACCGCCACCTCGTGCCACCACGCCCGCGCGCCGGCGAGCGCGGGCGGTGCCTCGCCAGGCCCGGTGGTCGGCGTCGTCCACGGCGACCGGGTGCGACCCAACGCCTCGTCGAGCTGCCCGAGCAGGGCGTCGTGTGCCGCGCCGAGCAGCGCCGAGCGCGCCCCGGCGAGCGCGGCGAGGTGTTCCGGGGCGATCGATCCGGCGGTGACCGCGTCGACGGCGGCGGTCACCGGGCCAGCCAGTGGGGTGCCGGCCAGCGCGTCGGCGAGCGCGGCGAGCGCCGCGACACCGCGCTCGCCGATCCGACCGAAGCCGTCGGTGAGGGCATCGTCGAAGCCGGCGACCACGTCGAGAGCGTCGCTCAGGCCGGCCGGGACCGCACGCAGGCGCGCGACCTGTGCGCCGCGCATCAGCGACCTGCCCCGGTGGCCGGGAACCAGTGCAGCTCGGGGAGCACGACGGTGCTGACGGGCTGCTCCAGGTAGGAGAGGTGGCGCAGGAAGCGACTGAACACCACCGCCGCCGATGCCGGCTCGGGCTGGCCGTCGAGTCGGGCCAGCAGTTCGCCGCCGTCGGCCAGCCCGTCGCCGATGTCGACCCGCAGGTAGCGGGCCACCCGGTCGACCCCGTACTGGAGGACCGCCTCGTCGGCGAGCGCGTGCAGGTGCTTGCACGGCATGCCGCGCAGGCCGCCGCAGGGCCGGTTGTTGTTGGTGCTGCACTGATAGGCGTGGGTGCCGGCGGTGACCGACGAGACGTAGACCCGCTCCACGTCCGATCCGCTGGAGACCACGCCCTGCAACCGCCCGTCGGCCAGCTCGACGAAGGGCACCTTGGCCAGCTTGCGCGGGCGGGCGGGCGGCACCACCGCCACCACGCTGCGCCGCCGCCAACCGGCTCCGTCGGCGTTCGTCACGTCACGGCCTCCCACATCGACAAGAATCCAGGGTGGTGCGCGCGCCGGCCGGTGCCGGCGCCGCTACGACGACACGATCATGGACCACGGGTACGACAGATCCGACGGCGGCGCGGATGACGGCCGGTTCGCGTGGACGGTCGCCGCCGCTGGTCGCGATCGGCCAGGATGGGCGGGACGGCCGGGCCACGGTCGCGGCGAGGAGGCGGACGATGCGGGTACGCGGCTGGGTGACCGGGGAGCGGTGCGCCCGCGCGGCGGCGACGCTCGCCGCTCTCGTCGCCGGTGCGGTGCCGCTGGCCGCGCTGCCGTCGCCGGTCCACGCGGCGGGCGCTGCGGCGTCGGCGGGGGCGCCCGTGTGTCAGGTCCGCGACGACCGGCTCACCGAGATCTCCGGGATGGTCGCCACCGACGACGGGTACGTCGTGGTCAACGACGGCGCCGACGACGAGGCCCGCCTCCGGATCTTCTTCCTGGACCGGCGCTGCGCGGTGGCGCGAACGGTCAGCTACCCCTCCCGCCCCCGCGACACCGAGGACCTGGCCCTCGGCCGGGACGGCACCATCTGGGTGGCCGACACCGGCGACAACGACCGCAACCGCGAGACGGTCGCGCTGTGGCGGCTCGCCCCGGGGGCGGACCGGCCGGTGCTGTACCGGATGACGTACCCGGACAATCCGCACGACGCCGAGGCGCTGCTGCTCGACGCGGCCGGCCAACCGTTGATCGTCACGAAGGGCGGCAGCGGCACCGTCGTCCTCTACGCTCCGGCCACCGCGCTGAAGCAGGGGGCCACGACACCGCTGGCCTCGGTCGGCAAGGTGGTCCTCCCGTCCACCACCACCAGCAACCCGTTCTCGTTCCTCGGGCGGGGCGTCGTCACCGGCGCGGCGAACGACCCGGACGGCCACCGGGTGGTGCTGCGCAGCTACGCCGACGCGTTCGAGTACGACGTGACGGGCGGCGACGTCGTCGCCGCGTTGACCGGCGGCACCCCACGGGTCACGCCGCTGCCCAACGAGCCACAGGGCGAGTCGATCACCTACAGCCGCGACGGACGCTCCCTGCTCACCGTCTCCGAGTCCGCCGACCAACCGGCCGGCAGCCGCCCGACGATCCTGCGGTATCCCGCCGCGCCGGCGACGACTGCCGCCGCCCCGCACCCGGCGGAGCCCACCACGGCGGCCCCGCCGTCACCAACGGCGGCCCGCCCGGCGGCACAGACGGCCGGCATCGGTGGCGGTCGGGCCTGGCCGCTGGCCGCCGGCGCCGGGACGCTGCTGGCTCTCGTCGCTGTGGCCGGCGTGCTGTGGCGGCGGCACACCGACCGACGCTGACCGGACGACGGGCCGGGGGATCGGCACGGTGCGGCAGGATGGGTGGATGTCCGTGCTGTCCGAACTGCGCCATCCGATCATCGCCGCCCCGATGGCGGGCGGCCCGTCCACCCCTGCCCTCGTGTCGGCCGTCTCCGTGGTCGGCGGGCTCGGGTTCCTGGCTGCCGGCATGATCGACACCGCGCGGCTGGTCGCCGACATCACCGAGGTGCGCGCGCGTACCGACCGGCCGTTCGGGGTCAACGTCTTCCTGCCCGGGGACGGGACCGTCGACGAGGCGGCCATCGGGGCGTACGCGCGGCGGCTCACCCCGCAGGCCGACCGCCTCGGCGTGCGGTTGGGCGAGCCGGTGGGCGGCGACGACGCGTACCCGGAGAAGCTGGCCGCGCTTCTCGCGGACCCGGTCCCGGTGGTGTCCTTCGCGTTCGGGCTGCCCGACCGGGCCGCGGTGGCCGCCCTGCGCGAGCGCGGCACCGAGGTGTGGGCCACGGTCACCGGTCCGGCCGGCGCCACGGCCGCCGCCGACCTGGGTGTGGACGCCGTCGTGGTGCAGGGCACCGAGGCCGGTGGACACCGGGGCGGGGTCCCGGACGACGACGACTACGCGCTGTTGCCGCTGCTCCGGTTGGCCGCCGCGCGGTGTGACAGGCCCTTGGTGGCCGCCGGTGGCATCGCCGACGGCCCCGCCCTGGCGGCGGCGCTGGCTGCCGGGGCGCAGGCCGCCCAACTCGGCACCATGTTCCTGCGCTGCCCGGAGGCGGGCAGCTCACCCCTGCACCGGGCGGCGGTGGCCAGCGCCGCGCCGACGGCGTTGACCCGGGCGTTCACCGGCAAGCGGGCCCGTGGCGTGGTCAACGACTTCCTGCGTGCCCATGACGCGGCGGCGCCGGCCGGCTACCCGCAGGTGCTGCACCTGACCCGCCCGCTGCTCGCCGCCGCCCGTCGGGACGGCGACGCCTCGGTGGCCAACCTGTGGGCCGGGCAGGCGCACAGCCTCGCCCGGGAGCTGCCGGCGGCCGAGCTGGTCGTCGAGGTCAGCGCCGACGCCCGGGTCGCGCTGGCGGCGGCGGCGCAGCGGGCGACCCGCTGGGGCTGACCAGGCCACCGGTCGTCGGTCCGGGCGGGCGGAACGCGCCGGACACGGTACCCGTTAGAGTCTCGCCGTGATCGAGATCGGCGCGCACGTCGACCTGTCCCATCCGCCCGACCGGGTCTGGCTCGCGCTGACGGATCGGGAGCTGCTCGGCCGCTGGTTCGCCGAGGCGGACATGGTGGAGGGAGTGCCGGACCGGCTGCTGCTGCACACGGCCGGCCTGCCCGGCTTCGATGCCGACGTCGAGGTCGAGGTGACCGAGCGGCGGGTACCGGAGCTGCTGTCGCTGCGCTGCGACGAGGCCGGCCGGCTCACCGAGCTGACCTGCGCCGTCACCGCCACCAAGCAGGGCAGCCGGTTGACCGTGCGGGAGGTGCCGACGCACGGCTCCTGGTCGGAGGAGCAGCACGAGCCACGCGAGCAGCAGCTCCGACAGGCGCTTACCGTACGCCTGCCGGCCATTCTCGACTGGCGCGCGTTCCAGCAGGTCGACCTGCGGCGCGGCGAGGCCGGGATGACGACCGAGCTGCCGGTGATCGGCGCGTCCGGCCCTGCGCGGGCCCGGCGTCGCCGCCGTGCGACGGTCGCCGGGCTGGCCGGGGCCGTGCTCGTGGCAGGGCTGGTGGCGTGGCTGACGCTGCCCGGCGAGTCGGAGCCCGCCGCCGCGCCGCGCCCGTCCCCGTCCCCGGCGACTCCGGTGCCGAGCATGGCGGGCGCCGCGCCGACCGCGCAGCCGAAGGTGACACCGTCGGCGCGGCCGTCGCGCAGCGTCACGCCGACCACCGCCCGTCCGAGCCGCACCCCGTCGGCGAAGCCGTCGAGTACGCCCACGGCGGCGGTGCCGCCACCACCACCGGCGCTTGTGGCGCGTTACGACACCGACTCCAGTCGACTGTTCGGCTACACGGGAGAGGTGGTGGTGGACAACCCCGGCTCCGCGCCCGCCGAGCAGTGGGTCGTGGTGGTGACTCTCGCCGAGGGCAGCAGCGTCGACGACGTCGAGGGAGCGGACTGGCGACGGGACGGGCAGTCCGTCACCTTCAGCGGCCTGGCGGTGCCGGCCGGCGGGTCACGGACGATCCGGTTCGACGTCCGCGACAGCCGGCCGAAGGCACGGGAGCCGGAGGGCTGCACGGTGGGCGGCAACCCCTGCGCGGGGCTCTGACTAGGCTCCTCGGTATGGCACTGCTGCACCGGGCGACGCTGCGCCCCACGAAGCTCGAACTGCTGACGACCTGGCTGCCCGACCGACAGTGGTGGCAGGGGCCGGCCGGCGTCGAGGTGGTGAGTCGGGGCGCGTACCGCTTCGACGACCCGGCCGGCGAGGTCGGCATCGAGACCATCCTGGTCACCGCCGCCGACGGGCCGGTCCACCAGGTTCCGCTCACCTACCGCGCCGCGCCACTCGCCGACGCCGACGAGTGGCTGGTCGGCACGACCGAACACTCGGCGCTCGGCCGCCGCTGGGTGTACGACGCCTGCGCCGACCCGGTGTACGCGGCGGCGCTGACCCACGCCGTCCTGGCCGGCCCCGGTCAGGCGGAGCAGTACTTCGAGGTCGACGGCCGACGCGAGGTGCGACCGCCGACGGTGACGATCGAGGTCAGCGGTGACGGCGGGGCCGTGCCGGCGGTCGACGCCGTCCGGCAGGTCGTCGACGAGGTCGACACGGTCATCGTCACCGACGCGGTGGAGCTGGTCGTGGTCCGCCGGCCGGTCGCCGCTGAGGTCGGGGCTCGCGGCGCCACCCTGAGCGGCGCCTGGGACGGGCAGCCGACGCCCCTGCCGCTGGCGTACGTCCGGAGGCTCTGACGACGGTGGGCGGCCCGATCGGTCGGGCCGCCCACCGCGTTCACCACTGGGCCGGAGGCGGTGGCGGTGCCACCGGCGGTCGGTCGTCGCAGGTGAGGGTGTTGGGCAGCAGCCACGGGGCGAGCCAGCCGCCGTCGTTGCCGCCCAGGTCGGTAAGTGTGAACTCCGACCCGGCCGGGGTGAAGTGGAACGATCCGCAGTTGTTGACGCCCACCGCTCCCACGTTGCGGGCGTCCACGTTGGCGAACGAGGCCGACCCGGCGGCGCGGGCGCTGAGCACCGAGGTGCCGGTGCCGTCGACCCGGACGTCGCGAAAGCGCACGTTGGTGATCGAGTAGAGGTCCTTCACCGGCCAGTCGCTGACCAGCATGATCGCGTTGTAGGTGCTGTCCAGGTACGCGTCGCCGGTCACCTCGACGCTCGCGTCGATGCTGCGGTCCAGCGCGAACATCCAGATGGCGCCGAGCCCGATGTTCCAGTTCAGGTCGTACGTGCCGGCGCGGGCGGTGGTGTTGCCGGTGAACCGCAGGTACCCGGCGAAGGGCTCCGCGCCGAAGCGGGCGCCGGCGTGCAGGCCGCTGCCCTCGCGGACCGGGTCGGCGACGAGGTTGTGCGAGACGGTGGTGTCGGTGCCGCCGTAGATGGCGATGCCGTTCGCCAGGGTCGGTGACTGCACGGTGTTGTGGTCGAACGTGTTGCGCGCGTTCGCCGTCTTCTCCGACCACATGGCCAGGCCGTCGTCACCGGTGTTGCGGACGAAGGTGTGCGCGACGAGGGAGTCGGTCACGCCGGTGTGGAAGTTGAGCGCGTCGGCGATCTGGTCGACGACGATGGTGTTGGTGACCCGGACGTTGCGCATCGGCCCGTCGAACCAGAGGCCCGCCTTGGTGTGCCGCAGGTGCAGCCCGTCGATGGTGGAGTCGGTCATCGCCCCGCCGATCGCGTTGACCTGGTCGGTGTCGATGCGCTCCCGCACGTCGCCCTCGATGGCGAAGCCGGAGAGGTGGACGTCGTGGCTGCCACCGTCAGCGGCGTCGCGGCCGTAGAAGCCGACGCCCGTGTGCACCGAGCCGTCCGGCGCGGGTGTCGACAGGGCGACCTCGCGGCCCTTGAAGATCGTGTACCAGTTGCCGGCGCCCTCGATTGTCACGTCGTCGACGATGATGTGCCGGTTGACCTGGTAGATGCCCGGCGGAACGTAGACCTTCAGGTGGGTACGCCGGGCGAAGGCGATGGCCCGGTCCAGGGCGTCGGCGGAGTCCCGCCGGCCGGTGGGGTCGGCGCCGAACGCCAGCACGTTCGCCGCGAGCAGCCGCACGTGCGGCGGTGCGACCAGTTCGGAGTCGAGCAGGTCGATGACGGTCCACGCGGCGGCGCTGCCGGCCGGTGCGGTGAGCCGGATCCTGTCACCGGCCCGGTAGGTGCGCCCGAGCAGCAGCCGCTGCTCGTCGTAGAAGTGGGTGGGTCGGAACGGCTTGTCGATGCTCGGGGACGGCGTGGTGGCCGACGGCACGCACTGGCACTCGGTGATCCACCAGTCCGGGTGCAGCAGCCCGGCCTGCGGGTCGTTGGTGAACGGGTACTGGTTGTAGAGCCACGAGTACTGCGAGGTGAGCGTCATGGTGCGGAGGTGCTTGCCGTTGACGGCCACCCGCAGGGGCGCGGTGATCCCGCCGCCGGTGGGCGCGTCCGGGATGCTGTACCGCACGGTGATCCCGTTGGCCGCGCTGGGCAGGACGAATTCGACGTACTCGCCGGGCGTGAGCCGGACGGCCCGACGGCCGGACGCCTCGCCGGGCAGCGTGTAGGCGGACCGGTCGGGGCCGATGACCTCGCCTGTGGTCCGTGCGTTCTCGGCCTCCTGTTCGAGGAAGTCGACGTCGGCGCCGCGCCCGGCGACAAGCGCCGGGTCGAGGGCGGCGCGGGTGACCACCGGCGGCGCCGTGTCGGACGCGGACGGACCGGCGACGGCGACGGCGGGCGCGGCGGTCAGCACGGCGAGGCCGGTCGCGAGCGCGACCGCCGCGGTGGCCGGCCGGCCGGGGCGTCCCCGTGGCGGCAGGATGCTGCGAAACATCGGTGACCCTCCTGGGTGGATGGTGGTGGAGGTCCGCCCGGCGCCCCCCGGCGCCCGACATTGATCTGCATGATGCAGCACCGAACAGTGCGTTGCAAGACAACAATCGAATACCGAAAAGAGACGACTGTAAGATCGCAAGAAATGGACGATCGGTGAGTTGAGGTGTCGCGCGTCGCCTGCGCCCCGACGGGCCACGCCCGGCGTACCCTGGGCCGCGTGGATCAAGAAGACCGGATCGCCCTTTTCCTCGACTACGAGAACCTGGCGTTGGGAGCCCGCGATCACCGTGGCGGCGCGGCCTTCGACTTCCGGCCGATCGCCGACGCGCTCGCGGAGCGGGGGCGGGTCGTGGTGCGCCGGGCGTACGCCGACTGGTCGTACTTCGACGAGGACCGCCGGATGCTCACCCGGTCGCACGTCGAGCTCATCGAGATCCCCCAACGCATGGGCGCGTCCCGCAAGAACGCGGCCGACATCAAGATGGCGGTGGACGCGATCGAGCTGGCGTTCGAGCGCGACTACATCTCCACCTTCGTCATCTGCAGCGGCGACAGCGACTTCACGCCCCTGGTCCACAAACTCCGCGAGCTGAACAAGCGGGTCATCGGTGTCGGCGTCGAGGGGTCCACGTCGGCGCTGCTGCCCCCGGCGTGCGACGAGTTCCTCTACTACGACCGGCTGGAGGGTGTGGACATCCCGCCCACCCGCAGCCGCCGCGGTCGCCCGGCCCGGCAGACCAGCCCGGACCAGCGCCAGCCCGAGCCGGAGCAGCAGCGGGAGCACGAGCAGGAGGCCGAGGCCGAGGGCCGGACGGTGGGTGAGGAGCCCGGCCGGGACGTGGACGCCCTCGCCGTACAGGTGGCCCAGACGGTGGCCGGGTTGCAGGGCAGCGCGAGCGGCGAGGTGACCGCCTCCCGCCTCAAGCGCACCCTGCTGCGCAAGGACCCGACGTTCAGCGAGTCCGACTACGGCTTCCGTACCTTCGGCGAGCTGCTGCGCCACCTCGCCGAGCAACACGTGATCGACCTGGCCGAGGGGCCCGCGAAGGGCGACCCCGAGGTGTCCCTGCCCGAGCACGGCGACCGGGAGGTCGCCTTCGGCCTGCTCCGGGGAGTGGTGGGCGACCTCGGCAGCGCCGGCAACCCGGTGGCGCTCTCCGGTCTGAAGAACCAGCTGCGCCGGGCCCGCCCCGACTTCAGCGAGAAGAAGCTCGGCTACCGCAGCTTCCTTCAGTTCTGCAAGGCCGCCGCCACCAGCGGAGCTGTCGACCTGCGGTGGAGCCCGGAGGCGGACGACTACCTGCTCACCGCCCAGGGGTGAGCGACCGCCTGCGGTAGGCCCCGCCGGCCATCGACAGCTGTCGAGCGGAAGTGCCGGCACAGCCCATAGGGTGGACGGCAGGGCTGCCCCGAGGGCGAGGTGAGGGTCGGCATGTCGGGACGTGGCGAATGGACACTCGTCGGCCGCGACGACGAGCTGAAGACCATCGAGGACGTCGTGTCGGCGCGGGCGCCCGGCCTGGTGCTGGTCGGCGACGCCGGGGTGGGCAAGACGCGGCTGCTGCGCGAGGCGCTGGCGCGGGCCGCCGAGGACGGCGTGGAGTGTCACTGGGTCTCCGCCACCGGCGCGGCCCGCTCCATCCCGTTCGGCGCGGTCTCCCACCTCATCCCCGCGCCCAGTCGACCGCGCGCCGACCCGGTGAGCCTGGTTGTCACGGTGGAGCGCGACTTCGCCCGCCGCAGCGCGGGCGGCCCGGTCATGATCGGCATCGACGACGCGCACCTGCTCGACGAGCCGTCGGCCGGGCTGCTGCACCAGCTCGCCGTGCACGGCCTGGCGGTGGCGGTCGCGACGGTCCGCGCGGGCGAACCACTCTCCGACGCGCTCACCTCGCTGTGGACCGGCTCCGGCCGGCGACTGGAGGTGCGTCCCCTGCCCACCACCGCCGTGGACCACCTGCTCGACGAGGCCGCGCCCGGCCCGCTCGACGCCCTCAGCCGCCGTCGGCTGCGCCAGCTCGCCGACGGCAACCCGCTGCTGCTGCGGGAACTGCTTGCCGACGCGCTGGACACCGGCGGGCTGCGGGAGTCGCGGGGCGTCTGGCGCTGGCGGGGCACCGCGTCGGGCAGCCCTCGGCTGGCCGAGCTGGTCAGTGCCCGGCAGCGCGCCCTGGAACCGGCCGCCCGCCAGGTCCTGGAGGTGGTCGCGTGCGGTGAGCCGCTCTCCCTCGCCCTGCTGGAACGGTTCGTCGACCCGGCCGCCATCGAGGCCGCCGAGCGCAGCGGCATGGTGGTCGCGGAGCGCTCCGGCGCGCGGATGGCGCTGCGCATGGCCCATCCGCTCTACGGCGAGGCGCTGCGCGCCAGCATGCCCGCCAGCCGGTCCCGCACCGTGTTCGGGCAGCTCGCGGACGTCCTGGCGAGCATGCCGCTGCGCCGTCGCGACGACGCGCTTGTCGCCGGCGTGTGGCAACTGCGCTCGGGCAGCATCCGGCATCCCGGCATCGCGCTGGCCGCCGCGCGGCAGGCCATCGACCGGTTCGACATCGACCTGGCCGAGCGGTTGGCCCGCACGGCGTACGACGCCGGGCAGGGCTGGGAGGCGCAGTGGCTGTTGGCCCGGGTGCTGCAGTACCAGGCACGCAGCCAGGAGGCGTTCGACATGCTTCCACCGGCGCCACCGCCGGGCAGCAAACGCCTCGCCATGTGGGCGATCACCCGGGCCGGGCTGCTCTACTGGGGTCTGGACCGGATCGACGAGGCGCACGAGACGTTGCGGATGGTGCCGGCCGGCTCGCCCGGTCACGACCTGGCCGAGGCCACCCGGTCGTGGGTGCTGTTCTACGACGGCCGGTGCGAGGCGGCGCTGACGGTGGGCCAGGCCGTGCTGGCCCGGACCGACACCGGCGTACGCGCGGCCAGTTGGGCGACCATGGGCGCCGCCTCGGCCGCCGGGATGCTCGGCCGGCTCGACCTCGCCGCGGAGCTGGCCCAGCGGGGCCGGACGGTGCTCGCCGCCGAGCCGGAGCACCTGCCGTGGAACGAGGCGCAGGTCGGGTTGGGGCTCTGCTACGCCCGGTACGCGGCCGGCGAGCTGGCCGGGGCCGTCGAGCTGGCCGACGAGGGTTACCGCGCGGCGGTGGCAAGCGACGCACGGGGGATGGTCGCCGTGTGGGCAGGGTTCCGGGGGATCATCGCCAAGTCGCAGGGGCGGCTCGACGGCGCCGAGGCCGACCTGCGCGAGGCCGTCGCACTGGTGGAGGAGAACGACCAGTACCACCTGGTGCGGACGTACTGGGCCGAACTGGCCGGCGTCCGCGCCCTGGCCGGTGACGTGCCCGGCGCCCGCCGCTGGCTGGCTGCGGCGGACGCCCGGGAGCGGACCGCGAACCGGATCTTCCACCCGTGGGTGGAGCTGAACCGCGCCTGGGTGCAGGTGGCAGAGGGGGACCTCACCGCGGCGATCCGCACCGCCCGCCACGCCGCCGACCTGGCCCGGGGCAGCGAGCAGCCCACCATCGAGGCGGTGGCGCTCTACGAGTGCGCGCGGCTGGGCGCTCCGGAGCCGGTGCGGGACCGGCTGAGCGCCCTCGCCGACCTGCTCGGCGGGTTGGCGTCGACTCTCGCCCACGCGGCCGACGGGCTGGTCCGCGACGACGGGCCGACCCTGGAGGCGGTCGTGGACGATCTCGTCGCCCGCGGCCACACCCTGCTCGCCGCCGAGGCCCTGGGCGCCGCCGCCCGGGCGTACGCCCGCCGTGGTCGACCCCGCCTGGCGGTGGCGCAGCGGGCCGCGACGCTGGCCCGGGCCTGCCAGGGGGTACGCACACCACTGCTGGCCGCGATCGCGGAAGGCGCGGAGCAGGCGACGCTTACCCGCCGCGAACGGGACGTCGCGCTGCTCGCGGTGGCCCTGTCCAGCCGCAACATCGCCGATCGGTTGGGACTGTCCGTCAACACCGTCAACAACAACCTGGCCCGCGTCTTCACCAAGCTTGGCGTCCGCAACCGCCGCGAACTCGCCGTGGTGCTCGGCCAGGAACGGCCGGACGTACGGGGAACAGGTCACCGCGAGCGATCCAGCCTCGACAGTAGGTAAGGGCGACTGATCTACCGGGTTACCGCACGCCTCCCTACCGTGCGGTAACACACCTACCGGTGCACTCAGTCCCTGGAGGACGGCATGAGCCAACTGGATCCAAGCGGACCGCCAGGACGGCGACCCACCAGGTCGTTCCACGTCCACAATTTTCTGTTCGCCGCCGGGATGGCGGTCGCGGTGGCCACGGTCACCGCGGTTGTCGCCCCGGCGGCCGGCGGCGCCTCGACCACCCCGGTGAGCGCCATACCTGCGGCGGTGTCGTACGACGCGCCGCCCTGCACCCGTGAGCTGGAGGGCACGACCTGGCTGCTCGATCCGTGCGTCAAGCCGGGCGGCAAACTTCCGGTGGAGGTCGAGGCGCGGCTCGCCCAGATCCGTACCCAGAACGCGGCGGCCGCCGCCGACTGCCCGACGGGTTCGCCGTCGGCCTCGACGTCGGCGACACCGACGCGGCAGACCCGGCCGCCGGTGACGGCGCAGCCGGTCGCGCAGCGGGCGCCCGCCGCGACCGCGACCGCACCCACCTCGACGACATCACCCAGCAGGTCGGCCAGCTCGACGCCGTCGCCCACCGGATCGGCCTGCCCGTCGGGCAGTGCGTCGCCGTCGGGCAGCGCGTCTCCGTCCGGCAGTTCCTCGCCGTCGGGCAGTGCGTCGCCCTCGGGTAGCTCGTCCCCCTCGGGCAGCGCGTCGCCGTCGGGTAGTTCCTCGCCGTCGGGCAGCGCGTCCCCGTCGGGTAGTTCCTCGCCGTCGGGCAGCGCGTCGCCCTCGGGTAGTTCCTCGCCGTCGGGCAGCGCGTCGCCCTCCGGGAGCTCGTCTCCCTCGGGGAGCGCGTCGCCGTCGGGCAGCTCGTCCCCCTCGGGCAGTGCCTCGCCCAGCGGCTCGTCGTCACCCAGCAACCCGACCAACCCGACCGACCCACCCACCGGCCCCACCGGCGGACCAGGTTCGCCGCCACCCCCGCCGCCGACCGGCTGTCCGAACGTGAGCGGCAACCCCACCCTGGTGGACGCGAACAAGGACCGCATCCGCTGCCGTGAGGTGCAGACCGTCTCCGACGACACGGTCCTGACCCTGACCGGGGACTCGATCAGCTCGTCGCACCACCAGTTCGGCTTCGGCGTGGGCCCCGGTTGCCCGATGACCTCGTCCGACAACCGTGGCATGCCGGGTAACAACGGCGTTTACAGCTACGGCCGGCGCTACTTCGACATGGACGGCAGCATCGTCGACTACGACAACTACGCGCGCACCGGGTACGGCACCGGCGACATCATCGTCGGTCGCGCCGGCCCCGACGCGTGCGGCAACGGCTGGGGTCGGGTGGCCAGCCCGCTCGGCCTCGCCACCGCTCGGATCGCCAAGGCCAAGGCGGACGGGCACCACGCGTACCACGCCACCACCGGCGGGGTGAACAACACCAACTGGAACACCGTCCTGACCCGGCTGAGCATGTGTCGCGGGCTCGAGTTCGCGGCGGAGGCCCTGGACCCGTACGGCGTGTTCCGCTTCGAGTGGGCTGCCGTGGGCGGCAAGGCCGGCATCGTCACCAACGGCGGCGGTTGCAACTTCTGGCTGGATCTGCCGGTCGGCGAGGACTACTACATCAACATCGGGGTGCCGCGCTACACCGGTCCGGCCCAGTACGCGGGCATCACCGCGGATGCCACCACCATCGTCAACTCGTTGCTGGCCGCCGGTGCGGACAAGGTCGTGTGGATGCTGTACTACGACATCACCCCGGCGAACCTCGACGTCGGCCAGTACGGCTGGGTCAAGCTCAAGTCGCTGCTGCCGACCGGCCTGCAGTCCTACGTGCCCGCGGCGCCGGTGTCGACGCTGCAACCGCTCATCGACCCGCTCTGGGTGGGCACCGTGCGGGGTGTGATCAACGATCTCAACTGGGCCATCCAGCTCGGAGTCCCGTTCGACCCCGCCGTGCGGGTGGCGTTCCCTCCACCGTTCACTCCGGGTGACATTCAGGTCACCGCGGAGGGAGGGTCGCCGCACCCCAGCCCCTCCGGGCAGGACAAGCTGGCCAACACCCTGGCCGGCGTGCTCAGCGGTATGTGACGGCCACCTGATTCATCGCTCAGGACGGGGAGGAATCGCCGATGCGGTTCCTCCCCGTCGCCCGCACAGGTGGAACTGTGTCGGAATTGTGGCTATCACGGCGGTTCATGCTCACCTGCGCCGTACCCCCAGCACGAAAATTGCGTTACGGTCGGCGAATGAAGGTGGAGGAACACTGGTGGAACGGTGACACGACCCCGCGCGGGCGCCGGGACGTGTACATCCGTACTGACGGGCAGGGTTGGGAGGTCCGCGCCCAGATCGGTGGGGCGTCGGGTCGTGAGCGGGTGCAGCAGTGCCCAAGCCGGGCCTCGGCGGCCATCCTCGCCGACGCCTGGCGCGGCACCCACCCATCCTGGCGCGAGCTGAAGCAGCGCTGATCCGGCACCGGGCCGGGCCGGCAACGCTCCTGGGCTCCCCGCCCGGTGCGCCCCGGCCCGCCCGGTGTTCATCTTCCGCCACGCGGCACGTCCCCCGACGCCTGGCGACAGCTCGCTCGTAGGTCACCGCTTCTGCAGCATGACCGAGGCGACGTCAGCCGCGAACGCCAAGGCCCAGTCAAGCTGGGCGCAGGTGTTGTTGTGGCCTCTGCATTCCAGGCAGCCAGCTGCCCGCCATGGCGAATCGGGTGCCCGACTCCAGTGAGCGTCGAGTATCCGTTTGGCGGTGAACAACTCCGTTGCCCTGGACACGGGCTCGTCGATCGGCATGACCGGCACCTTTCGGGGGTTCATGGTTAGCCCCGCCCAGAGGGCTGGCGGCGACCGCCGTGCCCTCTGGGCGGGTTTCGGGGTGTGGTCCACCGTTTGCCGAACGAGGAGCCGGTCACCTCTATCGACCTTAGAGACCTTTAGTACCTAAGGCAATGTTGGTCTTGAAGGGGTGTTGCCGGCGTGGTCCGATGGAAGGTGCCGAACGAAGGAACCTTCACATGCCCATACCTACCGGCGGCTACCGCGAGGTGGCCGAGGACGTCGCCGCGCGGATCGCGAGCGGCGAGTATGCACCGGGTGAGCGCCTGCCGACCTACAACGAACTCGCCGACATCTACGACGTCAGCGTGACCACGGTGCAGAGGGCGGTGATCGTTCTGCAGACCCGTGGCCTGGTAGTGGGTCTGCAGGGCCGCGGCCTGTGGGTTGCCGAGGAGTTGGGGTCGGCCTGATCATGTGATGAAAAGTAGGTCGGAGAGGACTCCTGGACCTGTTTCTCATCACCTGATCAAGGGCTGGTCCGCGCATCCCCGTGTTCCCCACGGCAGGTTGGGTACGCGGGGGTGGTCCGCGCCCCGATGGAGGTCGCCCATGTCGCAGGCTCCCGACGAGGAGAACCCCAGGCTCGCCGAGGAAGTCCGGGAGGCCGAACGCCGGCTCGCCGACCTCGCCGCCTCGTCGGACGACGCCCTGACCGACGACGACGCCCGTACGCCGGACGACGCCCCTTCCGAGCAGGACACCGACTAGGGCTTGTCCTGTCGATCCTGGAATGGCGCGGCGGGGTGTGTTGGCTAGAGTCTCGCCGTGGTGGTGGTCAACGTGGTGGAGAAGTTCGGCGCAGACGACGTCCTCGAACGCTCATGGGATCTGCCGTCAGATGTCATCGAGCGCCTGCGCGCGCATGTCGCGATGACGCCCGACGGGTGGGTCGTGGACACGTGGTCCATGACAGCGCAGCTCGCCGCCATCGTGCAGCCGTGGGTTGGTGAGCCCATCGATGTCGAGTCGGGCTCCTGGTTCCTCAGTTCGGCGCAGGTCGCTGCCTGAGGCACGCCCCAGGCAGGTCCTGTCGACAGTGAATCGCTGCGCCCATCCCTCTGTCATGCCCGCCTCTTCCTGATCGCCGCAATCGGCCGGCTTGCGTAACGGCCGAATCAGGCATCCTCAGCGACGCCAGAACTGGCGGGGTGCCAACCCCTCACGTCGCAGCCAGTGCTCCGTGTAGACGATCCGCTCGGCCTCAACGACCACCAGGGTGTCCTCGGGTGGCTCGGACAGCGGTCGCCCCCGCTCGGCGTGCTCGTTCTCCCATCGGAACGCCTCCCAGTAGTGCGCGCGGTCCGGATGCCCCGGATCGAGCACCCGGGCGGCGCCGAACACCTGAGCCCCGCGGCTGCTGGCCAGCCCGACCAACGGTGCGAAGATCCCGACGGACACGCGTGGATCGGCAGCGATGTTGCGCATCTTCGGCGAACGGGGCGCGGCCGTGAACAGCACCGTGAAGTCGAGCGAGTAGTACCGCACCGGGGTGGCGATCGGCCCGTCCGGGCCCGTGGTCGCCAGCACGCACATGTTCTGCGAGGACAGCAGGTGGAGAATGCGCTCTTCGAGCCGTTCGCGATCGAGGCGTCCAGCCGGCGTGGGCCCGGCCAGCCACGGATTCGTCAACGGCATGCCGCCTCCTCGATCATGACGAGCACCTTACGGCCGGGCCGTTCGGCTACCAAGATCGGCAGGACGCGCCGATGGGCCTGCCCGGCGAGACAACGCCGGACAGGCCCGTGATTCCGAGGAGGCTCAGCGCTTGAGCGTGAAGGTGAAGTCGCCGGACAGCTTGCCGCTCAGGCGCACTGTCGACACGAGCTTCCCCTCCTCATTCATCCTGTCGACCTCGGCCCGTGACAGGCCGAAACCCGCGGCGATCAGTCGCGCGGGCCGGACGGGGATGCGCGCCGCGAAGCGGACCGTGACCTCGACGATGTCGCGGTCCAGGTGCTCCGATCCGAAGGTGTCGAGACGCCAGGCGTCGTCCCAGTCCAGGACGAATCGATTGCGACGCTGCACGATCGGATCCTGGAGCAGTTCGGCGATCAGGCGACTGTCGTTGTCGTGCAACCGGTCGAGCAGCTCGGCTGGGATGGAGCGCACTGTCGTCCGCTCCAGGACCTCGAGCTTCACCGTGTCCCCGCACCCGGTGCAGAGCGCGAGGAGCCAGATGTCGATGAGCTTGTGGTTGGCGTTGACGCGGAATCTGCCGCTCGGCCGGAAGTGTGCGGACGCGCACACATGGCAACGGCGGCGGATTATGGGCAGGCGAGTGGGCACGACGGCCCAGTTGATGAGCACAGAGGTACACCGGTTTCAGTGAGAAGTCCGCAGCAAAAGGAGCGCGGCGCACAGGCGCGACGCGCGGATCAGCGCTCGGGAGGTCTCACAGGGTGTACAACGGGACGTCCTCGCCTAGACGACAAGCTGGGCAGCACGGTAACGGCGCTGAGTGGCGCCGCTCCACTGGTTTTCCGGCACCACAGAGGACCCCGACGGCCCGGGCGTGTCCTGCCGATCACGACACCGGCGAGGACAGTGACGGTTGGGGCAGGTCAAACCTGCTTGGTCCGCCAATGCCGTGGGCGGCCGCCTGCGCCACCCACCCAGGTCGACAGTGGCCCCTGGTTCCGCCCTACGGACCGGCGCATGGCATTGACCAGGGCCAGTTGCGCTCGGGCCGGTGCCACCATCGCTTCCTCGAACTGGTCCTGCGACAGCGGTGCGGTGGTCGTGTCCACCCCCGCGGTGACGTCCAGGAGTCGCCGTACCGCTTCGCCGAACCTGTCGATCTCCATGGCGACCGCGTTCGGGGCGACGAGGCTGGCCGACATCAGCGCGGCGCTCCACGCCCCCCAGTCGTAGTCCCAACCCGTACGCCCCAGGTGGGCGCGTCGCAAGATCATCGAGAACGTGGCGTACTCACGCAGCAGGTCCTGGTAGGCCGTCAGTTGCCGGTCCCGTAACCAGTGTCGGTCCTGCGCCTGGCGGGTGAGCACCCCGCCGACGACAACACCGACGGTCGCCGAGAGCGCACCGCCGACAGTCGTGACAACGATCTCCAGCAGTGCCATGAAGCCTCCCCGTGACCACCGGGCACGAGCATCGATGATCGCGGCCCTCGTCGTCAACGCACGAGACGAGTCGCGGACCGCGAGCCGACGGCGGGTGTCTCACAAGGCGCGGCAGGCCGGGCGGGCGGCCTCACGGGCAGGCCAGGCCACGCCGCCGGAACTCCCGCATCCCCGGGTCAGGCGGTCGGGACCGGCAGCACCACACCCTCGGCTGCCGACCGGTGCGCCAGCTCGATCAGCTCGACAGTGGCGGCCGAGTCGCGCGGGTCCACCGGCATCGGCGTGCCGTCGCGCAGCGCCGCCGCCACCTGGGCGTAGAAGCTCTGGTACGACCCGGGCACGGTCGGCACCGGGCGCAGGTCGCCGTCGATGCCGAGCAGGCCGTACCGCTCCGGCGGCACCTCGCCCCAGCCGGGCTGGTCCGGTCGGCCGCCGTCGTGCAGCGCGGCCTCCTGCACGTCCAGCCCGTAGGTGGTGTAGCCGGCCCGGTCGCCCAGCACCCGCAGCCGCGGCCCGAGCTGAGCGGTGATCGCACCCATCCACAGGTGCGAGTGCACGCCGTTGGCGTGGGTCAACGCCACGAACGCGTCGTCGTCGACCTCGGCGCCCGCGCGGCGGCGGTCGACCTCGGCGTAGACCCGCTCGACGGTGCCGAAAAGCTGCACGGCCTGGTCGATGAGGTGCGCGCCCAGGTCGAACAGGGCCCCGCCGGCCTCCTCCGGCCCGGCCAGCTCCCGCCAGCCCGGCTTGATGGCCGGGCGGAACCGCTCGAACCGGGACTCGAAGCGCAGCACCCGACCCAGCTCGCCCCGCTGCACGAGCCCGCGGGCGGTCAGGAAGTCGCCGTCCCAGCGGCGGTTCTGGAACACCGTCAGCGGCACCCGGAGACGGTCGGCCTCCTCCACCAGCGCCCGGGCGTCGGCGGCGGTGGGGGCCAGGGGCTTGTCGACGACGACCGGCAGGCCGGCCGCGAGGGCCGCCCGCGCCATCGGCACGTGCTGCCGGTTCGGCGTCGCGACCACCACCAGGTCCAGAGCTTCCGGGGTACGCCACAGCTCGTCGGCGTCGTCGACCAGGCGGGCGTCGGGGAAGTGCTGGTGCGCCTGCTCGCGCCGCTGCGGATCGCGGGTCACGATGGCGTCCAGCCGCAGCCCGGGTGTCGCGGCGATCAGCGGCGCGTGGAACACCCGACCCGCCAGCCCGTACCCCAGCAGACCAACCCGCAGCGCCTCCGCCATGCCGTACTCCCATCTCCTGGCCCGCGCCCTGGACCGGCGGCGGTGCCGGTGCTCGAATCTACGCCGCGCGCCGCCGGGCCAGGTCCGGGCCCGGCGCTGGTCAGCCCACCGGGTCGGCGCGCAGATAGGTGAGTACGGCGAGCACCCGGCGGTTGGTGTCGTCGCTGGGTGGCAGGTCGAGCTTCAGCAGGATGTTGCCGACGTGCTTGCCGACGGCGGCCTCGGTGACGTGCAGCCGGGCGGCGATCGAGGCGTTCGAGCGGCCCTCGGCCAGCAGCGCCAGCACCTCGCGTTCCCGGGCGGAGAGCGCGGCGAGCGGGTCGCGGGGGCGGTGCAGCAGTTGCCGCACCACGTCCGGGTCGATGGCCGTGCCGCCGCCGGTGACCCGGCGCAGCGTGTCGACGAACTCGGTCACCTCGGCCACCCGGTCCTTGAGCAGGTAGCCGACCCGCTGGCCGTCGCCGCTGTCCAGCAGCGCCGCCGCGTACCCCGTCTGCACGAACTGGCTGAGGACCACCACCGGCAGGTCGGGCCGCTCGGTGCGCAGCGCGACGGCCGCGCGCAGCCCGTCGTCGCGCCGACCGGGTGGCATCCGGATGTCCGTCAGCACCAGATCGGGCTGGTGGGTGCGGGCCGCGTCCAGCAGTTCGGGCGCGGAGCCGACGGCGGCGCACACGGTGAAGTCGAAGCGGGTCAGCAGCGCGACCAGGCCCTCGCGCAGCAGCACCTCGTCCTCGGCGAGCACCACCCGGGTCAGCGGCGACATGGCAGCTCCACCCGGACCAGGGTAGGCCCGCCGGGCGGGCTGGACAGCAGCAGTCGTCCGTCGGCGGCGGCGACCCGGTCGGCGAGACCGGTCAGGCCGGTGCCCCGGGCCGGGTCCGCGCCGCCGTGCCCGTCGTCGGACACCTCGACCACGAGGTCGCCGCCGACCCGGGACAGGCGAACCTCGGCGCGTGTCGCCCCGGAGTGCCGGGCCACGTTGCTCAACGCCTCGGACACCACGAAGTACGCGGTGGTCTCGACGATCTCCGGCAGTTCCCCGTCGATGTCGGCGTGCACGGTGACCGCGATGGGAGCGGCGTCGGCCAGCTCGCGTACCGCGCCGGCGAGACCGAGGTCGGTGAGGCTCTGCGGCCGGATGCCGTGCACCAACTGCCGCAACATCACCATCAGCCCGCGCGCCTGGTCGTGTGCCACGGCGAGGGGCCGGGCGGCGGGGGAGTCCTCGGGCACGTCCAGCCGGGCCAGGCCGAGCTGGAGGGTGAGGCTGGTCAGCCGGGGCTGCGCGCCGTCGTGCAGGTCCCGCTCGATGCGGCGCCGTTCCGCCTCGTACGCGCCGACGAGCCGGGTGCGGGAGCGGGCGACCTCGCGCAGCGCGGCCGCGTCGACAGGTGAGGTCAGCGCCCACCGGGCCACGGCGGCCTGCCCGGCGGCGAGCAGACCCACCCCGTAGCAGAGCACCGGGAGGAGCAGCACCCCCACGATCGCGTACGGGACGGCTTCGCCGGTGCTCTCGATCGGCCGCCAGATCACTACCGGTTCGCTGTTCCCGGCCAGCCAGGGGCTGGTGACCATCCCGACGTCGAGCAGCACCAGCACCAGGAACACCCAGTACGCGACAGGCACGAAACCGCCCAGCCAGAACAGGTACGCGACCTCCCGCCAGGTAGCGGCGCTGCGGTAGCGGGCGGCCAGGCCCGGCCACGGCGACGAGGGCAGCTGACGGTCGTCGACGAGCCGGACCCGCCACCGCTCGACGGCGCCCACCACGAAGCTCAGGAGCGGGGCCAACACCACCAGGATGATGCTGCCGGTGATCAGGAACAGCATCAGCGCGATGCTCGGCGGTCGGCCCTGTCGCCGGAGCGTGCTGACGACGGGCAGCAGGGGCGCGCCGATGACGAGCAGCCCGACGGCGAGCACGCCGGCGATCGGCACGGTGCTGACCAGGTAGGCAAGCGCGCGCCAGGGCCAGGCGGAGATCAGCCAGCCGCGGCGACGCAGCGACGCGGCCAGGTGCGAAGGGTGTTCCGAGGTCATGCCGCAGACGCTAATCGCCGGCCAGGAGCCGCCCCAGCCGTCCAGATCCCCTTTCCGGGGTATGCCCAGCACTACCGGCCGAACGGGTGTGCGGGGTCCGGAAACGGGAAGAACGCGCCGTCACGCGATCCGTGTGAGCTGGTGGTGTCGGCGGCTGGAGAGACATGGGTGCCAGAACCTTCGTGGTGGTGGGCGGTACCAGCGGGCTGGGTCTCGCGGTGGCCCGACTGCTTGTCGACGAGCACCGGGTCGTGGTGTTCGGCAACGAGCCCGCCGAGGTCGCCGCGACGACCGACGAACTGGGGTGCGGCGGGGCGGTCTGCGACGTCGCCTCCTACGAGCAGGTCCGGGACGCGTTCGCCGAGGTGGTGGGGCGCTACGGCACCGTCGACGGAGTGGCGGCATGCGCGTCGATGTGGGCGGGCGGCGACCTCGGGGACCTGTCCGTGGAGCACATCCGGCGGGCCGTGGACATCAACGTCCTGGGTACGACGTACCTGCTGCGGGAGGTGCTGGAGCACCTGCACCGGCAGGGCTACGGGAACGTGGTGTACATCGGCGCGATGGCGCTGGCGGCCCCCCGGCCCGGCATCCCGATCTACCGGGCGACCAAGAGCTACGGCAGCAGCCTCGTCGAGTCGCTGGCCCAGGCCCAGCACAGCAACCGGGTCAAGGTGATGCAGCTGCATCCGGGGCCGATGCCGACCCGCCTGCAGGAACGCGTCGGCGCCGAGTTCCTCGACGAGGTGTACGCCCTACCCGAACAGGTCGCCGCCGAGGTCGTCCGGCTGCTGCTGCTGCAACCCGACGACCTGTACGTCTCCGGCGAGCGCGTGCTGCGCGCGGACGGGCGGTGGTGACGGCGGCAGCCGGACCGGGGGACCGTCCGGCCTCCGCGTGGGCACCCCTGCGCGGCGCCGTCTACCGCAACCTCTGGCTGGCCCTGCTCGCCGCCAACATCGGCACCTGGATGCAGACCGTCGGCGCGCAGTGGCTGCTGATCCACCACTCCAACGCCTCCACGCTCGTCGCGTTGGTGCAGACCGCCAGCCTGTTGCCGGTCCTGCTGCTGGCGCTGCCCGCCGGGGTGCTTGCCGACAGCTTCGACCGTCGACACCTGCTGATCGCCGTGCAGGTGTTCCTGGTCGCCGTGGCGGTGGCGTTGACCCTGCTCACCCTTACCGACCGGATGCCGCCGGCCCTGCTGCTCACCCTCACCTTCGCGTTCGGGGTCGGGCAGGCGCTCACCCTGCCGGCCTGGGCGGCGGTGATTCCGGAGCTGGTGCCGCAGGAGCAGTTGCGCTCGGCGTCGGCGCTCGGCTCGATAAGCGTGAACGCGGCGCGGGCGGTGGGTCCCGCGGTCGCCGGCGTGCTGATCGCCCGGACCGGCGTCGCACCGGTCTTCGGCCTCAACGCGGTCGCGTTCGCCATCTTCGCAGTGGCGCTGTGGCGCTGGCGGCCGAGCACCGCTCGCGCCGTCGAGGTGCCCGAGCGGTTCACCGCCGCGCTGCGCGCCGGCAGCCGCTACGTACGCCACTCACCGATCGTGCGCCGGCTGCTGCGCCGCGCGTTGGTCTTCGTGATCCCGGCCAGCGCGCTGTGGGCGCTGCTGCCGCTGGTGGCGGCCCGGCGGCTCGGGCTGGGCTCCGGCGGATACGGGCTGCTGCTGGCCGCCCTCGGGGTGGGCGCCATCGTGGGTGGCGTGCTGCTGGCCGTGATCCGGACCCGGCTGTCGGCCAACCAACTCCTGCTCATCGCGGGTGCGCTGTTCACCGTCGCGCTGGCGGTGCTGGGCACCGTACGGGTGGTTCCGCTGGTGCTGCTCGCCCTGCTGCCGGCCGGGATGGCCTGGGTGACGGTGCTGGCCAACGTCAACGCCGAGATGCAGCTCTTCCTGCCGAGCTGGGTACGGGCCCGGGGGCTGGCCGTCTACCAGGTGTGTTTCGCCGGCGGGCAGGCCGTCGGCGCCTTCGGGTGGGGTCTGGTGGCCGACATGGGCGGGTTGGTCCTCGCCTACCTCGCGGCGGCGGCGTTGATGTTCGTCGGGACCGTGACGAGCCGGATCTGGCCGCTGCCGGACCTGCGCACCGTGAACCGGGAACCGTCGGCCTACTGGCCGCAACTGCACCTGGCGCACGAGCCGGACCCGGGTGTGGGGCCGGTGCTGGTGACGGTGCAGTACACGGTCCGGCCGGAGCGGATGGGACCGTTCCTGGCGGCCATGGACGTGGTGCGCGGCGCCCGGCAGCGCACCGGCGCGATGCGCTGGGGGCTGTTCCGGCCGGCCGAGACGACGGACCGGTTCGTGGAGGTGTACCTGGTGCCGTCCTGGGGCGAGCACCTGCGCCAGCACGGCGGCCGGTTGACGGGCGAGGACCGCGAGGCGGAGGCGCGGGCGCGGGAGCTGACCGACGGCGAGACGCAGGTACGCCACCTCGTGCCGGCCGCCGCCGGGCCGGCGCTGTCCGACGACCGCGAGGAGGTGTGACCAGGCCGGGCCGGTGGCCGACGTACGACGTACGACCGCGTTGTTAGGATGGCCGCACCATGGCGAGTGAGCGCAAGGCGACCGCGGATCCGGCCCGCAGCCTGGCCATCCTCTGGCGCACCCGGGAACCGACCAGCCGCAGCGCCGGGCAGGGGCTCAGCGTCGACCGGATCGTCCGCGCCGCGATCGACATCGCCGACGCCGAGGGTCTCGACGCGTTGACGATGCGTCGGGTCGGTGAGGCGCTGGGTGTCGGGACCATGTCCGTCTACACGTACGTGCCGGGCAAGGCCGAACTCGTCGACGTCATGATCGACACCGCGTACGGCGAGATGCCGCGTTCCGTCGTCGAGGGTGACTGGCGGGCCCGGCTGGAGCGGATCGCCCGCGACAACCTGGCGCTCTACCAGCGCCACAGGTGGATGCTGCGGGCCGAGACGACCCGCCCGGTGCTCGGCCCGCACCTGGTCGCCAAGTACGACCACGAACTCGGCGCGGTCGCCGACATCGGGCTCACCGACGTCGAGATGGACGCGGTGCTCACCCTCGTCCTCGGGCACGTGAAGAGTTCCGCGCGCGCCGCGTCCGAGGTGGTCGACCTGGAGCGGGAAACCGGCATGACCGACGGCCAGTGGTGGCAGTCGCACGCGCCCTGGCTGGAGACGTTCCTGACGGCCGACAGCTACCCGACCGCGTCCCGCGTCGGCACCGCCGCCGGCCAGCAGCACGGCGGGGCGTACGGCCCGGAGTACGCCTTCGAGTTCGGCCTGCAACGCGTCCTCGACGGCATCTCGGTGGTGGTCGCCGAGCGGGCGGCCACCCCATAGGCTTATAAGGGACTTTAGTGGTTTTTGTTCGTTTCTGGCGCTGAAACGGCTGCACCAAGCCGGGCGAGCGCGCGGTCGGACGGGCTGCCCGGCTCGGCGTGGTAGACGACCAGCGACTGACTCGTTCCGTTGATCGTGAGCTTCTCGTAGCGCAGCTCCAGCTCGCCCACGACCGGATGCCGGAACACCCGTAGCCCGCCGCCCGCGCGGGCGGCGACGTCGTGCCGGGCCCACAATCGCCGGAACCGCTCGCTGCCGGCGGTCAACTCCTCGACCAGTTCGGTGAGCCGGGGATCGTCCACCTCGACACCGACCTGGGCCCGCAGGCCGGCCACCGCGGTGGCCGCGACCGCCTCGGAGGCCGGGTACAGCGCCGGCACGCACGGGTCCAGGAAGACCGCGCGCAGCAGGTTCACCCCGGCCCGGTAGATCGGCGCCAGCGCGGTCGCCATCGGATTGGCGAAGAGCACGTCCAGGTGCCGCCCGTGCACGAACGCGGGTGTCAGCGGCCACGAACCGACCAACTGTCGGATGCCCACCGGCACCCGCTCCGCGCGTCGTACCTGCCGGCCGGCGGGCGCCTGACCGCCGAGGCGACGCAGGTGGGCCGCGGCCTCCGCGTCGAGCAGCAGCGCCCGGGCCAGCGCGTCGAGCACCTGCGCCGAGGGGTGCCGGTCACGGCCCTGCTCCAGCCGCAGGTAGTAGTCGGCGCTGATGCCGGCCAGCAGGGCCAGCTCCTCGCGCCGAAGGCCGGGCACCCGCCGCCGGCCGTGTGCCGGCAGCCCGACGTCGGACGGACCGACCAGGTCGCGCCGGGCGCGCAGGAATTCGCCCAGCGGGCCGGCCGTGCTCACGCGTCCATCGTAGGAGCCCGCCCGGCCCGCCCAGCCTGGTCCTGCCACTACCAGGAAAACCAGGAACCCGGATAACTGGCGGTGGCCGGGTGACAGTGTTTGGCAGGAAGCGTGCTCGAGACAAGGGGCAGAGATGACTGAGCGAATCAGGACGCCATTCGGTTTCGCCTCGACCGCCGACGAGGTCCTCGCCGGAGTCGACCTGAGCGGCAGGCGGGCCGTCATCACCGGAGGCGCCGCCGGCATCGGCGTCGAGACCGCCCGCTCGCTGGCCGCCGCCGGGGCCGAGGTGGTCCTCGGGGTACGCCGGGTCAGCGCGGGTGAGCAGGCCGCCGCCGACATCGCGGCCAGCATCGGCGCGGACCGGGTCACGGCTCGTGAGCTGGACCTGGCCGACCAGGATTCGGTACGCCGATTCGTCGCCGGCTGGGACCAGCCGCTGCACATCCTGGTCAACAACGCCGGGATCATGGCGCTGCCCGAGCTGGAGCGCACCGCCGAGGGCTGGGAGATGCAGTTCGCCACCAACTTCATGGGGCACTTCGCGCTTACCGTCGGCCTGCACGACGCGCTCGCCGCGGCCGGTGGCGCCCGGGTGGTGTCGGTGAGCTCCAGCGGCAACCTCTTCTCGCCGGTGGTCTTCGACGACCTGCACTTCGCGTTCCGCCCGTACGACCCGTTGCTGGCCTACGGGCAGTCCAAGAGCGCCGAGGCGTTGCTGGCCGTCGAGGCGAACCGCCGCTGGTCCGGCGAGGGCATCCACGCCAACGCGCTGAACCCCGGCGCGATCGCCACCGGTCTGCAGAAGCACACCGGCGGGCTGCGTACCCCCAAGGAGCGGCAGAAGACACCGCAGCAGGGCGCCGCCACCTCGGTGCTGCTCGCCGCGTCCCCCCTGCTGGACGGCGTGGGCGGTCGCTACTTCGAGGACTGCGCCGAGGCGCCGGTGGTCACCGAGCGGCCCGCCGACTACACAGGCGTCGCGGCGTACGCGGTCGATCCGGGCAACGCCGAGCGGCTCTGGACCGTGGCGTCGGACCTCCTCGCGTAGCGGCCCCGATGCCGCAGGCAGCGTCGCGCCACGGCGACCAACCGCGCTGCGACGACGTGGTGGAGTTGCGGGTGCACGGCGTGTCGGGGGCGCGACCCTCGGTCATCCTGGGCGCGGAGCGGGTCCGGCAGGTCGCGGGCGACGCCCGGGGAGGCTTCCACCGCCGCGACGGGTCGGACGGCACCGACCCGGACGGGGTGACGCTGGAGGCGTACCGCTGGGGGGACCTGCCCTCGGGCACCGTGGCCCGGACGCTCGCCCTGGTCCTCCTGCTGCCGTTCATGCTCAGCAACGCGG
The DNA here is from genome assembly GCF_049841645.1 of Micromonospora sp. DT43. Taxonomy (NCBI): domain Bacteria; kingdom Bacillati; phylum Actinomycetota; class Actinomycetes; order Micromonosporales; family Micromonosporaceae; genus Micromonospora; species Micromonospora sp. DT43. Next base: position 461,594 of record NZ_JBNCKR010000002.1, on the reverse strand, counting down.
CGGTGTGGATGCGGCCCACCGGCAGCGGCGCCACCGCGGTCACCGTCCTGTGCCGGCTCCTCGCGCTCAACCTCACAGTGCTGTACGTGGTGTCCATGGCCGGGGTCGCCCTCGACCTGCTCGCCTGGCGGTGTCTCGGCGCGGCCGCCTGCCGCGCGCCCTTCGACAACCTGGCCGGGCTCGACGACCGACCTGTGGGGCAGCGGCTGGCCGTGTCGGCGCTGCTGCCGATCGTCGCCGTCGGGGTCCTGCGACTGCTCGGCACCCGTCGCTCCCGCCCGGCCGGCAATCCATTGTGGGCGGTGGAGCCGCTTGTGGTGCGGCTGCGGGCGATCCACGTAGCCGCCGCGCTCGCCGTCCTCGACGTCCTGCTCCTCACGGCCCGTCGCGGCGGCGGCCCGACACCAGGGACGACGCTGCTGCTGACGCTCAGCGTGGCGGTCCTGGTGGCAAGCGTCGGTCTGCTCGTCGCCCCGGGGTTGATCGACCGGGCAGCGACCGCCCGCACCGCCACGGTGACCGCCCGAGCGACGGGCGTGCTGGCGGCGGGTCTGACGGTGGCGACTCTCGTGGCTGTCGCACGCGACGAGCGTGGCTGGCCGTCGTCGGCCGGGCTCCCCGGCTACGACGGGATCGCCGGCGGCGCCCTGCTCGGCCAGATGGTGCTGCTGGTGGTGCTCAGCGGCGTGGTGCTGTGGCACCGCGGCCGGTCCGCGCTGCCCCGAGGGCTGGGCGCGGCGCTGATCGCGGCCATCGCGGTTGGCCTGACCGGCGCCTTCTCCGCCGGTCTGGTCTACCAGGCGGGGGTGCTGCTCGGTGGCTACCGCGGCGACGGAGGGCCGCCGTTGCCGTACCGCTGGACGCTGCTGGCCTTCTTCCTGCACGTGGCCGTGGCGGTGCTGCTCTGCGGGTCGATGACCCTCCTGTCCCGGCGTCGCCGTCGCGGGGCGGCGGAGGCGATCGTCGCCCGCGACTTTCCCGCGCCGCCGCCGGAGGCGACCGGACGGTTGCGGCGGGTCACCAAGGCGGTGACCCGGGCGCGGTTCACCGAGTGGGTGGGCCTGCTGGCGGCCACGTACGCGTCTCTGGCGGTGGTCGGGCTGGCCACGAGTCTGCTCGGGCAGTTCGGGCACGAGCCGGACGAGCTGGCGCGGCACTATCTCGGGCTGCCGGCCGGTGCGGTCGGGATGGGGCTCGCGGTGGGCACCTACCTCCTCGCCGCGGTGCTCCTCGCGTTGGTGTTGGGAGGTCTGTTCGCCTACCGGACGGCGTGGTTCCGCCGGCACGTCGGGATCCTCTGGGACCTGGGCACCTTCTGGCCCAGGGCCGCCCACCCGTTCGCGCCCCCGAGCTACGCCGACCGGGCGGTGCCGGAGCTGGCCGACCGGATCGGCCACCTGACCGAGCGGCACGCCGGGGTGCTGCTGTGCGGGCACAGTCACGGCTCGGCGTTGCTGGCCCTCGCGGTGCTGCGGCTGCCGCCGACAGTGCGTCGGCGGGTCGCGCTGCTCACCTACGGCTCCCCGCTGGACCGCCTCTACGCCCGGCTCTTTCCGGCGTACCTCGACGAGACGGTGCTGCGCGAGGTGGGGGAGCGGGTCGAATGGCGGTGGCTCAACCTCTGGCGGGACACCGACCCGGTCGGCGGTTGGATCTTCGCGGCGCACCGGCCCGGCGATCCGCCGCCGGAGGAGGCCGACCCGGCCGGCCGCGTGGACCGGCGGCTGCGCGATCCCACGGCCCTGCTGCCGTCACCCGGGGAGCGTCGACCGCCACCGGTGCGCGGGCACCACCCTGGCGAGTCCGACCCCGCGTTTCGGGCGGCCGTCCGTGACCTCGTCGGCCGGCTGCGCTCCCCGGGCGGCGGATGAGCCGTCCGCGAGGCCCGTCACCGGTCCTCGGACAGCCGCTCGGACTCCGTGACCACAGCGCGGATCTTGCGCAGGGTGGCGTCGGGGGCGTGCACCGCGGTACGCCACCTGTCCAGCGTGCGGGTCAGCACCCGGACGACGAACTGCAACTGGTTGACCTGCTCACGCAGCAGCCCCAACTCGGATCGCGAGGTCACCGCCTGGCCCTCCAACTCGGTGATCCGCGTCTGCAGGGGCTGCACGAGCGTCAGTGCGGCCTCCGTCAGCGTGTCGGCGGCGTCGGCCTTGAACTTGCCGCGCTGTGACACGACTGTGGCGATGGCGGCCAGGCCCGTCGTCCCACCCAGGATGCCGAGCAGGCTGAGCAGCACCTGGACCCACTGCGGCGCTTCGGGTGTCGGTGCCGAGATCACGTGACACCTCCCACGACCCGTCGGTGCGTCGCGCACTGGTGGTCGTAGGCCAGACAGCGCAGGTCGGCGGCGACCTGGGCGGCCCGCCAGAACGCGCCCAGTGGCACCGCGCTGATCAACGACGCCGCAATGAGGCCCTGTGCGCCGGCCACCGCCACCAGCGCCACCGCGTACATGCCGGTGATGGTGCCGAGCACCAGGACGGACGCGAACTCGATACCGAGGCCGGTGGAGAGCCGACCGGGCCACAGGATGCCCGACAGGCCGCCCACGCCGACCATGATCAGGGCGACCTCCCAGCCGAGCTGGAGGGGTTCCGGCATGGACAGTTGCACCGACGGTGATCGGACGTCGAGCACGAGCAGGAGGAACCCGCAGATGGGCGTCGTGACAAGTGCGGCGACCTCGAACGGCTGGTTCTTGGCCCGGGGGCGGAGATGTCCCACGGCGACTCCTTGATCGGACCATGAGCGCCGGCTCGCCTCCGGGCCGATGTCGTGCCAGCTCGCGCGCACGATCAGGTTCACCCGGTGGCGTGTGGACGGTCGATGGTCGAGGCGATGGGCGACTCGCCGTCGTTGGCTGCCGGTATCTGCTTGTGTAGCACCGGCGACCGGGTCCCGTCCACCCGGTGCGGCGTCGTATTTCCGCAGGTCAGAGCCGCTCGCGTATCAGCGCAGCAGCAGGTCGCGCAGCGCCCGGACGACCACTGCCGGCGCCTCCTCCGCCATGAAGTGGCCGCAGGTGACCGTCTGGTGCTCCAGGTCCGGGGCCCAGGCCCGCCACACCGCCGCCGCGTCGTAGCCGAGCGCCGCGCCCCAGTCCTGCTGGAGCACCGTCACCGGCATCCGCAGCCGGTTGCCGGCCGTCCGGTCGGCAGTGTCGTGGACGACGTCGATGCCTGCGGACGCCCTGTAGTCGGCCACGATCGAGGTGACCGCGTTCCGGGACGCGCGCAGGTACGCGGCACGCGCCTCGGGCGGCAGCGCGTCCTCGTCGCGGGTCCAGACGTCGAGGAAGTGGCCGAAGAACGCGTCCGGGCTGGCGCCGATCATCTCCTCGGGCAGGCCCGGCGGCTGCGCCATGAGGTACAGGTGAAAGGCGACAGCGGCGTCGGCGCCGTGCAGCACGTCCCACATGTCCAGCGTGGGCAGCACGTCGAGCAGGGCGAGCCGGCTGATCGCCGCCGGGTGGTCGAGGCCGGCGCGGAACGCGACCAGGGCGCCCCGGTCGTGCCCGGCCAGGGCGAAGCGCCCGTGGCCGAGCGCACCGGCCAGCGCCACGACGTCGGCTGCCATGGTCCGCTTGGAGTACGCCGTGCCGTCGCTGTCCACGGGCTTGTCGCTGTCACCGTAGCCCCGCAGGTCGGGGCAGATGACCGTATGGTCGGCGGCCAGATCGGCCGCTACGTGCCGCCACATGAGGTGGGTCTGCGGGAAACCGTGCAACAGCACGATCGGTGGCCCGGAACCACCCACGGCGGCGGTGAGCGTCACGCCGTCGGCGACTGTGACGCGCTGGTAGTCGAATCCGTTGATCCTCGGCTGCACGGGAAACCTTCCTGGTGAGCGGGGCCGGCGGGCGGAGCGCCCGTCGCCGTCGTACGTCACCGAGGCTGCCCGACGGTGATCAGCGGACGGTCAGCGCCGAATCAGTGCGGGCCGGCGCGGCCGCCTAGATTGGTGCCATGACCAGGCAACCGTCGCCACCGGTGGGGGTGACGTTCGGCGTGCTCGGGCCGGTGACCGCCACCACCGCGGGCGGTCCGGTCCCGCTGCGGGGGCACCGGCAGCGCCTGGTGCTGGCCCGATTGTTGATCGCCCACGGTCGGGTGGTGCCTGTGGAACGCCTCGTCGACGACCTGTGGGAGGTCCCGCCGGACGGCGCGGTGGGCGCGATCCGCACGTTCGTCGCCGACCTGCGCCGGGCGTTGGAGCCCGACCGGCCGCCCCGGCAGCCACCTCGCCTCCTGGTCACCGAACCCCCGGGGTACGCGCTGCGGGCCGCCCCGGAATCGGTGGACGCCTACCGCTTCGAGGCGGCCGTCGGCGAGGCGGGACGGCTGCTGACCGGGGAACTTCCCGCGCCGGCCCTGACCGTGCTCGACGAGGCACTCGGGCTCTGGCGAGGGCCCGCGTACGCGGACTGCGCGGGCGCCCTCTGGGCCGTCGCGGAGATCAACCGCCTGGACGAGTCGCGGATGCTCGCTGTCGAACGGCGCGCCGAGGCGCTGCTCGCGCTGGGCCGCCCGGACGAGGCCGCCGCCGACCTGCCCGCCCACCTCGCCAGCCATCCGCTGCGGGAGTACGCCTGGCGACTGCTCGTGCTGGCCCGGTACCGCTCCGGCCGGCAGGGCGAGGCGCTGGCGGCGCTGCGCGAGGCCCGCGACGTCCTGGTGGCGGAGCTGGGTCTGGACCCGGGGCCCGAGTTGCGTCGGCTGGAGGCCGACATCCTGGCCCAGGCGCCACACCTGACCCCCACCCCCGCCGTGACCGTCCCGGACGGTGGCGAGCCCCTTCGGGACGGCGCGACGGGACCCGCGCCGCAACGACCGGTCGTCGGTCGGGACGCGGAGCCGGAGCGGCAGCGGCCGTTCGTCGGGCGGGACGCGGAGCGGGAACGGCAGCGGCCGTTCGTCGGGCGGGACGCGGAGCTGGAGCGGCTGCGGCACGCCGGCCAGGCCGTCACCGGCTCCGGTCGGCCCGCGCTCGCCCTGCTCAGTGGGGATCCGGGTGCCGGCAAGACCGCCCTGGCCGAGGCGCTGACCCGGCAGCTCGCCGCCGAGGGCTGGGCCACGGCCTGGGGCCGCAGCCCCGAGTACGAGGGCGCCCCACCCGCCTGGCCGTGGACCCAGATCACCGACACGCTCACCGAGCCGGCGGGGTCGGGCGGGCCTGCCGGGTCCGGCGACCCGCTGGACGGCGGCGGAACGGCCGGGACCGGCGGCGCGGCCGATCCCGCCGTGGCCCGCTTCCGTCGGCACCGCGCGGTGGCGTCGCTGGTCTCCGCGGTCGCCGACCGGGCACCCCTCCTGCTGGTCCTGGACGACCTGCACCGCGCCGACGGCGACACACTGGATCTGCTCACCGCCCTGCTCACCGGGCCGCAGCAGGCCACCGGGCCGATCCTGGTCCTGGGCACCTACCGGGCCACCGAGATCAGCCCGGAGCTGACCGCCGCCCTGGCCCGCGCCGCCGGGCTCGAACCGGTACGCGTCTATCTCGGCGGCCTGTCCTCCGAGGCGACAGGCGAACTGGCCCGCGCCCTCGCCGGAACGGAGCTGGACCCGCCGACCGTCGGTCTGATCCACCACCGCAGCGGCGGCAACCCGTTCTTCGTCCGGGAGTTGGTCCAGTTGTACGCCGGCGCGGGCGACGCGGCGCTGGCGGCGGTGCCGCCCGGGGTGCGCGACGTCATCCGGCACCGACTCGCGCAACTGCCCTCGCCGACCCGTACCGTGCTGCGGCAGGCGGCGGTGCTCGGCCGGGACGTCGACCCAGACGTGCTCGGCGCGCTGACCGGCGACCCGGCGGCGCTGTTGGACGCCGTGGACCGCGCGTTGCAGGTCGGGTTCCTGACCGAGGCGGAAGCCGACGGGCGACTGCGGTTCACCCACATCCTGGTCCGCGACACGCTCTACGCGGATCTGTCCGCGGCGCGGCGCGCGGCCTGGCACGCTGCCGTGGCCGAGGCGTTGCAGCGGCGTCAGCCCGTCGACCCCGCCACCGTGGCCCACCACCTGCTGCGCGCCGGCGGATCGGCCGCCGCCCTCCGGGCCGCGGGCTACGCACGTACCGCCGCGGAACAGGCCGAACGCGACGGCAACCCGCACGAGTCGGCCCGGCTGTGGGCTCAGGTCGTCGACGCGTACGACCGGGCCGGGGGGACCGAGCGGCGTGAGCGGTTGAGCGCGGTCCTCGGTCTGGGGCGCGCTCTGGCGGTGACCGGCCGGTTGGCGCAGGCGCGCGGGTACCGCGCCGAGGCCATCGCCGACGCCGAGGCGGTCGGGGACCCCCGGCTGACAGCGGAGGTGCTGGCCGGGTTCGACGTGCCAGCGATCTGGACCCGCAATGACGACGACAGGCTCTCCGAGCGGATCGTCCGCGCCGCCGAGCACGCCCTGACCGGCCTCGGGCCGACCGGCTCGGCGCAGCGCAGCCGGCTGTTGAGCACGCTCGCGCTGGAGCTGCGCGGCACCTCCGACGACCGTGGCCGCCGGGCCGCCGCCGAGGCCGAGCGGATCGCCCGGACCGTCGCCGACCCCGGGTTGCTGGCCTTCGCGCTGAACGCGCGCTTCATGCACGCCTTCCACCGTGTCGGGCTGGCCGCCGAGCGGGCCCGGATCGGCGCGGAGCTTGTCGACCTGGCCGCCGCACGCCAGCTGGTGACCTTCGAGGTGCTGGGTCACCTCATCCTGGTGCAGTCGTGCTGCGCGCGAGCCGACCGGGCCGGCGCGGACGGGCACGCCCGCGCCGCCGACCGCCTCGCACAGCGGTACGAGTTACCGCTGGTCGGGGTCTTCACCGGCTGGTACGCCGCCCTGCGCCGGGCGTTGGACGGCGACCGGGAGGCGGCGGCGAGCGAATACCGGGCAGCCGCGCAACGCCTCCCCGCCGACGCCATGCCGGGTCTGGCTCACGGACTGCTGCCGCTGGCGCTGCTCGGCCTGCGCCTGGCCGACGCGGCCGACGATCGGCCGGCTTACGACGACCGGCCGATCCCCGGGCCGGACGACGAGGACTGGGCGAGCCTGGACTGGGGGCCGTACGAGCCGTGGGTCCGACCCCTGCTGCTCGCCGCGGACGGCCACCGCGACGCCGCCCGAGCGGCCCTGCGGGTCCTCCCGGACGGGCCGCACGACCTGCTGCGGGAGGTGCGACTGTGCCTCACCGCGCGGGCCGCCCTCGCCGTCGGCGACAGGCCCACCATGGAGCGCGTCGCCGCCGCGCTCCGGCCGGCCGCCGCCGAACTGGCCGCCGGCAGCGGGGTGCTCACCGTCGGCCCGGTGGCCGGACACCTCGCCGACCTGGCTGCCGCCCTGAACTGCCACGAGGAAGCCGCCGTGCACCGCCGTACCGCCCGCCTGCTCATCGCGCGCGCCCGCGCCGACGACCCGACCTGAGCGCCGTCGGGCGCGTTGTTCATCTAGACGAGTAAGTCCGAACTCAAGACGGGGCCGGGGTTGCTGCGGAGGGCGCTGGCCATCCGCTGCGGATGCCCGCCGGTGTCGATGTGCCGTTGAGCGGTATACCGCAGAGGTATGAATATGACTGTGCGGTATACCGCGGACGACCGCATCCGCCCCCACGGAGGTGACCGACGGTCACCTCCGGCCACTGACGGTCGGCTGCGCCCATCACCCCGGCCAGGGTTAGGGGAACGCGTGAACAAGGGTGCCAGTCGCGGTCACTGAAGTGCCCTCAGAGTGCTCGGGACCGCCAGCATCAACTTCCGGCAGCCTGCTTCGGCGTGCGTCCAGACTCGATCATGAGCGGCAACCCCGGTTGGTCTGCGTAGCACTTCTCTCCCTGCTCACGCTTCCTCCCGGTGCCCGTTCTCGTGCCACACCGCACGCCCCCGCCGCGCTCGGGCTACCCGGCGACTTGCCGGTTCCCCTGGAACCGGCAACCGGGGTGCGGTCAGATGGAACCACCGGCGTCCGTCGTCGGCCGGGGATCGAGGGGGTACGCCGTGGAGGTGCTCGTCCTGATCGTGGTGCTGGGCGTCACCGTCCTGGTCGGCACCACCCTCGGCGGTCGGTACCGGGTCGCGCCGCCGGTGCTGCTCATCGCCTTCGGGGTGCTGCTCGGGCTGGTGCCGCCGCTGTCCGAGGTGACCCTGGAGCCGGACCTGGTGCTGCTGATCTTCCTGCCCGCGATCCTCTACCGGGAGAGCCTCACCATCAGCCTGCGCGAGATCCGGGCCAACCTGCCGGTGATCGGGCTGCTCGCCGTGGTGCTCGTGGTGCTCACCATGGTGACGGTGTCGCTGACCGCGCAGGCGTTCGGCGTGAACCCGGCGGCCGCCTGGGTGCTCGGGGCGGTCCTCGCGCCGACCGACGCCGCTGCGGTCACCGGCCTGGCCAAGCGCCTGCCCCGGAAGCTGCTCACCACCCTGCACGCGGAGAGTCTGATCAACGACGGCAGCGCCCTGGTGATCTTCGCGGTGGCCGTGGGTCTGCTCACCCACAGCGAAAAGCCGGGGCTGCTGGGCATCGGTGAGGAGTTCGTCGGCGCCAGCATCGGCGGAATCGTCGCCGGGCTGCTGGTGGGCGTCGTCGTGGTGCTCATCCGCAAGCGGCTCGACGACCCGCTGCGGGAGGGGGCGCTGAGCGTGCTGACGCCGTTCGCCGCGTTCCTGCTCGCCGACGCGGTGCACGCCAGCGGTGTGCTGGCCGTCGTGGTCGCCGGCCTGGTGCTGGCGTACGCCGGTCCACGGGTGATCCGCGCCCGGTCCCGGGTGCTGGCGTACGCGTTCTGGGACCTGTCCACGTTCCTGATCAACGGTGGGCTGTTCGTTCTGCTCGGCACGCAGATCCCCCGGGCGGTGAAGGGCATCTCCAGCACCTCGCCGGGCCGGGCCCTGGCGATCGTGCTGGTGGTCACCCCGGTCGTCGTCGCCACCCGGCTGCTGTTCGTCTACCTGACGGCGGAGTCGGCGAAGCTGCGGCGTCGCCGGATGGTGGACCAGGACCAGTCGGCGTCCGGCTGGCGGGTGGGGACCGTGGCCGGCTGGTCCGGTTTCCGGGGCGCCGTGTCGCTCGCCGCCGCCCTGGCCGTCCCGACGATGACGGCCACCGGCACACCGGTGGCCGAACGCGACCTGATCATCTTCGTCACCGCGCTGGTGATCGTCCTGATCATGCTGGTGCAGGGCACCACCCTGCCGCTTGTGGTGCGCTGGGCGGGGCTGACCGGCGACCCCGAACGCGTCGACGAGACCCGACAGGCCCGCCAGCGCGCCACCCAGGCCGGCCTGGACGCGCTGCCCCGCGTCGCCGCCGAGGTCGGCGTCGAGGGGGAGACGGTCCGTCGGTTGCAGGCCGAGTACCAGCGGCACCTGGAGGACTTCAACGAGAGCGGTGGGCGTACCGCCGAGGAACGCCGGCTGGACCGCCGACTGCGCCTCGGCGTCCTCGCCCACAAGCGGCGGGAGTTGACCCGGCTGCGCGACAACCGGGAGATCGACGACCTGGTGCTCCAGGAGCTCCAGGCCGCCCTGGACAACGAGGAGATCCGGCTGCTGGGGCGAGGACCGAACGAGTGACCGCCCGCCGTGACCGGCCCGGTCGCGCCTGACGGATTGGTGACACCGCCGCACGCCCGCACGGGACGTTCGGCCACGTCGTAGGCGGGTACGGTGAGAGCCGGTTCGGCATCCGTCGATGTATTCGGTTCGCGAGGGGGTGCCCATGGCCACCGGAGCGAGCGAGGCCGACCCCCGGGTGGTCACCGAGCGCGAGTTCCTCGACGAGCTGGTCGCGGTCACCCGGGAGCGCGCCGCCACCGAGTTCCTCTACCTGATGGCGTCCGACGACGCGGTCGTCGGTGTCCAGTGGGAGCAGCCCGGCGTGGACCATCGCCGCCACTACCGGGTGCGCGACGCCTGCCCGCACTGCGTCCTCCTCACGGGGGTGCTCGCGCTGGCGCCGATGCTGCCGCTGGACGTCATGCGCGCCGGGCGCGCCCGACCGCAGTACGAGACGGTGCTGCGCACCGGGCGGCTGCCCCACCTGGCGTTCGCGCGGCCCGCCGGTCCACCCGGCGCGAGCTGGCTGGGGGACTGCCACGCGGTCGACGGTGACCCGCACTCCGCCGCCGACTGTCCCCGCCACGCCGTGCCCGCGCCCACCGGCGACCCGCTGGAGCTGCGCCTCGGGTCGCTGCCCCGGGCCGTGCGTGAGTTGTACCCGCACGACGGCGCCGCGACCGCCGACCTCCAGCAGCGGCTGCGGATCGCCCAGGACTGGCGGGCCGACGCGCAGGCGGTGGCGAGCGGCATCCGCGAGGCGGCGGCGACCTGGGCGTTCCTGCGCAACTCCTGTCTGCTGGGCGTGCCGGTGCCCGGCGTCAACGGTCTCGTGCTCACCCTGCCGCCGGGCCGGGCCCCGGACGACCGGCCCCTGGCCGAGCTGCACGCGGCAGCGGTCCGCGCCGCGCCCCACGGTGCTGGCCCGCTGCCCTACCAGCAGCGGGCCTGCCTGCTGCCCGAGCCGGCCTCGGGAACGCACCGCATGCCGACGTACGCCGGCGCGGTGGACCTGACCGCCGCGGCGCCGGTGCGTACGCTGCGCCTGCCGACGCCCCGCCGGCCGCTGAGCACCACCGGCAGGGGGGTGCTGCTGCTCTACGAGGCCCGGCACGCCATGGGCCGGCACGTGGCGAGCGCGCCGGTGCGTGACAGCGCGTACTGGGACTCCGAGGCGGCCCTGAACGTCTTCGAGTTCACCCTGCTGGAACGGGTCGCCGGGCGGCACTACCAGGAGGCGGTGGCCGCCTACGTCCAGGCGCTGCGCCGCGAGGGCGACCTGCTCACCCGCCCGCACAAGGTGCTCGACAGGCGCCGGCGCAAGGCGCTGTCGCTGGCGTTCGGCGGGCTGGACGACGAGGAGTTGCACCTGTGGGCGTCGGTCGCGTACCGGAACGCCATCCTGGAGCTGCTCGGCGACCTGAAGGCGTTCGCCGGGCACCTGCGCCGCCAGGCGGGCTGAGCGCCCGTCTCAGAGCACCTGGGCGAGGAAGCGGCGGAGCCGGGGATGCTCGGCCCCCTCGAAGATCCTGTCCGGCGGGCCGGCCTCCAGCACCACACCCCGGTCCATGAAGGCGACGGTGTCGGCGACGTGCCGGGCGAAGCCCATCTCGTGGGTGACCACCACCATCGTCATTCCGGCGGCGGACAGGTCGGCCATCACCCCGAGCACCCCCTTGACGAGCTCCGGGTCGAGCGCCGAGGTGGCCTCGTCGAAGAGCATCACCTCGGGCCGCAACGCCAGCGCCCGGGCGATCGCCACCCGCTGCTGCTGACCACCGGAGAGCTGCGCCGGCCGGGCGTCGGCCTTGTTGGCGAGTCCCACCAGCTCCAACTGGGCGCGGGCGACCGCCGTCGCCTCGTCCTCGCCGAGTTTGCGCAGCCGACGCAGCGCCAGGGTGACGTTGCGCAGCACGCTCATGTGCGGAAAGAGGTTGAACTGCTGGAAGACCATGCCGATCCGCTGGCGCAGCGCGTCCGGGTCGTCGCGCAGGACGCTGCGTCCGTCCAGCAGCACGTCGCCCCGGTCGGGCTCGATGAGCCGGTTGAGCGTACGCAGCAGAGTTGACTTGCCCGACCCGGACGGCCCGATGACGCAGGCGGTCGCGCCGCGCGCCACTGTGAGATCGACGCCGCGCAGCACGCGGTTCGGCCCGAAGGCGAGGTGGACGTCGCGGGCCTGGAGGCTTACCGAGGTGGTGGTCGCGAGGGTGGTCATCCCCGATCTCCTTCCGGTGCCCCGGTCAGTGCCGGAGCGTCGTCGTCCTCGTCCTCGTCGGCCGCGGTGGCCGGCCGGCCGTGCCGCAGTCGCCTGTCGATCCCGTTCACGACGTGCGTCAGCGGGACGGTCAACGCCAGGTAGAACAGTCCCGCCAGCAGCAACGCGGACTCGTTGCCGGTGGTGGCCGCGTAGTCCTGCCCGATGCGGAACAGCTCCCGCTGGCTGGCCACCAGGCCGAGGAAGTAGACCAGGCTGGAGTCCTTGATCAGCGCGATGAGCTGGTTGACCCAGGCGGGCAGCACCCGCCGGATGCCCTGCGGGATGATCACCAGCCGCATCGCCTCGGCCCAGGAGAAGCCGAGGGCCCGCGCGCCCTCCAACTGGGCGGCCTCCACGGACTGGATGCCGGAGCGGAAGATCTCCCCGATGTACGCCGCCGCGATCAGCGACAGCGCGAGGATGCCCAGCGGGTACGGGTCCGGCCCCCAGACCCGCATACCGAAGGGTGCCAGCCCGACGCCGATCAGCAGGATCGTCGCCGCGGCCGGCAGCCCCCGGAACACGTCGGTGTAGACGCGGGCCGGCCAGCGCAGCCACCGACTGCGGGAGATGCCGGCCACGGCCAGCAGCAGGCCGAACACCGTGCCGAGCAGGGCGGCGGAGACGGCCAGGATCAGCGTGTTGGGCAGCCCGACGGTAAGCATCTCGGGCAGCGCCTCGCGCATCGCGTCGGCGTCGAAGAAGGTTTCCCACAGGGTGCTCAACGGATCCATCGGTCGCCTCTCCTACCGCCCCGCTCGCTCGTCACCGGTTCAGGAAGCAGCTGACGCCGACGGCACAGCTGACGCCGTGCCGCTGCCTGGCTTGAAGTCCGCCGGGATCGGCCGGCCCGGGTAGTACTGGGCCTGCAACCGGCTCCAGGTGCCGTCGGCGATGACCTCGTCGAGGCCCTTGTTCAGTGCCTCGCGCAGCTTGTCGCTGCCCCTGGCCACGGCGTACGCGGTCGGTGCGGGGCTGAGCTGCTTGGCCGCAACGGTGATCTTGCCGTTGCTGTCGGCTGCCGACTTCTCGCCGATCTCCGCCGGTGCGATCCACGCGTCGGCGGTGCCCGCCTTGAGCTGGTTGATCGCGCCGTTGTAGTCCGGCACCCGCACCGGGTCGAGCTGCTTGCCGGTGGCGTAGTCGTCCTGGACGGTGCCCTGCACCACCACGACGCGCTTGCCGGCGAGCTGGTCGAACCCGGTGATCGGCGAACCCGCCGGCACGTCCAGCCCGAAGTAGCCGAAGTCGTACCCGTTGCCGAAGTCGACTGTCTTCTTGCGCGCCTCGGTGATGGTGATCGAGGAGCTGCCCACGTCGAACTTGTGGTTGTTGACCTGGGAGAGCAGCGCGGAGAAGTCGGTGCCGACGAACTCGACAGTGAGGCCGAGCTTGCCGGCGACGGCGGTCAGCAGGTCGTTGTCGAAGCCGGTGAACTTACCGTCCTTGAGGTACACGTTCGGCGGAGCGTCGGTGAGCGTGCCGGCGCGCAGCACGCCCGCCTGCGCAAGGCCGTACGGGTTGCCGGCGGCGCCGGACGAGTCGCCGCCACCGCAAGCGGTCACCCCGGCGGCCGCCAGAACGGCGCCCGCGCCCAAGGCAACGAAGCGGCTCAAACCAAAGGAAAGTCGCACAGGTGTCTCCAAAAGGGTGCGTCGACCCGGTCGATCATGAAGTTATTGCCGCGACACGCCGGTCGGGCGGGCAACAACTTCATGATCGACAGCGGGGTGGGTGGGCGTGGTGCGCCCGGGGAGGGAGGGGAGGGGGAGGGCTAGCGTGTCAGGCGGCGGTACACGCCGCGCTGCACATTCGCATCAGGTCCACGTGCCGTCGCCGGGTCAGGGTCGGCGTGAGCCGACCGGCCGGTGGGGTGGGACTGAGGATGCGCATACGGTCTCCCGGGTCTGGTGCTGACCTGGGTGCCAGGCCACGCTTGCACCGACGTCGTGCCGGTGCCTGGTCTTCACCCGGGGCACCCCACCGCGGAGGAGGGTTGCCGGCCAGCGAGCCGGGGCTTCGCGCTGGCACTCATGACCTGCGCCGAGGCTAGCAGCCCCGCCCGGTGGACCGTCCAGCCGTTATGACCACGCTCACCCGTCACGCGACGGTTCGACGGGCAGGTCAACCGGCGTGCACGTGCGGCCGGCGGCGCGGGTCGGGCTCGTGCCGTCGCAGGATCTCCCGGGTGACCGAGGCGATCGCGCCCTGCCCGAACGCCAGGTAGCGAAGGATGTTGCGACCCGGGCCACCCTCGCTCCACTCGAAGTAGATGTGCGGGCGCCGCCGGCTCCGGTCGCGGATCTCCAGCAGCAGGGCGGCGAGCGCGGTGGGCACCGAGGAGCCGGTCAGGCTGAGCACCGGGAAGCTGTCGTGCGCCACGCTGCCGCGCACCAGCAAATCGGTCTCGAAGTCCGACGGGTCGCTGACGTGGACCTCGACGAAGATGACGTCACCGTCGTCGGGGAAGTCGTTGTCCGCCATGGTCTGGGCCAGCTTGGCGCGGTACTCGGCCGGGTCGCGGCGCTGCGGCTCGTGCGCGATGAGGCGGATCCGACGGGTGGCGCGTTCGTCGATCATCCGGGCGGCGACCGGGTCCAGCTCGACGTGGTCGACCCGCAGCTCGTAGGCCCGCATGATCCGGGACAGCACCGACACCAGGATCATCCCGCCGATGAAACAGGCGGCGATCTTGACGCCGTCGGGGCGTTCCACGACGTTCGCCACCGTGGTGTAGACGAAGATCAGAGCGATGGCGCCGAACGCCCACGTCCGCCCCCGCTGCCGCCGACGCCGCGCCGCGAGGGTCACGGCCGTCGCCGCCGAGGTGATCAACACCAGAACCCCTGTGGCGTACGCGCCACCCTGCGCGTCCACGCTCGCGGAGAAGACCACCGTGATCAGGAACGCCACAGCGGTGAAGACCAGCACCAGCGGCCGGACCGCCCGCGCCCAGGCAGGCGCCATGCCGTAGCGCGGCAGATACCGGGGTACGAGATTGAGCAACCCGGCCATCGCCGACGCGCCCGCGAACCACAGGATCGCGATCGTGGACAGGTCGTAGACGGTGCCGAACACCCCGCCGAGGTGCTGGTGCGCCAGGTACGCCAGCGCCCGGCCGTTCGCCGGACCGCCGGGCTGGAACGCCTCCGGCGGGATCAGCACCGTGGTGGTCACACTGCTGGTGATCAGGAAGACGCTCATCGTCGCGGCGGCAGTGGTGAGCAACCGCCGCGCGCCCCGGATCCGGCCCAACGGCCGGTCCTCCGAGTCCTGGCGATCCCCCCGGATGTGCGGCATCACGGCCACCCCGGTCTCGAAACCGGACAGGCCCAACGCCAGCTTCGGGAACACCAGCAGGGACAGCCCGACCACCAGCAGGGGATCGCCGTGCCCGGTGCGCAGCGCGGTGGTCCAGTCCCCGACCGCGCTCGGGTGGGTCACCACCCGCCACAGCGCGTCGGCGATCACCACCGCGTTCAACGCCAGGTAGACCGCGACCAGGACGACCGCGATCCCGATGGCCTCGCCGAATCCCTTGAGGAACACCGCGCCCAACAGCGCCACCAGCAGCAGCGTGAGGGCCACCTCGTGCCCCTTGAGACCGCTCGGCCAGAACGGGTTCTCGTCGATGTGGGCCGTCGCGTCCGCCGCCGAGAGGGTGATGGTGATGATGAAGTCGGTGGCCGCGAAGCCGAGCAGCACCAACACGAACAGCTTGCCCGGCCAGTAACTCAGCAGGCGTACGAGCATCGCGATCGAGCCCTCACCGTGCGGGCTCTCCACCGCCACCCGCCGGTACACCGGCAGTGCGCCCAGCAGCGTCACCAGCACCAGCACCAGCGTCGCCACCGGCGACAGCGCCCCGGCGGCGAGCGCCGCGATGCCCGGCTGGTAGCCCAGCGTCGAGAAGTAGTCGACACCGGTCAGGCACATCACCTTCCACCACGGGTGGTGCCGATCCGCCGGCGGGCGGCCGTGAGGGCCGGGATGCCGCGCGGCCTGCTCCGTACCGCCGTCGAGCAGCCAACCGCGCAGCCGCCCGGCGCGCCTGTTGCCCTGCACCGGCGCTTCCCCCGTCCTCCGCCCATGGTCACCGCGAGTATCCGCCCGGCCTCACGCGCCCGTCCCGGGTACGCCGAACCCGCCCGTCGCGGGTCGGCGAGGCGGGCGTGTCGGCGGGTTTCGGTGCCGGGGCAGGGGGGATGCAGCGCCCCCGGCGCCCCCGCGCCGAACCGTCGGTAGGGCCGGGAGGCCACCGGAGGGGATGCCACCGGAAGGGAGCGGGTCATGGTCGGCGGCCGTCGCTTCCGCCCGGGTGGTGGCTTCGGCCGCCAGCTCGACGAGCACGAGACCCGCGTCGGCGTGCCACCACCGCCGGCGCCGCCCCCGCCCGCCGGGGGCATGGTGGACAGTGCCGTCTACATCCGGGGACACCGGTTCGCCTCGCCGGCCGGCCTCGCCGAGACGTACTCCTGCCTGCAGGAGCAGGACGACGCGATGGCCTGGATCGGGTTGTACCGACCCGACATCGACCAGATCTCCTCGCTGGCGCGCGAGTTCCGCCTGCACGACCTGGCGGTGGAGGACGCGATCAACGCCCACCAGCGACCCAAGCTGGAGCGGTACGGGCACACGCTCTTCGTGGTGCTGCGTGCCGCCCGCTACGACGACCTGCGGGAGGAGGTCGAGTTCTCCGAACTGCACCTGTTCATCGGGCCCGGCTTCGTGGTGACGGTCCGCCACGGCGAGGTCCCCGACCTGGCCGCGGTCCGGCGGCGCATGGAGGCCGATGCGCCGATGCTCGCCCGGGGCCCCGAGGCGGTCCTGTACGCGATCCTCGACCAGGTCGTCGACGGGTACGCGCCGGTGGTCGCCGGGCTGGAGAACGACATCGACGAGATCGAGACCCAGGTCTTCGGCGGCGACCCGAACGCCAGCCGGCGCATCTACGGGCTCAGCCGGGAGGTCATCGAGTTCCAGCGGGCGGCCCGCCCACTGCTGGCCATGCTCGACGCCTTGGCCAGCGGCGCCGGCAGCTACGGCACCGACGAGGAGCTGCGCCGCTACCTGCGCGACGTGACCGACCATCTCACCCAGGTGGTGGAGCGGGTGGACGGCTTCCGGCACCTGCTGCAGAACATCCTCACCGTCAACGCGACCCTCGTCTCGCAGCAGCAGAACGAGGAGATGCGCAGCCTGACCGCTGCCAGCTACGCGCAGAACGAGGAGCTGAAGAAGGTCTCCTCGTGGGCCGCGATCCTGTTCGCCCCGACCCTCATCGGCACCGTGTACGGGATGAACTTCGTCCACATGCCGGAGCTGAACTGGCGTTTCGGCTACCTGTTCGCGCTGCTGCTAATGCTGCTGGTCTGCGGCACCCTCTACCTGGTCTTCAAGCGGCGCGGCTGGCTCTAGGAGCGGGTCGCGAGGCTCACTCGATGCCGCGCAGGATGTGCCGTTCGTCCTCGCTGTCGTCGTCGCCCGCGGCGATGCGGCCGAGCAGCACGGCGGCGGCCCAGATGGTCAGGGGGGTGGCCGCTCCGGTCATCCCGCCGCCGGTCCGGTCGTGGTTGGTCTGGCTCCGCTCCGTGCGCGGTGGCCTGCGCTGAGCCTGCATGGGCCCTGCCTCTCCTCGTCGAAGCCGCCGCGGGCGGCGCGGTGTGCGCCCGCGCCCCCGGCCGGGCGACCCGCTCGCGTGGGTCGCCACCGGTACGGCATCCACGTCGAACCATCCCACGCCCGGCCACATCCGCACCCCCTGTTTTCGGTTTCCCGACTGTCGCCTGCCAAACCGGACATTTCGCATCGATGTTGCCTCGGACCTGTCGACTGGGTAGCGAGGTACGGGTGAGTGAAGCTCTTGACACGGCCGCACCCGCCGTTCCCGGACGCCGGGCGTTGCCCCACTACCTCGTCGCGGCGACGCTCGCCCGGGGTGCGGACGCCGGTGCCGCGGTGGGGGTGGTCCTGTTGGCCACCCTGCCGGAGGTCGGCGCCGGTCGTCCGGCGCTGCTGGGCGGTTTGCTGGCCACCTGCCTGACCGCACCGCATCTGCTGGGGCCGTTGCTCGCCCGTCCGCTGGACCGGGCACGGGACGGGCGGGGCCTGCTGGCCGCCGCCTTCGCCACGTACGCCGGGGCTGTCGCGCTGGCCGCCCTGCTGCTCGGCCGGGTGCCGGTCGGTGTGCCGGCCGCGCTGCTGATCGTGGCCGGGGCCTGCGGGCCGCTGCTGACGGGTGGACTGAGCAGCCGGCTGGCCGCGCTCCTCGCCCCGGACGAGCGGGCGCAGCGCCGGGGTCAGGGCTGGGACGCGGTGACGTACGGGGTGGGCGGCAGTGCCGGCCCGGCCCTCGTGGCAGTGCTCGCCGCCGTGGCCGGACCCCGGATTTCCCTGCTCGGGTTGGCGGCCGCCGCCCTGGTCGCGGCGGCCCTGGTGGGCACACTGCCGGCGCGTGTGCCCGGACGGCACGGGCCGGCGCGGACCGTGCCCGCCGCACGCGGCGGCCTGCGGGTGCTGCTCGGGCCCGGGCCGCTGCGCCGGGTCACCGGGGTCACCATGGTCGGCGCGCTCACCGGTGGGGCGATCTCGGTGCTCGCCGTCATGCTGGCGGCGGAACTCGGCCGGGAGGCGGCCTCCGGTGCGCTGCTCGCCGCCGCCTACGGGGGCGGAAACCTCGTCGCCGCGCTCCTGGTCACGGCGTTCCCTCTGACCGGAGAGCCGGAGCGGCTGACCTTGCGTTGGGCGGCGCTCGGCGCGGTGACTGTCGCGCTCTGCGCGGCAGTGCCGGGCTTCCCGGTGGCGGTTGCCGCGTTCGCGCTGGCCGGGGCGGCGACCGCGCCGCTCTTCGCGGCCACCCTGGCCGCCCGTTCGGTGTACGCGCCGGACGCCGTGCGGGCACGGGTGTTCGTGTCCACGGCGGCGCTGAAGGTGGCCGCCGCCTCGCTCGGCACCGGGCTGGCCGGGGTGCTCGCCCCGCTGGGTCCGCGCCTGTTGCTGGTCGCCGGGGCGTCGGTCACGCTCGCCGCGACGGCCGGGGCGACGGTCTCACGGCGGCGACGCGACGCGGCCTAGACGAGTAATTTCCAACCCTGGCTGGACGGTGGTGCAGCCGACGGTTACCGACGGTCACCTCCGTGCGGGCGGATGTGGTCGTGAGCGGTATACCTCAGAGTCATATTCATACCTCTGAGGTATACCGCTCAACAGCACATCGACACTGCGGGCGGCCACAGCGGATGGCCGGCGCCCTTCGCCGCAACCCCAGCCCCGTCTTCAGCCAGGACTCAGTGGTCTATGGCAGCGGGTGGGCGATGCCGCGGGCGTGGTCGGTGAGCGCCGCGCCGACCACTGTCGCCGACAGCGGCAGCACCTCCAGGCAGCGGCGCACCGCCGCGGCCATCAGCGTGTTCGGCACCCGCATGGACAGCGTGCAGTGCGGCACCCAACGCCCCGGCTGGTAGTGCCCGGCCAGGGTGACGCCGCCGGCGGCGAGCCGGCCGTGCACCAGCTGGTGGTGGGCCAGCAGCTCCGGTGTGGGCGCCGGACCGAGCCAGAGCACCCGTCCGACGAACTGCCCGACGTGTTGGAAGTCGAGCCGCAGTGGGGCTGCCACGACGGTTCCGCGCAGCGCCTCGGCGACCTGCTCGGGATCGAAGCGGGGCGCCACCGCGAGCGAGAGGTGCGGACGGTGGCGCTGCTCCAGCAGCGAGCGCATGCTCTGCACGCCCTCGGTCTCCAGCGCGTCCCACAGCACCCGGATCCGTCGGGTGGCATCCGGGTCCAGATACAGCTCCAGCGCCGCGACCACGTGATCACCGTAGCGGCCGAGGTTTGGCCGCCCGGATCCGGCGGTACCGTGCTGGGAAACAGACCAGGAGGCGTGCCCCGTGGACGTGAGTGACCTGCTGACCGAGACGTACGACCGACTGCCCGACCGCGTCCGGGCGGCGGTCGACGGCCTCACCCCGGAGCAGTTGCGCTGGGCGCCCGCCGAGGGTGCCAACCCGGTCGGGTGGCTGGTCTGGCACCTGACCCGTGTCCAGGACCACCACGTCGCCGACCTGCTCGAGACCGGGCAGGTCTGGGTGACCGGGGACTGGGCGGGGCGGTTCGGGCTCACCGCAGATCCGGACAACACGGGCTACGGCCACACGCCCGCCCAGGTCGCCGAGGTGCGGCCGGAGAGCGCGCAGGCGCTGATCGACTACTACGCGGCGGTTTCGGCGCGTACCGGATCGTTCCTGGCCGGGCTGCGACAAGCGGACCTGGACCGCGTCGTCGACGAGTCGTGGGACCCGCCTGTCACCCTCGGCGTGCGGCTGGTCAGCATCGCCGATGACGACCTGCAACACGCCGGGCAGGCCGCCTACGTGCGCGGCCTCGTCGACACCGACTGACCCGCGTCCCCCGGTTCACCCGGAACGGGTGAGTCCCGCTCACCCCGCGCCGGGTGATCCTGTCGGGATGCGGGAGGTGACCTGATGGGCACGACGGCGGCGCGGTTCCTGCAGGACCTCGACCCGGGCCGGCGCCCGGACCTGTCCCCGACGACCGCCGGGACGCTGCGCCTGGACATGCGCGGCGACGGCTGCACCGAGCACTGGTACCTGACCGTCGCCGACCAGCACGTGCGGGCGACCCGGTCGGCCGACGACGCCGACCTGCTGGTCCGCGCCGACCGGGCGGTCTTCGACAAGCTCGCCACCGGCCAGCTGCACCTCGCCGAGGCGCTGCTGCGCAACGAGCTGACCCTGCGCGGCGACATGGCGCTGCTGATGCTGCTGCGGCGGATCTTTCCCGGACCGGCCGGCGCCCGGCATCCCCGTGCGCTGGGCCGGGCGGCCCTGGCGGAACGGGAGCGGCCGCGATGAGGCAGGAGCAGGTGCATGTGATCGCCGGTAACGTGTTCGCGATCAGCGATGCCCAGGGCGACATGGAGGTCGATCCACAGGCGCCTGTCGGTCTCTTCTCGTTCGACACCCGCTTTCTGTCCCGGTGGGTGCTCAGCGTCGACGGGGAACGCCTCAACGCCCTCTCCCGCGACGACATGACGTACTTCGAGACCCGGTTCTTCCTGGTGCCGGGTGCGGCGAGTCACTACGTGGACGCCGACGTGTCGATCATCAGGCACCGCTCGGTGCACGACTGCCTGCACGAGCGGATCACCGTGCTGAACCACTCGGCGGAGCCCGCCGACTTCACGGTGCGGATGGACGTGGGCGCCGACTTCACCGACATCGCGGAGATCGCCGACGTCGCACAGCTCCGACCGCGCAACGTCCACGTCACGACCGAGACCCACCGCGCGGCGCTCGTGCTGCGCTACGAGCGGGAGCGGTTCGGCCGGGTCACCACGGTGCGCAGCACCGCCCCCGCCGAGGTCGACGGGGAGGGGCTCACGTTCCGGATCCGGGTTCCGGCCGAGGGGACGTGGGAGACCACCCTGCACGTCAGCATGACGATGCAGGGCGAGGGTGACCGGGACATGCGCGCCGAGATCGAGTCGCACCAGCAGATCGTGCGCGCCGGAATAGGTGACGACCTGACCGCGTGGCTGAGCCGGGCCCCGCAGCTGGTGGCCGAACGGGACGGCCTGGAGGAGACGTACCAGGGAGCTCTGGCCGCCCTGGCGGCGCTGCGGTACCAACCGCTCGCGTACACCGACCGGGTGCCGGTCGGCGGCCTGCCGTGGGCGATGGGAATGTGCGGGCGGGACGCCATCGTCGCCTGCCTGCAGAGCCTGGCGTTCACCCCCGAACTGGCCCGCGCGACGCTGCGGATGCTGGCGCTGCTGCAGGGTGGCCAGCTCGACGACGACCACGACGAGGAGCCGGGCAAGATCCTGGTCCAGTTGCGCTACGGCGAGTTGGCCGCCTTCGGCGAGCGGCCGAACGCGCTGTACTACGGCGCCGCCGACACCACCCCGCTGTTCGTGGTCCTGCTCGACGAGTACGAGCGGTGGTCGGGCGATGCGGACCTGGTTCGCGAACTACGCCACCCGGCCCGGCTGGCGCTGGACTGGATCGACGAGTACGGCGACCTGACAGGTGACGGCTACCTGCGCTACCAGCGCCGCAACGAGCGCCACGGCGCGGTGAACCAGTCCTGGAAGGACTCCGCGGACGCGATAGTCGACGCGCACGGGCGGGCGCCGGCGTTTCCCCGCGCCACCTGCGAGTTGCAGGGCTACGCGTACGACGCGAAGCGGCGCGGCGCCCGGCTGGCCCGCGAGTTCTGGGGCGAACCCGAGTACGCCGACCGGCTCGATCGGGAGGCGGTGGCGCTCAAGGAGCGGTTCAACAGGGACTTCTGGCTGCCGCACCGCGAGTACTACGCGTTGGCGCTGGACCCGTACGGCGAGCCTGTCGACGCGTTGGCGTCCAACATCGGGCACCTGCTGTGGAGCGGGATCGTCACGGACGATCGCGCCGAGGCGGTCGCCGAGCACCTGCTCGGGCCACGGCTGTTCAACGGGTGGGGCGTGCGGACGTTCGCCACCGGGCAGCGCCCGTACAACCCGGTGGGTTCGCACCTGGGTGCGGTGTGGCCGTCGGACAACGCCCTGATCGCCGCCGGTCTGCGGCACTACCGTTTCGACGCGCACGCGGCCCGGATCGCGGCCGGCATCTTCGACATGGCGCAGACGCTGGGCGGGGCGGTGCCGGAGCTGATCGCCGGCTACGAGCGGAGCCTGACGAAGTATCCGGTCCAGCTGCCCTCGGCCGGTCGGCCCCAGTCGTGGTCATCCGGCGCGCTGCTGATGTTGCTGGGCACCCTGTTGGGCCTGCGACCCACGGGCGACGACCTGCTGGTGAACCCCGCCCTGCCTCCCGGCTTCGGCGGTGTGGAGCTGCTCGACATCCCCGGTCGCTGGGGGCACACCGACGCGTACGCGGGTGACCGCTCCACCCGCCCGGCGGGCCAACGACGATCGTGAGTCACCGGCCGTCGCTCCGGTCTGCCGTAGCGCCCGCGTCCTGATCGGGGGGTGCGGACCGGTGGGCCGGGGAAGGGCGCCGGCGGTGCGCCTGGGCGCGGCGGAAGCCCTGCACCGCGAGGCCCAGGCCGGCCAGCTCGTCGGCGCGCGGCGCGGCGCGGACCGCCGTCAGGAGCAGCACGACCGGACGCGTGCCGGCCGAAGGGTCGACGGGGAAACCGCCGAGCAGCCGCTCGGCGGTTTCCTGGTCCATCCGGTCCGCGTTCATCTCGTGTCCCTCAGCGCCGACCCCTCGGGCGATGTCACATCCGCCCGCGGTGGAAAGGGGCGGTGACAGCACGAGGCGACGCGCCCGAGAGGCGGCCGGGGCTCAGCCCATGGTCTTCGACCCGTCGATCGCCTCGCGCAGGATGTCGGCGTGCCCCGCGTGCTGGGACGTCTCGGCGATGAGGTGCAGCAGCACCCGGCGGACCGTCCAGCTCGCACCCGGCTCGAACCACGGGGCCTGCGGCAGCGGGTGGGCGGCGTCCAGATCGAGGGTGGCGATCAGCTCGTCGGTGTGGTCGGCCACCGCGCGGAACCGATCGACCAGGCCGGCCAGGGTCTCGCCCGGCGTCATCCGGAACTGACCGGCCCAGTCGATCTCCTCGCGCTGCATCGCCTCCGCGCCACCCACGGCGAACAGCATCCACCGCTCCTCGGTGCCGGCGACGTGCTTGATCAGCCCACCGGGGCAGAGCTCGCTCACCGTGCTGCGCGCCGCGGCCTGCTCGTCGGTCAGCCCGTCGACTGTCTGCAGGAGGAAGCCCCGGTGCCGGCGCAGCGTCTGCAGCAGGTCGGCGCGTTCCCCGGTGAGCTGCGCGGTGCTGGTCATGGTGGTGCCCTTCCGTCGAGGTCCGGTCGAGCGTCAGCCTAGGACCGGACACCGACACTTCCGGGCGGACACGACGAGAGCGCCGGCCGCCAGCGGTTGCCTATCGGGGCGCGGGACTGTCCACTGAATGACATGGGTGTGATCAAGGTGGGCACGTCGTCCTGGGCGGACCAGACGCTGCTGCGCTCCGGCTGGTATCCGCGCTCGGCCAACACGCCGGCCGGCAGGCTGGCCTTCTACGCCGGCCGCTTCCCGCTTGTCGAGGTGGACACGTCCTACTACGCCGTTCCGGTGCCGGAGACCACGCACGGCTGGGTCGACGCGACGCCTGACGACTTCACCTTCGACGTCAAGGCGTTCAGCCTCTTCACCGGTCACCCGACGCCGGTGGCCGCGCTGCCCCGGGACCTGCGGCCGACCTCCGGCCCGAGCCGGGTCCGCCGTCGCGATCTGCCCGAGCAGGCGTACGACGAGCTGTGGGCCCGCTTCCGGGCGGCGCTGGACCCGATCGCGGCCGCCGGCAAGCTGGGCGCGGTGCTGTTCCAGTTCCCGCCCTGGTTGGCGCGCGGCGCCGCCGCCGAACGCCGGATCGTCGAGCTGGCGCAGCGGTGCCGGCCGTGGCGGGTAGCGGTGGAGCTGCGACACGGGTCCTGGTTCGACGGGGCCGCGACGGCCGCGACCCTGGACCTGCTGGGCGCGCACGACCTCTCACTGGTCTGCGTCGACATGCCGCAGGGGCATCCGTCGTCGGTGCCGCCGATCCTGACCCGGACGGCGGAGCCGGCGATCGTCCGCTTCCACGGTCACAGCGACGCGTGGCGCGACGGCGACAAGCAGGACAAGTTCCGCTACGCGTACGACGAGTCGGAGCTGCGGGACTGGGCCCTGCGGCTGGCGGAGCTGGCCGCGGACGTCGACGACCTGCACGTGCTGTTCAACAACTGCTGCGCCGGGCAGGCCCAGCGCGACGCCACCCGGCTGGCACAGGTGCTCGCCGAGGAGACGATGTTCGCCGAGCCGCGGGTGCCGGCGGGGCCGCGCCGAGCGGCGGACGGTCACACCGTCTCGGCGCGGGGCGCTTCGGGCGGCTGAGGCGCCTGCTACCCGCGTGCGCCCCCGTTCGGGCAGGACACGCGGGCAGCGCGGTCGGTCAGGAGCGCCGACCCCGGGTGCGCAGCGCGTCCTGGCTCCGCTCGTTGACGTCCGCGTCGTCGGGGAAGCTCCGACCGCTGGGCGCCGGGTCCGGTGGCGCGCCGGGTCCGGCCATCGTGGTCCGGGTGGGCTCGACCGAACCGAAGCCGTGCCTACCGGCCGGACCGCTCGGGCCGGCCGGGGCGCCCGCGCGTCGTTCACCGCGTCGCCCCTCGGGCACCGCCGTCTCCTCGCTGCCCTCGTCCATCGGCGAGTCGTCGTCCGCGCCCCAGGGCGCGTCGGCGTCGAAATCGTCGGTGCGCCACGGCTTGACCGCCTCCGGTTCCAGCCGGTCACCGCCGCCACTGCCGCGTCCCTCGTGTGCAGTCATGGCCACCTCGCTCGTCGGTCCGCCGCTGCCGACGGACGGATTGCCACGTCCCCGGGCCGGTCCTGCCCGCTCGGCACGCCGTGTGGCGTGGCGGGCGCGCAGGGCCGGCCGGTGTCCCGTCGTCGACGGTCCGGCGGGCCGCCGGCCGGCCCGACGCTCAGCGTCCGGCCATGGCCATCTGCCGCTTGCCGACGCCCATGCCCATCTTCGCGATGCCCATCGGGGCGTTGCGCATCCCGCCGGTGCGGCTGAGGATCCCGCGCAACACCTGACCGGGCTTCTGCTGCTCACCCATGTACGCGGTGACCACGACGAGCGATCCGGTCAGCGCCGGAATCGCCCACTGGAGCAGCTTCATCTGCCGCTGTGAGGAGGCGACGCTTGCCGGCGTCTGGTGGTTGGGCTCGGTGGCGCCGTTCACCGGCGGACCGCCGGCCTTCTCCAGCCGCATGCCGACCAACCGGCTGTAGCCGGTGACCGCGAGCGCGCCGATCGTCAACGCCGTCTTGAGGGCGCTGGCCCGGCCCACTCCGCGCTGGGCCGCCACCCGTGGGCTCTCCGTGACCAGTTCACCGACCGCCCCGGCCAGGTGCGCGCCGATCGCGGCCGCGTTGACCGGGGTCCACTTCGACCATCCGGCCGAGGCGACAGGCAGTCGCTGGGTGGAGTCGTTGATTTTCGCCGCCGCGCCGTTGACGCCGAAGGCACCCATGAGGGAGCCGCCGAACCAGGCCGCCAGACCCAGATCGTGCATCGAGCGCAGTGCGGTGTGTCGTTCGGACATGTGATCCCCTTCCGCCGTGTCGGGCGATGCGGCTTACCCGCCGCCCGAGCGGCTAACCCCGTCGCCTGCCGGCCGAATCCCGCCGCACCGCCACGACCGGGACATCCGCGCGTCGCGGCCCGCAATAGCGGTCGGGGGGAGTCGTCAGCGCGGTGGCGGGTAGACCCCCTGCGACGTCGACGGAGAGGGGAACGGCATGTCGCAGCCGGACGAGGTCCGCGAGAAGACCCCCAAGACCGACGCGGTGCTCATGCACCCGGACAACGATCCGCACCGGAACACCGCGGAGGTCGCGCCGCGCAAGGATCACGCACAGATCCAGGTGGAACGCGACGACGAGTTGGTTCCGCTGGACCAGGAGGAGTGAGCCGGACGGGCCACCCCGAGCAGCCGGTACGGCTGGGCGGGGCGGCGACCCGGACGCGACGGAGGCCCCGCCGGGTGGCGGGGCCTCCGGTGGCGCGGCCGGTCAGGAGACGGAGATCGACCCGTCGCCGGCGCGGACGCACGACACCGCGCGTGCGGCGGTGACGGCGGCACCGGCGAGGCACCGACCGAGCACCTGGTGGCCGGTGGCGTTCGGGTGCCACGACTCCTGGCAGGTCTGGAAGTAGCTGACGCAGGTGTTGGCGATCCGCTGAATGGCGATCTTGTCCCTGCCGGCGAGGCTGGTCACGAAGGTGCCGGTCGCGCCGTCCTGCAGCCGGATGGGAGTGGCCAGCGCCCCGGTCGGGCTGGACGTCGACTCGCACAGCCGCGCGCCGTCGAAGGCCCGCTGCACATTGAGGTAGACCAGGTCGTCGGCGGGGAACTCGGCGGCCAGGGTGTCCCGGGTGGACTTCACGATGCCGCCCAGGCCCTGCGAGAAGCGGTGCCCGGGGGCGAGGCTGGCCCGGTGGATCGGGCAGCCGGCCGCGTACCGCTCCGCGCCGAGGTCACGGAACTTGTCCCGGGTGTCGTCCCGGCCGTCCTCCTCGTGGTACGCCGGGTTCAGGTCCAGCGGCAGCGGGTTTGTGTAGTCCTGGAACACCACCCGGTGCTGGCCGTCCGCGTCCACCTGGTCGAGGGTGGTCAGGATCTGGCGTACGGCTGCGGTGGTCTCCGCGGTCGCGGCGCTGAGCTGCGCGGCGGTGGCCAGGTCGGCGTCGCTGCACGGCTTCTGCTCCACCGGCCCGTTCAGGTACGCCCAGAACTCCCACCAGCCCGTCCAGGCGTCGGCGATGAACCGGTTGGCGCACGTCTCCGCGACGCTGCCGAAGGTGAACGAGCTGTTGTTGGAACCCAGGCCGATCAGCACCAGGTCGATGTCCTGGGTCTGCGCGACGGCGCGCAGCTGGTCGAGCTGGGCGGCCACCGTACGGCCCTTCTCCCGTGCTGCCGAGGCGGTGGCGATGTCGCGCGGCTGGCCGCCGGAGCAGGCCAGGTTGAACCGGTTCTGGATGCCCGGCAGGTCCGCCTGGTTGAGCGAGGCGTTCGCCGACCGGTGGCAGAAGAAGGCGTTGTTGTTCGGCGCCGTCCAGCCGGGGAAGCCCTGGGCGACCCCGTTGGCGTCGACCACCGGGGTGTACGCCCCGGCGCCCTCGCCACTGATGAAGCTGTCGCCGAGCGCCACGGCGGCGGTGGGCAGCGCGGCGGTCGCGGGAGCGGGTAGCGCGACGGCGGTCGACAGCGCTGCCGTGACGATCGTGAGTGCCGCGGCGAGCGCGGTACGGCGGAACCTGGGCATGGGGCTCCCATCCATCGAAAGATGAAAGATTCTCTGAGAGCGCGATCAGATCACCCTTGTGCAACGGGCGTCAATGGCCTGTAACAGACTCGTTCGGCGAAAGACACGACTGCGTCGGCGCACCCGCTCGGTGCCCACCAGGCAGCGACCACTGCCCGCGCCCGCCGCCGACCGGATCCCCGCCGTCGGCGCACCCGCAGGCGCGTCGGTGCCGACGGTCCGACGACCGCCGGCACTCCCAGCCTCGGCCGCGTACCGGCCGAGCGGAGCGCCGCGTGCGGCAGATCTGTGCTATGGACCACTGTGGACGAATCAAACGCCCCTGGTCACGCCACCTCGTCGGCTGCCACGCCGACCTGCCGGACGGGCTGCGGGCGGCGCCACACGGCCGCGCCGACCGCGTTCAGACCAACACCCCAGATCAGCAGGACACACAACCACTGCACCCACCGCAGCAGGCTCATCTCCCCGGAGAGCAGATTGCGCGCACTGCCGAGCGGAGTGAGCCACGGCTGGGCCGCGCCCGCCTGAACGACCTCCAGCAACCCGAGCACCCCCAGCGGCAGGACGATCGTGGCCGCGAACGCACTCGTCGGCGACCGCAACAGCAGACCCAGCCCGGTGCCCACCAGGCCGGCGAGGATCTGCACCAACACGCTGCCCACCGCGACCGTTCCGGCGTGCCGCCACGGCTCGTCGGCGACAGTGGTCGGTGCGAGGGCCAGCGTCGCGGCACAGAGCAGCACGCCTACCACGCCGATCACGACGGCCGGCAACACCACCGCCAGCACCGTGGGGAGCACGCCGACAGTGGCGGGCGCCCGACGCCTGTCGCGCACCAGCAGAACACCGAAGAGTGGCGTCACGACCGACATCAGGCTCTGGGCCGCGCCCGACAGTTCGGTGAACGTCCGCTCGGCGGGAGCCGCCGCCGCGATAAGCGCCACCGCTGTGAGCAGCCCTGCCAGCAGGGTGCCCGCCAGCAGCCACCGCCGTGCCCGCGTGCCGAGGGCCCGCCCGAGGGCGTCACGTGTCGTCTCGTCCATCCCGGTCGCCTCCCGCCGCTCGGCCGCCCGCGGATCGTCCGGCGCGGGCCGCCAGCGGCGTACCGCCGAGCTCGTGGTCCTGGATCTGGGCCCGGACCGGCACGAGCCCGGCGCCGCCCCGCGCCGACCAGCCGCGATCACCGCTCAGCGTACCGGCGGAGATTCCGCAGCGTGGTCCCGTGATCACTGACCGACTGTCTGATGGCTCACGTCCAACGGCCGATGCACGGCGGTTCGCGTAGGTCCTCCGGGAGTTGTCTCAGCCTCGGGCTAGGCTCGCTGCGGCGCGCCACGCCGGCTCAGACCGCCGGTGACGGGCAGCACACCGCCGAGACCGGGGAGTACGACCAGTTGACCGCAGAGCCTGACACCCTGTACGGGGCCGATGACCTCACCCATCTTGAGGGGCTGGACGCCGTCCGCAAACGGCCCGGCATGTACATCGGTTCCACCGACAGCCGTGGCGTGGGTCACCTCGTCAACGAGATCCTCGACAACTCCACCGACGAGGGTGTCGCCGGTCACGCCACCACCGTCGAGGTGATCCTGCACGCCGACGGCTCGGTGCAGGTCGACGACGACGGCCGCGGCATCCCCACCGACGTGCACGCCAAGTCCGGCATCTCCGGAGTCGAGCTGGTGCTGACCCGGCTGCACGCCGGCGGCAAGTTCGGCGGCTCCGGCTACAAGACCTCCGGCGGCCTGCACGGCGTCGGCGCCTCGGCGGTGAACGCGCTGTCCCGCCGCTTCGACGTGACCGTCCGCCGGGCCGGCAAGGTCCACGCGATGTCGTTCAGGCACGGCGTCCCGGGGATCTTCGACGGCGACGGGCCGACCGCGCCCTTCACCGCCGGCCCCGGCCTGCAGGTGATCGGCGCCATGAAGCGCGGCCAGCGCACCGGCACCTCGATCCGCTGGTGGCACGACGCCCGCTACTTCGAGACCGGCGCCGCGCTCGACGTCGACGCCGTCCGGATGAAGCTGCGCAACACGGCGTTCCTGGTCCCCGGCGTGACCTACCTGCTGCGCGACCTGACCGGCGAGACCCCCGCCGAGGAGCGGTTCCACTACCCCAACGGGCTCAGCGACATGGTCGAGTTCCTGGCGCCGGCCGGCGACCGGCCGGTCTCCGGCATGCTGCTGGTCAACGGCGAGGGGACCTACCGGGAGAACGCCGCCGACGCCAACGGCGTCATGCAGTCCAACGTGCAGCGGCGCGCCGAGGTCGAGGTGGCGTTCCGGTGGGGCACCGGCTACGACCGCACCGTCGAGTGCTTCACCAACACCATCCGCAACGCCCACGGCGGCACCCACCGCAAGGGCTTCGAGCGGGCCCTCGTCCGCACCCTCGCCGACGCCGTCCGCAACACCCGCGGCCTGCTCAAGGCCAAGGAGGAGCCGCCCACCCTGGACGACGTCCTGGAGGGGATGACGGCCGTGGTGCACGTGCGGATCCCCGAGCCGCAGTTCACCTCGCAGACCAAGGACGAGCTGTCCACCACGGGCATCACCAAGGTGCTCCAGACCCTTGTCGACGCGCACGTCAAGGCGTGGCTGGACGACCGGCGCACCAAGGCCGAGGCGCGTGTCGTCCTGCAGAAGATCGTCGACGCGGCGCGGGTGCGGCTCACCCAGAAGCAGCAGAAGGACGCCGCCCGGCGCAAGACCGCCCTGGAGGGCGCGTCCATGCCTCCGAAGCTTGTCGACTGCCGGGCGACAGGCATCGACCGCAGTGAGCTGTTCATCGTGGAGGGCGACAGCGCCCTCGGCACGAGCCGCATGGCCCGCTCGTCGGAATACCAGGCGCTGCTGCCGATCCGGGGCAAGATCCTCAACGTGCAGAAGGCCAACCTCCAGCAGGTTCTGGACAATGCCGAGTGCGCCGCCATCGTCCAGGTGCTCGGGGCCGGCTCGGGGCGGACGTTCGACCTCGCCGCGCTCCGCTACGGCCGAGTGCTGATCATGGCCGACGCCGACGTGGACGGCGCGCACATCCGTACGCTGCTGATCACCCTCTTCGCCAGGTACATGCGACCGCTGATCGAGGCCGGTCGGCTCTACGCCGCGATGCCGCCCCTGCACAAGATCACCACCAAGGGGCGCAGCCCGCAGACCGTCTACACCTACACGCAGGCCGAGATGGAGACGACGGTCCGCAAACTGGAGAAGGCCGGCAAGCAGATCGTCACGCCCATCCCACGGTTCAAGGGTCTCGGTGAGATGGACGCCGACGAGTTGTGGGACACCACGATGAACCCGGCGACCCGGGCCGTCCGCCGGATCACCCTCGACGACGTCGACGCCGCCGAGCGCATCCTCGAACTGCTGATGGGCGAGAAGGTCGAGCCGCGCCGCAACTGGCTGATCGACTCGGCCGACCGCGTCGACAGGGATGCGATCGACGCATGAGCACCGCTGCCGTTCGAGGGGAAAGCTGAGTCATGGCACGCCGTAAGGAAAACAAGGTCGACCTCTCCTCGTTCGACCAGGCCGGCGCGCGGGTCTTCGACAACCCGCTGGTCACCGAGGTCTCCGACTCCTACCTGGAGTACGCGTTCTCGGTCATCCACTCCCGCGCGCTGCCGGACGCGCGTGACGGCCTCAAGCCCGTGCACCGCCGCATCCTCTGGTCGATGTACGAGCAGGGCTACCGCCCCGACCGTGGGCATGTGAAGTCTGCCCGAATTGTCGGGGATACGATGGGCAAGTATCATCCGCACGGCGACACGGCGATCTACGACGCCATGGTCCGCCTCGCGCAGGACTTCTCGCTCAACGTGCCCCTCATCGACGGGCACGGCAACTTCGGATCTCCAGACGATGGCCCGGCGGCCAGCCGCTACACCGAGGCGCGGATGTCGCGCGAGGCCATGCTGCTCGTCGGTGAGCTGGGCGAGGACACGGTCGACGTCGAGCCCAACTACGACGGGTCGCTGACCCAGCCGACGGTGCTGCCCGCGGCATTCCCCAACCTGCTGGTCAACGGCGCGTCCGGGATCGCGGTCGGGATGGCGACGAACATGATCCCGCACAACCTCGCCGAGGTCGTCTCCGCGGCCCGTTGGCTGATCAACCACCCGGACGCCACTCTGGACCGGCTCATGGAGTTCGTCCCCGGTCCCGACCTGCCCACCGGCGGCGTCCTGCTCGGCCTGGACGAGGTGCGTCGCGCTTACGAGACCGGGCGTGGCGTCGTACGCATGCGCGGCAGGGTGGAGATCGGCCCACTCGAGGGCAGCCGGGGCCGCCAGGCGATCACAGTCGTCGAGTTGCCCTACGGCGTCGGCGCGGAGAAGGTCATCGCGGCGATCACCAACGAGGTCACCAAGACCAAGCGGCTGACCGGCATCGCGGACGTCAAGGACCTCACCGACCGGGAGAGCGGCACCCGCCTGGTCGTCGAGTGCAAGGTGGGGGTCAACCCGCAGGCGTTGCTGGCCGACCTCTACCGGTTGACCCCGTTGGAGCAGTCCTTCGGCGTCAACAACCTGGTGCTTGTCGACGGGCAGCCCCGTACCCTCGGGTTGAAGGCGTTGCTGGAGGTCTTCCTGGCCCACCGGTACGAGGTGGTCACCCGACGCAGCTCGTTCCGCCGCCGTAAGCGTCAGGAGCGGCTGCACCTGGTCGACGGCCTGCTGATCGCCCTGCTGGACATCGACCGGGTGGTGCGCCTGATCCGGGGCAGTGACGACGCGCAGGCGGCCAAGGACGGGCTGATGAGTCAGTTCGGCCTCTCCGACATCCAGGCCACCTACATCCTGGACACTCCGCTGCGCCGGTTGACCAAGTTCGACCGGATCGAGTTGGAGGCCGAGCAGGAGCGGCTGCGCGCCGAGATCACCGAGCTGTCCACGATCCTCGACGACGAGCGGGTGCTCAAGAAGCTGGTCTCCGACGAGCTGGCGGCAGTGGTCAAGCAGTTCGGCAGCGAACGGCGGACGACGCTTGTCGACGGCGACCTCAAGGAGGTGCTCGCGGCGTCCGTGCCGGCCGGCCCGCTGGAGGTCGCCGACGATCCGTGCCAGGTCATCCTCTCCGCGGCCGGGCTGGTCGCCCGGACCGCGGCCGAGTCGGAGGAGAGCGCCGAGGGGCGCCGGCGCAACGGCCGGGTCAAGCACGACACCGTACGCGCGATAGTGCACTCCACCGCCCGTGGCCGGGTGCTGCTGATCACCAGCGCGGGTCGCGCGTTCAAGATCGACGTGCTGCCGCTGCCGGTGCTGCCCGAGCAGGCCGGCACGGTGTCTCTGCGCGGCGGTATGTCCGCCGCCGAGCTGGTGCCGCTGGAGGCGGGGGAGACGGTCGTCGGCCTGGCCCCGCTGGGCGGTGCGGCGGACGGTTCGCCCGGGCTGGCGCTGGGCACCCGCCAGGGCGTGGTGAAGATCTGCGCGCCGGAGTGGCCGGTGCGGTCCGACGAGTTCGAGGTGATCGGCCTGCGCGACGGCGACGAGGTGGTCGGCGCGACCTGGCTGAGCGACGGTGCGGAGACGCTGACCTTTGTGACCTCGGAGGCGTCGCTGCTGCGCTTCGCCGCCGGGCTGGTGCGCCCGCAGGGGCTCAAGGGCGGCGGGATG
Source organism: Micromonospora sp. DT43 (assembly GCF_049841645.1). Taxonomy (NCBI): domain Bacteria; kingdom Bacillati; phylum Actinomycetota; class Actinomycetes; order Micromonosporales; family Micromonosporaceae; genus Micromonospora; species Micromonospora sp. DT43. The sequence goes on along the minus strand of NZ_JBNCKR010000002.1, from coordinate 428,337 downwards.
GCAGGCATCAACCTGCCGGCCGGGGCTCGGGTGGTCTTCTTCGGCGCGGTGCGCACCGACGATCCGGGGCACGGCGAGCCGATGGTCGTGACGTCCACCGGGGCGACGGTCAAGGTGACGCCGTTCAAGGCGTACCCGGCGAAGGGCCGGGCTACCGGCGGTGTCCGTGCGCACCGCTTCCTCAAGGACGAGACGGACGTGGCGGTCGCCTGGGTCGGGCCGCGCCCGGTCGGCGCGACCGGCACCGGCGAACCGGTGGAGCTACCGGCAGCCGATCCCCGCCGCGACGGCAGCGGCTTCGCGGTAATGCTCGGCCCAACGGTGGTAGGCCACCTCATCGAACGCGACTAACCAACCCCACCCCCCCACCCCCCACCTGCCCTCGTCGATCATGAAGTTATTGCCGCGACACGCCGATGCAGGTGGCAATAACTTCATGATCAACCCGGCGGGGGGAGGGGGCGAGGGGTGGGGGGTTAGGCGACGTTGGTGGGGCGGAACTGGACGCTTACGCGGGGGCCTACCGGGCGGGTGGTCTTGGGGATGGCGTGTTCCCAGGTGCGTTGGCAGGAGCCGCCCATCACGATGAGGTCGCCGTGGCCCACCGGGAAGCGCAGGCTGTCGCCACCACCTCCGCGCGGGCGCAGCAGCAGCGGCCGGGGCGACCCGAACGAGACGATCGCGACGACGGTGTCACTGTGCGCGGACCGGCCGATGGTGTCACCGTGCCAGGCGACGCTGTCCCGGCCGGAGCGGTAGAGGCACATCCCGGCGGTGACGAACGGCTCACCCAACTCGGGGGCGTAGTGCCGGGTCAGCTCGGCTCGTGCCGTGGTGAGCACGGGGTGCGGCAGCTGCCGGTCGCCGCCGTACCAGCAGAGCAGGCGGGGCACGTCGACCTCGCTGTCGTACATGGTGCGTCGCTCGGCCCGCCAGGGCACCTCGGTGAGCAGGGTGTCGAGGACCGCGTCGGAACCGTGCACCCAGCCGGGGAGGTGGTCGACCCAGGCGCCCCGGCTCAGGTGGTGCCGCCGGATCTGGCCGGGAAGTGGACCCAGGGTCGGCTCCGCGTCGGTCAGGTCGAGCATCGACGGCTGGTAGGCGGCAGGCGTCATGCGGCCACCCTAGCAGCACTTTCGTACACCCGTGCTAGCCGCTTTCCGCCGTCCCTGCGGCTGTCGCGTTATGCTTCGCCACCAGAGCCGGAAGGTCGTCCAGCGAGTCGATGCGGAACAGACACCGCTCGGCCACGGCCGGCAGGTCGAGGATGTGCCCCCAGGGGCCGCGTCGGATCAGGCAGGTCTTCATGCCCGCCTCCGCGGCCGGGCGTACGTCGTTGTCGGGCCGGTCGCCGACGTACAGGATCGACGAGGGGTCGCCGCCGGCGGCGTGGATGACGCGTTCGAAGAAGGCCGGTGACGGTTTCGCCACGCCCCAACCGGTCGACGTGCCGATCATGTCCACGGGAAGGGCGAGGGCGTGCAGGAGCGCTTCGGCATGGGCTGGTTGGTTGCCGGCCAGCCCCACGAACAGGCCCTGCTCCTTGAGGGCGGCCAGGCACCCACGCGCATCCGGGTAGAGGTCCTCTTCGCCGAACCACTCCGGTTTGCCGGCGACGGCTCGGCGTTCCAGCTCGACCGCGAGGTCGAAATCCGGCCGGAAGGCCCGGAACGTCTCCTGCCAGTCCAGCCCGCGGGCGATCACCGCACCGAGGACCGCCGAGAGCGTGTGCCGTGGAACGCCGAACCAGTCCGCCCAGCTCGCGAACTCGTGGGACTCGTCGAGAATGGTTCCGCCGACGTCGAAGACAATCGCCTGGATCATGTGTCGCTCCCCGTCTCACGATCGCGCTGTCAGCGCATGGTAGGCGGGGGAGAGCCCGAAGGATGCCCGTCAGTCGCTGACCGCGGCTGGCCGTACGGCGTCGAACACCGCGTCCACGACGCGCGCCCGGCCCCGCCCGTCGACTGTGGACCAGGCCCGAGCGGCCAGTGCCGCGCGGCGCTGCGGCGAGCTGAGCAGTCCGTGCAGGGTCCGCGTCGCGGCCGCCCGGGCGGCCCGTCCGGGCAGCCCGGCGACGGTCAGCTCCGGCAGCTCGCCGAGGCCGGCGGCCACGCCGTGCCGAACTACCCGGGTGTACGACTCGCGTTGGTTGTCGACCACGCAGACCAGCGCCGCGGGTGTGCCGAGGCAGCAGAGTTCCCAGGTGGAGGTGCCGGCGGCGCTGACCACCAGGTCTGCCTCGGTCATCAGTGACGGCAACGAGCCGGTGGGCGGGACGGGACGCAGGATCTGCCGTCGCCCGGGGGTGATCTCCTCCAGCTCGGTCTCGATCTCGGGTCGGCCGACGACGACCGTGAGGTCCATGGGGTGACCGGTGGACAGCAGCACGCGGGTCAGCACCGGGGCCGCGCCGACCGCGTCGGTGCCGCCGAAGAACGCCAGCACCCGGGGTTGGCTCGCTGTCGTGGCGGGCCGGGGGACCGGTGGTCGGGAGGTGACCACGGAGTCGCGCAGCAGGGCGTACGCACTGCCGGCGAGCAGCCGTCCGGGCAGCTCGGTCAACTCGGCTCCGAAGTTCTGGTCGAGGTAGAGGTCGGCGACCTGGCCCCGGCTGTCCCCGTCGATCACGGCGAGGGTGAACACGCCGGCAGCGCGCAGGGCGCCGGCCCCGGCCGGGTCCAGCTCGTAGGAGTCGAGAACCAGCACGTCCAGCTCGTGGCGGCGGGCTGCCTCGACCAGTTCGGCAGGCGAATCCGGGCCGGGGCGCAGGGGGATGCCCCGCGCGGTGAGCTCCGCGGTGGCCCAGGGGAGCCGTTCGACGGTGCCGAACACGGCGACGTGGGCGCCCCGGGCGAGGAACTCCTCGGCGAGCGCCAGGCAGCGGGCGAGATGGCCGACGCCGCGCTGCGGCCCGGCGTCGCAGCGCAACCCGACCCGGAGGGTAGTCAGGACTCCTCCAACTGCTTCCCCGGTCCGCCAACAGGGCAGCCCGTGCCTACCCTTTCCGCGTTGGAGGGGCAGAACGCGTCCGGTTCACCCAGGAGTGCCCCAGGTAGGGTACCCGGGTACGGGCCCCTGCTGGGCCGTCGCGGGCGTCGCCGTCCGATGTCGCACCGAGGAGGACACGCACGTGCTGGTGACCCTGCCGAGCCTCGGGATCCCGGCATGACGAGCGCCGCCGCGGCGACGACTGCCCGGCCCACCCCCGCGCCGGCCCGGTTGCCCTCGCTGACCGGGCTGCGCTGGATCGCCGCGTTGCTGGTCTTCGGCTTCCACGTCGGGACCATGCGGATCATCGCCGAGCCGGACTACAAGGCCGTGGTCGACGGGCTGTTCACCCTCGGCCTGTCCGGGGTGCAGTTCTTCTTCATCCTGAGCGGTTTCGTGCTGGTCTGGTCGGCCCGCGCGGGCGAGTCCCGGCGTACCTTCTGGCGGCGACGGGTTGCCAAGATCTACCCGAACCATCTGGTGCTGTGGGGGGCGGCGTTGCTTGTCGCCTGGTGGTTCGCCGACGCGGTCCTGCCGGCGGCCGCGCTGGAGAACCTGCTGCTGTTGCAGGCCTGGGACCCCCGGCCGGGCTGGTTCTACAGCATCAACACCGTGAGCTGGTCGCTCTCCTGTGAGTTCTTCTTCTACCTGTGTCTGCCGCTGGTGTTGCCGCTGCTGCGCCGTGCCCGGCCGAAGCTGCTCTGGGTGCTGATCGTCGCGCTGGCGCTGCTGATCCTCGCGCTCTGGCCGGCACAGCAGTTGGTGCCGGAGGTGAGCCGGTGGTGGTTCACCCAGGTCTTCCCGCCCGTACGGTCGCTGGAGTTCTGGATGGGCGCGGTGGCGGCCGAGCTGCTGCGCCGTGGCCTCTGGCGGGGGCCGGGGCTGACCACGGCCAGCGTGATCTTCCTGGCCACCTGGGTGGCAGCGGCAGAGTGGATTCGCGCCGAGTTGTGGACCACGCTGCTCGCGGTGGCGTACCTGCTGGTGATCACTGCCGCCGCGGACGCGGACGTCCGGGGTAGGCGTTCCCCGTGGCGGTCTCGGCCGCTGGTCTGGCTCGGCGAGGTCTCCTTCGCCTTCTACCTGGTGCATGTGCTGGTGATGACGAGTGTGCTGCGCTTCAGCGGCGACTGGGGGACAGGCTTCCAGGGCTGGCGTGGCCCGGTCGTGGTGCTCGGTTTCCTGCTCGCCAACCTGGTCCTCGCCGGGTTGCTGCACCGCTTCGTCGAGACGCCGATGATGCGCCGACTCGCGCCGCGTCGTACGGCCCGCCCGGCCTTGCCCAGACAGCGCACGGCCGGACCCCGGGCCGCCGGGGGTGATGCCCACGACCCCGATGCTGTCGGGACTCAAGCCGGGCCCGGCGGGACCGACCAGCCCGACAGCCGATCACCGTACGTCGACTCGCGCTGACACCGTCCACCCTGGTCAGCAGGGTCGGCGCGGCGTGCGCCGACACGCCCGTGGCCGATGCGTCATCCTCGGCGCGGCAGTAGCGTTGGCTACGTGCTTCCGGTTGCGCTCACCTGTCCGCTGTGGTGGGTGGCGCGCTGGGCTACGCGGGTGCTGACCAGCCTCGCCGCGGTCGCGGCCCTGGCGCTGGGCGCGAGCCCGGCCTCGGCCGCCGTGCCACCCCTGAGCGCCGTGCCACCCCTGGCCGCTGTGCCACCCCTGAGCGCCGTGCCACCCCTGAGCGCCGTGCCAGAGGCTGCCGTGCACCCGGCGTCGGCGGTCCGTGTGGGTGCGGCCGAGGAGTTCCTTCCGGCTGGGTCGGTCGACGCGCAACCGGCACCGGCCGGTGGCCAGGGCACCATCGCGACGGGCGTGCTGCCGGTGTCCGCGGCCGGGTCCGATCGGCCGCCTCTCGTCGACGCTTCGCGCGGCTGGGCTCCCCGGGGTCCGCCCCGGCGCTGAGTCACCGGGCCACGCGTCCCGTCGTCACGCCCTGTCGATCCACCAGCTCCGACCCCGCCGATCCGTGGCCCGCTGTGGCCGGGTCGCCGCCGGGCGCCCCATCGCTTTGCTCTCTCCCCGAGGAGCCGACCATGGAGACTGCCGTCTTCTACCAGTTCGTGACCGATGTGCCGCAGGCCGCTGCCATCTGGTCGACCCTGTTCCTGCTGGCACTGGGCGTACTCGCTGTGCTGGTCGCCCGCCCCGAGCCGGACCGCCCCGTGGAGGCCCCGGCCCCTGCCGCGCCGACCGCCCGCGAGGTGGCCGCGGCCGAAGCCGACGACCTGCGCCGGTACGCCGAGGAGGTGACAGTCGCCGCGACCGGCGCCGCCAGAACGGCACGGCGGCGACGCGATGCCTGGCTCACCGCTCAGGACCAGGTGGAGCGGGCCTGGGTGGGGTACGACGAGGCGGACACCGCCGCCCGCCGCTTCGCCGGGTCTGGTGCGCTGCCCACCCCGCACACCCCCCGGACCCCCGCCGAGTACGCCTCCCGGGAGCGCTACCTGCACCGTGCGGCGATGGCGGCGTACTGGCGGTGCGATCTGACCATGGCGCAGCTCGGTGACGTGTTCGCGCACCGGCGCGGCTGGGATTCCCGGCGGCACCCGGTCGAGCAGGAGGTGCTGCTCAGCCGGGCGATCCGGGACGCAAGACTGGCCCGCTACCAGGCCGCCGCCAGCGATGAGCGGGCCGCCTGGCGGGACGCGGAACTGGCCGCCGAGTCGGCGCGCACCCTTGCCGAGGAGGCGTACGCGGCAACGGCGCGGCTGCGGCCCAGCCCGGCACCCGCCCGACGCGCGGCGAGCGGGGCGTCGCGCCCCGCCCTCGTGGCACGGTGGCGCCCAGCTCGGGCGGGATGAGCCCAATCCGTTACGTGAGCCCGGTCACGCCGTTCGGAAATCGGGCGTCCGACGCGTTCGGCTCGATCTTTCCCGTGATTGTGGCGGTTTATCGGCGGCCTGTCCGGTTGTCGCCCGTAGGCGTCGCCGTAACCGGTTGTCCCATCGAGTCACATCATCGGCAATACGCGCAGAAATTGTCGCACCGAATTGGGTTTACGCAGGCGAAGCCGGCTTGGCAGGCCGCGAACAGGCCAGTAGTGTCGTCCCGTCCGGTGCGGTTACCGATCGCAACAGGCGACGCCGCGCCGACCCGCTCAATCGTGCTTAACGAACCGGGGACCCATCAGTAAGTCCGGGGTGAATCCGCGAGCCACGGCCCGCGGTAGGGCGATCTTCCCGCCCGAATCCGTCAGCTAACCCGGTAGGCGGTGTCGGAAGGAGTTCCAAACCCGTGCAGCACCTTTCCGCCCCTCGGTTGTTCCCACGCCTCCACGGCGCAGCGGTGCCCCCGCTCATCCGTCCAGTGACGGTGAGCTGACCCCCCGGGTCATCGCCTTTCCCGCCCGGCCCCGCCGGGCGTTCCCCTGAGCGGTTCACCATCCGCGAACCACCGTTCGCGCGCTGGCGCCTGCCCGGATACCGGTCCGGCCCCCGGTGTGCCGCTCTCCCCCCGATCCGTGGAGGACCCCGTGAAGCACACCATGCAGCGTCAGCTCCGTCGCCTGGCGACCGAGCGCCCGTACCAGATCGTCGCCGCCTCCGCGGCGGCCCTCGTGATCGCCACGACCACCGGCGCCCTGCTCACCGGCGCCGACGACGCGCCGGCCAGCCACCGCACCGCGACCACTGTCGCCGAGATGCGCAGTGACACCGCCCTTTCCCTCGGCGCCGCGCGCGACGCGTCCCCCAGCGCCGCGCCGACGACCGCCGCCCCAGCCACCAGCGCCGCGTCGCCCGCCGCCAAGGCCAGCGCCAACCCGGATCTGACCCGTAAGCCGCAGCCGCCGAAGCCGCCCGCGACCAAGGTGCTCGACTACGACTACGAGGCGCAGAACACGTACTACAACTGCGGCCCCGCGGCCACCCGCAACGCGCTCAGCGCCACCGGCATCGACCGCACCCAGGAGGAACTCGGTGCCGAGCTGGGCACCACCGAGATGGGCACCAACTCGGCCGAGGACACCACCCGAGCGCTCAACGCCGAGGTGAAGGGCTCCCCGTACCAGACCCGGATGTTCGCCGGCGCTCCCAGCCCGGCCCAGATGGACCGGCTCCAGGCCGATGTGGTCAAGGCCATCACCGACGGCCGGGGCGTGGTGGCCAACGTCGTCGGCGACGCCACCGACACCGACGGCGGCTGGCACTCCTACGGCGGCGGGCACTACATCGCCGTCGTGGGCTACAAGGACAACGGCCGGACCGTGCGGATCGCCGACTCGGCGAACCCGGCCGACCCGTCCTACTGGATCACCACGATCGACCTTGCCAACTGGATTGCCACCCGGGGCTACTCCGCCTGACCCCGGCACGCAGACCGCCGCGGGCGTCGTCCCCCACAAGGGGACGGCGCCCGCGGCCTCATTGCGGTACGCGTCGCCATCGACGAGTGTCGTACCCGGCCGTGAACCGTGGCAGACTGCGGCCGTGGTGGATGAATCGGGTGGCCGCACCGGTCGCCGACCGGTCCTGCTGCTGCTGCACGGGATGGGGGCGACCGGAGACGTCTGGCTGCCGTGGGCGCCGTTGCTGGAGCAGCACTGGCCGGGGCGGTGGCTCGCACCGGACCTCGCCGGCCACGGCTGGTCGGCCCCGCTGCCGTCGTACTCCTTTGCTGGTTTCGCCGGCCGGATCGCCCACGGCCTCGCCGCCGACGACCGGCTCGTCGTGCTCGGGCACTCGCTGGGCGGGGTGGTCGGCCTGGCGCTGGCCGCCCGCGCCGCCGGGACACCTGTGGACGCGGTGGTCGGGCTCGGCATCAAGGCGCTCTGGTCACCCGCTGAGCTGGCCCGCGCCGCTGAGCTCGCCGCGCGCCCGGTGAGCTGGTTCGCCAGCCGCACCGAGGCGGCCCGCCGCTACCTGCGCGTCGCCGGGTTGGGCGGCCTGATCCCGCCGGATCATCCGGTGGTGGACGCCGGGTTGCGTCAGGTCGACGGCCGGTGGCGCCTCGCCATGGACCCGACAGCCTTCGGCGTCGGCGCGCCCGACCTGGCCCCGAAGCTGGCGGCGACCGACGTGCCGGTGGTGCTGGCCCGCGGGGAACACGACCCGATGGTCACCGACGAGCAGCTCAAGGCGTACGGCGTACCGGTCGCCACGCTGCCCGGTCTCGGCCACAACGCACACGTGGAGAACCCGGCGGCAGTGCTGGCGCTGCTCGACCCGTACCGAGGCGGGTGAGCTGGATGAAGCGGATGCGGTGGCTGGTCACCTGGCTCCGAGCATCCGGCGGACACGGCCGGAGACGGCCTGCTTGACCCGCTCGCGCAGCGACCGCGCGTGGAGGGTATCGATCTTTGTCTGGAGCGTCCGGGTTTCGTCCCGCATCCACTGGATGCGCGTCAGCAACTCCTCCGGAGAGTAGGCGGAGACCGGCCGGAGCGCAGGCGGGTAGACGGTCTGGCGGACCTGCTCGTCGAAGCGGGTGGCGCTGTCTCCATCGGCGAACGAGAGGCCGAGGTCGTGCTTGGCGAGGAACGCGGTGATCCGCGCGAAGCGCTCCTTGTGGCCCTCGTTCAGGGCCGTGTAGTCGGCTTCCGCATAGAGTTGCGCAGCGTCGACGTCGGCCGGCGCGTCGCGCAGCAACCGGTGCGGAATGTCGAAGTATCGGGCCAGCTCCAGGGTGCGCGAGTCGTGCGCCAGCAGATAGCCGGGGATGCCCGAGATCAGCGCCGTGATGGTGCCGTGGATCCGGGTGCCGAAGGCGAAGTCGAACCCGGAGAGATAGTCCATCCAGGGCCACGGGTCCATGAACATCCGCACCTTGTCCTCGACGAAGAGCGGGTGCGAGGTGTGGATCGGCATGTCGGCGGTCTTGCCCCGCAGCTTCGGCGCGTCGCCGTAGAGCAGGGTGCCGAGGGTGTAGAGGTCCTGTGCCACGTAGCGCAGGTTCGGGTAGCGCTGGTGGTGGTGCAGGACGAGGGGGGCCAGCGCCTTGACGTACGGCGAGATGACGAACGCGAGCCGGTCGTCGATGCCCAGGGTCGCCTTCGTCTTCTCGATGCGCAGGCTGTCGCCGTGCAGGAACATCGACGGGCAGCCGATCTGCTCGACAGCCGAGAAACCCAGCTTGCGTAGGTAGTTCTCGGTGATCTCGCCGCGTACGCCGATGCTGTGCGAGTGGTCGAGCACCGCCCGGCAGAACGCGCTGACCGGCTCGTCGATCGGGCGGAGCTGCTCCAGGTTGCCGTCCACGTCGGTCTGCGCCCCGACTCCGAGAACCACCACCGGGATCTTCAGCCGTTCGATCAGCTGAGCCATCGACGTCAGCCGCTTTGCGTAGTCATGGCGGAACGCGTTGGCCAGTGGTATCACGAAGACGTCGTACTTCTCGTTGATCTCGTCGGCGTCGCGTGGGTCGGCCCGGAAGCGCGACGGGGTGATCTCGGCCGTGGAGGTGGCCAGAAGCTTGTGCGCGGCGTGGCTGAAGACCAGGTTGCCGGTGTTCTTACCGATCCAGTCCCGCTCGTACGTCTCCTCGGCGCTGAGGACGTCGAACGGGCCCTTGCGGGCGCGCAGCAGGATCCGCTGATGCATCGGTGGCTCCACCTCTCGTCCGACCCCGGAGATCGTCCGGCAGTGTCCCGGGAGGCGGCACATCTGTTACCTCCAGGCCCCGCGATACTAGGCCACCGGCCGGCCGACGGCCGCACCCGGCGATCGGCCCGCAGGCCCGTGCCGGGTCAACGATTCAACAAGCGTCGCACCCGGCCGCCGACCGCCTGCCTGACCCGGGTCCTCAGCTCCTGCTGCTTGAGGGTCTCGACCTCGGTCAGCAGTCTCCGGTTGTGCTCGCGCAGCCACTGCACCCGCTCCAGCAGCACGTCGGAGCCGGTGGCGGCGGCCGGGCGTACGGCGGGTGGGAAGGTGGTGGCGCGGACCTGCTCGTCGAAGCGGGTGGCGCTGTCGCCGTCGGCGAAGGCGTGCCCCAGGTCGTGTTTGGCGAGGAAGGCGAGCATGGTCGCGAAGCGGGCCTTGTGCCCGTTGTTCAGCGCCGTGTAGTCGGCCTCCGCGTAGAGGTCGGCGGCGTCGACATCGGCCGGCACGTCCGCCATCACCCGGTGCGGGATGTCGAAGTACCGGGCCAGCTCGAGCGTGCGCGAGTCGTGCGCGAAGAGGTAGCCCGGCGTGCCGGCCACCAGCGCGGTGATGGTGCCGTGGATGCGGGTACCGAAGGCGAAGTCGAACCCGGACAGGTACTCCATCCAGGTCCAGGGGTCCACGAACATGCGCACCTTGTCCTCCACGAACAGGGGGTGCGAGGTGTGGACGGGGATCGCGCTGGTCTTCCCTCGGTCCGCGGGAGCGTCGCCGTAGAGCAGCGTGCCGAGGGTCTTCAGGTCCTGCGGGAGGTAGCGCAGGTTCGGGTAGCGCTGGTGGTGGGCGGAGATCACCTCGGCCATCGACTTCACGTACGGCGAGACGGTCAGCGCGACCCGGTCGTGCGGGGTCAGGAACTCCTTGCGCTTCTCCACCCGCAGGCTGTCACCGTGCAGGAACATCGACGGGCAGCCGATCACGTCGACCGCGGAGAAGCCCAGGGTGCGCAGGTAGCTCTCGGTGATCTCGCCCCGGACCCCGATGCTGTGCGAGCGATCAAGCACGGCACGGACGAAGCGGCTCACCACGTCGTCGATCGGGCGCAGGTATTCCCGGTCGCCGGCGACGTTTGTCTGCACGCCCACCCCGAGTACGACCACCGGGATCTTGAGCCGCTCGATCAGCTTGGTCATGGCCTCCACGCGGTGCGCGTAGCTGCGCCGGAAGGCGTTGGCGAGCGGGATGACGTACACGTCGTACTGCTCGTTGATCTTGTCGGCGTCGCGCAGGTCGATCTTGAATTCGGTGGAGGTGATCTGCGCCGTCGCTGTGCGGAGCAGCTTGTGGGCGGCGTGGCTGAAGACCAGGTTCCCGTTGTTGTCGCCGATCCAGTTGCGTTCGAAGGTCTCCTCCGGCGCGTAGACGTCGAAGGGGCCCTTCTTGGCCCGCATGAGGATCCGCTGGTGCATCGCTGGCTCCACCTCTCGTCCGTGGCGACGTCCGCCCGGAACACCCCGGACCGGCCGGAATTGGCGATGCGCATCGAGCACCTCCGGCCCCGTGATTTTAGGCCACGCGACAGCTGACGGCTCGGACCGTACCCGTCCAACCGTTCCCGAGCTGGAGGCCCGCCCGGGCTGCTCTCCCCGGACCACCGGGTGACCGAGGCCGGGCCGTTCCCGGCGGCCCTGCGGCTCAGGTGGTGGGGGAGACCGGCACCCGGTCCGGCTCGACCGGCCGTCCGGGGGTCGGCGGGCTCCAGCCCGGCTCCAGCTCGCGCCTGGCAGCGTCCAGGAACGCGTCGGCGTACGACTCGGCGGGGAAGTCACCGAGGTAGCGCCGCCGGGTCGCCCAGCGCCCCGGCGCCATCGGATCGGTGCCGAGCAGCCGGTCCAGCACATCGTCCAGGTTCGTCATGTCCCGGTGCAGCACGTAGCCCGCGCCGGCCAGCGGGAACCGCTCGGTGAACCGGGCACCCTCGCCGCCCATGTCGGTCACCGCGAAGGGCTTGCCGGAGTAGAGGTAGTCCGAGATCACCCCGGAGACGTCGGAGATCAGCGCGTCGGAGCGGTTCACGCAATCGACCAGGCTCAGGTCGCGGGCGGCGGCGCCCCAGATGTGCGGCCGGCCGGTCCGGGCCCGGTCCGCCGCGAGCAGTTCGGTCAGCCGACCCAGCTGCCGCGCCGATGCCGGGTTCTGCGTGGTGTACGGGTGGGCGCGCAGGATGACCGTGACGCCCCGGTCGAGCAGCTTGCGCAGCATCGGTTCGGCCACCGGCAGCGAGCAGTAGTCCGCGTCCGCGTGGTGGCCCGTCCAGGTCGGGGTGTAGAGCACCGTGCGGGGCGCCTCGGCAGCCAGGGGCTCCGGGCGTACGTTGATCGACTCGACCTGCGGGCGACCCACTACCACGAACTTCTCCGCCGGGATCTGCACCCCGGCCCGGGCGTACCTGTCGATTGCCGCCGGGCCGGCCACGAAGATCCGGTCGAAGATCCCCGACACCGGGTTGGCGCTCGGCGCCTTGTCGCTGTCGCCGTGGTGCAGCTGGACGTGGGTGAGCTGGGTGAAGCGGATGCAGTGGCTGTTCTTCGCGCCGTGGTTGACGTAGAACGCAGCCCGTAGGCTCGGCACCAGCGCCTCGTCCATCGCCCTCAGGGTGGGGCAGTAGACCACTGGCGCATCGGTGGCTGCGGCGATCGGGGCCAGGAACTCCGGCTCCCGCAACACGACCATGAACGGCCGGCCGATCCGCTCCAGGTACGGGAGCCACATGGTGACCTGGTACTCCGAGCCGGGAGGCGCGGAGAAGTAGAGCAGGAACTCCGGCTGGTGCCGGCGCAGCGCCCGGCCCACCGCCCCGCCGCCGGCCGGTGGCCGGAACCGACGCCGGGCCACATCCAGTGCGATCGCGCCGGCGCCGGCGCCGACCAGCAGGGCCGCCACGAGAGCGACCAGGGCCGGCATGGTCGCCGCGGCGGCCAGCGCCACCACGGCGAGAAGCCCGAGCAGCGCGTCGCCGAGGTGCGTGGCGACCGACGCCGTCCAGGACCGCACCGGCAGGTTGGCCGCCCGGATCTCCAGGCTGCCGGCGTGCCGCAGCGGGCCCACCAGCAGCACCAGCCCGAGCAGCACCAGCGCGGCGGCGGCCAGCGCGGGGTCGAACCCACCGTCCAGCCGTCGGGCATAGCCGACCAGGACGGCGGCGGCGATCAGTGTCGTCTCGGCGGCGGTGTCCGCGCCGTGGCGGATCCGTCGCTCAGCGGCGGTGGCGACGAGGGCGGCCACCGCCAGCGCCAGCCCCCAACCGGTCGCCCCGGTCAGCGCCACGACCAGGAAGGCCAGCACGGCCAGCCCGCTGCTCAGGCACCGTGCGATCAGTTTCCGGACCAGGTCACCACGCATGTCGCTCCGTTCACCATCGTCCCGGTCAGCAGTGCTCGGCCGTCAGCCGACGGTCGCCGAGGCGGCCGTGGTCTCGTCGGCCAGCCGCGGCGTCTGGGCCGGCACGGCCTGCGCCGCTTCGCCCGGCGCCCGGCGTACGTCGATGACCTGCCCGGTGAGTTCCGAGATCAGCACGTCCAGCGACGACTGGGCGACGGCCTCCGCGGCGAGCAGGGTGTGCTCCGGCTCCTCGCCGAAGGCCCGCGTCCGCATCGGGGTGGCGGTCCGCTCCGGGTTGATGCAGTTGACGCGTACGCCGACGTCGGCCCATTCGTCGGCGAGCGCCTGGGTGAGGTTGACCAGGGCGGCCTTGGTGGCCGAGTAGAGCGCGTAGCGGGCCCGTCCCCGGGTGTAGGAACTGGACGTGTAGAGCAGCAGCTGGCCCTTGGTCTGCCGCAGATACGGAAGGGCCTGGCGGGCGATGGTCACCGGGCCGACGAAGTTGACCTGGAGCAGCCGGTCCATCGTCTCCTCGTCCATCTCGGCGAGGGCGCCCCTCTCCAGGATGCCGGCGGTCACCACCACGTGGTCGATCCGGCCGGTGGCCTCGAAGGCGGTCTTCAGCGCGGCCTCGACGTCCTCGGCCCGCTCCACATGGGTGCCGGTGGTGGAACGGCTGAACGGGAAGACCTGGGCGCCGTAGCGACGGGCCAGCTCGGTCAGCTCGTGGCCGATGCCGTAGCTGCCGCCGAACACGACGATGGTGCGGCCGATCAGCTCCTCGCTGTAGCTGCGGTGGTCGGTCAGCCGGGGCGCCTGCGCCGCGGCGAGCTGGAAGAGCTTGTCCGCCAGGTGCACGTCGACCGGGTGGGTGACCTTGATGTTCTCGTCCGAACCGTCGATCACCTTGATCGGCGTGCCGGGCAGGTAGCGCAGCACCACACCGCAGTCGTCGGTGGCGGCGAAGTTCGGGTCGCCCTCGGCGATCCGATACGCCTCGCGGATGGTGGGGGAGCGGAACGCCTGCGGGGTCTGGCCGCGGCGCAGCGAGGAGCGGACCGGAATGTCGGTGATGCAGTCGTCCTCGTCGACCTGGATGATCGTGTCCGCCGACGGGATGGCCACGTCGACAGCGGAGTAGCTCCAGAGCGCGTTCACGCACTCGCGGACGATCCGACCGCTGACCAGGGGCCGCACCGCGTCGTGGAAGAGGATGTTGACGTCGCCCTCGCCGACCGCGTCGAGCGCGATGCGGGTGGTGGCGTTGCGGGTGTCGCCACCCTCGATCACCTTGGTCACCTTGCGGAAGCCGGCCTTGTCGACGATCTGCTGGGCGTCGGGGACGTGCCCGGTCGCCATCAGCACGATGATCTCGTCGATCTCCGGGGCGGCCTCGAAGATGGCCAGGGTGTGCTCGATGATCGGCTTACCGGCGATCTTCAGCAGCTGCTTGGGGATGCCGAGCCCGAGTCGCGTCCCCGTACCCCCGGCGAGGATCACGGCCACTGTCCGCGAGGGGCGCCAGAGTGCCGGACTCGCCGGCGTGGCACCCGGTGCGGGGCTGTGATCCTGGATCATTCTGCCGGTCCTCGCTTCCACCAAAAGGGTGTTTTGTGCGTCGATGACGAGATATGAACTGTCGTTGACGCCCTGGAAACCTTAGCGCCTACGACTGACCGCACCGACCGGGCAAGCGTGCGCCCGGCCGATGCGGTCGTCGACCTGTCTACTTGCCTTCGTAGGCGTTGCAGACCTCTTCGGTCGGGCCGTCCATCTTCAGGACGCCGCTCTCCAGCCAGATGGTCCGCTCGCAGGTGTCCCGGATCGAGCCGATCGCGTGGCTCACCAGGAAGACGGTGCCGGCGCTGTCGCGCAGTTCGCGGACCCGCTGTTCGCTGCGGCCCCGGAACTTGCGGTCACCGGTGGCGAGCGCCTCGTCGATGAGCAGCACGTCGTGCTTCTTCGCCGAGGAGATGGCGAAGCGCAGCCGGGCGCCCATGCCGGAGGAGTAGGTGCGCATCGGCAACGAGGCGAAGTCGCCCCGTTCGTTGATCCCGGAGAACTCGATGATCTCCGGAGCCAGCCGCTTCACCTCCTCGGGCGGCATGCCCATGGCCAGGCAGCCGAGCACCACGTTGCGCTCGCCGGAGAGGTCGTTGAGCAAGGCCGCGTTCACGCCGAGCAGCGAGGGCTGGCCGAGCGTGTAGACCGCGCCCCGGGCCGGTGGGAGCAGCCCGGCGATGGCCCGCAGCAGGGTCGACTTGCCGGAGCCGTTGCTGCCGATCAGCCCGATGGCCTCACCCTGGTACGCGGTGAAGCTCACGCCCTTGACCGCGTGCACCTCGCGGATGTTCGGCGCGCTCGTGCGGGACACGATGCGCTTGAGGGCGGAGACCGGACTGGTGGTGCCGGTGGCACCCTTGTGGATCTTGTAGATCACGTGCACGTCGTCCACGATGACGGTGGGCACGCGTCCCGTGTCCACCACGCCGGCGTCCACCGCGGGCAGGGTCTGCTCAGCCACGGCCGTACTCCTTCTCTCCGCGCCAGAAGTAAACGAACCCGCCGAAGCCGGCGACCACTGCCCAGCCCGCGGCGAGGAGCCACAGCCGCGTCGGCGAGGACGCGATGTGGGCGGGGTATGCCGATTCGAGCAGTGAATACCGGGCCAGCTCGATGTAGACCAGGATCGGGTTGGACTCCAGCGCGGTCGCCGCCCAGCCGGGAAGCCGCTCCGCGAAGAGCGCGACGCTGTAGAGCACGCCGGAGCCGTAGAGCCAGGCCCGCATCACGAACGGCATGACCTGCTTCAGGTCGGTGACCTTCGAGCCGATCCGGGCCATGATCATGGTCAGCCCGATGTTGAAGATCGACTGGAGTAGGAGCGCTGGTGCGAGCAGCAGCCAGCGGAAGGTGATCGGCTCCCCGGTGGCCAGCACGATCGCGGCCAGCACCAACATCGACATGAGCAGCTGCTGGAACTGCACCAGGGTGACCGTGATCGGCAGGGCGGCGCGCGGGAAGTGCAGCGCCCGGATCAACCCCAGGTTGCCCGTGATCGCGCTGGTGCCCTGCAGCGCCGCGCTCTGGGTGAACGTGAAGATGAAGACGCCGGTGCAGAGGTAGGCGATGAAGTTCGGCACGTGCCGGTCCTGCGACACGATCACGCCGAAGATCAGGTAGTAGACCGCCGCGTTGGTGAGCGGGGTCAGCACCTGCCACAGCTGGCCGAGTTGCGTGTTGCTGAATGACGACGCGACCTTCGCCCGCGAGTATGCGGACATGAAGTGCCGATACGCCCACAGTTGGCGGGCGTACGCCCCCAGGGACGGAGGTTCCCCGGCGACCTTCAGCCCGTACCGCTGCGCGAGTTGGGCGCGGGTCAGCCCGGATTCGAGGTCGGCCACCGCGGTGTTGGCCATGGTGAGGCGCTCCGATCTTTCGTGCTGATGGGGAGCAATGAGGATGTGTCGCGGCGATGAAATCTAGCGTGGCCGGTGTCGGGAGGCCGCTCCGCTGCTGCGTGGAAGGTAGTGGAAAACACGTCGGGACGCAACCGTAGCGTCGTTGCGCTACATTGTCCCACGTGACGACCGAGAAGAGGCGTGCTCCCGCCGGTGCGGCCGTTCTTCGCGACGACATCACCACGGCCATCCGCCGAGCCGTCATGCAGGAACTGGCGCAGACCGGCTACGGCCGGTTCTCCGTCGAGGCGGTCGCCCGACGAGCCGGTGTCAGCAAGACGGCAATCTATCGGCGGTGGCGTTCGAAGCTGGAGCTGGTGCTCGACATGGTGAGCGCGGTCGCCGGGAAGAGGCTGCCGCTGCTCGACACCGGCAGCCTGCAGGGCGACGTCCAGCTGCTGCTCATGGTCGCCTCGGGGGCCCTTGGCCACCCGCTGGCCTCGCAGATCATTCCGGACCTGCTGGCCGAGGCGGCGCGCAACCCGCAGATCGCGGAGACCCTCCAGCGGGCGCTGCGCGACTACCAGGCCCGGATCGGGGACATGGTGGTCGGCCAGGCGGTCGACCGGGGAGAGCTGCCGGCCGGCACCGACCCGTCGGCGGCGATCGATCTGATCATCGGTCCGATCTACTGGCGGCTCGCGATCTCCCGGTCGCCGCTGGACACCACCGAGCTGACGAACATGGCTAACGCGATCGTGGCCGCGTTGCGGATAACATGTGCTGGTTTGGTGGAGAGTCAGGCCCCCAGAATGCCGGCCCAGTGACCGAGCCCGCACCCGACCATGCCGGCACGTGAACCTCGCGCCCGTACGAGTCGCCGCAGATTTCGACCGGCTAGTATCGCCATCCGAACCCCCGCCTGCACCGTCTAGACCCAGGAGGACCCCCCATGGCTGGGCAGAACCCAGACTTCATCGCACCGGCACGTCCGATCATCGGTGAGGCTGAGATCGAGGCGGCTGTGCGGGTGCTCCGC
This sequence comes from Micromonospora sp. DT43, assembly GCF_049841645.1. Lineage (NCBI taxonomy): Bacteria > Bacillati > Actinomycetota > Actinomycetes > Micromonosporales > Micromonosporaceae > Micromonospora > Micromonospora sp. DT43. The sequence continues at coordinate 410,968 of NZ_JBNCKR010000002.1, read as the reverse complement.
AGCGGAAAGGTGGTGCAGGGGCCCGAGGTGGCGGCGTTCGAGGAGGAGTTCGGCGAGCTCGTCGACGGTCGGCACTGCGTCGCCGTCAACTCCGGCACCTCGGCGCTCCAGCTGACCCTGATGGCGCTCGGGTTCGGCCCCGGCGACGAGGTCATCGTGCCCTCGTTCTCCTTCGCGGCCAGCGCCAACGCCGTCCGGCTGGTGGGTGCCGAGCCGGTCTTCGTCGACATCGAGGCGGGCAACTTCTGCGTCGACCCGGAGGCGGTCGCCGCGGCGATCACCCCGCGCACCGTCGCGATCATGCCGGTGCACCTCTACGGCCACCCCGCCGCGATGGACAGGATCATGGCCATCGCCGAGCAGCACGGCCTCGCCGTCGTCGAGGATGCCGCCCAGGCGCACGGGGCAAGCCTGCACGGCACCCCGGTCGGCGCCTTCGGCACCGCCGGCTGCTTCAGCTTCTACCCCACCAAGAACATGCACTCCCTGGAGGGCGGCATGATCAGCACCGCGGATGCCGGGCTCGCCCGCACCCTGCGGCTGCTGCGCAACCAGGGCATGGAGCAGCGCTACGCCAACGAGATCGTGGGCGCCAACATGCGGATGACCGACGTGGCGGCGGCCATCGGTCGGGTGCAGCTGACCCAGCTCGGCGAGTGGACCGAGCAGCGTCGCGCGAACGCGAAGTTCCTCGACTCCACCATCACCGGCCTGGTCACCCCGCCGGTGGCCGACGGCGCCCGGCACGTCTACCACCAGTACACGGTGCGCGCGCGGGGCAACCGGGACGCCACCCAGCAGCGCCTGACCGAGCTGGGTATCGGCAACGCCGTCTACTACCCGACGCCGATCCACCGGCTCAAGCCCTACCTCACCGAGGACGGCAAGCCCGGCCCGTGGGAGCTGCCGGAGACCGAGCGGGCCGCCGCCGAGGTGATCTCGCTGCCGGTGCACCCGTCGCTGACCCAGGCCGAGCTCGACCGGATCGCCGAAGGTGCGAACCTCGCCGGGGGTGCCCGATGAAGGAGCGGAGCAAGCTGCGCGCCGGCCTGATCGGCCTCGGCGCGATGGGTCGCAACCACGCCCGGGTGCTCTCCAACCTGGACGGTGTCGAGCTGGTCGGTGTCGTCGACCCGGCCGGCGACGTCACCGGTACGCTGCGGGCCCCGGTGGTCCCCGAGCTCGGTGACCTGTTGGCGATGGGCATCGACTACGCGGTGGTCGCCTGTCCGACCGCGCTGCACGAACGGGTCGGCCTGGAGTTGGCAGCCAACGGGGTGTGCGCGCTGATCGAGAAGCCGCTGGCCCAGTCGGTCGAGACGGCCACCCGGCTGGTCGAGGCGTTCGAGACCGCAGGTCTGGTCGCCGGCGTCGGTCACATCGAGCGCTACAACCCGGCGCTGCAGAGCCTGCGTGTCCGGCTGGAGGCCGGTGAGCTGGGCGAGGTATTCCAGGTCGTCACCCGGCGCCAGGGCCCGTTCCCGCACCGGATCGCCGACGTCGGCGTGGTGATGGACCTGGCCACCCACGACATTGATCTGACCGCGTGGGTGACCGGTCAGGAATACGCATCGGTCTCGGCACGAACGGTCTCCCGTAGTGGCCGGCTGCACGAGGACATGGTCGCCGTTGTCGGCCAGCTCGCCGACGGCACGATGGTCAATCACCTGGTCAACTGGCTGAGCCCGCTCAAGGAGCGGTCCACCGTGATCACCGGTGACAAGGGCTGCTTCGTCGCCGACACGCTCACCGCCGACCTCACCTTCTACGCCAACGGTGCCATCGACACCGAGTGGGAGGCGCTGCGCGCCTTCCGCGGCGTGGCCGAGGGCGACATGGTCCGCTACGCCATTCCGAAGCGGGAGCCGCTGCTCGTCGAGCACGAGCGGTTCCGTGACGCGGTCGAGGGCAAGGAGAGCGACATCGTCACCCTGCGGCAGGGTCTGCGTACCGTGCAGGTCGCGGCGGCGCTGCTGGAGTCGGCCTCCGACGGCAAGGTCCTGTCGGTCGTGCCCGGCGGCAGCGACGCGGAGCCTGCACTGCGATGAGCCCGGCGCCGGCTCGGCGGGTGGTCTCGGCGGTGCGGCGGCGGGTTCCCCGGCGGTTGCGTATTGCGCTCCGCCGTGCCGCCGTAGGGACGCGGCCCTTCCAGACCCCTTCGGTACGCGAGCTCTGTGAGCTACCCGCCGGTACGCCGCTGCTGGTGCACGCGGGCGGGGTCGCGGGCGACCGAGCGCTGGCCGGCGTCGTACGCGCCATGGCCCGGTTGCCCGAGTTCCACCTGGCGCTGGTCCGCGGCGAGGCGGAGCGGGCGGCCACCGAGGATCTGATCCGCCGGGCCGGCAAGGCCCGGCGGCGGATCCACGAGGTGCCGCGCCCGAGCACGATGACCGCGGCGTTCCTCGCCTCGGCGGACGTGGCCGTGTTCGGGTTCGCGCCGGACGCCGGTCTCGCGCTGCTCGACACCTACCTCGCCGCCGGGCTGCCCGTCGTCGCGGCGGACAGCCGGGCGGCCCGCGAGCACCTCGCCCGGCACCGGGCCGGAGACTTCTTCGCGCCCGGTTCGCTGCCCTCCTTCGCGAAGGCGGTGGATCGGGCCCGGCAGCGCGGGGACGCGCCGCCCGCACCGGACGAGCTGCCGGCCGCGCCGATCGAGGCCGGCACCCCGGGTCCCTGGCGGGCGCTCGGCGCCGGTCCGGTCCGGTTGGGGCTGGGCACGGCCAACTACGCCGGGCAACTCTCCGCCCTGGCGGTGGCGATCACCGCCGCGCGGGCGGACGTCGGCATCGAACTGGTGATGGCCAAGCCGCCGGCCACCTATCGCTACCCGGCCGACCGCTACCTGAACTACCCGGGCGAACACAGGCTCGACGTCCAGACGGAGCAGGCCCGCCGGGTGCTCGGCTGGTACACGCACCTGATCGTGGACGCGTTCCGCCCGGTGCTCGGCCGGGGCAACGGCGACGACATCTCCGCAGACCTGCCCGCGCTGCGCCGGGCCCGGCTCAAGGTCGCGTTGCTGGCGCACGGCAGCGAGATCCGCCATCCGGCCGCGCACCTGGAGCGGCATGCCGAGTCCGCGTTCCGGGACGCGGACTCCGAACTGCGCGAGCGGCTCACCACGGTGGCCGAGCGGAACCGGCGCACTGCCGAGGAGAGCGGCCTGCCGTTCTTCGTGACCACCCCCGACCTGCTGGACGACGTGCCGTTCGCCACCTGGGCGCCGCTGATCGTCGACGTGGACGCCTGGGCCTGCGACCGCCCGGTGCTGGAGCGCGCCCGGCCGGTGGTGCTGCACGCGCCGTCGAAGCGGTGGACCAAGGGAACCGACCGGCTCCTGCCGCGGTTGCAGGAGCTGGACGAGCGACGGATCATCGAGTTGCGCTTGGTGGAGGGTCTGCCGCACAACGAGATGCGTCGCCTTGTGCAGGACTGCGACATCATGGTCGACCAGTTGGTGATGGGCAGTTACGGCACCTTCTCCTGCGAGGGGATGGCCGCCGGCAAGGTCGTGGTGGCGTACGTCAGCGAAGGTCCGCACCGGGCGGCCGGCGTCTCGCCGCCGATCGCCAACGCCACTCCCAGCACCCTCGTCAAGACGATCGAGTCGCTGCTCGACGACCGGCCCGCCGCGGTCACCCTCGCCACGGAGGGCGCGCGTTACGTCCGCGCCCACCACGACGGGCGACGGACCGCCGAGGTTTTCGACGCCTTCCTCCGGTGACCCGCCACCACCCGTGCCCCACCCCGTCAACGAGGAGAAGCACCCGATGCAAGCTGGCCCGAAGAGCGATGCCCGACCGACCCGGCGACGGGTGGTGATGCTGGTCGACAACGGGGTCCACGGCGACTCCCGGGTGCAGAAGGCCGCGCGGTCGGCGGCGGACGCCGGCTGGGAGGTCGTTCTCCTCGGCATCCGCAACCCACGCTCTGAGGCGGACAGCTGGCGGATCGGCGATGCGGAGGTGCGGCTGCTGCGCGTGCCCAAGCCGCTGCACCGGCTGCCCCGGGAGTACCGCCGGTCGCTGCGCCGGCCGCTGGCGTACGCGTCGACCACCGAGGCCGCCTACCGGGTCCAGGAGATCAAGGCCTGGAAGGCCGACCTCTACGAGCGCCGGGTCCGCGTCCAGGCCCTCGGCGGTGGGCTTTCCCGGCCGGTGAGGCGGGCGGCCCAGCTGCCGTCCCGCGCCGCAGCCACGGCGCTGGCCCGATGGGTACGGTTCCGCAGCGGGGAGACCCGTCGCCTGCGCAAGGTCCAGGCCGACCCCGAGGCTCCGCTCACCCGGCTGCCCGTCCGGTTCTGGCAGGGCCTGCTGGGCAACCGCGCCTGGCGTCGGCTGGACCCGGGCCTGTGGGACTTCGAGCTGGCCTTCCGGACCGCGCTCGACGAGCTGAAGCCGGACATCATCCACGCCAACGACTTCCGGATGCTCGGCATCGGGGCCCGGGCGAAGCTGCGGGCGCGGGCCGCCGGCCGCAACACCAAGCTGGTCTGGGACGCACACGAGTTCGTGGGTGGCATCACCGGCCGTGCCGACAACCCGCGCTGGCTGCCGGCCCAGATCGCCTACACGGCCGAGTACGCCGCCTACCCGGACGCGGTAGTGACGGTCTCCGACACCCTGGCCGACCTGCTCCAGGAGACCCATGCCCTGCCCGAGCGGCCGGCTGTGGTGCTCAACGCGCCGATGGCCCCGCCGGCCGAGGCCGACGGTGACGTGCCGGACCTGCGGACGCTGTGTGGCGTCGACGACCGGACGCCGCTGCTTGTCTACTCGGGCGCGGTGAATCCGAGCCGGGGCTGCCAGATCATGGTGGAGGCGCTGCCGGAGTTGCCCGACGTGCACGTCGCGTTCGTGACGATCAACCCGAATGGTGACAACCAGTTCTCCGAGGCGTTGCGGGAGCGGGCCGTCGAGCTGGGCGTCGCCGACCGCGTGCACCTGCTGCCGTACGTGCTGCACTGGCAGGTGGTGCCGTTCCTGTCCGGCGCGGACGCCGGGGTCATCCCGATCCACCACAAGCCCAACCACGAGCTGGCGCTGATCACGAAGTTCCTGGAATACGCGCATGCCCGCCTGCCCATCGTGGTCAGTGACGTGAAGACCATGGCGCAGACCGCGCGGGTCACCGGTCAGGGTGAGGTGTTCACCGCGGAGGACCTGACCGACTACGCCCGGGCGGTGCGCGCCGTGCTCGCCGACCCGAAGCGTTACCGGGCCGCCTACGACAAGCCCGGCCTGCTGGACGCATGGACGTGGGAGGCCCAGGCCCGGATCCTCGACGAGCTGTACAGCTCGCTGCTGGACACGCCCCAAACCCCTGGGACGCGTCCTCCGTCGGGCCGGCGGCCCGAGGTCGAGCGGGAGTTCGCGAGAACCTCGCACTGACGTGGACAGACGACTCGGCCGGCTCCCCTCCAGGGCAGCCGGCCGAATCGTTCTCTGCTGATCCGCCGGTCAGTCGGCCGTGGCCGGAGGCTCCAGCAGCAGCCGGTCGAAGTCCTTCTGCGTGACCGACCAGTCCCAGGTGCTCAGCACGTGCGCCGCCGCCGCCCGGCCCGCCTCGCGCCAGACCTCCTCGGACGCGGTGAGGGCCAGGATCCGCTCGGCGGCCTCTTCCGGTGTACCGACGACCCAGTCGCTGGGGAAGAGGGTCCGGGCGCTGTGTGGGCGGCCGGCGAAGAACGGCCAGTCGCGTACCACAGGCACGGCGCCGCTGGCCGCGCCCTCGACGAGCGCGCAGTGGAAGCTCTCCCGCAGCGAGGTGCTGAGGATGACCCCGACGTCGGTGAGCGCGCCGGGGACGTCGTCGGTGCGGCCGAACCGCACGACGGCGCCGGACGACTCCAGCTCGGCCAGTTCGGCGTCGAGTTCCCGGACGTACGCCTTGATCGCCGGGCTGAGCTCCGGGTTGAGGGCGTCGCCGATCAGCTTGAGGCGGTACCGCTCGTCCCGTCGACGCAGCTCCCGTAGCACCTCCAGGGCCCAGCGCGGGTCCTTGGCCAGCGAACTCAAGCCGACCAGCCCGAGGGTGAACCGGCTGTCGGCGGAGACCTTGGGCGCTACGTACCGGTGCAACTCCATCGCGTTGTTGATCATGTGCGTGCGGGGCCCCTGCGAGGCGCGCAGTCGCGGCACCGCGGCCAGCGCCAGGTCGCGGAGGTGCTCGGAGACGAAGACCAGGTCGTCCACCCGGGACCAGTCGGTCAGGTGCGGCCACCAGCTGAACGCCTCGAAGCTGTGCAGGCGGACGACGACCCGGGTCGTGCCCGGGTCGATCATTGTCAGCATCGCCGCCCCGAGGTTGCACCAGTCCACAAAGACCGTGTCCGCCCAGTCGAGGTGGGGACCCCACGCCTCCTGGACCTCCCCGGCCCGCTTGGAGCTGCCGGCGAGCATGTGGTGCACCACGTTCGTGCGCCCATTGCTGAGCACCGGGAGGATCGATTCCTCCATCAGGTTCAGCCGGCGCACCTCGACCCCGGGCATCGCCTCGTAGCGTTCGAGGATCGGCCCGAGGAAGTTGTCGTTCAACCCGGTGAAGAAGAGCATCCGGTGCGGCCGGCCGGCCGGCGGGAACGCCGCCGGGCTCTGCCGGCCGCGCGGCGTCGCCATCGCGCGGCCGGCCTCGCTGTTGTGCAGCGGCGCGAGGAACCCCTCCGGATCCTCGGCCAGCGGCGAGGTGGTGCCGTCGAATTGCACGATCCGGTGGAACATCAGGTTGAAGGCGCGCAGCACGTGCGGCGCTGCCTTGCCCGGGTTCCGCTTCTTGAGGAAGCCGTCCGCGAGCTTGAGCTGACCTCGCACCACTGTCATCAGGTGCTCGGGCACCTTGCCCTGGCTCAGCTCCGCGTCGACGATCGGGCCGAGGAGCTGCCCCCTGGTCGTCGGGCTCTTCAGGCGGCCCTGGGCCGCCAATGCCAGCCGCTTCGCGCTGGTGGCGTGGCCGGACTTGAGCATGTTGCCGGTGACTCGCCGGGCGATCTTGCCCCGGTGCCGTTCCGGCAGACCGGGCGCCGTGACGGCCCCCTGCCAGAACCAGCGCACCGGACCGAGCTTCATGGCCCTCTTCCCGGTGCTCATCTCGAACACCCGCTTCGCCAGGTCGACGGTCTGGCTGCGGGTGGCGCTCGCCAGCACGGCCGGGGCGGGGCCGGCGGTGTTGAGCCGGGGACGGCGGTAGCGCGCCGGGTCGGCGGACCGCTTTTCCACGGCCCGCAGTGCGGGGGCGATGCCGTAGACGGCGTCGGCCCGTCGGTAGCGCTGGGCGAGCTGCCAGACGGTGTGCAGGGCTTGCGCGTCCAGAGCGACCAGGACGTCCGCCCGCTTGGCGTGCCGGCGGACCCACGGGTCGCGCTGCGCGCGCAGCCACGGGCGCCGGGCCGGGTTCGCCCGTTTGACCATCCGGCCGAACCTCGGGCCCAGCTCCGTGGAGGTGGGCAGCAGGTGCACCTCGGCCAGCTCGGTGGCCGCCGGGATGTTCTCCCCCGGGTCAAAGGTCGTGGCCACCCGCACGGTGACGCCCTTGGCGCGGAACTGCTCGAGCGCGTCGGTCAGGACCGCCACCCGTCCGGGGACGGTGCCCATAACCATCAGGACCTCGATCATGACCTACCTTCTTGGGCCAGGACGCGTGCGCGGGCGGGAGAGGGCTGCGGGGCGGCCGGTCCGCCGACGCCCAGCACCAGCTCGGTGACCTCACGGACGGCGGGGATGAGCTGCTCCTCGCGGGCGTACTGCCGCGCCTCGGCGCGGGCCTTATCCCGCTCCGCCACGTCGGCGGTACGGGCCATCGCGGCGGCCCGCCGTAGGGCGCTCGCCAGCTCGGCCGGGTCCAGCCCGACCGCGCCGGTCCAGAGCGGGTACGTGGAGAGCACAGTGGAGGCGTCGTGGTCGGCCTCGTGGGCGGAGACCACCGGCAGGCCGGTCGCCATGTACTCGTACACCTTGCCGGAGGTCATGTAGCGGCCGCCGGTCACCATCAGCACCACCGCGTCCCAGCGCGAGTAGAGGTCGACCACCTCGGCCTTGGGCACCGAACCGCCGACCAGCACGCCGTCGACGGCGGCGGCCCTGAGCAGTTCGGCGTGCGCGTTGTCACCGCGCGCCCACGCGGCGCCGATGTGGCCCCGCACCTCGAAGCGGGCGTCGGCCAGCGCCGGATCCTCCGCGCGCGCCGTCCGCCAGCCCTCGAGGACGGCTTTCAGCAGTGGCACGGGCAGGTTCAGCGCGCCGAGGTAGCCGAAGGTCAGCGGCCGGTCCGGCGGGGCGGGACGCACCTGGGCCGGGATGCTGGCCGCGTCGTAGCCGTTGCGCACGACTCGCATCTTGTGCGCCAGCTCGGGGTAGCGCTCCCGGTACCAGCGGGAGATCGGCTCGTTCACGTTCCAGATGGCCACGGCGTTGGTGAGCAGCTTGATCTCCCACTGCCCGGAGACCGACTCCCGGGTGAACGCCTCACCGTTGTTGATCACGTCGACGGACCAGCCGTCGCGGAAGTCCACCACGTACGGCACCCGGTGGGTCTCCCACAGCTTCCAGGTCGCCGACAGGTTGACGTACGGGGCGCAGGTGGTCACCAGCAGGTCGACGTGCCGCTCCCGGTGGATCTGCAGCAGGGCCTTCTCCAGCGCGGGACGCCATCCGCCGAAGACCGGCTCAGGGAAGACCTTGAGGTTCTGCTTGCGCAGGTCGGCCAGGTAGTCCTTGTGAGCCAGGGCACGCTGCTCGGTGAACGAGCGGATGTCGGTCTCCAGGTCGTCCCGGAACAGGGGCAGCTTCACCACCCGGACGCTGGGGTCCACCCCCTGGGAGAGGGTGTGGTCGAGCCCGTACTCCCGTTCCCAGGCCTCGTCCGCGATGGTGACTGCGGTCACGTCCCAACCCGCGGCGGCGAACTGGTTCGCCGTCTCCCGCATCCGGTAGGCGCAGCTCTTGGCCGCCGGCGGGAAGCCGATCGCGAGGTAGACCATGTGCGGTCGGGTCCCGGACCGTCGCGGCCGGGGGAGTTTCAACGAGTCCCAGAGAGTTCGCCCGTTGTTCATCGATTCCGATCCTGGGGAGTGGGAGAAGGCCGCGTCGTGGCCAGGGTGGAAAGGGTCAGGTGGCCCGGCCGGGCGGCGACGAGGTCGGACGACCATCGGACAGAGCGCGGACACCACAATAACGCCGTCCCATGGACGGGGCCGCCGACGCCCTCGCGCCGTCTACGGTGAACTGCGCCAGACGATCAGCAGATAGCCGCCGAAGTAGGCGGACATGAGGGCCAGCAGGGTCAGTATGGCGACCGCTCGTGCCCGCGCGGCCTTCGCGAACGCCACCGCCACCGGGATCAGCAGCGGGAATGCCGGCAACAGGAAACGTGCCTTGGAGTGGTAGTAGCCCGCGGCACCGAGCGTGGTGACCAGCAGCAGGCCGCTGTAGAGCAGCAACTGCCACGGCTGCCGGTCGATCAGGCTCAGCACGAAGAGCGTGATCGCCAGCACCGCGACAAGCGTGACGGTGTAGAACTCCAGGGCGGACGCCTCGGTGAGCACCAACCGGCCCCGCCGCAGGGTGTCGACCCCGAAGTCGAAGCTGGTCCCCCAACCGGCGTCCTGGATGTGGAACCAGCCGTCGGGCCTGCCGGTCTGCACGCCGACCCAGGCCAGGTAGCCAACCCAACCAGCGGGCGCGAGCACCATGGCGACCCAGGGGCGCCAGCCGTCCCGCCGCCGGACGGCGGCGATGAGCGCGGCGAGTCCGACCACCGCGATCAGCGACGATGCCGTCGGCCGGGTCAACCCGGCGAAGAGGCAGAGCGCGCCCGCGGTGAGCCAGCGCTCGCGCAGCAGGGCGTACAGGGTCCAGGCGGCCAGCGCGGTGAACAGACCCTCGCTGTACGACATCGTCTGGACGATGCTGTGCGGTAGCAGTCCCCAGAGCACCGCGAGCATGATCCCGACCCGCCGACCGTGCAGCAGGTTGCCGACGGCAAACAGCCCCCAGGCGGCGGCGAGCGCCGCGATCCAGGCCAGCGCGAGTGCGGTCTTGCGGAAGTCGAGAGGGGTGAGCGGCTCCAGAGCGGCGGTCAGGCCGGGATAGAGCGGGAAGAAGGCCATGTTGCTCTGCAGCCGCTGATAGCCGTCGTAACCGTGCTGCGCGATCGCGAGGTACCAGTTGCCGTCGGCCCTGGTGAGCAGGCCTTCGGTGCTGCGGCTGGGGGAGGCCCAGAGATAGAGGGTCAGCCCTCCGAGAACGCGGACCGCGGCGTAGGCGCCGAGCGCGGGCAGCGCGTACCGGGCGCTGGCGAGCACCCGGCGGGCCCGGCTGTCAGGGGCCGACGGGATCTCGTCAGCTGTCGAGTCCGTCGCCGGCGGCCGGCGCTCGCCGGTCGTCACCACGTCCATGTCTGGTCCTGTCTGCGCACGCTCGGGCCGGTACATCCACCGGGAAGAAGGAAGCAGGCGGTGGTGGGAACACAGCGGCCAACCCTAGCGGATTTTGTCCGGTACCTCGTCCCTCGAGGCCGTCCGATGCCGGGCCTGTACCGAGCGTGGCATCGGGCACCGCGTGCCGGTGCCCGCGGACGGCCCCGTACGACCGGAGACGCGTCGGGCTAGGGCGAGCGGCGCCACACCAGGAGCAGGTAGCCGCCGAAGTAGGCGGACATGATCATCAGGGCGGTGATCACGGTGGCCGCCCGGGCCCAGCCGGCCCGGGCCAACGCCACTGCGGGCGGGATCAGCAGCGGAAACGCCGGGAGCAGGAACCGGGCCTTGGAGTGGTAGTAGCCGGCCGCGCCGAGCGTGGTGACCAGCAGCAGGCCGCTGTAGAGCAGCAGTTGCCAGGGCTGCCTGTCGAGCACGCTCAGCACGAAGAGCAGGATCGCCAGGCCCACTATGAGCGTCACCATGTAGACCTCCAGCGCCGACGCCTCGCTCAGCACCGTCTGACCCCGCTGCAGGGTGTCGACACCGAAGTCGAAGGTGGTGCCCCACCCGGCGTCCTGGATGTGGAACCAGCCGTCGGGCCGGCCGGTCTCCGAGCCGACCCAGGCCAGGTAGCCCAGCCAGCCGAGGGGTGCCAGGATCATGGCGGCCCAGGGGTGCCAGCCGTGGCGCCGCTTGATGACGGCGATGAGCGCGGCCAGCCCGACGACGCCGATCAGCGACGACCCGGTCGGACGGGTGAGGCCGGCGAGCAGGCAGAGCACGCCCGCGGTGAGCCAGCGATCGCGCAGCAGCGCGTAGAGCGTCCAGGCCGCGAGGGCCGTGAACAGGCCCTCGCTGTACGACATCGACTCGACGATGCTGTGCGGAAGCACTCCCCAGAGCGCCGCGACCAGGATCCCGACCCGCCGACCGTGCAGCAGGTTGCCGACGGCGAACAGCCCCCAGGCGGCGGCGAGCGCCGCACCCCAGGCCACGACGAGCGCGGTCTTGGTGTGGTCGAACGGGCTGAGCGGTTCCAGCAGAGCCAAGACGCCGGGGTAGAGCGGAAAGAAAGCCATGTTGCTCTGCAGCTTTTCGTACCCGTCGTAGCCGTGTTGGGCAATCCAGAGGTAGTAGGTGCCGTCGAACCGGGTGAGCAGGCTCTCCGGGCTGCGGTTGGTGGCGCGGGCCCAGATGTAGAGCGTGAGCCCGCCGACCACGCGGGTCGCCGCGTACGCGACCAGGGCCGGCAGGGCCAGCTGGAAGGCGGCGCGGATCCGGAGCATGGCCCCCTCCCGGGGCGCCGGCGTCTCGGCAGGGCCGTGTTCCGTCGTCGACGGGCGGCGTTCGTCGGTCGTCACCACGTCCAATTTCGTCCTGTCTATGTCTACGCTGAGGCGGGTGATCGGTCGGGCGCGGACGGATCCGGCGCCACCCCCGGAAGTGGCCCCGCGCGCGGCACGGCGGTGACCGGTCGTCGATCAGGATGCAGGTTAGCAACCGACTCGGTTCAAGCGGGGACACCCGAGCGCCGCGCGGGCGGGTACCACGCCTGAGGTGTCGTAGACTCGCTCGGGTCCCGCGGGCGCGGTGCTGGCTGACACGGAAACGGGCAGGAATGGGATCTGACGGCACGACCGCAGCGGTGGCCACCCGGGGACGGGTCGTCATGCTTGTGGACAACGGGGTCATCGGTGACTCGCGGGTACAGAAGGCGGCTCGGTCCGCCGCCGACGCCGGCTGGGAGGTCGTCCTGCTCGGGCGGGCGCCCGCCGGGGGGCAGGCGCAGAGCTGGCGACTCGGTGCCGCCGAGGTTCGGCTGATCCCGATGCCGGAGCCGCTGGCCAAGCGTCGACACGAATTCCGACGCGCACTGCTGCGCGCGCCGCTGGCCTACCCGCCGAGCGGGATCGGCGCCCATCGTGCCCAAGCCGTGAAGGCCTGGCGTGCCGACCTGCAGGTCCGCCGCGCCGCCTTGACGCTGGCCGCCCGCGACGGCGGTCGCGTCCCGTCGCTGGCCTGGCCGACGCTGCGGTTCGAGGAGAAGTTCTCGACCCTGGTCCGTCTCTGGGTGTCGCTGCGCAACCGGGAGCTGACCCGGGCCCGTCGTGGCCGCAAGCTGACCAGCCCCTGGGACCGGGCGTACACGCTCTTCTGGCAGAGGCTGCGCGGCGGCGGCGCGTGGCGCCGGCTGGAGCCGGGCCTGTGGGACTACGAGCTGGCCTTCGGCCCGGTCGTGGACGAGCTGGCACCGGATCTCATCCACGCCAACGACTTCCGGATGATCGGCGTCGGGGCCCGCGCCAAGATCCGTGCTGCCGCCAAGGGGCGTCGGATCGCGCTGCTGTGGGACGCCCACGAATACCTGCCCGGCGTGCAGCCGTGGCGCGACAACGCCCGGTGGCTGCCGGGGAACGTCGCCCACGAGCGGGAGTTCGTACCGTACGCGGACGCCACCATGACCGTCTCGGGCGGCTTGGCCGACCTGCTGCAACGCGAACACGGGCTGGCGGAGCGCCCCGCGGTGGTGCTCAACGCGCCGACCCTGGAGACGCAACCGGCGGACTCCGCCGAGCCGGTACCGGACATCCGGGCGCTCTGCGGGATCGGCCCGGGCACGCCGCTGCTTGTCTACAGCGGGGTGGCCGCGGCCAAGCGCGGGCTCGGGGTGATGGTCGAGGCGCTGCCGCGGCTGCCCGAGGCGCACGTCGCGTTCGTGGTCAACAAACCCCAGTCGGCGTACGTCAAGGGCCTCCTCCGCCGCGCCGAGGAGCTCGGGGTGGCAGGGCGGGTGCACCTGCTGCCGTACGTGCCGCATCACCAGGTGGTGCCGTTCCTGTCGGGCGCGCAGGTCGGGGTGATCCCGATCCAGCACTGGCCGAACCACGAGATCGCCCTGATCACGAAGTTTTTCGAGTATTCACACGCCGGGCTGCCGTTGGTCGTCTCCGACGTGCGGACGATGGCGGAGACTGTCCGCGAGACTGGCCAGGGCGAGGTGTTCGAGGCCGAGGACGTTGCCGACTTCGTCCGGGCGGTCACCGCGGTGCTCGCCGACCCGGCGCGCTACCGTGCCGCGTACGACCGGCCCGGGTTGCTGGCCGGCTGGACCTGGGAGGCGCAGGCAGAGGTGCTGGACGACGTTTACTCTCGGCTGTTGCCCGGCGCGCCTCCGCGCCCGATGTCCGCCCGCGACACCTCCACCGCCGCCGAACAGACAGTGGTGGAGGTCGGGGCGTGAGCCAACCCGACGTGACGGTGGTGGTTGCCGTCTACAACACCATGCCGTACCTGACCGCCTGCCTGGATTCGCTTGTCGGGCAGACCATCGGGCTGGACCGCCTCGAAGTCGTAGCGGTCGACGACGGCTCCACCGACGGCAGCGGCGCCGAGCTGGACCGCTACGCGAAGCGGTACCCGGATACGGTCCGGGTGCTGCGCCAGGCCAACTCCGGCGGTCCGGCGGTGCCGAGCAACCGCGCCCTGGACCACGCCCGCGGCCGGTACGTCTTCTTCATCGGCTCCGACGATCATCTCGGCCCGGAGGCCCTGGAACGCCTGGTGGACGCCGCCGACCGGTGGGGCTCCGACGTGGTGCTCGGTCGGATGGTCGGCGCCAACAAGCGCTACGTGCACCAGGCCGTCTACGCCGAGACCCGGGAGCAGGTCGATCTCGTCGGCAGCGCGCTGCCCTGGTCGCTGTCGAACACCAAGCTGTTCCGGCGGGACCTGATCGAACGGCACGGGCTGCGCTTCCGTACCGACATGCCGATGGGCAGCGACCAGCCGTTCACACTGGAGGCCTGCGTCCGCGCGAACAAGGTCTCCGTCCTCGGGGACTACGAGTACTACTACGCGGTCAAGCGGCACAACGCGCAGAACATCACCTACGCCAGCCGCTTCGAGGAGCGGCTGCGCTGCGCCGAGGAGCTGGTCGGCTTCGTCGCCGGCCTGCTCGAGCCCGGACCGCGGCGGGACGCGGTCCTGCTGCGTCACTTCAGCTGGGAGGTGGCGAAGCTCCTCCAGGCGGAGCTGCTCGACCTCGGCGCCGACGTCCAGGAGCGCGTCCACGACCGGATCCGCAAGTTGGTCGAGGGGTACCTCACCGACGACATCCTGGCGCGGTTGGCCCCCGATCTGCGGCTGCGGCTGGTCGTCGCCCGCGACGCCGAACTGGAGCGGCTGCGTGAGCTGATCCGGCAGCAGTCCGAGAGGACGCCACCGGAGATCACCATCGAGGGCGATCGCTGGTACGCGCACTATGTCGGCTTCCGTGACCCGTCGCTCGGCTACCCGGACGAGTGGTACGACATGACCGACGGCTCCGCGAAGGTGCTGGCCACGCTCACCGCGACCCGGCTGGCCTGGGGACGGGACGCCGCAGGCGCGCGATTCCTGGTGGTGACCGCGCAGAGCCGCTGGGCGGAGCTGGCCGACCTGCCCGCCGAGGCACTCCGGATCAGTGCCGGGGAGGTGGTCGGCGTGACATCCGTCACCGCCGGTGCGCCCGGTACCGTCGTACGGACGGCCTTCGCGGTGGACCGGCTGCTCGCGGCCGTGCCGCTCGACGGCGGACGCGAGACGGTACGGGCCGAGGTGAGCACTCCGGCCGGGGTCGGTTCCGCACCGTTGCGGACCGACCGCCGGGTCGGCGCGCCCCGCCTGCTCACCCGCCACGGCGTCCGGTTGCACCTCGTCACGCCGACCACGAACCACAAGGGCCAGGTGATCATCGCGATCACGCCGGTAACCACCGGTCGGTTCCTTGCCCGTCTGCGCCGAATCTGGCCCTCTGGAGGAAAGTAGTTTCATGAACATCTGCGTCGTCGCGCTCGGAAAGATCGGCCTTCCGCTCGCCGTGCAGTTCGCCTCGAAGGGGCACCGGGTGATCGGTGCCGACGTTTCCGAGCGGGTCGTCCAGCTCGTCAACGATGGTGCCGTGCCGTTCCCCGGCGAGGCCGACCTGGACGTGAAGCTGAAGGAGGTGGTGGCCGCCGGGCTGCTGTCGGCCACCACCGACACCGCCGCCGCGGTCGCCGACTCCGAGGCCGTCGTCGTGGTGGTGCCGCTCTTCGTGGACGCGGAGGGCGTACCGGACTTCGGTTGGATGGACGACGCCACCCGGGCCATCGCCCGCGGCCTCAAGCCGGGCACCCTGGTGAGCTACGAGACGACCCTGCCGGTCGGCACCACCCGCAGCCGTTGGGCGTCGATGCTCCAGGAAGGCTCCGGCCTCACCGCCGGCACGGACTTCCACCTGGTCTTCAGCCCGGAGCGGGTGCTCACCGGGCGGGTCTTCGCCGACCTGCGCCGCTACCCGAAGCTGGTCGGTGGCATCGACGAGGCGTCCGCCGCGCACGGCGTGCGCTTCTACGAGGCGGTCCTCGACTTCGACGAGCGTCCCGACCTGGAGCGCCCGAACGGGGTGTGGGACCTGGGCTCGGCCGAGGCGTCCGAGCTGGCCAAGCTGGCCGAGACGACCTACCGGGACGTCAACATCGGCCTGGCGAACCAGTTCGCCCGCTTCGCCGACACCGTGGGCGTCGACGTCACCAAGGTCATCGAGGCGTGCAACACCCAGCCGTACAGCCACATCCACTCGCCGGGCATCGCCGTCGGCGGGCACTGCATCCCGATCTACCCGCGGATGTACCTCTGGAACGACCCGGCCGCCACAGTCGTCCGCTCGGCCCGGGAGGCCAACGCGGCCATGCCGGAGTACGCGGTCGACCTGCTCGCCGCCGCGTACGGGGACCTGACCGACGTGGGCGTCCTGGTGTTGGGAGCGGCCTACCGGGGTGGAGTCAAGGAGACCGCCTTCTCCGGCGTCTTCCCGACCGTCGAGGCGCTGCGCCAGCGGGGCGCCAAGCCGTACGTCTCGGACCCGATGTACACCAACGAGGAATTGGTGGCGCACGGCCTGCCGGCGTACGACGGTGAGCCGCTCGGTGCCGCGGTCATCCAGGCCGACCACGCGGAGTACCGCAGTCTCGCCCCGGCCGATCTGCCCGGCGTGACCGTTCTGGTGGACGGTCGGCGGGTCACCGATCCGGCTCGCTGGGCCGGCGTCCGCCGGGTGGTCATCGGCGGCTGATCCCCACCCGTCCGCTCCGGGCCCCGACCGTTCCGCGGCCGGGGCCCGTTGTGCACGGCGTCGGCAGCCCTCGACGCCGCGCTGATTAGAGCCAGGGAACGGGCCGATGCCTGACGGGGGTCGCCGGCGGCGGCGACCGTATACTCCTGCCTCATGACCGCGTCTGACACTCGTCGTTCCGGCCCCGTTCCGACCACTGTCGCAGTGTCCGCTGACGCGGGTAGCACGGTCGTGGACGCCGGTCCCTCGGCGGCGGAGCCGGCAAGGGCCGAGACGGACGAGGCGACCCGGCCCGTTGGGCAGGCGGACGAGGGAAACCCGCCGGCCGGCCGACGGTTCGGCCGGGTCGACGCGTTGATCGCGGCGGTCTTCCTTCTGGGCGCACTGTGGGTGACCGGCCGGGGCTGGCGGGACTTCGACGGACGGCTCCTGGGTACCCGCCCGAACGACCAGGGATTCAACGAGTGGATGCTGGCCTACGCCGCCCACGCGGTCAGTCACCTGGAGAACCCGTTCTTCACGACGCTGCAGAACGCGCCCGACGGCGTCAATCTGATGACCAACGTCGGGATGCAACTTCCGGGGCTGCTGCTCGCGCCTGTCACTCTGCTCTTCGGCGCCTCCTTCTCCTATCTGCTCTTCATTACGCTCAACCTGGCCGGCACCGGTTACGCCTGGTACTACGTGCTCTCCCGGCATGTCGTGAGCTCCCGGGCCGCCGCCGCCGTCGGAGGTGTGTTCTGCGCCTTCGCGCCGGCCCTGATCTCTCACAGCAATGGACATCCGCACATCACCGCGCAATGGCTGGTGCCGTTCATCGGGTGGCGGGTGCTCGTGCTCGCCCGACACGGTCGCGTACTACGGGACGGTCTGCTTGTCGGTGCGCTTGTCGCAGCCCAGTTCTTCATCAGCCTGGAGATCCTCTTCCTCCTCGCCCTCTGCTGCCTGATGGTCGTCCTCGCGCACCTCGCCGTCGAGCCACGGGTGGCGCTGCGCCGCGCCGGCCGACTGGCCGGCGGCTTGGCGATAGCCGGAGCCGTCGTCGCGGCCGTGGCCGCCTACCCGCTCTGGATGCAGTTCGCCGGGCCGCAGCACCGGGTGGGCCATCCTGGCGAGCCGGACGTCTACGCGCTGAAGCTCGGCTCCTACGTCCGCTACGCGACGGAGTCGATCGCTGGCAGCGCGACCAGCGCCAGCGGCTGGGTAGCCAACACCACCGAGCAGGCCAGTTTCTACGGCTGGTCGTTGGTGGTGGTCGCGCTCGCCGCGGCCTGGTGGCTGCGCCGGGAGGTCACCGTCCGAGTGCTCGCCCTGGTCGCCGTGCTCTGCGCGCTGCTCTCTGTGGGCACCACCTGGACCTGGGGAAGAGAACGGACCGCCATTCCGGCACCGTTCGCGCTGGTGGAGCATCTGCCGGTCTTCGACTCGGTGGTGGTGGCGCGATTCGCGCTCATCACCACCAGCGCGATCGGCGTGCTGCTCGCTCTCGCGGGGGACCGAATCGTCGCACGACACAAGGCCGGGACGCCGACGGACAGGTTGCTCGTCCCGCTCGCCGGTGTGGCGACGCTGGCTGCGCTATTGCCGATTCTGCCGACCCCGCTGGCGGTTCAGGACCGTTCTCCGGTGCCGCATTTCGTCACCGGAGGCGCGTGGAAGGATCATGTCGCTTCCGGCCGTACCCTGGTGCCGGTTCCGGTGGACAACATGACCTCGCTCTACTGGAGCTCGGCGGCGCTGACGGGGTTCGCGGTCCCGCAGGGATACTTCCTCGCCCCGGTCTCGAAGACGGACGGGACCGGACGGTGGGGGGTCGAGCCGCAGCCGACCGCGAAGCTGCTCACCGAGGTGGCGGCCGGTCGGCGCGATGGTGCGGTCACACCGGCAGAGATCGCTCAGGCCCGCGCCGACGCCCGGTACTGGCGCGCGGACGCGGTGGCGCTGCCGGGACGCCGTCGGCAAGCTGAGCTCAAGGCGGTGCTTGACGCGATGTACGGCCCAGCTCAGCGGGTGGACGATGTCTGGTTGTGGGACGTACGTCCGTTCAGCCGCTGAGCTGCGCCGCAGGGCAGCGGGTCGCCAGCTGTACGTCGCCGACCCGTTGTGCAGGAACGAGGAGTGGTGGCGAGGCCCCGGCCGTTACCCGGCCGGGGTTCGCTGCGTTGCGCCACCTGACGCGCGCACCGCTGTGAGTCGCCTCTCCCGCCCGTTCACCAACGAGACACCCCGGCGATACTTGTGTTACTTGCCCCGTTAAAGGTCGCGGCGGCCGGTATCGAACGCGCCAACATCGGCGAGCAGACAGGGAGTGTGTCGTTGTTCAGCAGAATACGGAGCCAACAGGGTGTCGCCGTCGTCGGCGCGACCCTGCTGGGCTACGGAATCATGGTTCTGGCCGGCGTCCTGGGCTGGGTGATTCCGTTCGCTGTCGCCGCGTTGGTCGCGACAGCGGGTGAGTTCGCCCTCGCCCACCGGTTCGCCGCCACAGCCGTTCTGCTGGAGAAGGCCGGTGTCGAGCCGGTCTGGCGGTGGCTCGTCCGCGACCTCTCGGTGACCCTGCTGATCGTCAGCACCGTCCGCCCCGGGGTGGCCGCCACGATCGGGATCATGCTGCTGCCGGCCGCGCTCTGGGCCGTGGCCGTTGGCACCACCGCGTTGAACCGGGTCGTCGAGGGCCGGGCCGCGACGCCGGCGTTCACCCGCAACATCGATGTCGGCGCGGTACGCGGGGTGCCGACCCTGCCGGCCTGGGCCGAGCGCGTCGTGGGCCTGCGGATGCCGGTGCTCAACTTCCTGCTGCCGCCGGCGGCCGTGGCGGCCGCGCTTGTCGACGGGGTCACGCCCGTGCTGGTGACCGGTCTGGTCACCCTCGCCATCGGGCTCGTCGCCGCGGCGGTGCTGACGTCCACCCTGCTGCGTGGGCGCGGCCGTACCCCGGGGGTGCTGCCCGCCGTGCACGACTGGCTGGCCCGGGAGCGTCCGGAGGTGGCGCTCTACTTCGCCGGCCCCGGCAAGGACGTCTACCAGGCCAACATGTGGCTCGCCCCGGTGGAGGCGGTGGGCCGCCGCGCGGTCGTGTTGCTGCGCGCCGAGGACGCGTTCGAGGCGCTTGCCGACACCCGGCTGCCGGTGATCTGCGTGCCCGCCGGGGTCGACTTCATGAACCTCGATTTCAGCCCCGTCCGAGTGGCGCTCTACGCGGCGAACGTGGGCGCCAACATCCACATGATCCGTGAACCCGGGGTCCGGCACGTCTTCGTCGGGCACGGCGACAGCGACAAGCAGGCAAGCGTCAACCCCTACAGCAAGGTGTACGACGAGGTGTGGGTGGCCGGTCGCGCCGGACGGGAGCGGTACGCGCAGGCCGGGGTGGGCGTGCTCGACCAGGACATCGTCGAGGTGGGCCGGCCGCAGTTGTCCGGGGTGCCGACCTTCGGCTCCGCCGCGACAGACCGCCGGTTCACCGTGCTGTACGCCCCCACCTGGGAGGGGTGGCTGGACGACGACCCGCACCACACGTCGCTGGTGGCGATGGGGGAGCGGATCGTGTCGGGAGTCCTCGCCGCGAACGTGCGCCTGATCTACAAGCCGCACCCGCTGACCGGCACCCGCTGGGACAAGGCCCGGGCGGCCAACGACCGGATCATCAACCTGATCCGGGCCGCCGGCGGCGAGGTGGACGTGGACTCGCTGGAGGGCGACGCCCACCTGGTCGTCACCGGCCGGGTGCCGGCCCTGTTCGACTGCTTCACCGTCACCGACCTGCTGATCAGCGACGTGTCAAGTGTGGTCTCCGACTTCGTGCAGAGCCAACGGCCGTACGTGGTGGCCAACCCGGCGGGCCTGCCGGAGGACGACTTCCGTAGCGCGTACCCCACGTCCCGGGCGGCGTACCTGCTCTCCGCCGACTGCGGTGAGTTGGGGAAGATCCTTGACCTCGCCCAGGCTGGCGACGACCCGATGACCGCAGCTCGGCGTGAACTGAAGGAGTACCTGCTCGGCCCGGACGAGCCGAACCCGATGGATCGTTTCCGCGCGGAGATCGAGCGTCTCTGCGCCTGAGCTGCGCCCGGTTGCCGGTGAGCGGCGCTCCGCTCACCGGCAACCGGTAACGGTCAGTCCCGACGCGGCGGGTTCGCCACGTCCCGGGAGACGACCTCGCCCTTCTCGTCGACCCAGCCCTTCGGTCGGGCCGGGTTACCGGCCACCAGCTGGTACGGCGCCACGTCTCGGGTGACGACCGAGCCAGCGGCGATCATGGCGTACTCGCCGACCTCGATGCCGCAGACCAGTGTCGCGTTCGCGCCGATGGAGGCGCCCCGCCGGACCAGGGTCGGCGTGATCGTCCAGTCCGGATTCTGCGCCCGCGGCCGGAAGTCGTTTGTGAAGACCGCACACGGGCCGACGAAGACCTCGTCCTCAAGCGTCACACCCTGGTAGACGGAGACGTTGTTCTGGATCTTCACGCGGTCGCCGACAGTCACGGTGGCGTCGACATACACGTTGCGGCCGATCACGCAGCCCTCGCCCACCTGGGCCGACGATCGGATGTGGGCCAGGTGCCAGACCTTTGTGCCGTCGCCGACCTGGGCGCCGTCCTCGACGTCGGCGGTGGGGTGGACGAAGACCGAGGGGGTCGGTGAGGTGCTGTCAGTCATCCTTCAACTCGCATGGGTCGCAGGGCGCGCCGGGCGCCGTCGGTGACCCGCGCCGCCTCGGGCCGGAGACCGGGCACCGGGCGCGCGGATCGGGGCTGCCACGCTGCCCCGGGCACGAAGAGTGTCGTCGGGGCGCGGGACTCGGCAGAGCATATCGACCGCTCAGCGGAGCAGCGCCGCCACCGCCTCGGCGGCCGGGGTGTCCACCGGCAACGCCTGCGCCGCCGCCACCGCCGCAACCGGCAGCGGCCCGTACAGGTGGGGGAAGAGGTGCCCGCCGCGGGACGGCTCCCAGCGCAGCGCGTCGCCCAGTCGCTCCTCCTCGACGCTGAGCAGGGTGAGGCCGGTGACGCCGGTGAAGTGCCGCCGGGCGGTCTCCACCACCTGGTCGCCGGCGGAGAGGTGGATGAAACCGTCCTGCCGGTCCACCGCCGAGCCGGTGAAGGTGCCGGCGGCCCGGGCGTCGTCCCACTCGGTCGTCGGCAGCAGCTTGTAGATCATCTCCGCAGCCTACGTCGGCCCGGTGGGCGTTTCGGCCGTACCGCCGCCGACCTCGGTCGCGGCCCGGCATGCTCAGGTGGAGCGGCCGTGGAGGGATGGACGATGGCGAGCTACGACGACGACTGGACCGACACCCAGCGCGGGTTGTACGACGAGTGCTACCGGGCCGGCGGCGAGTGGGCCGAGGACCCGGACACCCCGTCCGACGACGTACAGCATGTGATCAACCTGGCCGAGGCGGACGACGACGCCTTCGACGACGCCGAGATCGACTATCCGCCCCTGGTCGACGCCGTCACCCAGGCCAGCGGCGTCAACGTCACGAGCGTGCCGGCCCGCCACGACGACCCGGGCTTCCGGGGCTTCGCCGACGGCGTCCGCGACGCGGTAGCCGACGACGTCTTCGGTCTGTAGCCGACCCGACCGGAGGCGGCCTCCCGCTCGCGGCGCCCTTCTGCCACCATTCGCAGGACGGCTGCGACGGATGGGGGCACGGTGCGGATCCTGCTGGTGGAGGACGACCGCCGGGTTGCCGCCGCGCTCTCCTCCGCCCTGACCCGCCGCGGCTACGAGGTCGAGCACGCGGCCACCGTCGCGGCAGCCCTCTCGGCTGCCCCCTGCGACCTGGTGCTGCTCGATCTGACCCTGCCCGACGGGGACGGCACCGACGTGTGCCGGGAGCTGCGCCGACGCAGCAGCCAGCTCGGCATCATCGCGGTGACCGCGCGAGGTGAGGAACGCGACCGGGTGCTCGGGCTGCGCCTCGGCGCGGACGACTACGTGGTCAAACCGTTCTCGATGGTCGAGCTGCAGGCCCGGATCGAGGCGGTGCTGCGCCGCGCCGCGAACGCCGCGCCCGAGCGGCACCTGATCGAGGCGGGCGCGGTACGCATCGACGTTGCCGCCCGCACGGTGACGGTGGCGGGGCGCGAGGTCACGCTCACCCGCAAGGAGTTCGACGTGCTGCTGTCGCTGGCCCGCCAGCCGGGGGTGGCGGTTCCCCGCGACCGCATCCTGCTCGACGCCTGGGGCACCACCTGGGCCGATCGGCACACAGTCGAGGTGCACGTCGGGTCGTTGCGCGGCAAGCTGGGCGACGCGCGTCTGGTGGAGACCGTCCGCGGGGTCGGCTACCGGTTGCGCGATGCGTGAGGGGCTGCCGTGCGCCGTCGACTGGTGATCAGTTACCTGCTGCTGATGGTGCTCGTCCTCATCGCGTTGGAGAGCCCGCTCGCCGTCACCCTGGCCAGCCGGGAGACCGAGCGGGTACGCGCCGACCGGCTCGCCGACGCCACCCGGTTCGCCTCGCTGGCCGGGCCGGCACTGCGCGGCGGCGGGCCCGGCCCGATCGGGGCGGAGCTGCGCAGCTACGACGAGCTGTACGGGATCGGCGCGGCGGTCGTCGACCGGGACCGGGGCATCGTCGTCGACTCGGCGAGCTGGCAGTCCACCGGGACTGCCGTGGTGCTGGACGTCGCGCTGTCCGGGCAGCAGGCCAGCGCGCCCGAGTCGGTCTGGCCCTGGTCGGCCGGGCCGGTGGTGGTGGCGGTGCCCATCAACGACGGCGGTGAGGTCCTCGGCGCGGTGGTGATCGTGACGCCGGCCGACGAGATCCGTCGGGCGGTGGGTACCTGGTGGCTGCTACTCACCCTGGCCGGCCTGCTCGTCGTGCTGGCCTGCGTGCTCACCGCGTTCGGGCTGGCCGGTTGGGTGCTGCGCCCGGTGACCGAGCTGGACGCGGTCACCCACGAGATCGCCGAGGGTGATCGGGGGGCGCGTGTGCAGCACCGGCTCGGCCCGCCGGAGCTGCGCAGACTCGCGGCCAGCTTCAACCACATGGCCGACGTGGTCTCCGACGTGATGGACCGGCAGCGCGCGTTCGTCGCGCACGCCAGCCACCAGTTGCGCAACCCGCTCACGGCGCTGCGGCTGCGGGTGGAGGAGCTGGGGCCCAGCCTCACCGACGCGGACGGGCGGTCCGAGCACCGGCTGGCGCTGGAGGAGACCGACCGGTTGGCGCTGGTGCTCGACGCGCTGCTCACCCTGGCCCGCGCCGAACGGGAGGAGAACGAGCGGGTCACCGTGGACGCCGCCGCCGTGGCCGCGTCCCGGGTGGCCGCGTGGGCGCCGTTGGCCCGGCACCGTTCGGTCGCGCTGCGGCTGGCCACGAGCGGCGCCCCGGCGTACGCACGGACCGTGCCGACCGCCGTCGACCAGGCGTTGGACGCGCTTATCGACAACGCGGTGAAGTTCAGTGGGGCGGGCGGGGCGGTGACGGTGACAGTGGCCCGCCGCGATGGTGGGGTGGTCCTGGAGGTGCGCGACACCGGCCCGGGGATGACGGAGAGTCAGCTCGGCCAGGCCACCGAGCGGTTCTGGCGGGCGCCGGACGCGCAGAACGTCGACGGCGCGGGGCTCGGCCTGACCATCGCCGCCGTGCTGGTGGACGCCTCCGACGGGCGGCTCACCATGTGGCCCGCCACGCCGCGCGGGCTGGTCGCCGGCCTGTGGTTCCCGGAGCCCTCACCAGAGCCCGAGCTGGCTCCCGAGACCGGGCCGGCCGGGGAGCCGGCGGACGAGGACACCGCCGTCGACAGGCGGCCCGCCCCGGCGCGGTAGCGGGCCGAGCAGGCGGGATCGCCCGCCCGTCGACGGTCAGGGCTTGGCGGCCCGGTACCAGGCGGCGGCCCCGGGGTGCAGCGGCAGCGGCGCGGTGGCGATCGCCGAGCGGGGGCTCATCCGCCCCGCCGCCGGATGCGCCGCGCCCAGCTCGGCCCGCCGCTCCATCAGCAGTCGGGTCACCTCCCGCACCAGCGGCTCCGGCAGGCTGGCCCGCACGATCAGGTAGTTCGGGTCGGCGACGGTGGTCACCGGGTTCATGCCGTACACCGAACGGGGAATGTCCCGGGAGACGTAGACCTGGCCGTAGCGGGCGCGCAGCGGCTCGGTCCACTCACCCAGGTCCACGACGCGGGTGGCGCTGCGCCCGGCCAGCTCCTCGATGCCCCGCACGGGCAGACCGCCGGAGAAGAAGAACGCGTCGATGTGCCCCGTGCGCAGGGCCTGCACCGAGTCGTCCAGGCCGAGTCGTTCCCGGCGTACCGCGTCGCCGCCGAGCCGGGCCACGTCCAGCAGCCGGGTGGCCGTGATCTCGGTGCCGGATCCGGGCGCGCCCACGGAGACCCGCCGGCCGCGCAGGTCGCCGACCGTGCGGACCGGGCCGCCGTCGGTAGTCACCAGGTGCAGTTGGTCGTCGTACACCCGGGCCACCGCGTCCACCGACGAGCTCTGCGTCGGGCTGCTGGGCAGCACGTCGGCCTGGGTGAAGCCCAGCTCGGCCGCTCCGGAACCAACCAGGCGGACGTTCTCCGCCGAGGCGGCGGTGATCACCACGCTGGCCCGTACACCAGGCAGCTCCCGGTTGAGGATGGTGGCGAGGGACTGCCCGAACGCGTAGTAGACGGCGGTGGGGCTGCCGGTGGCGATCCGGATCGGCATCGGCTCGGCCGGGTCGTCCCGGCAACCGGCGGCGGCGAGGGCCACGACCAGCACCAGCGCCGCCGCTCCCGCACGGCGTGGACCGGCGCGACCCGAGGAGGTACGACTCACGCGGTGCACTGTGCGCGCTACGGCGGATCGGCGCAAGCCCGTACCCGTCAGTGCCGCCGAGGGATGCCGCTCAGCAGGCCGGGCGGTGGGCCGGCTCCGGCGCCGTGCCCCGGGCCGGCTCCATCGACGCGCTGCGCAGGATGCGCTCCCGGTCCGGCCCGTCGGCCACGCTGACCAGGAAACATCCGGTGCCCGGGCGCAGCACGGCCGGCACGTCGAGCACGGCAGCGCTGCGGATCAGCACGGCGGCCAACTCCCGGTCGGTGAGCCGCACGCCGAGGATGTGCCGCCGCACGTGCCGCCCGCCGGCAAGCAGCGCCGACCGCCACGCCGCCGCCGCGAGCCGGGACGTCCACCGGCGGCGGGCCGGCGAGGCCCCCGGCACGGGACCGCCCAGCAGCTCCCGACGCCCCTGCCACCACCCGGCATCCACCATCCGGGCGTACGCCCCCCGGTGCTCCGGCGGCACCCACAGTCGGTGCAGCTCGTAGCGGCGGCGCAGACCGCCGACTGTCACCTCCTGGGTGACCGGGATGTCGAGGCGGGCGAGCAGCTGCCGCATCCGCTGCGCGGCGTCCTCCCGGTTGAACTCGACACCCGGCGCGTGCGACGGCAGCGCGACGGCCGAGCGGGCGCCGGTCGGCGGTGCCGTGCAGCGCAGCAGGCAGGCGGCCTCGAACGCGTCGCCCAGGGTCAGCCAGTCCAGCGGGGGTGGCGTCGCCGGCGAACGGGGCCGGTCGAGCAGGGCGGGATCGCGGGCCAACGGAGGCTCCCTTGTCGGAGTCTGGGTTCACCTACCGTGGCCCCCACGCGCCCGTAGCGGAACGCCTCCCGCCCAGCCTTGAGGAAATCTTGCGGCTCGCGCACCGCTACAGGTCGGTCACGACCAGGTCCACCTGCCGGACCCGGCCGGCGGCGGCGGGCTCCTCCACCACTGTGTGCTTCAGCTCCCGCAGCGTGCCGATCAGCTCCGCGGCGGTGCGCGGCCGAGCCCCGGCGATCAGCAGGTCACGCACCAGCCGCCCCTTCGTCGCCTTGTTGAAGTGGCTCACGACCGAGCGGACCGGCACGCCGTCGACCTCCCGCTCGTGCAGCACCCGCACGGTCACCGTCCGCTCGGCCAGCTCCCCGCGCGGCGTCCAGGTGGCCGCGTACGCCCCGGAGCGCAGGTCCAGCACCGGGCCCCGACCGGTCGCGCCGGCCAGGACCGGCGCCAGCTCCTTCCGCCAGTACGCCGATAGCGCCCCGACGCCCGGCAGGCGAGCGCCGATCGGGCAGCGGTACGGCGGGATCCGGTCGGCGAGGCGGACCGCCCCCCACAGCCCGGAGCTGATGAGGATCGACCGGCGGGCCGCCCGCTGTGCCGCCGACGGCAGTGTGGCCAGCTCCAGCGCCTCGTAGAGCACCCCGGTGTAGAGCCGTTCGGCCGGCGCGGTGGCCGCCGCGCGCAGCCGGGCGTTGCGGCGCAGTTCACCGCGCTGGCCGTCGCTGAGCCCGAGCGCCGACAACGCGGCCTCCTCGTCCGGACCGGCGCTGAGCGCCACGAGCGCGTCGAGCACCCGCTCGCGGGCCGGGTTCAGCTCCGACAGCGAGAGCTTGTCCGGGCTCCAGCGCCGTCCGGTGCCGGCGTCGGCCTTCCCCTCCGAGGGCGGCAGCAGGATGAGCATTCTGGGTCTCCTCGAACGGGCGGATCGGCGGCCCGGCCAGCGTACGACCCGCCGCTACCGCCAGGGCCGCACCGGTGTGTCGGGGTGGTACACGCGATAGCCGCCCACCTCGCGTACCGCTGCGGCGTCGGGCCGGTCGGCGAGCAGCCGACGCAGCCGCCGGTCCATCGGTGAGTCGACCTCCACCACGTAGCCCGGCCGGGCGGCCCGCCCGACCTGCCGCCAGTACGGCCGGTAGCGGTTCTGCCCGGGGGACAGGTCCCCGTCGAGCACCGCGCAGACCACCGACTCGTCCGTGTTGAAGGTCAGCCGGTTGCAGGTCCAGTAGTCCCCGTACACCTCGTGGGGGCCGTCGGCGCGCAACGCGGCGGCCAGCTCCCGGGCCTGGCGTTCCTCGGTCCGCGACGCGGCGGTTCCGGTGGTCGCGAAGAGCACGGTCACCACAAGCGTCGTCGCGGTCAGCGCCGCCAGCACGGCGGTGGCCAGCGCGCCGGCCAGCCGGCCGAGCGCGCCCACCGTGCCCCGCCAGCAGGCGAGCGCCGCCACCCAGAGCGGCCAGAGCACCGCCGGCAGCGACAGTTGCAGCACCGACAGGTAGCGGGCGTTGTCCAGCGGACTGGTCGCGGCGAGCGGGCTGCGCACGTACGACAGCAGGGTCAACGCCGCGCCGACGACAAGCGCGAGCTGCACCACCGGCCCGACCCGCGCGCCCCGCAGCGTGCTCCCGCCCTGCGTGCCGGGCCTCCCGGCCTGCGTGCCGGGCGAGGTGTCGGCGGCCTGCGTGCCGCTCGTCATGCGGGCGGCCCGGCGGTACGCGAGGAGCGCGAGCGCGGCGGCGGCCACCAGCAGCACCGGATAGAGCAGCCCGAACCACTGCTGCCACCGGCCGCACCCGTCGACCGGGCAGAGCCCGTGTGCCAGTGGCACCCCCTCCAGCAGGCCGCCGGAGATCCGGTCCGACCACGGGGGCGACGGACCTGCCTTGGTGCTGACCTCCCGGAACACCGTCAGCGAGTCCTCACCCGGCCCGGCCCGCAGGTTGTCGACGATCATCGGCGCCACCCCGGCCACGACGCCCGCCACCAGCAGCAGCCCGGACCAGCCCAGAAGCTCCCACCGAACCGCCCACACCAGGGCCAACCCGGCCACCGCCACATACGGCAGGATCAGCCAGTCCGACCAGGCGGCCAGCCCGACCAGGAGCCCGAACAGCGCGACGGCCAGTCGCCGGTGGCGTACCGTCCCGGCGGCCAGCCCCACGGCGATCAGCAGCATCAGCAGCACCGCCGGCTTCACCTCCGGCCGGCCGCCGACCACTGTGAGCTGGTCGCGCACCACCCGCTCCGGTCCCAGCGCCAGCAGGCCGACGACGAGGACGGCGAACCACGGCGTGTAGAGCCGGCGGGTGAGCCGGTACGCGAGGTAGAGGAAGACCGCGTACAGGGCGAGCATCGGCAGCCGCAGCACCGGCCAGCTCGGCCCGGCCACCGCGAGCAGCGGCGCGGCCAGGTACGACTCCAGCATGCCCATGTAGTGCTGGCCGTACAGGAAGACCGGGCGTTCCCGACCCTGCCCGATGTGCAGGGCGGCCAGCCCGAAGGTCGCCTCGTCGCTGTTCGACACCGGCACGGTGTACAGCGTGAGGATCAGTCGGTACCCGACACCGACCAGCCCAACCAGGAGCGCGACGAGCGCCGGCCGGTCGAGTCGCGGACGCCACCGCCCGCGGTGCTGCTCTGGATGCGACACGACCACGCCCCCGTCGTCGTCCCGACCGGAGTGTTTCACGTTCCGCCGGGCCGCCGTGGACGATCGGCGCAGCCCGACCCGGCCGGATCGGCCCAGCGTGGCCGGCTGGTTCGGCGCGGTCGACCCCGGCTGGTTCGGCCCAGCCGGGTCGGCTCGCGTGGCCGTGACCGTCGACGTGTGGCAGGGTTGGCGCGTGCCACCCACACCCGCCGGCCAGCTGGCCGTGCCGAACCTGCACCGGGCCGCGCGGATCGAGGATGCCGTGCACCAGCTCGTGGAGCGTCGGTTGCGGCGCACCGGCTGGCGGATGAACATCGTGGCCTACACCGGCTACGGCCGTCCGGGTTGGGTGCGGGTGATGTGCCGGGTGTTGCTGGGTCGTCCGGATACCCGCCAGCGGGGTCGGCTGGAGAAGGTCCGGGGTTGGCGCAGCTTCACCACCCTGCCGGCCAAGCACGTGACAGTGCACATCGAGGCAGGCGGGGTGCGGCACGAGGCCCGCGCCGATCGCAGCGGCTTCGTCGACACGCTCGTCGAGGCCGACCTGCCGCCCGGCTGGGGCACCGTCCGACTCAGCGTGCCCGACGCCGAGCCGGTCGACGCGCCCGTACGCATCCTCGACCCGGACGTCAAGTTCGGCATCCTCTCCGACATCGACGACACGGTGATGGTGACGGCGCTGCCCCGGCCGTTGCTCGCCGCGTGGAACACCTTCGTCCTCGACGAACACGCCCGCGCCGCGGTGCCCGGCATGGCGGTGCTCTACGAGCGGCTGGTCACCGCGCACCCCGGCGCCCCGGTCTTCTACCTCTCCACCGGCGCGTGGAACGTGGCGCCGACGTTGACCCGGTTCCTGTCCCGGCACCTCTACCCGGCCGGGCCGCTGCTGCTCACCGACTGGGGTCCGACCGCCGACCGCTGGTTCCGCAGCGGGATGGAGCACAAGCGGTCCACCCTGGCCCGGCTGGCGAAGGAGTTCCCCGACGTGCGCTGGCTGCTGGTCGGCGACGACGGCCAGCACGACCAGGAGATCTACCGGGAGTTCGCCGCCGCCCACCCGGAGAACGTCGCCGGGGTGGCGATCCGCCGGCTCTCCCCGACGCAGTCCGTGCTGGCCGGTAGCCTGCCCGCCCCGGCGGGCCGCCCGTCGTCGGGGCCGGTGGGGCAGAAGTGGCTGTCCGCCCCGGACGGCGCGGGCCTGTGGATGCTGCTCCGCGACGCCGGCCTGGTCTGACCGCCAGATCCGTCCGCTGTTCCGGCGGTCAGCGGTTGGTTGCCACGCTGCGCTACGGTCGCTCCCGACCCGCCTGAGCGGCGGACGGGAGCGCCTGGGCTACTGGTGGCACTGCGCGGTGACCGTGCGGACAAACGACGGCCGCGAGGTGCGGACCCTGGTGCGCCATTCCGTGGTCACTCCCGACGACCGAGGACGGTCGATCGAGTTCCGCCAGGTTTGCTGCGGAAGGGGCAACATCGTAGCCTGCTATTGCCGCTTCCTGGGCCGCTGGCGAGCGAGTGGAGCATCATGCGGAAGAATCGCCTGATGCTCGTGGCGATGAGGAGCTGGGGCGTCTGGGTCGGCGGGTCGGCGCTCTGGGCTGTCTTCGGCTTCATGATGACGATGTTCAGCAGAAATCCGGCGAATGGCCGAGGTCAGCTGGTTCTTGTTGCCGCATTCTTCGCGGGAATCTGTTATTTCACCACGCTCGTCACCATGTTCTCCTCGGTGAAGGCGACTCCAGCCGCCCTTCTGGTGGTCAACCCGGCAAGGGCGACCTCGATACCGTGGGGTCGGGTTGTGGAGGTGGTTGCAGAGCGTGGTCTCGTCGTCCGGGTCGGCGGCGCGGGCGATGTCCACTGCTACGCGTTCCAGCCCTCCATCGTCGGCAGGCTGATGGGGTATCCAGGCGCCCGCCGGGCGGCCAAGAAGATCGACAGCTACCGCAAGAAGACCGCTCGCCTGGGTGCGACGGATGAGCCGAGTGGTGAGGTTCCCTGGCGACGCCACGTTCTGTGGTTGACAGGCGGCTGGTCGATCTTCGCGTTGCTCATACCCTCGCTGGTTCGTGGCCTTTGAGGAACGTCCCCCTGCCCCATGAGGATGGCCGTGACCTGACGTCGCCTGTCCTGTCGCCGACGTGTGCTCTCGGGAGGTGGGAGGAGAACGGCCTGTCGGTCGTGGTTCTGGAACATCGTCCTGCTGGTGGTCATGACGTGGCCACGGGGCATCGATGCCTCTTGACCACTTGATGGTGAGCGGTTACCCGAAGGGTCCTGGACCTGGTCAGCGTCAGCGGCGTACCCGGTAGCGCAGGTGGAGCACCCGGTTGCCCTGGATCGCCACGTCCGGGTCCTCCAACAGGTGCTGCGCGCGGACCGACCCGAAGTAGCGCTTGCCGGACCCGAACACGACAGGTACGACGTCCATGCGCACCTCGTCGACCAGGCCCGCGGCGAGCACCTGGCCGCCGACGTCGCCGGCGGCGACCTCGACGATGCGGTCGCCCGCGAGCTTCTGCGCCGTGGCCACGGCTGCCTCGACGCCGTCGACGAAGTGAAACGGCGCCTCGGGGTTCCAGCCCTCGGGCTTCGGACGGTGCGTCACGACGACCGCGTGGTCGACCCCGCCCGGTGGCTTCCCGTCCCAGCCGTCCGTCATGTCGAAGACGTGGCGGCCGACGATCGTCGCCCCGATCTGGTCCCAGTACGGCCGGGTGTAGTCGTACGACGCTTGCGACACCGTCAACTGGCCGTCGGAGTCCAACGGCACGTCACCGCCGAGCAACCAGTCGAACAGCGGTCCGGGCTGGTCGTTCTCGTCCGCGATGAAGCCGTCCACCGACACCGAGCTGTACATGACCACTCTGCCCACGGGCGCTCCTCTGCTGGGGGATGCCCTCAGATTAGGGTTTCGAGGGCTGTCGCTCTTGTAGGAAATCAATCGGTCGGCAGCGGCCACCCGTCCAGCACGTGACCGGGATTCTCGCGCAGGAACCGCTGCCGGACTTCGACGTACCGGGTCGGTGTGAGCCCGGTGAACGCCCGGAACTCGTGGCCGAAGTGGGCCTGGTCGAAGTAGCCCGCGCCGCCGGCGAGGTCGGCCCAGTCGATCGGTTCGGCGGGGTTGATCGACAACACGGTGGCCGCGAAGCGGTAGGTGCGCGCCAGCCGCTTCGGGGTGACGCCGATCAGCTCCTTGAACCGCTGTGCCAGGTGGGTGCTGCTGACACCGGCGGAAGCCCTCAGGTCGTCGATAGTCATCGTCCCGCCGGTCGCGGCGATGACGCTGCTCGTGTGGCGGACCAGCCCCAGGCCGGCGGTCTCACACAGCCGCCGCGTCAGCTCCTCCTCGAGCAGCGTCAGCATCTCGTGCGGTCCGTCCGCCGCGGCCAGCCGGTCTCGCAACTCGGCAACGGCGGGCCGACCCCACACCTGCTCCAGCGTCACCGGTCGGTCGCACAGCTCGGCCGCGGGCATCCGCAGGAACGGTGCCAGCCCCCACGGCTTGACGTGCGCGCCGACGGACCGGGTCCGGAGTGGGTAGCCGAAATCGAACGCGCGGGTGGGAGTGGTGATGACGCAGCCGTCGGCGTACTCGGAGGTCTCGACGTCGGTGCCGGCACGGATGCGGAACGGCGGGCCGAGGTTGACGATGAGCAGCGCCGCCGGCATCGGCGGCAGCGTCAACCGGGCGTACGGCGGCACGCCCTCCAGGTAGTAGAGGTCGTCGATCAGCCCGTCCAGCGGCGGTCGCGGCACTCTGGACACGTACTCCACGCCCACAGTATCGGCGGCCGCGCGCGCCGGGACGGTCCCGCCGCGCGGTCACCTCGGTCGAGCGGATCCAGGCCGGCTCAGCTCTGGCGGAGCCAGACGACGCCCAGCGGGGGCACCTGGAGGGCCGCCGAGGCGACCATGCCGTGCCACGGGACGTCCTCGGCGTGCACCTCGCCCATGTTGCCCACCCCCGACCCGCCGTAGTGGTGCGCGTCGGTGTTGAGCACCTCGGCCCAGGTCCCGCCGGCCGGGAGGCCGATCCGGTAGTCGTGCAGCGGCTGGGCGGAGAAGTTCGCCACGCACACAAGCGTCGAGCCGTCCGGGGCGATCCGGACGAACGACACGGTGTTGTTGGCGACGTCGTCCCCGGCGATCCACCGGAACCCGGCCGGCTCGGTGTCCTGCGCCCACAGCGCCGGGGTGGCCCGGTAGACGCGGTTGAGGTCACCGACGAGCCGCTGCACGCCGGCGCGGGCCGGGTCGTGCAGCAGGTACCAGTCGAGGCCGCGCTCCTCGCTCCACTCCCGGTCGTCGGCCAGCTCGGAGCCCATGAACAGCAGTTGCTTGCCCGGGTGCGCCCACATGTACGCCAGCAGCGCGCGGACGTTCGCCAGCCGCTGCCAGGTGTCGCCGGGCATCTTCCCGGCCAGCGAGCCCTTGCCGTGCACGACCTCGTCGTGGCTGATCGGCAGCACGTAGTTCTCGCTCCACGCGTACGCCAGGGAGAACGTGAGCTGGTGGTGGTGGTGCTGGCGGTAGATCGGGTCCTTCGACGTGTAGAGCAGGGTGTCGTGCATCCAGCCCATGTTCCACTTGAAACCGAAGCCCAGCCCGCCGTCGGCGGTGGGGGCGGTGACGCCCGGCCAGGCGGTGGACTCCTCGGCGATCATCACCACGCCGGCGTGGTGCTTGTAGACGGTCGCGTTCACCTCCTGCATGAGCGCGATGGCCTCCAGGTTCTCCCGGCCGCCGTACTGGTTGGGGGCCCACTGGCCCTCGTCGCGGGAGTAGTCGAGGTAGAGCATCGAGGCGACCGCGTCGACCCGCAGCCCGTCGACGTGGAACTGGTCGCACCAGTAGAGCGCGTTGGCGACCAGGAAGTTGCGCACCTCGCGGCGGCCGAAGTCGAAGACGTACGTGCCCCAGTCGGGGTGCTCACCGCGACGCGGGTCGGGGTGCTCGTAGAGCGGCGTGCCGTCAAAGCGGGCGAGGGCCCACTCGTCCTTCGGGAAGTGCGCGGGCACCCAGTCCAGGATCACGCCGACGCCGGCGGCGTGCAGCCGGTCGACGAGGTGGCGGAACTCGTCCGGGTCACCGAAGCGGGACGTCGGCGCGTAGTAGCCGGTCACCTGGTAGCCCCAGGAGCCGCCGAACGGGTGCTCCATCACCGGCAGGAACTCCACGTGCGTGAAGCCCAACTCGGTGACGTACGCGGTGAGTTGCTCGGCCAGCTCCCGGTAACCCAGGCCGGGCCGCCACGAGCCGAGGTGCACCTCGTACACGCCCATCGGCTCCTGGTGCGGTTTGCGTTCGGCCCGCCGGGCCAGCCAGTCCTCGTCGTTCCACCGGTAGGTCGAGTGGTGCACGACCGAGGCGGTGGCGGGCGGCACCTCGGCGTACGCCGCCAGGGGGTCGGCCTTGTCCCGCCACTGCCCGTCGGCGCCGAGCACCCGGTACTTGTACCGGGCGCCGACCCGGGCGTTCGGGACGAACAGCTCCCACACACCGCTGGAGCCGAGCGACCGCATCGGCCAGCCGTCGTCCGGACCCCAGCCGGTGAAGTCACCGATCACCCGCACCCCGCGCGCGCTGGGCGCCCAGACGCTGAACGCCACGCCCTCGTCGAAGACCCGGGCCCCGAGCGCGTCCCACAGCCGCTCGTGCCGACCCTCGCCGATCAGGTGCAGATCCAGCTCGCCGAGGGTGGGCGGGTAGCGGTACGGGTCGTCGTGGACGACGCCGTCGACCTCCACCCGGTAGTCGAGCACGGTCCCCTCGACCTGCGCCTCGAAGACGCCCAGGTCGTGCACCCGCTTCATCGGGTGCCGCTCGTCCCCCACGAGCAGCACGACGTCGCCCGCGCCTCGGCGCATCGTGCGGATCGTCGTCGAGCCCTCGGCGGGGTGCGCGCCGAGCAGCGCGTGCGGGTCGTGCGTCACGCCGGTGATCAGCTGGTCCATCGGTCGTCCTTCGGGGCGGCGTCGGTCGGAGCGGAGGCGGACGGGCGGGGCGCGGCGGACGGGCGGGCCTTCGCCGTGCGAGCGGCGGATGCACGGGTCGCCATGGAGCGCGGGTCGAACGGGCGGGCCCCCGGGCGTGGCCCCTTCGCCGCCCGCTCGACGCTGGCCGTCGGGTCGGTGCTGGTCGCCCGCTCGGTGCTGGCCGTCGGGTTGGCGCTGGCTGTCGGGTCGGCGGCGGCCGTCGGTGCCGGGGTCGTCGGCGCGGTGCCGCCGGACAGCTCGTCCGGGACGTCGGCGACGGTGAGATCCGCCGGTTCGGCGCCGGCGGGTTGCGGCGCGGAGGGCGTGACCGGGCGGCGGACGGTAAGCACGTGCGCCGGTTGCAGGTACGGGTCGAGCCGCACCGCGTTGCGCTGCCCCCAGTCGTAGCTGGTGCCGGTCAGCTCGTCGTACACGGTGAACCGCTCGTGCCAGTCGAACCCGAGCTCCGGCATGTCGAGGGTCGTGTTGCCCCACTGCACCACACGTGGGTCGAACGAGCAGATCACGATGACGGTGTTGCCGGTGTCCGGATCGTGCTTCGACCAGCACAGCAGCGCGGGGTTGTCGATCTCGTGGAAGCGCAGGTTGCGGAGCTGGTGCAGGGCCGGGTTGTCGCGGCGTACCCGGTTGAGGGTGGCCAGGAACGGGGCCAGCGAGCGGCCCTGCGCCTCGGCGGCGGCCCAGTCGCGGGGGCGCAGCTCGTACTTCTCGTTGTCCAGGTACTCCTCGGCGCCCGGCCGGGCCACGTGCTCGAACAGCTCGAAGCCCGCGTACAGGCCCCAGGAGGGGGAGAGCAGCGCCGCCAGCACCGCTCGGATCTTGAACATCGGCGGGCCGCCGTGCTGCAACGACTCGTGCAGGATGTCCGGGGTGTTCGGCCAGAAGTTCGGCCGCATGTGGTCGGCCGAGGCGACAAGCTCCTCGCAGTACTCCCGCATCTGCGCGGCCGTCGTGCGCCAGGTGAAATAGGTGTACGACTGCGTGAAGCCGATCTTGCCGAGCCCGTGCATGATGGCCGGCCGGGTGAACGCCTCGGCCAGGAACAGCACGTCCGGGTCGACAGTCTTCACCTCGGCGATGAGCCAGTGCCAGAAGTCGAACGGCTTGGTGTGCGGATTGTCCACCCGGAAGATCCGGATGCCCTCGCCCACCCAGTGCAGCACCACCCGCAGCACCTCGGCCCGGATGCCCTCCGGGTCGTTGTCGAAGTTGACCGGGTAGATGTCCTGGTACTTCTTCGGCGGGTTCTCCGCGTACGCGATGCTGCCGTCGGCCCGGGTGGTGAACCACTCCGGGTGCTCGGTGACCCACGGGTGGTCCGGCGCGCACTGCAACGCCAGGTCCATCGCCACCTCCAGGCCCTGCGCCGCCGCCGCCTCGATGAAGGCTCGGAAGTCGGCAGGCGTACCCAGGTCGGGGTGGATCGTGTCGTGGCCGCCCTCGGCGGCGCCGATCGCCCACGGCGAGCCCACGTCGGTCGGCCCGGCGGTGAGCGCGTTGTTGCGGCCCTTGCGGTTGACCCGGCCGATCGGGTGGATCGGCGGCAGGTAGAGCACGTCGAAGCCCATCGCCGCCACACCCGGCAGCCGCTCGGTGGCGGTCGCGAAGGTGCCCGACCGCCCGCCCGCCGCTCCTTCGGAGCGCGGGAAGAACTCGTACCAGGCCGAGAAGAGCGCCCGCTTGCGGTCAACCCAGATGGTGTACGTGTCACCGACGGTCACCAGCTCCCGCACCGGGTGCTCCCAGAGCAGGTCGGCCAGGGCCAGCGCGGGGTCCACCCGCTGCGGCAACGGAAGGTCGGTGTCGACGAGGGCGGTGAGCGCGGCGGCGACGCGGGCACGGTCGCCGGCCGGCACCAGGTCCCGGGCTGCGGCCAGCACCCGCGCGCCCTCGGCCAGGTCGTTGGCGAGATCGGCCGGACCCTGCCCGGCGGCGATCTTCTTGGTGACCGCGTTCTGCCACGTCAGGTACGGGTCCTGGAACGCCTCGACGGAGAAGGTCCAGGCACCGACCGTGTCCGGGCGAATCGTGGCGTGCCAGCGGTCCTGGCCCGGCTCGCCGGGGCGCATCCGGGTGAACGGGCGCTGTACGCCGTCCGGCCCGGCCCACACCACGTTGCAGCCCAGCGCGTCGTGCCCCTCCCGGTAGGCGCGCGCCGACACCGGGATCGGCTCGTCGATGACCGCCTTAGCCGGGTACCGCCCGCACGAGACGACGGGGGAGACGTCTTCGATCGGGAACCGTCCTGTCACCCCGCCAACCTACTGTGCGAGATCCCTTCGCGCGCGGCCAAGCACGCCAGGCGCCCCGTCCCGACGACGACATCACACCCGCCGCGCGCCCAGCCGCCGTCGGGTCGCCACCGGGTCGCCGTCGGGTCGCCACCGCCTAGATCAACACGCTTTCGCCGAAACGGCGGTATCGACGCGGCTCGGATGCAGCAATTTCCTGGAAGTCGTGTGGATCTTCGCCGATGTGGGTGGGGCGAGCGCGCTCAGACGGGCGGTTCCGGCGCGACGAACGACCCCTTGCCCCGGTGTACCTCGATCCAGCCCCGCCACGGAGATCGCTCGGGAATTCGATGGGGGCGGCGACAGAGCCGGCGGCGGTAGCGGTACCGATGGCGCGGGCTTGGGTAACGCGGGCTTGGGTAACGCGGGTTTCGGTCGGACGGTGGTCGAGGCCGGCCGGGTGGTGGCCGAGGCTGCCCTTGGCGATGTCACCACGGCCACGGTTCGACACGAGCGGCTGGTGGCCGGCGACATGCTCCGGGCTGGCCGGACGCTCCTCGACGCGGAACGCGCCGCCTACAGCGAGGTGCACGACCGCCCGGCGGTACGAAAGCTGGTCGCCGTCGTGTGGCGGTCCGTCGACGCGCCCGCCGGCATCGTTCAGCTCGCCACCACCCTCGGCGTCGCCTGACGGCCGTCACCTGCCCCGGCGCGGGATAGCGGCGTGCCGGTCCGGGGGAGTCAGTCAGCGCGGTGACCGTCGGCCCCGAGCACGGAGCCGACCAGTGCGGTCAGTCCCTCGTGCCACCGCGCTTCGGGCCAGTCGCGCAGGTGCTCGACCAGGTCGCTGCGGACGGCGGCGAGCAGGGCGTGGGCCAGGTAATCCGCCACCTGCGGGCCGCGTGCTTCCGCGACGAGGCCGGCCAGTAGGGCGTGCCAGTGGTCGTACGCCTCATTGCGGTACGGACTGCCGCTCCCTGCGCTCTCGAGCGCCAGCGTGAGCACCCGGTTGTCGAGCTTGAAGCGCAGCATGGCCAGCAGCAGGTCGACGGCCCGCTCGGCCGCAGGCCGGGTGGGTGACACCGCGAGCGCATCCTGCAACCGCAGTCCCCGTTGCTCGTAGAGGGCGCGGATGAGCCCGATGCGGTCGCCGAAGCGCCGGAACAGGGTGCCCTTGCCGACGCCTGCGGCGGTGGCGATGTCGTCCATCGACACCTGATCGGGATCGGCTGCGGCGTCGAAGAGACGCCCGGCGGCGGCCAGCACCGACTCCCTGTTGCGTAGCGCATCGGCCCGCACCGGGGCACCCCTCTCGCCAAGCGGACTAGCGGTCCGTATAGTCGAAGCGGACCGGCGGTCCGAATCTTATCGCGACCGTCCCGGACGACGAAAGGACGATCATGTCGGACGACCCCACTGCGGTGTTCCATCGCGGCATGGAGCTGCTGCTCGCCAAGGACATGGCCGGGTTCATCGCGCTGTTCGCCGAGGACGCGGTGCTGGAACTCCCGTTCGCGCCACCCGGCCAGCCGCGCCGAGTAGCCGGACGCGTCGAGCTGCACGAGTACCTGATCAACTATCCGGCCCTGCTCGACGTCCGCGAGATCCACGATCGAACCGTGTACGAGACCAGGAACCCGGAGGTCATCGTCGTCGAGTTCGTCGCCTCCGGTTTCGTCGTCGCCACGAATCGGCCGTACGAGCTGCGCTACATCGCCGTCCTGACCATTCGCGACGGGCAGCTCGCGCACTATCGCGACTACTGGGATCCGATCGCCGCACAGGAGCTGCTCGGTGGCGGCCTGGTGCGCTCATGATTCTGGTCATCGGTGGCACCGGAACCACCGGCCGCATCGTCGCCGCCAAGCTTGCCGAGCGGGGTCACCCCACCCGGATCGCCAGCCGACGCCCCTTCGCCGGAGGGGTCCGCTTCGACTGGCGCGACCCGGCCACCCACCCGGACGCTCTGGCTGACGTGAACGCGATCTACGCCATCCCCCCGATCGGCGAGGTGGACCCGGCGCCGGTCATGTTGCCCTTCCTCGAGCGCGCACGCAGCGGCAGTGTCCGCCGGGTGGTGCTGCTCAGTTCCTCGGCCGTCCCGCCCGCCGGCCACGGACTGGGCCTGGTGCACGCGCGGCTGGGCGAGCTGTTCGCGGAATGGGCGGTGCTGAGGCCGTCCTGGTTCATGGAGAACTTCATGGGTGCGCAGCCGCACGCTGTGAGCGCCCGCGAGCATGGCGAGATCGTCAGCGCCACCGGCTCCGCCCGGGTCGGCTTCGTCGATCCTGCCGACATCGCCGAAGTTGCGGTACGAGCTCTGACGGACCCGACGCCGCACAACACCGACCACGTCATCACGGGACCAGAGGCGCTGAGCTACGACGCTGTCGCCGCTGTCCTCACTGAGGTCGGTGGCCAGCCGGTCCGGCACCGTGCGATCGACGCGGCGGAACTGGCCGAGCGCCACACCGCGAACGGCATACCGCCGGACTTCGCCCGCTTCCTCGCGAGCCTGGACACGGCGATCGGAGCAGGCGCGGAGGACCGGACGACGTCGACAGTCGCGGACGTGACCGGTCGCTCGCCGCGATCGTTCCGGGACTTCTGCCGGGACCGCCTGCGCGGCGACCGTCCGGGTGCCTGACTGACGCTCTGTAGGCGCGGCGGGCATTCAGCGCCTCGTGGGCTATCTCCGTCGGTGGTAGTGGTTGCGGCGGGGGAGTTGCTCGAAGTCGAGCCAGGCGGGCGGGACGAACTCAGGGTGGCCGTCGCCGCCGAGTTGGACGGTCCAGTCGCTGTGGTGCAGGTGTCGGTGGTGGTGGCCGCAGAGCAGCACGGCGTTGGCCAGGCTGGTGTCGCCGCCGTCGGCCCAGTGCCGGATGTGGTGGCCGTCGCACCAGCGGGGTGGTCGGTCGCAGCCGGGGAAGGCGCAGCCGCGGTCGCGCAGAACGAGGGCGCGTCGCAGTGTGCCGGTAATGAGGCGGCGTTGTCGGCCGACGTCGAGGACCTGCCCAGCGCCGCCGAGCACGGCGGGCAGGATGGTGGCGTCGCAGGCGAGTCGGCGTACGGCCTCGGGGGTGACCTGTAGACCAGTGTCGAGCGCGCCGCTGCCCAACTGCCGCGTCAGCTCGTCGTAGCCGGTGGTGATGACGACCTGCGCGGGGTCGCCGCCGTTTTCGGGTAGCTCGCCGGTGCGAAGGGCGAGTCGGCACACGTCGGCGAGGGCGTCGTGGCGGCGTTGCCCTGGGCTGCGCGTGTCGTCCGGGCCGGTGGGCGTGGTGAGCGGGTCGATGGCGGCGCGCAGCACGGCGGCGGCTTCGGTGTCGAGGATGCCGGTGAGGCGTAGCCGACCATCGGGTTGCTCGCTGACGGTGAGATGACGGTCCCGGGCGGCTCGCGACTCGGCCGCTCGTAGAGCGGCTTCGGCGGCGGCGTCGGCGATCTCGGGGGCGACGTGGTCGAGGATGCGGGTGCCGAGCCTGCGTAGGAGGGTGGCGTCGAACTGCGTGGCCCAGTCGACGAGGACACCGACGGCCTTGTCGGTCGCTTCAGGTCCGGCGGTGCCGTGGACGGTCTGGACCGTCTCGGCGATGACACGGACCTGCTCCACGTCGACCGCCCCGCCGGCAAGGGCGTCGCGCACCTCGGGCGGTGCGGTGTCGACGGTCGCGGCCAGCTCGACCAGACGACGGGCGACGCCGACGCCGAGGCGCAGCCGGTCACGCAGCCAGACGGCTGTCGAGGATGCACCCTGGGCGG
Source organism: Micromonospora sp. DT43 (assembly GCF_049841645.1). Taxonomy (NCBI): domain Bacteria; kingdom Bacillati; phylum Actinomycetota; class Actinomycetes; order Micromonosporales; family Micromonosporaceae; genus Micromonospora; species Micromonospora sp. DT43. The sequence continues at coordinate 370,284 of NZ_JBNCKR010000002.1, read as the reverse complement.
TTGCGGTGCCGCGCCCGTCCAGCTCGCGTACGAGGGTCAGCTTGACCGCCGCCAGGCGTTGCTCGAGGCGGTGCGTGGCCTCCAGCGCCGACACGAGGTCATGGTCGCTGGCAGCCCAGGCGGGCGTGTCGAAGCAGGCCGCCACCCCGGCTTCGGCCTGCTCCAACGCATCGTTCACCGTTAGAGACTAGAACAGATGTACGACACTTTTTCGCCGCTGTGGTGACGGCGGCCTGGCTCGGGTCGGCGGCGACCATCGGCTGCACCGGGGCGCTGGCAGGCGGACCATCGCACCCGCGGAGATGCCGCCGGCGTCAACATCGACCTCATCCGCATCGCGGCCAGCGCCCTCCGTAACGGGCGACGTCGCTGCTCAAGTCGCCGCCGGGAACGGGGATCTGAGAGCTAGGCGGTGAGCAGGTGTTTGATCCGCGCGTACTCGGCGGCCATCTCCGCGGTGGCGAGGACGTCGTCGAGGTCGGCCGAGACCTCGAAATCGACCTCCTCGACGGAGCGGATGGCGAGTTCGTACAGCTCCCCGCGCTGGTTCTCCTCCAGGTAGGTGGTCCAGTGCTCCAGCGCGGTGATGACGATCAGGAGCCCCTGGTCCAGGTCGTCGTCCGCGCGGATTCCCTCGTCGATCCGCACCAGCAGTGCGCGCAGTTCGGCGGCGCCGGCCGTCCGGACGTTCTCCCGCGCGCTGGTCAGCGCCGCCCACCCGTCCTCGGTCAGCTCGTCGTCCGCCGCCGTGTCGAGCAGGTCCGCGCGGACCAGCCGGGTGACGGTGTCGAGGCCGAAGGTACGCAGCTGGTCCTCGCCGGCCGCGACGATGAGCTGGAGGACGGCCGCTTCGAGTTCGTCGTACCGCATCGTGCTCTTCTCCCTCAGCGAGCGGCGACCGAGCGGTAGACCTCGAGCGTCTGGCGGGCGACCGCGTCCCAGGAGAAGTGCTCGACCGCGCGCCGGCGGCCGGCCAGGCCGAACCGTTCGGTGCGCGCCGGGTCGGCGAGCAGCGTGTTGACCGCCGAGGCCAGGTCGGCGACGAACTTCTCCGGCTGCAACGGGGTCCCCGAGCCGTCGGTGGCCTGCTCGATGGGGACCAGCAGGCCGGTCTCGCCGTCCGCCACGACCTCGGGGATGCCTCCGGTGGCGGTCGCCACGACTGCCGTCTCGCAGGCCATCGCCTCCAGGTTCACGATGCCCATCGGCTCGTACACGGAGGGGCAGACGAAGACCGTCGCGTGGGTGAGCACCTGGATCACCTCGGGCTTGGGCAGCATCTCGGCCACCCAGACCACGCCGGAGCGGTTGGCCCGCAGCTCGGCGACCAGCTCCTGGACCTCGGCGGCGATCTCCGGGGTGTCCGGCGCTCCGGCGAGCAGCACGAGTTGGGTGTCCGCCGGCAACTCCCGGGCGGCCCGCAGCAGGTAGGGCAGGCCCTTCTGTCGAGTGATCCTGCCCACGTACACCACGCTGGGCAGCGCCGGGTCGATGCCGAGCCGGTCCAGCACGTCGGTGCCGGAGTCCGGCGCGTACTGCGCGGTGTCGATGCCGTTGTAGACCACCTGGACCCGGTCCGGGTCGATCTGCGGGTACGCGGTGAGCACGTCGTTGCGCATGCCCCCACTGACCGCGATCACCGCGTCGGCGGCCTCCATCGCGGTGCGTTCGATCCACGAGGAGAGCGTGTAACCGCCGCCGAGCTGCTCGGCCTTCCACGGCCGCAGTGGCTCCAGGCTGTGCGCGGTCAGCACGTGCGGCACCCCGTGCAGCAGCTTCGCGGTGTGCCCGGCCAGGTTCGCGTACCACGTGTGGCTGTGCACCACGTCGGCGCCGGCGGTGCCGGCGGCCATCTCCAGATCCACACCCATCGTCCGCAGCGCGGCGTTCGCGCCGGTCAGGCCGGGCGGTTCGGTGTACGCCGTGACGCCCGGCTCGGTGCGCGGCAGGCCGAAGCAGTGCACGCGGACGTCGGTGAGGTGGCGCAACTCCCGGGCCAGGTACTCGACGTGCACGCCCGCGCCTCCGTAGACCTCCGGCGGGTACTCGCGGGTGAGCAGATCGACGCGCAGCGGGGTGGGTTCCGTCATGACCCCGCACCCTAGTGCAGAAGAGTCCCCGTACGAGTGGTGAAGTCCGACGCGGGTGGATAGCGTCGGGGCATGGCTGCCAAGGTGCTCGCGATCGTCCTGGCGGGTGGGGAGGGCAAGCGCCTGATGCCACTCACCACGGACCGGGCCAAGCCGGCCGTCCCGTTCGGCGGGATGTACCGCATGGTCGACTTCGTCCTCTCCAACCTGGCCAACGCCGGCTATCTCAAGATTGTCGTGTTGACCCAGTACAAGTCCCACTCCCTCGACCGACACATCACCAAGACCTGGCGGATGTCCACGCTGCTCGGCAACTACGTCACACCGGTGCCCGCGCAGCAGCGTCGGGGCCCGTGGTGGTTCGCCGGTTCGGCCGACGCCATCTACCAGAGCTTCAACCTCATCAACGACGAGCAGCCCGACTACGTGATCGTCTTCGGCGCCGACCACATCTACCGGATGGACCCCCGGCAGATGGTGGAGGACCACATCGCGTCCGGCGCCGCGGTGACAGTCGCCGGCATCCGCCAGCCGCTGTCGATGGCCGACCAGTTCGGTGTCATCGAGGTAGGCGAGGACGGCCGCAAGATCCGCGCGTTCCGCGAGAAGCCCACCGACGCGGTCGGCCTGCCCGACGCCCCCGACGAGATCTACGCCTCGATGGGCAACTACGTCTTCACCACCCGCGCCCTCTGCGAGGCGGTCGAGCGTGACGCGGCGGACAAGTCCAGCAAGCACGACATGGGCGGCAGCATCATCCCGATGCTCGTCGAGCGGGGCGAGGCGAACGTCTACGACTTCCGCGACAACGAGGTGCCGGGCAGCACCGACCGGGACCGCGGCTACTGGCGGGACGTGGGGACGCTCGACTCGTTCTACGACGCGCACATGGATCTGATCAACGTGCACCCCGTCTTCAACCTCTACAACTTCGACTGGCCGATCTACACGGAGCAGCCGCCGTGGCCGCCGGCGAAGTTCGTCCACCAGTGGGGGGAGCGGGTCGGCCGCGCGGTCGGCTCGATGGTCTCCCCGGGTGTGGTGATCTCCGGCTCGCTCGTGGAGAACTCGATCGTGTCGCCGAAGGTGCGGGTGCACTCCTGGGCGCACGTCGAGGGCTCGGTGCTGATGGAGGGTGTCGAGATCGGCCGGCACGCGGTGGTCCGCCGGGCCATCCTGGACAAGAACGTGTTCGTCCCCGAGGGCACCGAGATCGGCGTCGACCTGGAGAAGGACCGGCAGCGTTACACCGTCTCCGACAACGGCATCGTGGTGATCGGCAAGGGCCAGAAGGTCGAGCCGTGACCGTCGCACTATCAAGGAGGTAGACCCCCGTGACCCATCCCCGTGCCGGCCAGCCCGCCGAGCCCGCCGACCTGGTCGACGTGCCGCGCCTGGTGACCGCCTACTACGCCGAGCATCCGGACCCCGCGGACCCGGCGCAGCAGGTCTCCTTCGGCACCTCCGGCCACCGGGGTTCCAGCCTGCGCAACGCGTTCAACTCCGACCACATCCTCGCGGTCACCCAGGCGCTCTGCGACTACCGGCGGGAGCAGGGCCTCGACGGCCCGCTGTTCCTTGCCCGGGACACGCACGCGCTCTCCGCGCCGGCAGCCGTGGACGCGCTGGAGGTGCTCGCCGCCAACGGGGTCACCGTGCTTGTCGACAGCCGCGACGGCTACACCCCCACCCCGGCGCTGTCGCACGCGATCCTCACCCACAACCGGGGCCGCACCAGCGGGCTCGCCGACGGCATCGTCATCACCCCGTCGCACAACCCGCCCGACGACGGTGGCTTCAAGTACAACCCCACAAACGGCGGGCCCGCCGACACCGACGTCACCCGGTGGATCCAGGACCGGGCCAACACGATCCTCGCCGCCGGGCTCAAGGAGGTCCGCCGGATCACCTACGCGCGGGCCCGGGCCGCCGACACGACAGGGGAGTACGACTTCCTCGCGCACTACGTCGACGACCTGCCGGCGGCGATCGACATCGACGCCATCCGTGACGCCGGCATCCGGATCGGCGCGGACCCGCTGGGTGGGGCCAGCGTGGCGTACTGGGGGGAGATCGCCGAGCGGCACCGGCTGGACCTGACGGTGGTCAACCCGACTGTCGACCCGACCTGGCGGTTCATGACGCTCGACGGCGACGGCAAGATCCGGATGGACTGCTCGTCGCCGAACGCGATGGCGTCGCTGATCGCCGCCCGCGCCGACTACCAGATCTCCACGGGCAACGACGCGGACGCCGACCGGCACGGCATCGTCACCCCCGACGCCGGTCTGCTGAACCCCAACCACTACCTGGCGGTGGCGATCGGGCACCTGTTCCGCACCCGCGCCGACTGGGGTCCGGCCGCCGCCGTGGGCAAGACGCTGGTCTCCTCCTCGATGATCGACCGGGTGGCCGCCGACCTGGGCCGCCCGCTGCTGGAGGTACCTGTCGGCTTCAAGTGGTTCGTGCCCGGCCTGCTCGACGGGTCGGTCGGCTTCGGCGGGGAGGAGAGCGCCGGGGCGTCGTTCCTGCGCCGCGACGGCTCCACCTGGACCACCGACAAGGACGGCATCCTGCTCTGCCTGCTCGCCTCCGAGATCCTGGCCACCACCGGGCGCAGCCCGAGCGAGCACTGGGCGGAGCTGGCCGAGCGGTTCGGCGCGCCCGCGTACGCCCGGATCGACGCCCCGGCCACCCGGGAGCAGAAGGCCGTGCTCGCCAAGCTCTCCCCGGACCAGGTCACCGCCACCGAACTGGCCGGCGAGCCGATCACCGCGACCCTGACCACCGCCCCCGGCAACGACGCCCCGATCGGCGGCCTCAAGGTGAGTACGGAGTCCGGCTGGTTCGCCGCAAGGCCCTCGGGCACGGAGGACGTCTACAAGATCTACGCCGAGTCCTTCCAGGGCCCCGACCACCTCAAGCAGATCCAGCAAGAAGCCAAATCCCTGGTAGACGAAGCCCTGACCCAGGCCTAACCCCACCCCCGGCCCGTCCCACCCCCACCCTTCCCCCCCCATCCCCCCGCGTTGATCATGAAGTTATTGCCACGACACGCCGATGCGGGTGGCAATAACTTCATGATCGACGGGGTGGGTGGGTGGGTTAGCAGCGTGGGGGGATTTCTTGTTCGTTGGGGTTCTGGAGTTCCTTGGGGAGTAGTGCCTTGAGCTGTTCGGGGAGGAAGGGCAGGTCGAGCAGGCTCATCTTCAGCTGGTTGCGTTCCTGGTAGCGCAGCGGGTCGAAGCGGACCACCAGGCCCGCGTTGCGCCGGTAGCTGATGTCCACCGCGCCCTCGTCCGCCGCGTCCCGGAACACCAGCCCGTCCATCTCCACCACGACAGCCGACGAGTTGGCCTCCAACTCCAGCCGGATCTTCTCGTCCCCGGAGAGCACCACCGAGCGGGAGATGCCGGCCATCGGCGCCGACGGGGTCACGACCACCGCGTCCGCCGCCGGGGAGATCAACGGACCGCCGGCGGCGTAGCTGTACGCCGTGGAACCGATCGGCGTGCTCACCACCACGGCGTCGGCGCGGTAGTAGCCGTACTGCTGGCCGTCGACGGCCAGGGTGGCGGTGACGAAGCCCGAGCCGGGCCGCCGGACCAGGGCGATGTCGTTGAACGCCACCACGTCGTCGCCGCACACGTCGCAGGCAAGGCAGGCGTGTGACTCGATGGTGAAGTCCTTCGACAGCAGCCGGCTCAGCGCCTCAGGCAGCGCCGGTGGCTCGATCTCGACGAGGAAACCGAGCCGGCCCAGGTGGACGCCGAGTACCGGCTTCGGTTCGAGGACGGCCGAGCGCAGCGCGCCCAGCATCGTGCCGTCGCCGCCGATGCTGATCAACGCGTCGGCCCGGACGGCCACGTCCTTCTCCGGCACGGGCTCGACGCTGGCCGGCACGCGGTGCTTGTCCTCCGCGCGCACGAAGAGCGACTTGTGGTGGCGCGTCGCCCACCGTTCGATGATCCCGACCACCTCGGTGACATCCCGGGTGGGGTGCAGCACCAGTCCCATCCCCGCCACCCGTACAGCTCACCACACAGGCGTCGGACGCGTCCGGCGTACCGGGGAAGGTACGCCGGCCAGCCACGGACCGACCGGCGTACCTTCCCGTGCCGTCAGCGGTGCGGCCGGCCGCTCAGGTGGCTCAGCGAGCGCGCGACCAGGTCGTTGCGTGCCGCCGGCGACAGGCCCTCCAGCCCGAAGCCCAGGTACACGGTGTCGGCGGTGACCACCACCGACCCCTCCTCGAACGCCTGCTGGCTGCGCGACCAGTCGGTGGCGTTACCAGCGGAACCCGTGGGCGGCCCGGCCACCGTCCAACCACCCAGGTCCTCGGTCTCGAACGAGGTCTCGGTGACCGTCGAGCCGTCGACGAGCACCCGGGCGTCGTCCAGGAAGACACCCAGGCCCTGGGTGCCCCAGTCGGAGACGTACGAGATCGACACCTCGACCTGCTTGCCGGCGTACGCCGACAGGTCGATCGAGAAGTCCTGCCAGCCTCCGGACGCTCCGGTGACAGCGTGCCACTCGCCGGTGCTGCCGGTGGCCGAGCAGCCCGCGCCCTGGTAGTGCTCGAGGAACGGGTGCAGGGTCTGCCAACCCGACTCGCAGCTCTCCCCGGTCTCCCGACCGGTGTGCCCGTTGGCGTCGGGCAGGGTCGTCCAGTCGTCGCTGCCCACCTCGTGTGCCTCGACGATCAGGAAGTCCCAGTCCGCCTCGATGTCGTACGAGGCGGCGAACCGTAGTTCACCGCTCGTGGCAGCGGAGAGGTCCACGGTGCGGGTGAGGCGCTTGAACGACTCGTCGGCCTGCCCGCTCCACAGGTACCAGTCACCGGTGCGCGGGTCGAACGGCGCCGCGCCCGGACGGACCCAGTCCACAGGCGCGGAGCTGGCGAACTGCGGGAACTGATCGACAGGCAGGAAGCTCGACGTGGTCAGGAACGAGGCCGTGTGCTCCTGGTTGCCTGCCGACCCGGCGGCGTTCAGGGTGCCGTCGAAGCCGGCGAACACCTCCTCGGAGCCCCGGACCGGGAACGGGCCGTCCGCGCCGGTGCCGCCGTCGCTGACGTAGGTGTGGGCGCCCAGCCAGTACTGCTGGAAGTCGTTGAGCAGCGGCAGGCAGGCGGGATCCTCGCCGTCGGCGCACTCCGGCGGCGCGTCCGGGTGGTACACGTACGAACCGTTGGCACCCTGGGCGTAGAGGGCGTACTGGCCGCTGACAAGCAGCTTGCCGCCCTCGTTGAGGTAGTCCCGCACGGCCAGTTCGGTGTCCAGCGCCGCCTTGGCCGCGGTGCCGGCGACCTGGCCGGGGGAGCGCAGGATGACGTCGTCGCCGGTCTCCCAGACCACCGTCTTGTAGTGCGACAGCACGCCGAGCGGGTGCGGCGCCGTGCGTCGCATGGCGTCGAAGTCGTACACGTCGCTGCTGCGTCCGGCGGCGGTCAGTGACGCACCGACCTCGTCGGCGTACTTCGCGGTCGCGCCGGTCTGCGCCGGGCTCAGTCCGGTGACGTCCTCCATGGCGAGGACCAGCACGTCACCCCCGATGTCGGTGTGCACCCGGTAGGTGAAGTGTTCGCTTGCCACCACCTTGGCGCGCTGCTCGGCACCCGTGAACCAGACCTCCACCCGGTCGCCGGGCTTCGTGCCGGTGACCGTGCCGCGCAGTTCGGCGTAGTAGTCGTCGTTGGTGTCGCCGTACCGCTCGCCGCCGCGCCACTCGCGGACCCCGACGGTCTTCGGCCGGCCGCCGTTGACGACGTAGTGCATCCGTACGTTCCGCAAGGCCCGGCGGGTGATCGAGGCGACCTGCTGGGTGCGCCCGTACGAGGTGTCGAAGGCGTCCACCACGAAGTCCGGGGTGCTGCGGCCCACCACCGACACCGGGTCGTCCGGGTCGGCCGCGGACCTGGCGACGGCCAGCGCGAAGGGCAGGTTCTTGCCGACCTCGCCGGCGATGAGCGTCTCGTCGTCGGGGAAGATGAATTCGCTGACGCAGTCCTCCGGACGCCACTTGTCGTCCGGGTCGACGGCCGCGGCAGACTCGCAGGTCGACATCTCCGGGGTGAAGCCCAACGTGCCGTAGCGGACGGTGGCGTGGCTGTCGGTGTCGCCGTTGGTGGTGTAGAGCTCGGCGGAGATGTCCGGGTCGTAGCCGGGCACGGCCGGGTGGGCGTCGTCACCGACCATCGCCTGGTAGATCACATCGTCGGGTGTCGGCGTGCTCACCTGCCAGCCCACGCCGTAGAGCAGCAGTTGGGCCGCCGAGTGGTAGTTGACGAAGAACTCGAAGCCGACCCGGCGCAGCAGCCCGTCCAGCGCCCTGGTCTCCGGCTCCGAGGCCGGCCCGGGGCCCCGGTAGGTCTCGCTGTTCGCGTCGGGCGAGGAGCCCTCGTTGTCGTAGCCCCACTTGTAGCTGAAGTTGCGGTTGAGGTCGACGCCGTCGCCGGAGCCGATCTGGCCGTCGCCGTCGTTGTCGCGCAGGTTCTTGCGCCACAACCGGTTGCCGGGGGTGAAGGTGTGGTCGTAGCCGTCCGGGTTGGCCACCGGCAGGAACCACAGCTCGGTCGTGTCGAGCAGTCGGGTGATCTCCCGGTCCGTGCCGTAGCTGTCGAGCACGTGGTGCATCAGCCGGCGGGTCATCTCCGGCGTGATCCACTCTCGGGCGTGCTGGGCGCCGGCGTAGAGCACCGCGGGCCGTTGGCCGTCGCGGACCTTCCGCGCGTCCCTGGTCACCTTGACCGCGAGGATCGGCTTGCCCTGCCGGGTCCTGCCGATCGTCTCCAGCTTGGTCAGCTTCGGGAACCGCGCTGCCGTGGCGCTGATCTCGTCGCGCAGGCCACCCGGCTCGCTGTACGGGCGGAACGCCGACCAGCCCGCCGCGGCCTGCTCCCGCAGCGCCTGCGACGCGTCCTTGCCGCGGACCTTCTTCACCTTGATCGGAACGCCCCTGTCGGTCAGCCGCCTCGCCTGCCGGGGCGTGAGGACCGTCTCGACGGTGGTGCGGCCGGTGGAGTCCGCCGTGGCGTCGTGACCGAGGTCAACCCCGGCCTCACGCAGCAGGTCACGCTGCTTCGCGTCGACCGTGCCGACGTACACCTCCAGGCCCTCGCGGGCATCCGGATCCGACGGTGGCCGCGCGCTCGCCGGTGGGGCGAGCGCCAGGGCGCCGAGCAGGGTGACCACGCCGGCGATCGCCAGTCGTCTCGGTCTCATCGCGCCTCCTTGGGTGAAGGACCTGTAGGCGCGAGCCTTCGGTCTGGCTTGGTTGATGTCAATAGGTCGATGGGTCGGGAGGTTGCCCACCGTGTCGGTTCCGGTGCCGCACGTGACCACTCGGCGGGGTCGGCTACCGCAGGGCCGCCGCGATGATCCGCGCGATCCGTTCCCCGGCCGCGCCGTCCCACAGCGGAGGTGTGGCCCGTACGGCGAGCCGACCCGTCGCGAGGGTGTTCGCCACCGCCTCGGCGAGCGTCGAGCGGGTGACGAGGCGGTTGGTGCCGTGGGTGATCGTGATCGGGCGTTCCGTGTTGGGCCGCAACGTCAGGCAGGGCACACCGAGCATCGTCGTCTCCTCCTGTACACCTCCGGAGTCGGTGACGACGACCGCCGCTCCCCGGACCAGGCTGACGAACTCGAGGTATCCCAGCGGCTCGATGACCCGCATCGCGCGATGCGAGAGCAGGCCGGCGTTCTCGAGGTGACGTCTGCCGCGCGGGTGCAGCGGCAGGACGACGGGAAGGTGGTCGGCGACGGCGTGCATCGCCTTGACCAGGTCGACGGCGTCCGCAGCGTCGTCGACGTTGCCCGGCCGGTGCAGCGTGGCGACGACGTAGCGCTCGGGGAGCGCGAGCGCGGCACGGATGCCGGCGACGTCGAAGCGGTCGAGGTTGGCCAGCAGCGTGTCGATCATCGGATTGCCGACCAGGTGGACCTTCTCCGCCGGGATGCCCTCGGTCTCCAGGTTCGCCAGGGCGTCGGGGCTGGTGGCGAACAGCAGGTCGGACACGTGGTCGACGACGACCCGGTTGATCTCCTCGGGCATGGACCTGTCGAAGCTGCGCAGGCCCGCCTCCACGTGGGCGACGGGGATGCCCAGCTTCGCCGCGACGAGGGCGGCGGCGAGCGCGGAGTTGACGTCGCCGTACACGACTGTGAGCGCCGGGCGGTCGGCGACCATCAGCTCTTCCAGGCCGGTCATGACCGCGGCGGTCTGGCTCGCGTGGCTGCCCGAGCCCACCCCGAGGTTGAGGTCCGGCTCGGGGAGCCGTAGCTGACGGAAGAAGACCTCGGACATCCGGTCGTCGTAGTGCTGTCCGGTGTGGACCAGGCGCTGCCGCACGCCGTGCCGTTCCAGCGCGCGAATCACGGGCGCCGCCTTCGGGAAGTTGGGGCGTGCGCCCGCGACGTGCAGAACGGCGTCGGCTGGCATGGATCTCCTCGTAAATTCGGCGTGAATCAGCTGCGTCGTACCAATGGTACAAGTTATCCAATTTGATACCTTTGCTCTCTGTGCAGTGTCGACTGACTCTTATTCCCGAAGGCAGGCAGACCGCGTGAAGCAGATCGTCCAATCCGTGTCCGGCGGCGAGTTGCGAGTCGTGGACGTTCCGCAACCGGAGCCCGGCGCCACCGAGGTGCTCGTCGCCACGCGCAGGTCCCTGCTCTCCGCGGGCACCGAGCGCGCCGTGCGGGAGTTGGCCTCGGCGAGCCTGCTGCGCAAGGCCCGCGCCCGGCCGGATCTCGTCCGCCAGGTCGTCAACCGGGCGCGTACCGGGGGAGTCCGTTCGACGCTCGCCGCGGTGCGCAGCCGGCTCGACGAGGACATGCCGCTGGGGTACAGCGCGGCAGGCGTCGTTGTCACCGCCGGCGCGGCGACCGACGGATTGCGCCCCGGGATGCGGGTGGCCACGGCGTCGGCGGGGCACGCCGAGTACCAGGCGGTGCCGGGCCTGCTCGCCGTGCCCGTCCCGGACGCGGTGTCGGACCAGGCAGCCGCCTTCGGCGCGGTGGCGGCGATCGCGTTGCAGGGGCTGCGGCAGGCCGACGTGAGCGTGGGCGGCTCGGTAGCGGTCGTCGGCCTCGGCCTGGTCGGGCAACTGACGGTACGACTGGCACTCGCCTCCGGGCTCACAGTCGTCGGCATCGACCTGCGCGCGTGGACCGCAGAGCTGGCGGGCGGCGCGGGCGCGCTCGGGCTGGTCGAGGCCGGTGCGGCGACCACCGAGCAGGTCATGGAGGCCACCCGTGGTCGAGGCGTCGACGCGGTCCTGATCACGGCGGCGACCGCCTCGTCGGAGCCGGTCGCCCGCAGTGCGGAGATCGCCCGCGACCGGGCCCGGCTGGTCGTGGTCGGTGACGTCGGCCTGGACCTCGACCGGAGGCGCTTCTACGAGCGCGAGCTGGATCTGCGCTTCGCCCGCAGCTACGGCCCCGGCCGCTACGACCGCGCGTACGAGGAGTGGGGCGTCGACTATCCGATCGGCCACGTGCGCTGGACGGCGCGACGCAACGTGGAGACCTACCTCGACCTGGTGGCCAGTGGCCGGGTCGCGGTCGACGACATGGTGACCCACGTCTTCGACGTGGAGCACGCGACATCGGCGTACGAGGTGCTGGCGTCGGACCCGCGCTCGCTCGCGGTGCAGCTCACCTACTCGGCGCCCGCGCAGCCGGCCGCCCGCCCGGCCACGATCCGGCCACGCCGGCGGTCCGCGTCACCCCGGGCGGGGCTGATCGGGGCCGGCACGTACGCCAAGGCGACCTTCCTGCCCGCGCTCAAGGCGGCCGGCTGGGGCGACGATCTCGTCGCCATCACGTCAGCCAAGGGCTTGTCGGCGCGTCACGCCGCAGAGCGCAACGGCATCGCCGTCGTGGCGCCGACGGTCGAGGACCTGCTCGTCCGCGACGACGTGGACGTGGTGTTCGTCCTCAGCCGCCACGATTCCCACGCCGAGTTGGCGGTGCGGGCGCTCGACGCCGGCAAGCACGTCTTCGTGGAGAAGCCGCTCGCGCTGACGCGGGACGAGCTCGACGGGGTGCTGGCCGCGTACGACCGCAACCCGGGCCACCTGTTCGTCGGGTTCAACAGGCGGCACGCGCCGATGGTGGCGTACACCCGGAAGGTCCTGAGCGCCGGGTCCGGGCCGATCAGCGTGGCCTACCGGGTCAACGCCGGGCAGTTGCCCGCCGCGCACTGGTACCACGACCGCCGCCAGGGCGGTCGCGTCCGCGGCGAGGTGTGCCACTTCGTGGACCTCGCGTCGTGGCTTGTCGGCGAGCAACCCCGGGTCGTGCACGCGTACGGCAGCGGGCGCGGCGAGCCGGGCCTGGAGGAGGACGTGAGCGTCCTGCTCGGATACCCCGACGGCTCCACGGCGACGATCACGTACTCCACGACGGGGCACCGGCGCACGCCGAAGGAACGACTGGAGATCCTCGGCCGTGGCCACACCGTGCTGATCGACGACTTCCGACGCCTGGAGGTCGACGGCCGGGAGGTCAAGCGGGCGCCCGGCGGCAAGGGACACCAGGAGCAGCTCGCCCACGTGCGCGCGGTGATCGCCGGGAACGCGCCGCACCAGCGCGGGTTCGAGGCGTCCATCGGTACGACGGAGGCGGCGCTGTCCGCGATCGCCGCGCTGGCCGGCATCGTCCAGGAGCCCTCGGCGCGGCTTCCGACGCAGCTCGACGCGGAGAGCGGCGTGAGCGCCGGGATCACCTCGTGACGCGGCGCGGCCGGCGCTGACCCGGGCGGGTCAGCGCGCCACGTCGTTGTGGTCGACGAGCGTGGCGAGCAGGCGACCGAGGGCACCCGACATCGCCGTCCGCGACTGGTTGTCCCTTATCCACCGTTGGCCGGCCGCGCCCATCTTCGCCAACTCGTCCGGGCTCGCCTGCACCATCTGGGCGAGGCCGTGGGCGAGGTGCCCCGGCGGGGTCACCGACCCGGCGTCCGCGCCCAGCACGAGGTCGCCGACGATTCCCGGGCTGTTGGTGACGATCGGCAGGCCGGCCGCCATGTAGTCGAACACCTTGTTGGGGCTGACCCCGGCGCGGAACAGTTCGACGTCCGCGAGCACGTGCACGCCGACGTCGGCCGCGTGCAGGAGATCGGGGATCTCGGTCTTCGGTACCGGGTCGAGGAACCGCACGGTGGGGATGTCGCGCGCCGCCGCCCGCAGCCGTGCCTTCTCGACGCCCGACCCCACGAGCACGACGTCGATCTCCGGCACCGCCCGAGCGGCGGTCAGGAGCAGGTCCAGCCCGTTGGCCGGGCCGTGCGCGCCCGCGTAGACGGCCGTCCGGCGGGTGAACCCGTACCGTCGCCGCAGCTCGTCGCGGTCACCACTGGGGACGAAGTCGTCCGGGTCGGCCGCATTGGGAATGAATACGATCCGCTCGGGCGGTACGCCCTTGCTCTCGATCGCCTGTCGCACGCCCGCCGCCAGGATCACCACCCGATCGGCGCGTCGGTACAGGAAACGCTCCAGGCGTTCCAGCGCCCGGTACGCCGTCGACGTCTCCGACAGCGTTCCCATCTCGACGAGCACCCGGGGCCACAGGTCCCGGACCTCCAGGACGAACGGCGTACGCCGCAGGGCCGCCACGACGCAGCCCGACAGACCGGCCAGCAGGTGTGGCGACGACGCGTAGACCACGTCGGGTCGGGGCTGGCGCAGGCCGGCGACTGTGGCCGTCACCCCGTAGCTGGCCCAGTTGAGCACCCGGCCAAGGCCGTTGCCCCGGTACGGCGTCACGGCGACCGGGTGGAACCCCGGCTCCGGGCGCTGCGGCCGGCCGGTGATCATGTTGCGGCGGCTCGCGATGATCACGTGCGACCAGCCCGGCAGGCGGCCGAACAGCTCGACGTGCCGGGTGCCGCCCGGATGGCCCGGAGGCACGGCGAAGTGGTTGAGGACCAGGACCCTGCGTCGTGTCATCGCGGTGCTCCCACGTGCTGGACGTCCCCGGAGGCGAGGTGGGTGACGGTCAGGGTGGCGCCGACGTCACTCCAGACCACCTCGTAGCGGAGACCGTCGAGGGTTGTCGCGTCGGGCCGTGGTCCGGGCACGGTGCCCAGTCCCCAGGCGACGGTGTCGGCAGGGGTCTCGGTCGTGAGCCAGGTCGCCGGCTCCCAGCGCCCGTACGTCCGGCTGTGCCAACCCGCGAACGGCGTCGACCGTCCGCGCACCGCCTCGTACCCGTCCAAACCGAACAGGTCGAGCTTGGTGTCGCCGGTGACGAGCGTGTCGTTCTCCACCGCGACGTCGGGGTGCAGGGGGATCGTGAGCGACCAGGTGCCGGCCGCCTGCGGAGGATCGGCGAACTCGACGACGGCCACGTACGCGTCGGCCACCACCACGGCGCGGCCGACGCGCACCGGGTGCTCGCCGCGCGCGTACGCGTCGTGCCACCCGAACAGGATGGTGCGATTCGGCCGGACGAGTGGCTGTCCCAGGTGACCACGAGCGGTGGCGAGCCAGCGGAACGCGCGGTGCGGGATCAGCTGGTCCTGCCCGTCCGGGCGGCGCACCGGGTGGGCGGCGGAGGTGCGCAGCCCGTTGCGGACCTCCAACGGGCCGTTGTAGGTGCCCGTGCCCGGGTCGGCGATCAGCCAGCGGCCGTTGTGGGTGACCCAGACCGAGGTCAGGTCGGCGTGGCCGTGTGACGGGCCGCCGTCCACCTTGAACCACACCCGCCACGGCCCCCGCTCGATCAGCGCGATGCCTCCCGAGGTCGTGGCGCGGCGCCGGGCCGGCGGGTACACCGCCAGGGCCTCATCCCGGGCGCTCGCGGGCGCGTACCAGGCGAGTTCGTCGAAGTCGGCGAACCACCGCGCCGGCAGCCGCTCGCCGCTCAGCGCCAGACCGAGCGCGGCCGAGCCGGCCACGTCGAGCGGGTCGCCGGAGGACGCGAGCACGCGCCCCTCGTCCCAGTCGCCGTACTGTGGGACCTCCCCGTCGAACACGCCGAGTCGGGCGAGGTGCAGGCTTGCCGCGCGCAGGTCGTGGCGCACGCCGGCCGGCGCGCCGCCGAGCAGCAGTCGCACGACGAGCATTTCCAGAACGAAGCGGTGGTACGACAGGGAATCCTCGATCATGCCGCCGTCCGGCCCGAAGTGCCGGCGCTGCTGCGTGGCGAACATCCGCTCGCCGGTACGCGCCCACCAGCGGGCGCGCGTAGCGGTGGGGAACATGCGCGACAGCAGGATCAACCCGAGCGCGTCACCGAGCATGTGGTTGTTGCGCATGCTGCTCACCGTGTACGGCAGTTCGACCAGCAGGTGCCGTGCGCTGGCCAGCAGGTGCCGTTCCATGGCGGCCACCACGTCGCGGGGCAGCCGCTCGCCGGCCAGAGCCAGGATCTGGTTCCAGGCGACCGCGCGCAGCGCCAGTTCGAGGCTGGAGTACCAGTTCACGCCCCGCTCGGGTGGCGACTGCTCGCACCAGGCACGCAGCAGGCCGCCGAGGCCGTCGTGCCAGGGGCCGGCCGGGTCGAGGCGCGCCGCGCGGGCCAGGACGACCAGGTCGCGGTGGCGGCCCGCCTCCCAGGTGTGCTTCACGTCGGACAGGCGTGCCCCGGAGCGGATGTCCACGCGCCACCACGGCACGTCCACCGGCCACTGCCGCCCGCTCAGCGGGTCGGTGCTCCACGGCGTCGACACGCCTGTCGCCACCCGGGCGCCGAAGACCCGAAGCCCGTCGCTCAGGACGCGGGCGGCGTCATCGAGGCAGCGTTGCCCTGCCTCGTCGCTGAGCGGCGTCGTGCTGCCCAGCGGCACCAGGGTGGCCGGACGGTGCCGGGGGGCCCGACCCTGGAACAGGACGGCGTGGAATCCGCTGCGCTTGGACGCCTCGTACGCCGCGCGCAGCGGCGCCGACAGGCCAAGGGCGCGCAGGTCCACGGCGACCGCACGGAGATCGGGTCTGGCCATCAGCTTCCCCTCGGGGCAGGACGACGGAGGCGGTCACAGTCGGAGTGAGCGCGGACCGCTCGCGATGCTGAGCGTGGGCAGCTCGCAGCAGTGGGAGAACGACGGTATCAGGGCTTTGGTGGCAATTCGCGCATTTACTCCCGATCGTGCTGGCGTGTCGGGGAAGCTGCAATAGCGGTATAAATCGGACATCGTCCACGATCTCGGGTCGCGCGGGAACCGTTGCGGCGCGGGGTGCCTGTCGTGTGTCCAACGTCGCCGGTGCCGCATCAGTGACGAGAAGGAGTGGTCGTGACATCGCAAACCCGGACGGGGCTCGGATCCCACTCGCCAGCGCCGCCCCGAGCTGGCGTCGGCAGCGTGCCCCGAGTCGGTCTCGGCGGCGTGCCCCGAGCCGGGGCCGCGGTGACCGTGGCCGGGAGCGGGCGGGCGGGCTGGCGGACACGGATGACGACCGTCGCCGTCGGGCTGCTGTGCGTCGCGGCCTTCCAGGCGTCGTCGGCGAACGCCTGGCTGATCGTCGCGCAGGCCTCGGCCGCCGCGATCCTTCTCCGCTGCCGGGTTCCCCGCCCCCGGCTGCCCGATGTGCTGGCTGTCGCGGTGGCGTGCTGGGCGCAGCTGACTGTCGTCTGGTCCAGCGATGTCGCACAGACGCGGAGTGTGGCCCTCGCGTACACCTCGGCCTGTCTTCTCTTCGTCGCGGTACGCCACGTCGCCACGACCCCGAGGCACCTGCTCGCGGTCGGGGGCTCGTACATCGTCGGGTGCGCGATCGCCGCGTGGCGCCTGATCATCGAGGCGCGCGGGGCCGGCGGACAGGCCAGCGCGATGGACATGGCCGTGCGCTTCGGCATCGAGGGCACCAACATCAACTTCACGGCCTACTCGAGCGTCACCGCGTTCGTCCTGGCACTGGGCCTGTTGAAGATCCGTGGTCAGTCGCGGCTCGTCACCGTCGCGCTGACCGCCGCGTTGCCGGTGCTGGCGTGCGGGGTCTTCCTGAACAGGACCAAGGGGGCCCTGGTCGCCCTGCTGCTCGTGGTGGTGTACGCGCTGCTGAGCGAGTTCAATCCGCGCGCGATGTGGGTGTCCGCCGCGGCGGTGGTGCCCACGCTGCTGGTGGCGGTGCCGCTCGGTCTGGGTCAGAGCGCCCTGAGCTGGGCGGACGGCGTCATCGGGTCGGCGGCGACAGGCGACGTGCTGAGTCGCATCGAGATGTGGCGGTACGCGTCGTCCTACTGGTGGGACGCCCTCTGGTTCGGCGACGGCGCGGGAATCTTCGACATCTGGAACCCGCTGGGAATCCGCCCGCACAACGCCGTCCTCGCCGTCGCCGTGGACCTGGGCCTGGTGGGGTTGCTGGGCGTCGCCGCCCTGTTCGGCTCGGTGCTCGCCACGCGGGCGGCGCAGTGTCCGGTCGGACTCCGTGTCGCCGGGCTGTTCCTGGTGGGCGGATTTCCGATCTGGCTGACCGGAGTGTGGGAGTTCGAGCGGGGGCCATGGCTGGTACTCGCCCTGCTGTCGCTGCTCCCGGTCCAGGTCGCCGGTCGTCGCGGGACAAATTCCGGTCGGCCGACGACCTCTCCGCCGCACCGGATCGGCGCCCGAGTCCCCGTCTGATGGCCGACGGCGCCGTCTCCCACCGCGGCGGGCCATCACCCCGGTACGTGCACGGTCGTTTGCTCGTTCAGTGGCTACTGACAGCCGTACGAGTGGAGGGTCGGCGAGTGCAAGCTCGGAATCCTGTCCGGGTCGACTCGCGACCACCCAGGGTCGGACGTTCGGCCGGGAACGGGCCTCGGTGACCGCCCTCGACGGCATCAGCCGTGGCCGACACCGCCCGCCCACCGGAAGCGTCGACGGTCGGCCGCTCTCGCCATCGCCGCCTGTCGACCGCCGTGGACACCGGCCCTCCCTGCCGGACCCGGCGACGCCGCGACCTCGAACGGTGACGTGGCTGCCGTTGGCGCTGGCGCTGACGTGGATGCTCGGCACGTTCGGCGCGTTCTGGTTGACGAGGCTGGCCCGTCAGGTCGAGAACCCCGACCGGCTCTGCGCCTTCGTGCTCGCGGCGACCGCGCTCTTCGCCTGTGGATACGTGGCGCAGATGGCGCGTCGCGTCCCGGTGGTGGCGGTCGCGTCGCACTCGACCCACCGCATCCGACAGGTGCGTCGACTGGTCCTGGCCAGCGCCGTGTACTACGTCGTCGTCAGCCTGACGCGGCTGGTCCAGTTCGGCGCCACCGGCCCGCAGAGCGTGTGGGCGAGCATCGAGGCGCCCGCCACCGGCTACGTGAACAAGTTCGACGTCTACCAACAGGGCGTCGCGAGCACGGGCCCGTGGATGACAGTGCTGCTTCCGCTCGGCATTCTCAGCGTGGCCCTCGTACCGCTGCTGGTGGTGCACTGGTCGAGCCTGCCCGGCTGGTTGCGACTCGCCGCCATCGTCGGTACGACCATGCACCTGGCGTTCTACCTCTTCATCGGCACCATGAAGGGCCTCGGCGACGTCGTCATCATGTTGGCGGCGGGGATGCTTGTCGCGCGGGCGTCCACCCGGCACCGGCGGCGGGCCCGCTCGCGACGTCGCCGGGCGCTCATGCTGCTCGGCGGGGCGTTCGCGCTCCTGGCCACCTACATGGCCTTCAGTCACGCGACGCGGGCCACCGAGTTCGGCACCACGGGTGAGGTGGTGCGGGTGAATCCCGAGGTGGAGCGTGCCATGGGTGAACCGGCGGCCGTGGGCCTCGCGGCCATGATCGGCTATCCGACGCACGGCTACCTCGGACTGTCCTACAACCTCCAGGTGCCCTTCGAGTGGTCGCACGGTCTCGGTAGCGCGCCGTCCGCCGCGCTCTTCGCCGAGCAGTCCTTCGGGGTGGACCTGACCGAACACCCGACGTACCCCGATCGCACCCAGCACGAGAAGGGGTGGCCCGCGCGCATGTACTGGGCCACCATCTATCCCTGGCTCGCCTCCGACCTCACCTTCCCGGGAGCGGCGTTGTTCATGGGACTGGTCGGATGGCTCTTCGCCGGTTCGTGGCGCGCGGCGGTGTCCACCCGACGGGTGGTCCCGACGCTGATCTTCGCGCAGCTCTGCATCCTCATCGTCTACGTGCCGGCGAACAACCAGCTCGGCATGGCACCGGAGTCCATCGTCGGGATGGCCACGCTCCTCGTGCTCTCCGCGCTGCAGTCGTCCGCCGGTGGGCGTCAGTCCCAGCGTCGGAAGAACCGGCCGAGAGACTCCGCGTACGCCCGGTAGTCGAACGATTCGAGCGCCTGGCTGCGTGCGGCCTGGCGCATCAGGCTCCGCTGCGCGTCGCTCAGCCGGGTGGCGGCGCGGAACGCCTCGGTGACCCCGGCCAGCGTGTGGTCCCGGCACACCAGGCCCTCCAGGTCGGGGCGCAGGTACCTGCCCATGTCGCTGGTGAGGTTGGCGATCACGGGGGTGCCGCTGGCCAGACTCTCGCAGAACTTCGTCGAGAAGCCCGCGTTCGTGGCCCGGTCCGGGCGACGGACGAGGACTGTGAAGTCCGCCGCCTGCAGGGCGCTCGCCACCTCCGCCTGTGGCAGTCGACCCAGGCACCGTACGCCCTCGGGCAACGCTCGGCCCTCGACGAGACCGCGTACCTCGTCGACTGTCGGGCCGTAGATGCGCAGCTCGACGCGCGCGCCGTCGCGCTGGACCCGACCCACCGCCTCGATGACGGTGCCCAGGAGATCCTTCTTGTTCCCGTGCGGGTTGCCCGCGTACGCGAGCGTGAGGGGGGACGAGCCCCCCGCAGCCGTCTGCCGGGCGTCAAGCGTCAGGCCCTTCACGTCCAGGGTGGGCGGCACCCGCAGCAGCGGGCGACCGGTACGGCGGTAGTGGTCCTCAAGGTAGGAGCTGATCACGATGACGCCGTCGCAGCGCGGGTAGTAGTGGTGCAGGGCCAGCTTCATGCTCACGTGCAGCGGGCCGAGGTAGCCGCCGCGCACGTGCCGGCCGTTGAACCAGTCCACGACGTCGACGATCAGCGGCACGCGGTGCCGGCGGCACCACCGCTGGAGGTGGAACATGTACTGGGCCTGACCGCCGTGCACCAGCACGTGCGACGGCCTGGTCGGCTGGGCGTCGAGCCAGCGGACCGTTCGTTGACCCCAGCGCACAAGGGTCTGGATCGAGCTGCCCACCGGTCCGGCCGTCGGCGGTGGCCGCTCCGCCAGGCCGATGTGCGACACCGAACCCGGGCCGTCGACGCCCGGCAGCGGCGTGCTCACACGCGGCTCCGGCCCCCCGCCGGCCACCACCACGTCGTAGCCGGCGGCGGCCAACGACGCCACCAGGCCGTGCACCCGCCGCGATCCCGCCTCGCCCCACGGGAACAGGAACGGACCCACACAGGCGACCCATCGGGTACGTCTCATCGCCGTACCCCGCCGCGCCTCGGGGTCAGGTGGTCGCCGGTGACGGAGCCGGCTCGCGCGGCCGCGCGCAACGTGGCGGCGAACCGTGCGGCCACGTTCTCCCCGGCATGTTCCCGCCGGGCGAACTCGACCCCGTTGCGGGCCAGCCGCTCCCGCAGCCCCGCGTCGCCGCAGAGGGTCGCGAGGTCGCGCACCAGGCTGGCCCTGTCGTTCGTCCCGACGATCACGCCTGCGCCTGCCTGCCGGATGTGATCCATCGACGCCACCTCGGCGGGACCGTAGCCGAGGATGGGACGCCCCGAGGCGAGGTACTGGGGGATCTTCGTCGACACCGAGTAACGGGTGTAGCGGCGGATCTCCTCGTCGAAGGACTCGATGTGCACGAGGACGTCCGCCGACCGCAGCGCCGCGGGCACCTCCTCGCTTGTCAGCGAGGGCCCCAGCCGTACCCGCCGCAGGTCGGCGAAGTGCCGTCCGTACTGGGCGAGGTCCCTCTCCGGGGCGTGGATGGTCAGTCGGACGGGTGGGCCGGCCTGCGCGACGTCGTCAAGCGCGGCGCCGATGTCGCGTAGCGACTCCCAGCGGTTGAGGTGCAGGGCGCCGACGTAGACCAGCTCGACGCCGCGCTGCCCGTCGCGGTCGGTGCGGGGCGCGGCGAAGAAGCTCTCGTCGACGCAGTTCACGAAGGGGCTGAACGGGATCCCGTACCGCCGGGCGTACTCGTCGGCCATCGGCTGGCTGATCACCATGCCGAGCGGCGCCAGGCGGATCAACCGTGCCGTCGTCTCCTGGACGCTGCGGGTGGCCCGACCGAACAGCTCGCCGTTGGCGTGCAGCGTCGCCGGCCAGTCGTCGGTGAAGTGCGGCACCACCGGGACGTCGCAGGTCCGCGCCGCGAGGGCGGTGATCCTCGTGAGCCGGACGCTGCCCAGCATGGAGTAGACGACGTCGGGCCGGAAGTCACGCATCCACCGGATCAGCGCCGGGGGAACACGGATCGGGCTGAGGTCGGCGCTCGCGCGCAGTTGCGCGTAGACCCTGGCCACCGTGGGACGGTTCTCCGCCGCCGCGTGGACGGCGGCGATCGGCCGGCTCTGTTGCAGCGGGGTGTGGCCGTTCCACCCCAGCATCCGCATCGAGTAGTACTGGACGGGCAGGTAGTGGTCCCGTGGTGGGAAGTGGAAGTAGTTCTCGCACACCTCCGTCGACGGCGTGATGTTCCCGGTGTACACCTGCCCGAGGCGGTCCCTGGGCCAACCGGAGAAGAGATTCGACAGGGTCATGGCGGTACCGCTGACGCGGCTGAAGGGCGTGTGGCTCACCACCAGCACCCGGGGAAATTCATCGTCCACAAGCATCGGTACGTCCACCTCTCTCATGTGGTCCGCGTGGTCAGTGCGCGCCGGTAGCCGTAGATGGCGGCCGGGACGACGGTCAGGCTGTAGATGACGACGGCGATGTACGGCGCGGCCCAGACGCCCAGCCAGTGCAGGCCGAGCAGCTTCCCGAGGACGGAGAGCGGCAGGTACAGCAGGTAGCCCCACAGTTGGGGGCGTACGACCCCTGCCGCGTTCTGCACCATGAAGCGCGGGGAGATCGCGGCCAGCACGATCCACCAGCAGGCGAGGCCCAGCAGGAGCGCCCGGTTTCCGATCTCGATGGGCAGCCAGGCGGCGAAGAACGCCTCGCCGAACACCACCAGCAGGGTCGACGGCACCACCGCGACGAGCGTGGACACGATCGTCATCCGTCGCACGGTCCGGCGGACCCAGTCGAGGTCGCCGCGCGCCAGGGCTTCGCCGTGCATCGGCCACAGCGGCTGGTTGACGAGCGTCACGAGCGCGCCGAGCTGGGTGAACAGTCGGGCCGGCACGGCGTACGCGGTGACGCTCGCCAGCCCCAGCACGTGCGCGATGAGCAGGGGGTCCGCGTTGTCCGCCAGGACCATCACCAGTGTCACCAGGAAGAACAGACCGCCCAGGCCGAACAGGTCACGAATGCCCCGACGGTCGACGAACCTCGGGCGCGGCGCCAGACGGGGCAGCCGCCAGCCGAACGTCCACACCGTGTTGGCGATGTTGACCAGCAACGGGGAGATGGCGATGCTGGCGATGACAGCGATGGGGGGCAGCTTCGCGAACACCGCGCCGAGCGCGAGTGGCAACGAGAGCGCGCTCGCGGCCGCCTGCCAGATGTTGCTGACGGCCACCTGCTGGTACGCGTACTGCACCCGGGCGACGAGCGACAGCGGAATGTTCAGCAGGAAGGCCGTCAGGCAGACCAGGGCGACGAGGTGCGCGTCGTCGGCCGCCGCCCCGGTGGCGTTGAACAGCGCCGGCCACGGCACGAACCCGCCGACCAGCCACAGCAGGCCACACGTCGGCAGCGCCACGCCGCAGACCGCCGCGTAGGCGCTGGAGACGTAGCGCCGGGCCGTCGCCCAGTCACCGTCCACCCGGCAGGGCGCGAGCCTGGTCATGAGGCCGAGGCCGACACCCAGGTCGGCGAAGGCGACCATCCCGGTGACGGCCAGGACCGCGGCCCAGAGGCCGTACAGGTCGGTGCCGAGGTACGACAGCGTCACGGGGAGGAGGAAGAGCGGCACGACGGCGCTCACCGCTCGACTCAGCGCCGCGGTGGCGATCCAGGACAGCAGCCGGCGACCGCGACGCGGGGTCGGGGGAGCGGGGGCGCTCGGCGCCGGCGGCTCCACCGTCTGGACGGTCCGACCGGGCCCCGCTGCCACGGCGTCCGGCTGTGGCTGCCGCTCGAACCTGCTGTCGGGGGCCCGCAATCCTTCGGTCCAATCGATCCGCGGCGGAGGGACGCGCCTGGCGATACGGATGCCGCTGCGCGGCCTCACGCTGGGCTTCCTCACCGGCATAACTGCCGGCGAGGACCTTTGGGTGCGGGCTGGATCACCGCGACTGCAGCGGTACGCCCACCGGACCGTCAACCGTCGGGCCGACCGGCCGGGCGCAGAGCAGCGCGAGGTGCTCGATGAGCTTCGCCTCGTCGTCGTACGGGTCGAGACCGCTCACCTCGCTCGGGTCGAGCGCTGGCACCCCCACATGGGACACCAGCGGGTGCAACGGCCGGGTGTCGGTCTCACCGGCGCCGAAGAGATCCTCGTGCAGCTTCTCTCCGGGGCGTAGGCCGGTGTAGACGATCGGCACCTGACTGGACGCCTGCTCGGCCATCTGTCGGGCCAGGTCGGCGATGCGGACGGGCGCGCCCATGTCCAGCACCAGCGCCTCCCCGTCCCGGCCGATCTCGGCTGCCTGCAGGACGAGGTGGACGGCCTCCTGGACGGTCATCAGGTAGCGGGTGACCTCGGGGTGGGTGACTGTCAACGGCAGGGAGCCCTCGATCTGCCGCTGGAACGCCGTCACCACCGACCCGCGACTGCTCAACACGTTGCCGAACCGGACGCTGAGGAAGGTGCCCGGAAACCGGGACGCGGCGTGCGCGGTCAGTTGCTCGGTGATCCGCTTCGAGTATCCGAGCACGCTTATCGGGTTGGCGGCCTTGTCGGTGGAGATATTGACGAACTTGGCCACGTCCCGGCAGGCGTCCAGCACCGAGAGGGTGCCCCAGATGTTCGTCTTCACCGCCTCGCCGGGGTGCCGCTGCAACAGGGTCAGGTGCTTGAGCGCCGCCGCGTGCAGGATGATCTCCGGGCGACGCTCGCGGATGATGCGTCGGATCCCCTCGTCGTCACGCAGGTCGGCGAGGATCAGTTCGGGACCGTCCAGCAGCGCCCGTCCGGCGAGCGACATCTGCAGACCGTGCAGGGCCGACTCGTCCCGGTCCAGCATCATCAGCTCACCCGGGTCGGCCTTCAGCACCTGACGGCAGAGTTCCGAGCCGATCGACCCGCCGGCGCCGGTGACCAGGATCCGGCGTCCGGTCAGGCTGTTCGTGCGTAACGGCAGGTCGCCGATGACCTGGTGGCGGCCAAGCAGGTCGCCGATCTGCACGTCCCGGACGTCGGTGACGCTGATCCGGTGGTCGACAAGGTCCCGCACGGGGGGCAGCACCTTGAACACCGCGCCGGCGGCGAGGGCGGCCTCCCGGATCTCGCGGATCAGCGCGGCGTCGGCGTTGGCCACCGAGAAGATGACCGCACCCGCCCCGGTACGCCGCAGCGCCGAGCGCACGTCCTGCCGTCCGCCGAGCACCCGGACCCCTCGGATACGCAGGTCGCGCTTGTCGGGATCGTCGTCGAGAGCGCCCACCGGCAGGTAGCTCCCCCGTGGATCGCCGAGCATGGCCCGCAGCAGTTCCTGCCCGGCGTCGCCCATCCCGAACAACAGCACAGGCGTCGACGACCGGACGTCCGGTCGCATCGAGAGGTCCCGACGATGGCGGTACGCGAACCGGGCGCCGAGCATCAGGAGCAGCGCGAGTGCGCCGCCGACCAACGGGGTGCTCGCCGGCACCGGTCGCTCGCCGGAGGGGAGTAGGCCGAGCAGCACGATGGCGGCCGCCAGGACGGCGCTGCCGGCGACGCCCTGGGCTTCCTGCAGGCTGCCCAGCGGGTGCCGTCCGGAGTGGAGGCGTCGCACGGACGCGACTCCCAGGTGCACGACGGCCGCGAGCACGCCTATCGCCGCGGCCCGGGTCGGTTGACCGGGCGGGAAGTGGAACTCGAATCGGGTCCACACCGCCGCGACGAAACCGCAGACCCAGGCGGTGGTGTCGGTGGCGAGGAGGGCCGCGGTGCCGCGGCGTGCCCTGGCCCGTCGAGTCCGCCGGTCCGCGCGTTCCGTGTGCTCTGTTTCCTGCGGCATGTGCTCGCTTCCTGTCCGTCCCCCCGGCCGGCTTCCGCCGCTCGGTCGAAGGCGATATGCGGCCTATGTCCCCGTCACATCGATTGTCTAGGTTTTTGGGGTATTTGCCGCAGGATGGCGGAATATCCGGCTACTGCCGCCCTCCGCGAGCCGGTACGCCGGTCCCCCGTCACCTGATCGGCCACCCTTCGAGGGTGGACCCCGTGGTGGACCAGGCCGGACCCGTCGTTCACGACGGGGAGGGGCCTGTCCGGGCGGTCAGGAACTCGTCGATCGCCGCGAAGACCCGGGCGACCTGCGGTTCGGTGAGGGCGCTCCCGCTGGGCAGGGTGAGCCCGTCGGTGAAGAGACGCTCGGCGGCGCCGGTGAGCAGGCTCTCCGCGCCCGCGTGCATTGGCTGCAGGTGCATCGGCTTCCACACCGGCCGGGTCTCGATGTTCCGTTCCGCCAGGTGGATCGCGAGGTCGTCGGCCCGCCAACCGCACCGCTGGGGCTCGACGGCGATGACTGTCAGCCAGCAGTTGGACTCGACGTCCTCGGCTCCGACCAGCCGCACACCGGGCACCGGCGCGAAGAGCTTGGCGTACCTGTCGCGCAGGTGACGGCGTCGGGCGATCATCTGGTCCAGCCGGAGGAGCTGGGCGCGTCCGAGTGCCGCGAGCAGGTTGCTGAGTCGGTAGTTGTAGCCGGTCTCGTGGTGCTCGTAGTGCCGCGCCGGTTCGCGGGCCTGGGTGGCGAGGTGCCGAGCGCGGGCCAGCAGCACGGCGTCGTCGGACACCAGCATTCCACCACCGGAGGTGGTCATGATCTTGTTGCCGTTGAACGACAGCACGCCGACGCGACCGAAGGAGCCGGCGGGCCGCCCGCCGTGGCTGGCCCCGAGGGCCTCGGCGGCATCCTCCACGAGGGGCACGCCGGTTTCCACGCACAAAGGGAGCAGGGCGCTGTAGTCGGCGCAGCTGCCGAACATGTCCACTCCGACCATCGCGCCGATCCGCTCGCCGCGGGCCCGCAGCGCTCGGATCAGGTCGGCGGCGAGGTCGACGTCCACATTGCCGGTACGCGGATCGCAGTCGACGAAGACCGGACGCGCGCCGATGTACCGGGCCGCGTTCGCGGTGGCGACGAAGGTGAGGGTGGGCACGATGACCACGTCGGCGGGGCCGACTCCCACACCGAGCAGGGCCAGGTGCAGAGCCGCCGTTCCGGAGTTCACGGCGACGGCCCCGCCGGTGCCGACCCGGGTCGCGACGTCGTGTTCGAACGCCGCCAGGTCCGGGCCGACCGGTGCCACCCAGCCCGAGCGCAGGGCGGCGATCAGGTACGACTCCTCCAGCGGCCCGATGTCGGGCGGCGACAGGTACACGGTGTCACCGGCGTGTGGGCGCGGCGGGGAATCGGCCGCGTCCGCGAGACGACCAGGCATCGGCATGTTCCGACCTCCGCGACGGTGGGCAGTGCGTGCCGACGTCGGGCGGGACCTGGAGGCACAGAAACCCCAAAATCTTCGCACTCGGTCGGCATCCGCCTGATAAACCCCCAAACCCTCGCGTTGGACACGGCCGGATCGGTCCGGGCCGGCGCCTATCGGGGCCGTTGCGCCAATTGCCGCAGATGCCCCACGATCGCCGCGCAGAACACCGCCTCGATGTCGCACTCCTCCTCGACGTGCTGCCAGGCGTCACCCACCCGGAGGTGGTAGCCGGTCGACTCCTCGGCGGTGACCGTGCCGAAGTGCAGGCACTGGAACTCGAGCAGGTGGAAGCGCTCACCGTCGTGGCCGATGTCCAACGAGGCGAGTGGGGTGCCGAGAGTGGCGGAGACCCGCTCCGCGTAGTCGAGCAGCCCATCGCGGTCGACGCCCGCCAGGTCCTGGAAGTCGAAGTCGCCGCTGCCGCTGGCGCGGAAGTCGCCGGGTCGGTTGCGGCGGTACAGCGTGTAGTAGCGCGCGCCCATCCGGAGCACCTTGAAGTCTCCGGCCAGCCCCGGGATCAGCGCCTGCACCAGGAACTTCTGCCGGTGCAGGGAGCGGGGATGGTGATCGCGGCGCAACAGTCGCCGGCCGTGCTCACGAACGGCCTCGCCCCGGTCGGAGGTCTCGCTGAGGGTGCGTGCGGTGCGCAGCAGCTCGCGCCGGTCCGCGGCGCGCGCCACGAACTGCGAGCCGGCGCCGTACGCCGACTTGAGCACCTTCGGCCACGGCCCGGCCAGCTCCGTCGCCGCGAGTTCCTCGTAGGTGCCGAAGGTACGGGTGCCCAGGAGGCGGGCGTCCTCGGGGAAGAGCTGCGCGCGCAGAGCCTCCATCATCGCCTTGTTGTGGTGGGCGCGCAGGTAGCGGTAGCCCGGGATGACCCGCGCTCCGGCGGTCTCCAGGGCCAGCACCAGATCCTCGATCCAGCTCTTGTAGTGCAGCCCGCGGTCCTCGGACGAGGTGTAGAGCACCGGCACCCCCCGCAGATCCGCACTCAGGTCCAGGTCGGAGAACCGGACGACGTCGGGATCGAGGCCCGCGTCGGCGAGGTACCCGGCGATCTTGTCCACGTCCATCGTGCACAGGCCGTGCCGGCTCCGGGCCGTGGAGTAGAACGTGCCCCGGTAGTCGGTCAGGATCAGGATTCTGGTCATCTCGTGCTCTCTGCCTGCGGCGGTCGGGCGCGGTGGCCCCAAACCAGCACAAAAGGTGTAATAAATTCGGGTCGCATCGATAAATAGGCCACTTTGAGGATATTGCTCGATCGGTCGGTTTGTCTGCCTTACCGTGGATGCGCAGTTGACCGGTGGAACCCTAGGAATCGAGGGCGGAATGCTCGGTGCGCTGCGGGGCGTACGGGTGGCACTGCGCGACCGTTTGGCCGCCGCACGGGATCCGGAGGGCTTCGCCCGGTCCCTCGGGGTCGACCTGCGGGGGCGGGTCCGGTTCTACGGTGTCGACCGGGCGATGTTCGGCTCCGAGCCGTGGCTCGTCTCGCTCGGCGACAACGTCTATGTCACGGCCGGCGTCCAGTTCATCACCCACGACGGCGGCACGCTGATCCTCCGTAAGGAGGTGCCCGACCTGGAGTGGACGGCGCCGATCCGCGTCGGCGACGACGTCTACCTCGGCGTACGCACGACCATCCTCGCCGGTGTGACGATCGGCAACCGGTGCGTCGTCGGCGCCGGCTCGGTGGTGACCCGCGACATCCCGGACAACAGCGTCGCGGCCGGGGTGCCGGCCCGCGTCATCCGCACCGTGGACGACTATCTCGAGCGGTTGCGGGCCCGGTCGCTGGGCTGTGGTCACCTGCCGGCGGGCGAGAAGGCCGCCGTGATCCGCCGGATCTACGGAGTCCCGGAACAGGCCGGCGCCGGCCAGGCGGGCGTCTGATGCGGGTGGCGGCGGGGCGGCCGGGTGCCCTTCTCGGCCCGGTGATCGGGGCGTTGGACCGCCTCCTGCGCACGACCTCGCGGGCCCGCCGTGCCGTCCGAGGTCTCGCTCTGGCCCGGCGGTTCGCTGCTCGGGGCGACAACTTCACAGTCGACCCCGACGGGGTCTACACCTGCGAGACGATCGAGGTCGGGCACAACGTGGATCTCGGCTGGCGGCCGGTCCTGATGGCGGCCCGGTCCAGGATCCGGATCGGCGACAACGTCATGTTCGGCCCCGAGGTGACCATCCGGGGCGGCAACCACCGCATCGACCAGGTCGGCGTGCCGATGATCGCGGTCGACAAGGTGCCCGGCGACGACACCCAGGACCGGGGTGTGTCAATCGGCGACGACGTCTGGGTGGGCACCCGGGCGGTGATCCTGCACGGCGTGACCATCGGCCGCGGGGCGGTGATCGGCGCGGGCGCGGTCGTCACGCGCTCGGTGCCGCCGTACGCGGTGGCCGCCGGCAACCCGGCCCGGGTGATCCGCCTGCGCTGGCCGGTGGCGACCATCCAGGCCCACGAGCGGCAGCTCTACCCGGTGGACCGCCGACTGTCCACCACCGAGCTGGCGGCTCTGGCCGACCTGCCGACGCCCGCCCCGAACCCGGCGCCGGTGACGAAGTCGCTGACGACAGGCGTCCAGGCCCGGTAGTCGAAACAGTGGGCCCGCTCGCGGGCCGCGCGGCTCATCGCCGCCCAGGCCCTGTCGTCGAGCCGCAGCGCCCGCTCGATTCCGTCCCGGACGTCATCCGCCCCGCAGCCGGCCAGCACGATCCCCTCGCGGCCGTCCACGACGTAGCGCCGCAGGTCACTTGTGTGGTTGAGCAGCACCGGGCAGCCGGCGGCCAGACTCTCCGGCACCTTGGACGGGAAGCCCGCCTGCGCGTACCCGGCCGGGGGTCGGACCAGGACCGAGAAGTGCGCCCGGCGCAACTCGGCGAGGATCTCGTCACGAGGAACCCAGCCCAGGAAGGTCACCTGGTCGTCGAGGTCGCGGAGTCCGGCGTCGTCCAGGTCGGAGAGGCGGCCCGCCTGTTCCCGGCTGATCCCCGCGATCGCCAGGCGCACCCGGCTCCGGTCGTCGGGCGCGAGGCGGCGGACGCCCTCCAGCACCACGGCCAACTGGTCCTTGGGTCCGGCCGATCCGGCGTAGAGCAGCCGCAGACCACCGGCGAGCGGGGGCGGCGCGGGGTCGGTGTAGTCGGCGCAGTCCACCTGCGGCGGCACCACGAGCGTCGGGCGACCACTGTCGACGAAGCGCCGCCCCAGCGTCTCGGAGATGGCGATGATCCGGTCCGCCAGTCGTCCGGCCAGAAAGGACGCCCACCGGTGTCGGACGAAGTACGGCGTCAGCCACCCCCGGGGAAACTGCGCCCGGTCGTGCCGTTCCAGGACGTCCACAGTCACCGGGCAGCGCACCGTCGCCCGCAGCGCCACCCAGGTGGTCAGGGTGAACAGGCCGGCCGGGAGGTACACGCCGGCCAACTCGTCCGGGCGGACGCCCGCGCGACGCAGCGCGGCCAGCACCCGCAGGGGCCACAGGCGGCGGTGCAGCCAGCGGCCCGGCACCCCGCCGCCGACCACGCGACGGTGCAGCTCGATCAGCCGTACGCCGGGCGGCAGGGGTGGCGCGACAGGTGGGCGCGATCCGTCCTGTGGCCAGTCGTTGACCACCACTGTCACGCCGCCCGCCGGGGTGGCGGACCGGGCGAGGTGCAGCAGACGGTTGGACAGGGCGTCGCCGTGCGGAAACCGGTAGGCGGCAAGCGCCAGCACGTGCGGCGTCGCGGCGGGACGCGAAGCGCGAACGGAGCCCGCGATGGTGGTGGGCTCGCCCACTGTCGTCCCCCTTGGGAGAGCTCAGGTCAATTGGCCGTTATAACCCTTTAGTCTAGGCGGTGCTCCGTGCTCCGCGTGCCGTCACCTCGCACGGCGCGCCGCAGTTGCCGTACATGTGCGGTGAGCGGGCCGAGTCGGTCCGCCGTCGAGCCGCCGTCGGAATGAGAGGCCATGCAGCGTCGCACCGCGCCCGAGCACCGATGCCCTCCGTCGTCGCGCGGAGTCGAGCCGTGACGCGGCCGGTGGTCGTGCAGCACTCGGCCGGAACGCCGGGCACCAACGGTCCGCTGACCGCCGTGCAGCGGGTGCTCTCCTCGCCCCTCGCCGAGCGGTACGAGTTCGTCCGGATGCACCAGCACGCAGGCAACGGCGGCCTGAACGTGTCGCTGCTGCGGGAGTGGGTGCGCCTGCTGCGCCGGGTGCGACCCGCAGTGGTGCACGTGCGGGGGCTGCAGAACGAGGGTTTCCACGGCGTCCTCGCCGCCCGGCTCGCCGGCTGTCCCCGTGTCCTGGTCACCGTGCACGGGACCGTCCGCGACCTGCGTCAGCCCGGTCCCGCCTGGAAGCGCCGCGCGCTCGTGCACGGGGCCGAACCCGCGACGCTTCGGCTGGCCAGCCACGTCGGCGCGGTCTGCGAGTACGCCGCCGGTCGGGACTTCCTGCGCCGCCTGGGCCCGAAGTTCGTCGGAGTGATCCCCAACGGGGTACCGCTGCCGGCGCACCCGCGCGTGGCCCGTGACCGTGTGCGCGCCGACCTGGGGCTGCGGCCCGACGACGTGGCAATGATCGCGGTGTCCCGGTTGACCTGGGAGAAGGGCTTCGGCGTCCTCGCCGACGCGCTGCGGCGCCTGCCGCCGTCCACCGCCGGCAGGCAGTCGACGGCCGCGCGTCGGGTGCTGCTGGTCGCGGGCGACGGACCCGACCGCGCCGGGGTGTCCGCCGCGCTGGCCCACGCCGGCGAGGTGGAGGTACGCCTGCTCGGCAACCGGCTCGACGTGCCCGACCTGCTCGACGCGGCGGACCTCTTCGTCTTCCCGACCCTGCACGAGAACCTCTCCAACGCGTTGTTGGAGGCAATGGCGCACGGGCTGCCGGTGGTCGCGTCGGCGGTGGGCGGCAACGTGGAGGTGCTGCGCTCCGGCGGTGGCCGGCTGGTGCCACCGGGCGACCCGGACGCCCTCGCCGCCGCGCTGGCCCCGCTGCTCGACGACCCCGGCGAACGCGCGCACCTGGGGGAGTTGGGTCGCAAGGTGGTCGCCGAGGGCTACAGCCTCGACGTCATGCTGGGCGCTCTCGACCGCGTCTACCAGCGGGTGCTCGGGGAACGGGCGTGACGCCGCCGCGCGGCCCGCGCGTCACGTTCCTGGGCTTCACCGTGCCCGACGACGTGCTCGCCGAGATCATCGCCCGCGACACCATCATGCCCACGCAGACCCACACCTTCGCCTGGGGTCTGGTCCGCGCTCTGCGGGCCGCCGACTGTCCGGTGCACCTGCTCTCGGCGGCGCCGGTGTCCGCCTGGCCCGGCAACCGGCAGGTCCGTTTCCGGGCCGGCCACTTCCGGCAGGACGAGGTGGACGGTCAACTGCTGGCGTTCGTCAACCTGCTCGGTCTCAAGCACCTGACCCGCTTCGTGGCCGCCTGGCGCACCGGGAGCCGGGCGCTGCGCGACCGGGACGCCGAGGTGCTGCTGGTACACGGGGTGCACTCGCCCTTCCTGTGGTTCGGCGTGCTGCGGGCCCGACGGCGCGGCGTCCGGGTCGTGCCGGTGCTCACCGACCCGCCCGGCGTCGCGCTCCCCACCGACGGCCGCCTGGTCCGGCTGCTGCGCGGGCTCGACGTCGCGCTGGTCCGGGCCGCCCTCGCCCGCTGTTCCGGGGTGATCGCCCTGACCCCCGCGCTCGCCGACGACTTCGCCCCGGGCCGTCCCCGGCTGGTGCTGGAGGGCATCTGGGCCGAGCCGGCCGCCGCCGACGACCAGCCCGCGAGCGCCGGGTCGACACGGGACATCGTCTACGCCGGCGGACTCAGTCGCGCGTACGGCGTCGACCGGCTCGTCGAGGCGTTCCGCGGCCTGCCCGGGGACGACCTGCGGCTGTGCCTGTACGGGCGGGGCGAGCTGGCCGGGTGGCTGCGTGAGCAGGCGGCCGTGGACCGGCGCATCGTGCCGCCCGAGCTGCTGCCCCGGGCGGAGCTGCTGCCCCGGTTGCGTCGCGCCGCCGTGCTGGTGAATCCGCGCCCCGTGAACCAGGACTTCGTCCGCTGGTCGTTCCCGTCGAAGATCATCGAGTATCTCGCCGCGGGCGTGCCTGTGGTGAGCACCCGACTGCCCGGCATCCCGCCCGCGTACGCGCCCTGGCTGTCGTACGCCGAGCCGGACACCGCCGACGGTCTGCGCGCGGCGATCGGCCGGGTGCTGGACCTGCCGGTGGCGCAGGCGCGGGCGCTGGGCGCGGGCGGGGCCCGTTTCGTGCGGGAGACCCGCAGTCCGGCAGCCCAGGGTCGCCGGATGCGCGACTTCCTCGCCGGGTTGACCGGGCAGACCGGGCTGACCGAGCAGCGTGGCGCTCCGGCCGTCGTCGGTGCGACGCTCCCGCAGCGGCCGGACTGACTGCTCATCGGCACCGACGGGCCATTGGGTCGTCGCGGCCGCCCAGGCCGCGAGGCGTGCCCGGAGGGCTCGGACGTCAGCGGGGTCAGCCCCGCCCGCTGGCGGCGGCCTTGCCGAGCAGATCCTCGATCTGGTCCACGCCGACCCGCAACGACATCCGGTCCAGGTAGAGCTGGCGACCCCGACTGCCCATCACCGCCCGCTGCTCGCGCGGCACCTCGGCCGCGGCGACGAACTGGTCGGCAAGCGCCCGCCAGTCGTCCGGCGGGCAGACCAGACCCGCCCCGCCGGCGCTGACCAGGCTGGCGGCGTCGCCGTCGGCCGACATCAGCACCGGCACACCGCAGGCCAGTGCGGCCTGCAACTTCGACGGAACCGTCCCGCGCAACCACGGCAGATCACGCAGCATGACCAACTGGTAGTCGGCGGCGGCGTACAGCTCGGCCATCTCGGCAGCCGGACGGCGGCCGAGGAACCGGACGTTTTCCGCGCCCAGTTCGTCGGCGAGCTGCCGGGCCTGCTCCGCGCCCAGCCCGGTGCCGACGAAGACCAGGTCCACCGCGTCCGGCACGGCCGCCGCCGCGCGGATCGCCACGTCGACGCCCTGCAACAGGCCCAGATTGCCGGCGAACATCACAGTGGTCCTGCCGCGGTGGCCGATCGCCCGGCGGGCCGCGTCGGTGCCGGGCACCGGCCGGAACAGCGCCTCGTCGGTCCAGTTGAACACGGTACGCACCGCACCCGGGTCCACGCCCCGCTCGACCACCTGTTCCGCCATCGCCGGCGCGATCACCGCGATGCCCGCGCAGGAGTGGTAGATCCGGCGCATGGTGGCGGTGAGCAGGCGGTCCAGCGCCCGGCCGGCCACCCCGCTCGGCGCCATCCCGGACGTCGTCACCGACTCCGGCCACAGGTCCTGCACGTGCAGCACTGTCGGTACGCCCCGCAGCAGGCTCAGCAGGCCGGCGGCGGCGTACGAGGTGGGCGGCGGGTGGTAGACGTACAGCGCGTCGACGCCGCGCAGGTGTCGTGGGGCGGCAACGGTGCTGGTGGCCGCGAACGAGAGATAGCTCGCCGCCCGGCGCAGACCGGACCGGTCGTGACTCGGGTACGCCGGCACCCGGCGTACGGTCACACCCCGGTCGGAGGCCCGATGGTTCCACCGCTGCCGCCAGCCGGGATAGGTACGCCCCAGCGGCAGGCTCGGAAAGGTGGTCAGCACCCGGACGTCGTGGCCGCGTCGGGCCAGCTCCGTGGCCAGTTGACCGGGCACGAACGTGCTCTCCGGCGGATACCACTGACTGATCAGTCCGATTCGCATGCCCGGCTCTCCCGTCGACTCGGCCACCCGGGGCACACAACGGACGGACGGCGACGAAAGACACGCGACACGAGGTCCGTTTTGCGTGACTTGCGGGAACAGGGCTCGTTGTCACACTGGTGGGCCGTCGCGGTCACCGCCACCGTGCCGCCGGGCGGGCATCGCGCCGCCGGGCGGCTCGCCAGCCGAGCCGAAACGGGGAGATCGTTGAGAGTAGTGGTGACCGGGGGCGCCGGCTTCATCGGCGCCAACCTGGTGCGGGCGCTCGCCGAGACCCCACAGGTGACCGAGATCGTGGTCGTGGACGACCTCTCCACCGGCCTGCTCGACAACCTGGACGGCCAGCCGGTCCGGCTGCACCGGGGCACCGTGCTCGACCCGGATCTGCTCGACGAGGCGTTCGCGGGCGCGTCCAGCGTCGTGCACCTGGCCGCCCTCGGGTCGGTGCCGCGCTCCATCGACCGGCCGCTGCCCAGCCACCACGCCAACGCCACCGGGACGCTGATGGTGCTGGAGGCGGCCCGCCGCCACCACGTGGGCCAGCTGATCCTCTCGTCCTCCTCGTCGGTCTACGGCACCAATCCGGTACTGCCCCGGCAGGAGGGGCTGCGGCCCATACCGGTCTCGCCGTACGCGGTGTCCAAGCTGGCCGCCGAGGCGTACGCGGTCGCCTACGCGGCCTGCTACGACCTGCCGGTGCTGCCGTTCCGCTTCTTCAACGTCTTCGGCCCACGGCAGGCCGCCCACCACACGTACGCCGCGGTGCTGCCGCGCTTCGTCACCGCCGCGCTCGCCGGCGAGCCGCTGCGGGTGCACGGCGACGGCCTGCAGACCCGCGACTTCACCTTCGTCGGCAGCGTCACCTCGGTGATCGTCGACGCCATCGTGCGCCGGGTATCCACCACGGACGTGGTCAACCTGGCCTTCGGCGTGCGGGTGTCGCTGCTCGACCTGGTGGCCGAGCTGGAGGACATCCTGGGTCGGCCGTTGTCGGTGGTGCACGAGCCGCCGCGCGTGGGCGACGTGCGGGACTCCCAGGCCGACTGTGCCCGCCTGGGGACGCTCTTCCCCGCCGTACGCCCGGTGCCGCTGCGCGCCGGCCTCGAACGCACGGTGGCCTGGATGTCCGATCACGTGCTCGCGGGTCAGTAGGGACGCCGATGTCGTCCGGGGTCGCCGAGCGGACCCGGCGCACCCGTCCACCGGGGGCACACCGCCGCCGCCCCGACCGTGGCCGCCGACTGCTCTCCGGAGTGGCCACCGCGCTGCTGAGCCGGTTGGCCGGGCTCGTCGTGCCGATCGTGCTGGTGCCGGTGACGCTGCCCTACTTCGGCAACGACCTGTACGGCCTGTGGATGGCTGTCGCCGCGCTGGCTGGCATGGCGGCCTTCGCCGATCTGGGGCTGGGCAGCGGGCTGATGACCAAGCTGGCCCCCTGCTACGCCCACGGCGACACCGTCCAGGCTCGTCGCTACGTCTCCAGCGCCTACCTGACCCTGTCGGTGCTCGCGCTCGTCCTCACCGGTCTGCTCTGGACCTGCTCCGGCGCGGTGCCGTGGTCGGCGCTGTTCAACGTGACAGGTCAGGTCACCCCGGAGCAGACCCGGATGATCTCGCTGATCTGTCTCACCGCGTTCGCGCTGAACGTTCCGCTCAGCCTGATCGCCCGGGTCCAGTACGCCTACCAGCAGGTCGGCCGGAGCAACGTCTGGCAGACCACCGGCAGCCTGGCCGCGCTCGGCGCGGTGCTCGGCGTGGTCCGGGCCGGCTGGTCGCCGATCCTGGTGGTGGCCGTCTCGGTCGCCACGCCGCTGCTTGTCAACCTGCTCAACACGCTGTGGTTCTTCGGCCGGCAGGAGCCGCGGATCCGGCCCGCGCCCGGCGCCGTGCGTCTCGACACCGCGGTGGAGCTGACCCGACTCAGCGGGCTGTTCTTCGTGCTCACCGTGGTCATCTCGTTCGCCACCAACGCCGACACGCTGATCATCGCGCATGCGCTCGGCCTCTCCGCGGTGGCCGGCTACGTGGTGCCGGCCAAGCTGCTGTCCCAGCTCGGCCAGCTCGTCGTCCTGGTCAACGTGCCGCTCTGGCCGGCCAACGGCGAGGCCCTGGCACAGGGGCAGGTGGACTGGGTGCGGCGGACCACGCGGCGGATGACAGTGCTGTCCGTGCTCGCCGCCGGCCTGCCCGCGGTGGCGGTGGTGGCCGTCGGCGACCGGCTGTTCGCCGCCTGGCTGCCGGTGCCGATGGGCGGCGACCGGTGGCTGCTCGCCGGCCTGGGCGTCTGGTGGCTGTTGCAGTCGGCGCTCTCGCCCCGGTTCATGGTGCAGAACGCCGGAGGCGTCCTCGTCCCGCAGTTGTGCGGTTGGGGAGCGTTCCTGGTGCTGTCGGTGCTCGGCAAGTGGTTCGCCGCCGACCGGCTCGGCGTTGCCGCCGTGCCCTGGGTGGGCGCCGTC
Organism: Micromonospora sp. DT43; assembly: GCF_049841645.1. Taxonomy (NCBI): domain Bacteria; kingdom Bacillati; phylum Actinomycetota; class Actinomycetes; order Micromonosporales; family Micromonosporaceae; genus Micromonospora; species Micromonospora sp. DT43. Next base: position 333,404 of record NZ_JBNCKR010000002.1, on the reverse strand, counting down.
GGGTACGCGCTTACCGTCGCGCCGGCGGCGCTGTACGGATATCGCCGGACGCTGCGGCGCCACCGCGGCCCGGCCGTCGAGGAGGAACTGGTGGACAGTGCACGCTGACGACCATCCCCGCGTGCTCGTGGTGAGCGCGGCCGTGTTCGACCGCTCCACCGGCACCGGCATCACCCTGTCGAACCTGTTCACCGGCTGGCCGGCGGACCGGCTCGCGCAGCTCTACGCCGAGGACCGCGCCCCGGGCCCGGACGCCGTCGGCGCGTTCGCCCGGTTCGCGCCGCGCAACGCGCCTGTGGAGTACCACCTGTTCCGGCAGTGGGAACGCGTCCGCCGGCCGCTGCGGACCGTCCTGAAGGCACCTGTCGACGTGGTGGGTACGCCCAGCCCGGCAGGTGGAACGGTCGCCGTGGCCCAGGTTCCGGCGCCGGGTGCGCTGCGTGTCCACCTGCGTACCCAGCTGCGGGCCTTCGTCGACCTCAGCCCGGTCCGCGTTCCTCCGGACGTCCGTCGGTGGCTGCGTGACCAACGGCCGGACGTGGTCTACACGACGCTGGGAAGCATCCGGATGATGCGCCTCGCGGTCGCCGTCGCGCAGGAGTGCCGGGTGCCGCTGGTCCCGCACTTTATGGACGACTGGCCCACGACGCTCTACACGGGTGGCCAGGTGCTGGGTCTGCCCCGGCTCGCCGTCCGCGCCGGGCTCCGCGACGTTCTGCGGCACTCGTCGTACGGGATGGGGATCAGCGAGGCGATGGCGCGGGAGTTCGCACGCCGCTACGGGTTGCCGTTCGCCGCCTTCGGCAACTGTGTCGACGCCGCCGACTTCGCTGATCCCCGTCAGCCCGCGCCGGATCGGCCGGCGGGGACCCCCGTCGAGCTGGTCTACGTCGGTGGGCTGCACCTGGACCGGTGGCGGTCGCTGCGCCAGGTCGGTGCGGCGGTCGGCCGGCTGGCCGCCCGGGGCACGCCGGCGCGGCTGACCGTGCACGCCCCGGCCGTCGACGTCGGCCGCTACGGTGGCGCGTTCGCCGGGATGCCCGCCGTCCACCTGGGCCGGTCGCTGGCCAGCGGGGAGGTCTCCGGGGTGCTGCGCCGGGCCGACGTGCTGGTGCACGTCGAGTCGTTCGCCGCCGAGCACCGCAGGTACACCCGCTACTCGCTCTCCACCAAGATCCCGCAGTACCTCGCGGCCGGCCGTCCCGTACTCGGGTTCGGCCCGGCCGAGGTGGCGTCGATGGCGCACCTGGCGGCGGCCGACGCCGGTGCGGTGGTCGGACACGACGACCCGGCCGCCCTCGCCGAAGCGCTCGGCCCGCTCTGCGCCGACGCGGAGTTGCGGGCCCGTCTGGGCCGGCGAGGGCTGGCGTACGCGGAGCGTCATCACCGCACCGACCGGGTGGCGGCCCGCTTCGCCCAGGTGCTGCGGGAGGCGGCGGGTCGACCGGCTGGCGCGGCGGTGACGCCCCGACCCGGGCGGGCTGCCGCGTTGGAGGGGTCGGACGTCGGTTGAGGACCCGTCCCGCCGGCGGTGCTACCGGCTGGTCGCCACCGTCCGCCCGCCGACCGTGACGATCGGCGCGACGGTGCTCGGGCGTCGGCGACGGCTGCGGGCGTGCCGCGCGACGATGCCCGCGTGACGTCGCGGGCCCCAGATCCCCGGCAGGACTGTGACAAGCGCGAGCACCAGCCAGAAGGCGAGCGACGTCTCCCACTGGCCGGTCAGCCAGATCGGCAGCATGACCCCGACGCACGCGCAGGCGGTCAGGAGCCCGGCCCGGCCCGTGCGGGCGGTGCCGACGAGCGCCCCGGCCATCGTCGCGAAGTAGAGTGCGACGCCGACCAGACCCAGATCGTTGCCGACGGTGAGCAGTAGGTTGTGCGGGCCGATCTCGAAGGGGTTGGTGCCGATGAACACGCCCGCCCCGGAGCCGGCCAGCGGCGACTCGGACCAGGTCGACAGCGCGTACGGCCAGATCGACAGGCGGCCGGAGATGTCGCCGGTGGGCCGTCCGTAGAGGCCGTCGAGCCAGAGCAGCTCGGCCCTCGGCGCCAGCCCGAACGGCACCAGCGCGACAAGCGCGGCGGCGAAGCCGGCCAGGGTGACCGCTGTCAGTCGGGGCGCGATCCGGGTGGCGAGCGCGACGACGAGACCGAACCCGACGCCGATGGCGGCCCCCCGCGAACCGGTGAGCAGCACGGCGTACCCGAGCAGGACGATCAACGCCAGTGGGGCCAGGCGCAGCAGCGGCCGGTGCGCGCCGGCCGCGGCGAGCACCAGGGCCAGCACCACCCCGGCGGCCAGGGTGTACGCGGTGACGTTCACCTCCTTGCCGGCGACGCCGTACCGCTCGGCGAAGAGCAGCACCTGCCCCTGGGACCGGGCGCCGGTCGCCACCTCGACGGCCACCACCGCGCATCCGCCGAGGAACGTCCAGCCGACCAGCAGCAGGTCCCGCCGTCCCCGCACGACGTGCCGGCAGGCCACGAACAACACGCCTACCGAGATGTAGCGGTAGGCGGCGGGGCCGGTGAGGTCGGTCCGGCTGCTCCAGAGCAGGCTGGCGGCGGCCCAGCCGCCGGTGAGCAGCGCGGCGACGTCGAGAGGGCGCAACCTGGGCAGTCGGCCGGTCAGCACGATCGCGAGGACCGCGAGGAGCGCGCCGTAGTTGAACGACCACCACGGCGGGCGGGCCGCCAGGAAGGCGACCACGCACAGGGCCAGGACGGCGGGCAGGCTGCCGGCAGGTGGGGATGGTGGGGATGCGGGGCGGGCATCCGCCGCCCGGCGGCGTCGACCGATGGCCGGCGCCAGCGGTTCGGTGGTGGCGCGGTAGCGGGGGCCGGTGGTGGGCCCGCTCTCCGTCGGCGCCGCGCTCATCGGCCACGCTCCGACTCAGGGTCCCGCATCGGGCCGGAGAGGTGACCGCGCGGCATGGGACTCCTTCTCTGGAACGACCGGGTGCCACCCCTCCTGGCGGCGGACCCGGGAACGGTCCGCGGCGGCCAGGGCCGGGCAGCGGCACGGGACCGTTTCTATCAGGTAACGGGCCACGAAGAGGTCAATTCATCGCATAAGCGTATGGTCTTTATGGCTCTGATGGGTAATTGCACCCCTTTGCCACTGAACGCGTATCTGCTCCTCAGAGCACTCGTTGACCCGGGTGCCGAATCCGTCGCGGAGTCGAACCTGACCGCCGGAGGCCGGTGCCCCGGAACGTGGCGCGTCGTGCTCCGCCCGGGGGTGGCGGGTGGAAGCCGCCCGTCGGATGACGAACGGGAGAACCAATGAGCGTGATGACCGCGGGTCGCCGGGTGCTGATCACCGGCGGGACCGGATCCTTTGGACAGACCATGGCCCGGCGGTTGCTCGACCGTGACGTCGCCGAGGTGCGGATCCTCAGCCGGGACGAGGCCAAGCAGGACGCCATGCGACGGTCGATAGGCGACGAGCGGGTGCGCTACCACATCGGCGACGTCCGCGACGTCGACACCGTGGTGCGCGCCACCCGGGGCGTCGACTTCGTCTTCCACGCGGCGGCGCTCAAGCAGGTGCCCTCCTGCGAGTTCTTCCCCCTCGAAGCGGTACGCACAAACATCCTCGGCAGCGGCAACGTGGTCGAGGCCGCCGCGTACAACGGGGTCAGCTCGGTGGTCGTCCTCAGCACCGACAAGGCCGTCTACCCGGTGAACGCCATGGGCATGAGCAAGGCGCTGATGGAGAAGGTCGCCCAGGCGTACGCCCGGAACAACCCGAACAGCGCCACCACCGTCTCCTGCGTCCGGTACGGCAACGTGATGTACTCCCGCGGCTCGGTGATCCCGCTGTTCATCGAGCAGATCAAGGCCGGCCGCGCGCCCACCGTCACCGAACCCGCGATGACCCGCTTCCTCATGTCGCTGGCCGACTCGGTCGACCTGGTCGAGCACGCGTTCCACCACGCCCGTCCCGGCGACGTGTTCATCCGCAAGGCCGCCGCCTGCACCATCAGCGACCTCGCCGAGGCGGTCTGCCAGCTCTTCGACGTGCCGTTCAAGCTGGACGTGATAGGTGTACGGCACAGCGAGAAATGGCACGAGACCCTGGCGAGTCGCGAGGAGTTGGCCCAGGCCGAGGACTTCGGCGACTTCTTCCGGGTGCCGCTTGACGCCCGGGACCTCAACTACGCGCTCTACGTCTCCGAGGGCGACCTGGGCGACACCCCCCGCGAGGACTTCAACTCGGCAAACGCCACCCGGCTCGGCGTACCCGAGGTGGTGGAGCTGCTCCGCGCGCTGCCGGAGGTCCGGGCGGAGCTGGCGCTGCGCGATCCGGTGTTGGCGTGCTGAGGCTCGCCCTCACCGGCGGCGGCGGTTTCCTCGGCTGGCACGTGCGCGTCCTGCTGCACGCGCTCGGCTGGCCCGAGCCGACCGTGCTCACCCGCGCCGACCTGGCCGACCCGGCGGTGGTCGCCCGCAGGATCGCCGGGGTGGACCGGGTGCTGCACCTGGCCGGAGTCAACCGCGGCGAGCCCGCCGACGTGGCGGCCGGCAACGTTCAGCTCGCCGCCCAACTCGCCGACGGCCTGCGGGCCTGCCCGCAACCGCCGGCCGGAGTGGTCTTCGCCAATTCGGTCCAGGCCGGCAACGGCACCCCGTACGGCGACGCCAAGGCCACCGCCGCCGGCATCCTCGCCGAAACCGGCGTGGCCCTGGACGACGTGCTACTGCCCAACCTGTACGGCGAACACGGCCGCCCCTGGTACAACTCGGCGGTCGCCACCTTCTGCCGGGTGCTCGCCGAGGGCGGCCGGCCCGAGGTGCACACCGATCGGGAGATGGACCTGGTGCACGTCACCGACGCGGCGGCCCGACTGGCCACAGTGGCGGCGGGCGGCTCCTGGGACCCGGGAATGCCGGCGCTGCGCATCGGGGTCCGCGATCTCGCCGACCAGCTCACCTCGTACGCCGACATCTACCGCACCGGCGAGATCCCGCCGCTGCGTGACAGGCACGACGTACGGCTGTTCAACACGTACCGGTCGCACTGCTTCCCGGCGCACTATCCGCTCGCCCTGCCCCGCCGGGCCGACGCCCGTGGCGCGCTTGTCGAGACGGTCAAGACCCACGGGGGAGCGGGGCAGACGTTCTGCTCGACGACCCTCCCCGGCGTCACCCGCGGTGAGCACTTCCACCTGGCCAAGGTGGAACGGTTCGTGGTGCTGCGCGGCAGCGCCGAGATCAGCCTGCGCCGCGTCGGCGACACCGATGTCCTCCGGTTCCCGGTCAGCGGCGACGAACCGGTCGTCATCGACATGCCGACCATGTGGGCGCACAACATCACCAACACCGGCCCGGACGAGCTGCTCACCCTCTTCTGGACCAACGAGCTGTTCGACCCGCAGCGACCGGACACCTGGCCGGAGCCGGTCGGCGGCGAGCACCGCGTGCCAGCCGGCGTCCGGTGAGCGACAGGCCAAGGGAGACCCCATGACCCGCGTGATGACAGTCGTCGGCACCCGCCCGGAGATCATCCGACTGTCCCGGGTGCTCGCCCGGCTCGACGAGACGGTCGACCACGTGCTGGTGCACACCGGGCAGAACTGGGACAGCAGCCTCTCCGACGTGTTCTTCTCCGAGCTGCGCCTGCGCGAACCGGACCGGTTCCTGCGCGTCGACACGTCCTCGCTGGGCCGGGTGCTCGGCGGGGTACTTGTCGGCATGGAGGCGGCGATCGCCGAGGTGCGGCCGGACGCCCTGCTGGTCCTCGGTGACACCAACAGCTGCATCGCCGCCCTGATGGCCCGCCGGATGCGGGTGCCGGTCTACCACATGGAGGCCGGCAACCGCTGCTTCGACCTCAACGTGCCGGAGGAGACCAACCGCCGGCTGGTCGACCACGTGGCCGACTTCAATCTCGTCTACACCGAACACGCCCGGCGCAACCTGCTCGCCGAGGGTCTGCACCCGCGCCGGATCCTGCACACCGGCTCGCCGATGCGGGAGGTCCTGGAGCACTACCGGGCGCCGATCGCCGGCTCGACGATCCTGCGTCAGCTGGAACTCGACCGAGGCCGGTACTTCCTGGTCAGCGCGCACCGCGAGGAGAACGTGGACCGGCCCGACCGGCTCCAGCGGCTGCTCGACTGTCTCGTGGCCGTCCGCGACAGGTGGGGTTTCCCGGTGCTGGTCTCCACCCACCCCCGCACCCGCAAGCGCCTGGAGGCGCTCGCCCCGGACGCCACCGCCCTGGACGGCATCGCCTTCCACGACCCGTTCGGCCTGCTCGACTACGTACACCTGCAGACCGCGGCGTACTGCACGCTGTCGGACAGCGGGACGATAAGCGAGGAGGCGGCGATCCTCGGCTTCCCCGCGGTGACCCTGCGCGAGTCGATCGAGCGCCCGGAAGCGCTCGACGCCGGTGGCATCATCATGACCGGCCTGGACCCGCAGGGGGTCGTCGAGGCGGTCGAGGTGACGGTGGCCCAGGTCGCCGCCCAGGGCGTGCCCTGTCCGGTCGACTACCAGGTGCCCGACACCTCCCGGCGGGTGGTCGACTTCATCCTCTCCACCGTGCGCCGCCACCACGACTGGGCCGGCATCCGGCACTGACGCGCGGGGGCGGTCGGTGGTCCGGCGGGACCGGCCACCGGCCGCCCGCCGTCGTGCACAGCGCCACTGTGCACGACGCCGTCGTGCGCAGCGCTCAGCGCCGTCGGGCCGCCACGTCCTCCACTATGTCGGCCACCTCCGCCGCGGCCCCCAGGTCGTCGAAGGACGCCAGCACGTGCCGACGGGCCAACCGGCCGCGCAGGCGCAACGTGCCGCCGGCCCAGGCGCGGTACGCCGCGTCGAGCGCGTCCACCAGAGCCGCCGGGTCGGCCGGCGGAACCACCCAACCGGAGCGGTCGGTGACCGCCTCGGGCAGGCCGCCGGCCCCGCTGACGATGCTCGGTACGCCCATCGAACCGGCCTCCACCGCGGCCCCCGGTCCGTCGCAGAGCGACGGGGAGACGCTGACGTCGGCCGCGGCGTAACACGGTCGTACGTCCGGGACGGATTCCACCCAGGTCACAGCCGGATCGTCGGTGACACCGAAGCGATCCCCGAGCTGCCGCCGGTAGCTCTCCCCGGCGGCCGTCCAGCCGCCCCCGACGAGCAGCAGGTGCGCGTCCGGGTGTCGACGGCGAAACGTCCGCCAGGCGGTCAGGAGCACATCGTGACCCTTCACCCCGCGACCGGAGTGGACCAGCCGCTTGGGCGGGTAGACGTAGCTGACCAGCACCGCCAGGAACGCGGACTGGTCGATGCCCAGCTCGGCGCGGAGCTTCGCCCGCTGGTCCGGACCGGTGGCGTCCGGGCTGAACGCGTCGGTGTCCACCCCGTACACGGCGACCGGTCGCCGCTGCGGCGGACAGCCCAGCTCCCCGTACCGGGCGGAGGCGTACCGGCAGCCACACACCACCACGTCGTCGAGCCGCCACAGCATCCGCTCCACCGAGCGGACCAACCGCGACTCCAGGTACGCCGGGCCGGCCACCATGTGCACCCGGCGCACCGGCAGGCCCAGCGTGGCCAGTCGCACCGCGTACGCCGAGGCGATCAGGTGGTACTGCACCACGTCGGAGCGCAGCCGACGCAGCAGCGACCGCAGTCGCAGCAGCCCGATCGGCGCCGACCACCCCAGTGTGAAGTCGTACGGCGACGGCAGCACCTCGACGCCCCGGCGCTCCAACTCGTCGGTCAGCCGGCCGGCGCCCGCGGGCAGCACGACAGTCACCTCGTGGCCGCGATGGCGCAACTCGTCGACCTGGGGCAGCAGCCAGGTCCCGCCCGCGTTGGTCTTGACCAGTACCGCGATCCGTAGCCGGCGCACACCGTGCGGGTGGCCCACGCGTGGGCCACCGGAGGCGCCGATCGCGCTCACCGGGCCGGGACTCCCTTGACGACGACGCCGGCCGGCACGTCCCGAACCACGCAGGCGCCCGCGCCGACTGTGGCGTCGGCCCCGACCCGCAGCCCTTGCAACACCACCGCGCCCGCTCCGATCAACACGCCGTCGCCCAGCCGGCAGTCGCCGGAGACCGCGCCGAGCGGGTTTACCGACACGTGGTCCCCGACCTCGCAGTCGTGTGCCACGGCGCTGTTCTGGTTGAGGTGCACGTGCCGCCCGAGCGTGACGTTCGTGGTGACCCGGGCGCCGGGAAACGCGATGAGGCCCTCGCCGTAGACGGCGTCCGGGCCGACCGTCGCGTCCGGGTGGATCAGCACCGCCGCGGGCAGTCCGTGGGCGGCCACCCGCCGGTCCACCGTCCGCCGGGAGGCCGGGTCCCCGATGCCCAGCGCCAGGTACGTGCCGGCGGGCTGGTCGGCGAGACGAGCAGTACCTCCCAGGTAGGGCACCTCCAGCCGCTGTACCCGCTTCAGGTTGACCTCGCTGGGCCGGTCGTCGACGAAGCCACGGACCCGCCAGACCGGGTCCCCGCCGGTGGCGGCGTTGACGGCCCGGACGATGCCCAGCACCTCCCGGCCGTGGCCTCCGCAGCCGACGACGACGATGTCCAGGCTCACCGGCGACCCGTCGTCGGAGCGTGACCGGTGCCGGCGGTGGCCAGTTCGGACGGGCCGAGGTACTCGCGGGCGGTGGCCACGCCCGGCGCCGTGATGCCCTCGCGGCGCAGCACGATCCGTACCGTGCGGAGCAGGATGCGCAGGTCCAGCGCGAGCGACCGGTGCCTCACGTAACGCACGTCGAGCGCGAACCGTTCCTCCCAGCTCAACGCGTTGCGCCCGTAGACCTGCTGGAGGCCTGTGATGCCGGGTCGGACGTCGTGGCGGCGGAGCTGCTCGGGCGTGTACCGGGTCAGGTACGCCGGCAGCAGCGGACGCGGCCCGACCAGGCTCATCTCGCCGCGCAGCACGTTCCACAGCTGGGGCAGCTCGTCCAGGCTTGTGGTCCGCAGCCACCTGCCGAACGGGGTGAGCCGCTCGCCGTCGTTGGCCGGCGCGCAGTCCTCGCCGCCGACGGTCATCGAGCGGAACTTGACCAGGTCGAACAATCGGCCGTGCCGACCCGGCCGGGCCTGCCGGAACAGCACCGGCCGGCCCATGGTGACAAGCACGGCAAGCGCCACGGCGGTGAGCACCGGGGCTGCCAGCAGCAGACCGGTGGCGGCCAGGAGCACGTCCAGCGCGCGCTTGAGGGCGTCGTAGGGGCGGGTTCCGCTCGTCATCGGTGCTCCTGGAGAAACTCGCTTATCGTCGCGAACACCCGGTCGACCTGGTCGTCGGTGAGCGCGGAGCCGCTGGGCAGGGAGAGGCTGGAGGCGAAGAGGCGGTCGGCTGCCCCGGTCAGGGCGGCCGGCTGGTCGGCGTACACCGGTTGGCGGTGCATCGGTTTCCACATGGGGCGGCTCTCCACGCCGCGGGCGACCAGGTGCTCGGCCAGGTGACCGGCCTGCCAGCCGGCACGTTCGGGCTCGACCACCACGGAGGTCAGCCAGCAGTTGGAGCCGGGGTCGCCGGCGCCGAGGATCCGGGTGCCGGGCACGGTGGCGAAGAGCTGGGCGTACCGGTCCCGCAGCGCCCGCCGTCGGGCGACCATCGCGTCCAGCCGGCTGAGCTGCGCCCGGCCGAGGGCGGCCAGCAGCGTGCTGAGCCGGTAGTTGTAGCCGACGTCGCGGTGCTCGTAGTGCGGCACCGGCTCGCGCGCCTGGGTGGCGAGGTGGCGGGCCCGGGCCACCAGGGCGGGGTCGTCGGAGACGAGCATCCCGCCGGCCGAGGTGGTCATCACCTTGTTGTGGCTGAACGAGTAGATCCCCACCCGGCCGAGGGTGCCGGCGTGTCGGCCCCGGTAGGTGGAGCCGAGGGCCTGTGCCGCGTCCTCGACGACTGGTACGCCGGTCGAGGCGCACAGCGGCAGCAGCCTGTCGTAGTCGGCGCACCGACCGTTGATGTCCACGCTCAGCACGGCGGCGACCCGCCGGCCGGCCTCGGCGAGTCGCCCGAGCAGGTCGGAGAGCAGGTCGACGTCGAGGTTGCCGGTGGCCGCGTCACAGTCGACGAAGACCGGTTCGGCGCCCGTGTAGGTGACCGCGTTGGCGGTGGCGGCGAATGTCAGGGTGGGCACGACCACCACCGAACCGGGTCCGGCTCCGACGGTGAGCAGCGCCAGGTGCAGCGCGGCGGTGCCGGAGGAGAGCCCCAGCGCGTGCCCGACGCCGACCCGCGCGGCGATCTCCCGCTCGAACGCGCCCAACTCCGGGCCCTCGGGGTCGAAGCGGCCGGCGCGGAAGGCGCGCAGCAGGTAGGACTCCTCCAGTTCGCCGACGTCCGGCGGGGAGAGGAAGACCGGGTCGGTGACAGCCGGGCCGCCCCCGCGCGCCTCGGGCGGACGGTGGTGGATGAGATCCACGGACGGCGCCTCCGATCAAAGGTGCTGAAAGACCACAATGGTTGTAGCAGCCGCTATAGCGGTGGATGGGCGGTTTAGCCGATCCTGCTCCGTTTCTACCCGATCGGCCTTCGCGTTCCGACGCCACGGCGCGGCCGGTAGAGTGCTGCCCGCCGCGGTACGTCCACACCAGGGAGAACGAGTGCTGCACCTGAGGGTGATCGTCCCGCCGGATCGGTCTGACCAGGTCGTCGACCTGCTGTCCGCGAACGCCGGGGTGACCCACCTGGCAGTGCTGCCCGGTGTGGCACGGCAGCCGAAGGGCGACCTCGTCCTCTGCGACGTGGTGCGGGAGAGCGCCGACGGGGTGCTGCACGGGCTCCAGCGCATCGGGGTGGACACCAGCGGCGGCATCGCCGCCGACGACGTCGAACTGACCATCTCGGCGGCGGCCGACCGCGCGGCCGAGCGGGCGCCGGGCAGCGGCGCGGACGCGGTGGTCTGGGACGAGATCGCCGCGAAGACCGGTGAGCAGACCGAACTGTCCGGCACCTACCTGGTGCTGATCGTGGTGGCCACCATGATCGCGGGCATCGGTGTGCTGCTGGACCAGCCGATCCTCATCGTCGGGGCGATGGTGGTCGGGCCGGAGTTCGGCCCCCTCGCCGCGCTCTGCGTGGCGCTGCTACGCCGCCGACTGTCGGTGATCGGCCGATCGGTACAGGCCCTGACCGTGGGCTTCCTGGCGGCCATGGTGGCGACAGTGCTGAGCACCTGGGCGCTTACCGCGGCCGGTCTGGTGAGCGAGGAGATGCTGCTCGCCAAGCGGCCCCTCACCGACTTCATCTGGCGACCGGACGCGCTGTCCTGGGTCGTCGGCCTGCTCGCCGGGGTCGCCGGCATGCTCTCGTTGACCTCGAAGAAGTCGGGCAGCCTGGTCGGGGTGCTGATCTCGGTGACCACAGTGCCCGCCGCGGCGAACGTGGCGGTCGCCGCCGCCTACGGCGTGTGGGGCGAGGCCGGCGGCTCGGCCCTCCAGTTGGTGATCAACCTGTGCGCGATAGTCCTGGCCGGGCTGCTCACGCTTCTGGTGCAGCAGCTCTGGTGGTGGAACCTGGGTCGTCGGTCCCGTCGTCAAGCAACCGGGTGAGCAGCGTCCGCAGCGGGATCGACTCGCCGTCGCGCCCTCCCGCCCCGACGACAAGCGGCGCCGGGCTGGGCTGCGGGTCGACGCCGAACAACCGGGCCCGCAGGCCACCCGGCACGGTCAGCAGGTGGAACCGACCGGCCGTGTCCACCGCCCGGGTCCCGGCCCGGTCGACGTACCAGCCGGTCAACCGGGTCCGGTAGCGACCGCGTCCGTCGTAGCCCCGGGCGACCAGCCGCGTGGTGGGCAGACCCCGCCGGGTCGCCTCGGCCACGAACCAGGCCACCAACTCCGCCGCCTGCGCCTGCTCGGCGGCCCGCCGCCGCGCCTCCGCGTCGGCGTGCGCCCGCACCGCCCGCTGCTGCCGCTCCCGCCACTCGCGGCCGTCGCCCTCACCCACGAGCCGACGGTACGCGACGCGACTCAGTCGAGCACGGCCCGCAGGGTGTGCCGGGCGATGCCCGCCATCACCGGGTTCGTCTCGACGTAGTACGGCAACGCGTTGATCGCCTGCGCCAGGGCCCACCCGCGCCCCCGCTCCCAGGTGGCGTCGTCCACACCCAACGCCCGCCGGTACGTCTCCCGCGACCCCGTTTCGAGCAGGTTCCACGCCGGCATCAGATCCACCGCCGGGTCGCCCACTCCGACCGTGCCGAGGTCGATGACCGCCACCAGTCGACCGTCGCGAACCAGCAGGTTGCCCGGCATCAGGTCGGCGTGGATCCACACGTCGGGGCCATCGCGGCGGACATCCCGGCACCGGCCCCACAGCTCGGCCAGCGCGGCGGTGTCGGTCAGTTCGCCGCTGACGGCCAGGGCTGCCCGCACGTCCGCGTCCTGGTCGGCGAGGGGACCGCCCCGACCGGTTCCCGGCCAGGACCGCCCGCCGGTGTCGATGCCGCGCAGGGCCACCACGACGGCGGCCAGGTCACTGGCGAACATGTCCGAATCGCCGACCCGGTCGAGCTGCGCCGTCGTACCGGGAATCCAGCGGTACGCCGCCCACGGCCCGGGGTACCCGTCGCCCGGCTCGCCCAGGCCGAGCGGCTCGGGCACCGCGACCGGCAGGTGCGCGGCGAGCAGCACTGCGTACTCCTGCTCCCGCGCCAGTTCCGCGCGCAGGTCGGCATCGGCCTCGGGGCGCAGCGGGAACCGCAGCACGACCTCCGCCCCGACCCGGAACAGGGCGTGCACGGTGCCCCCCGAGGGGAGCGGGCGGATGGGCAGGCCCCGCCAGTGGGGAAACTGCGCGGCCACCAGCCCGGCGACCACGTCCACGGGCACGTCCACCTGGTCGGCATGCATCCTCACCGCGAGATCATCACTCCGGCGCCCACCCCCGCGCGAGCCGATTTCCGGCCGCCGCGCCGCGCTCCCGCGCCGCTCAGCTCAGCTCAGCTCCAGATCTTGGACAGTTTCCGTTCGCGGGGCGGAACGGAAACTGTCCAAGATCTGGACGGCACCGCGCGAGGTCGACGGATCAGGCCAGTCCGGCGCGGCGCAGGGCCTCGGCCATCGCGTCGTTGGCCGGCGCCGGCGCGCCCTGGCGCTGCTGCCCGCCTCGGCCACCCTGCCCGCCTCGGCCACCCTGCCCGCCGCGTCCGCCGGACCCGCCCTGGCCACCCGAACCGCTCTGGCCGCCGCGTCCGCCGGACCCGCCTCGGCCGTCCTGGCCGCCGCGTCCGCCGGACTCGCCGCGGCCGCCCTGTGGTCCGCGCTGCGCCGGGCCGCCTCGACCCTCCTGGCTCGTCCGCCCGCCACCGGCGGCGGCCGGCTCGTCCTCCAGACGCAGGGTCAGGGAGATCCGCTTACGGGGTACGTCGACGTCGAGCACCCGGACCTTGACCACGTCGCCGGACTTCACCACCTCGCGGGGGTCCTTGACGAACGTCCGGGACATCGCCGACACGTGCACCAGACCGTCCTGGTGCACACCGACGTCGACGAACGCGCCGAACGCGGCCACGTTGGTGACCACGCCCTCCAGCACCATCCCGGGCGTCAGGTCACCGATCTTCTCCACCCCCTCGACGAAGGTGGCGGTGCGGAACTCCGGCCGCGGGTCACGGCCCGGCTTCTCCAGTTCGGCGAGGATGTCGGTGACGGTGGGCAGGCCGAACCGGTCGTCGACGAAGTCGGTGGCCCGCAGTCCCCGCAGGATCGCGCTCTTACCGATCACCGCGCGCAGGTCCTGGCCGGTGCTGGCGAGGATGCGCCGCACCACCGGGTACGCCTCGGGGTGCACGCTTGACGAATCCAGTGGGTCGTCCCCGCCGGGGATGCGCAGGAAGCCGGCGCACTGCTCGAACGCCTTCGGCCCGAGCCGGGCCACCTTCTTCAGTTCGGTCCGCGAGCGGAACGGGCCGTTGGCGTCCCGGTGCAGCACGATGTTCTCGGCCAGCCCGGCGCCGATTCCGGAGACCCGCGTCAGCAGCGGCGCGGAGGCGGTGTTGACGTCCACCCCGACCGCGTTGACGCAGTCTTCCACTACCGCGTCCAGCGACCGGGAGAGCTTCACCTCGGACAGGTCGTGCTGGTACTGGCCGACCCCGATCGACCGTGGGTCGATCTTGACCAGCTCCGCGAGGGGATCCTGGAGGCGGCGGGCGATGGAGACCGCGCCGCGCAGCGACACGTCCATCCCGGGCAGTTCCTGCGAGGCGTACGCGGAGGCGGAGTAGACCGACGCGCCGGCCTCGGAGACCATCACCTTTGTCAGGTTGAGCTGCGGGTGCCGGGCGATCAGATCACCGGCGAGCTTGTCGGTCTCGCGGGAGGCGGTGCCGTTGCCGATCGCGATCAGCTCCACGCCGTGCGCGCCGGCCAGCCGGGCGAGGGTCTCGACCGACGCGTCCCACTGCCGGCGCGGCTCGTGCGGGTAGATGGTGTCGGTGGCGAGCACCTTGCCGGTGGCGTCCACCACTGCCACCTTGACGCCGGTCCGCAGGCCCGGGTCCAGGCCCATCGTCGGCCGGGTGCCGGCCGGCGCGGCCAGCAGCAGGTCCCGCAGGTTGGTGGCGAAGACCCGGACAGCCTCCTCCTCGGCCGCCTGCCACAACCGCATCCGCAGGTCCGCGCCGAGGTGGATGAGGATCCGGGTACGCCACGCCCAGCGGACCGTGTCGGTCAGCCAGCGGTCGGCCGGACGGCCCGCGTCGGACACCCCGAACCGGCCGGCGATGACCGCCTCGTACCGGCTCGGACCGGTCGGTGCGGCATCCGCCTCACCCGCCTCCTCCGACTCCATGGTCAGGTCGAGCACGCCCTCCTTCTCGCCCCGGAACATCGCCAGGATCCGGTGCGAGGGCAGCCTCGGGTACGGCTCGGAGAAGTCGAAGTAGTCGGAGAACTTGGCGCCGGCCGTCTCCTGGCCCTCGCGTACCCGGGAGGCCAGGCGGCCCCGCGACCACATCTGCTCGCGCAGCGTGCCGATCAGGTCGGCGTCCTCGGCGAAGGTCTCGATGAGGATCGCCCGCGCGCCCTCCAGCGCGGCGGCGACGTCGGCGACACCCTTCTCCTCGTCGACGAACCCGGCGGCCGTGACCTTCGGGTCCTGGCTGGGGTCGGCGAGCAGCGTCTCGGCCAGCGGCGCCAACCCGGCTTCCCGGGCGATCTGCGCGCGGGTCCGCCGCTTCGGCTTGTACGGCAGGTAGATGTCCTCCAGCCGCGACTTCGAGTCGGCGGCCATGATCTGTGCTTCCAGGGCCTCGTCCAGCTTGCCCTGGCCGCGGATCGACTCCAGTACGGCGGCCCGCCGCTCGTCCAGCTCGCGGAGGTAGCGCAGTCGCTCCTCCAGGGTGCGCAGCTGGGTGTCGTCGAGCAGGCCGGTGGCCTCCTTGCGGTAGCGGGCGATGAAGGGCACGGTGGCGCCGCCGTCGAGCAGCTCCACGGCCGCCCGCACCTGACGCTCGGCCACGCCGAGCTCGTCGGCGATCCGCTGATGAACAGACTGGGTCACGATCTCGATCCGCCTTCGGGAGTGGGTACCGCCTGCATTCTGCCGGGCCACCCCGACGCTTGTCGCCGCGCCCGGCCGGGGTGACCGGCCGCGGCCCCCGCGGGCCTGCGCTAGCGTGGCGATCATGGAATCACCTGCGGAGCCGCGCGCCCGGCGGCTCTTCGGCGGCAGCGCCCGAGCCCTCGGCGACCTCACGGCCAACCCGTTCCGCGCCGACCGGGACCGGATCGTCGGCTCGCCGTTCTTCGCCCGCCTCGGCGGGGTCACCCAGGTGATCAGCCCGGTCGGTTCCGGGCTGCTGGTGCACAACCGGCTCACCCACAGCCTGAAGGTCGCCCAGGTGGCCCGGGCCATCGCCGAGCGCCTGACGGCAGACGACCGGTGGCGCGACCTGCTGGACAAGCTCGGCGGCTGCGACCCGGACGTGGTGGAGGCCGCAGCGCTCGCCCACGACCTCGGCCACCCGCCGTTCGGGCACCTGGGGGAGCGGGTTCTCGACCGGCTCGCCCGCCAGCGCCTCGGCCTCGCCGACGGGTTCGAGGGCAACGCGCAGTCGTACCGGATCGTCACGAGCACCGAGATCCGGGGCGCGGCCACCACCGGGCTGGACCTGACCGCCGCGGTCCGCGCGGCGATGCTGAAGTACCCGTGGACGCGGCTGGACTACCCCGACCCGCACCCCCGCCTGCTCGACCCGCCGCCCCGCGGCGCCACCCCGCCGCCGGACGACCCGGAGAGCGGCTCGTTGAAGTTCGGGGCGTACCGGACCGAGCTCGACGACCTGCGCCAGGCCCGGGAGCCGTTCGCCGGCCGCATCCCGGACTGGCAGCAGACCGTGGAGGCGTCCGTCATGGACACCGCCGACGACATCGCGTACGCCATCCACGACGTGGAGGACTTCTACCGGGTCGGGGTGCTCCAGCAGGGTGCGGTGTCGGCCGAGCTGATGGCCTGGCAGCGCGAGAGCGGGCACTTCCGGGCGATCACCGACGCGGCACTGGCCACGGCGGCCCGGCGGCCCGGAGCGGCGATCGAGCGGCTCCGCCGCCAGCTGCACCGCAAGGACGCCTGGATCGCCGACGACGACGCGTTCGCCGCCGCCGTCGAGCACGTCCGCGAGGAGCTGGTGGACGGGCTGCTGGCGATGCCGTTCGACGGTTCGATCGAGGCGGAGCAGTACGTGTCGCGGTTCTCCGCCCGCTGGTCCACCCGCTTCGTCGAGGCGATCACGGTGACCGACCAGCCGTCGGTGCGCTCCGGGTACGTGCTGCTGGGCTGCGCCCAGTGGCACGAGGTACAGGTGCTCAAGTTCGTTCACCACCGGTTCGTGCTGGCCCGCCCCGACCTGGCCCTGCACCAGCGTGGTCAGGCCCGGCTGCTGGGCACCCTGGTGGAGGCCCTGTGGGAGTGGCTGCTCGACCCGGAGGAGGAGTCCCGGCTGCCTCGCCGGCTGCACGACCTGGTCGAGCTGGCCGAGGCGGAGCTGCACCCGCGTACGCCGCACCGGATCGGCCGTGCCCGGGGCCGCGCCATCGTGGACTTCGTGGCGCAGCTCACCGACGGACAGGCGGTGGCCATGCTGGATGCGCTGTCCGGGCGCTCCGGCGCGCTGTGGACCGACGCGTTCGTGCTCTGACCCGACTCAGGCTCTGACCCGGTTCAGGCGACGGACTGCCACCAACCGTCGACCGCGGGCGGCTCGTCGACCACCACCCGCTCGCCGGGGCGGGGCACGGCGAGCCGGACGTCGCGGGCCTTGGCCTCCGCCCAGAGCCGGTTCACCGGTTCGGACCAGTCGTGCAGCGCCAGGTTGAACGTCGCCCAGTGCACCGGGATGAACAGCCCGCCGCGCAGGTCGACGTGGGCGTCGACCGCCTCCTCCGGGAACATGTGGATGGTCGGCCACGCCCGGTCGTACGCGCCGATCTGCATAAGCGTCACGTCGAACGGTCCGTGTTCGGCGCCGATCGCCGCGTACCCGGGGAAGTAGCCGGAGTCGCCGGTGTAGAAGACCTTGCGCCGGGCCCCGGCGACCACCCAGGAACTCCAGAGCGTGCCGTCGCGGCGCAGCCCCCGGCCGGAGAAGTGCTGGGCGGCGGTCGCGGTGATCTCCAGCCCGCCGACCCGGTGGCACTCGGACCAGTCCAGCTCGATGATCCGGTCGGCGGGCACGCCCCAGTGGTCCAGGTGTGCGCCCACGCCGAGCGGCACCAGGAACGGCGCCGACTGCCCGGCCACCAGCGCCCGCACGGTGGGCATGTCCAGGTGGTCGTAGTGGTCGTGCGAGATCAGGATGGCGTCCAGCGGCGGAAGCTCGTCCAGGCGTACCGGAGGCTCGTGCAGTCGCCGGGGGCCGACCAGGCCGGACGGGGAGCAGCGGTCACTCCACACCGGGTCGAGCAGCACCCGCCGACCTTCGATCTCGATGAGCGCGGAGGCGTGGCCGTACCAGATGATGTTCAGCTCGTCGGCGCTGTCGGCGGCGGGCGGCGCGCTGGGCCGCAGCAGCGGCACGGGCGCGGTGGGACGCCGCTTCTGCTTGCCGAAGATCAGCTCGCGGACCAGGTTGCGACCCGGCTCGGCGGTCATCGTGCGGGTGTCGGCCTGGTTGTGGAAGGTGCCGTCGCGGAACTGCGGCGAGCGGGCAGCCCGTTCGGCGCGGGCGCCGGCGAGCCGACCGCCGAGCGCCGCCGGCACGTCCCGGGCCACCCAGGCCAGGCCGGCCAGCGCTGCCAGCCCTGCCGTTCCCCGCATCCGTCGCCCGAGCGACCGTTGCCCGTCCGTGCGTTTCGCTGCCGCCATCGCCGTCCCTCCGCCGTGTCCCGCAGTACACGGTAGTTCCCCGTGGCGTTTCCCGCCCCGGCGGTGGCCCGCACCGGGCCGGCCGTCCTCCGACGACCGGCCCGGGAACGGTGTCAGCCGCCGTTGCTGGGCCGCCGGGTGGGCGCCCGGAACGTCTTGCCCGTGCCCGCTATCCGGTCCACCGCCGCCAGGAACTTCGGACCCATGGCGGCCCGGGCCTGCACCGCCGGGTGGGTCGCGCCGAAGTTGTCCGGGTCGGCCTGCCCGTCGGCGAACAGCGCGTAGGTAAGCACCGCCGCACCGGACCGGTCGAAGATCACCCCGGCCTCGTGTCGGGCGTCGGCGAACCAGCCGGCCTTGGTGGCGATGCGGGCCCGATCCTCCGAGGACATGGTGCGCCGGATGCCGTCGGTGAAGGCCACCGGGGAGCGCAGCAGCCCGAGCAGGTGCGTCGTCGAGGCCGGCGAGAGCAGCGTGCCGGCGACCAGGGCGCGCAGCAGGTCGTGCGTCTCCCGCGGGGTGCTGGTGCCGAGGAAGAACCGGTTCGGGTTGGCCACCGGCTCGACCTGGGTGTTCGGGAAACCCTTCGCGACCAGGATCGAGTTGATCTCGGCGGCCGGTGCGACCAGCCCGCACAGCCGCACCGCCGTGTCGTCGGAGACGGTCAGCAGGTTGGCCAGCACGTGCCCGAGGGTCACGCTGCTCGGGTACGCGCCGTCCAGGCTGAAGATGCCGTCGCCGCCCGGCACGACGATCGCGGCGGTCACGTCGACCCGCTGGTCCAGCGTCAGCAGCCCTCGGTCGACCTTGTCCAGGACCGCGGTGGCAACCGCGATCTTGTTGACGCTGTACGCCTCGATCCGTCGGTCCGCGTCGGCCGCGACCGCGACGACCGGCGGGCCCGCCGGGTCGGCCACGCTGACGTACGCCTGCCAGTTGCCGCCGGCCTCGGTGCTGTGCCTGTCGAAGACGGCGGCGATCCGGCTGGCGGCCCGGGCCGGGGTGGTCGGGCTCGCCTCGGTGCTGTCGGCGGCGCTGGCCGGGGTGGCCGCGCCGAGCATTGTGCCGGCGGTGGCCACTGTCCCCAGCCCGAGTGCCGTCCTGCGGTTCAGTCGGATGGTCATTCGTCTCTCCCGTCGTGGGGCGCCGGAGCGCTTGCCGGCCCACCACCCTAGGCGAGTTGATCGGTCCACAATGGCCCCCCGCTGTCCCGAACAGTCCCGAACGGTTCAGCCCAGCCGTCGACGCAGCGCGGCGCCCACCGCCCCGGCCGGTCCGGACAAAAGCTGCCGCAGGTCGGGCAGGTGGCCGCCGCGGACCGCCTCGCCGGCCGGATTCGGGGCGAACACCGTGCCGTCATGCGCCGCGACCGACCGGCCGCTCAGGCCGGCCAGCCGCATCAACGGCCCGACCAGTACGTCGTAGACGCCCGGCAGCACTGTGAAGCCAGCCCGCAGCACCACGTTCAGCCGGCCCACCGACACCTCCCGGCGGGGCCGGTCCACGCAGTCGACGATCGCCCGGGCCACCCGCTGCGAGCCGGCGACCGGAGGTGGGGGCCGGCCGATCCGACCAAGGTAGTTGGCCGCCTGCTGATACACCGGAGTGTCCACACTGCCCGGGTTGACCAGGCACAACCGGATGTCCGGACTGTCGCGCAACTCCTGTTGCAGCGTGCGGGCCAACCCCTGCAACCCCCACTTGCTTGTCACGTAGGCGCTCATGTACGGGGCGGTGATGTGCCCGAGCACCGATCCGGTGAGGATCAGGGTGCCGGCGCCGGTGGCCCGGAAGTGCCGCAGCGCCACCCGGGCGGCGCCGGCCGCGGCCAGCAGATCGGTCCGTACCACCTGGTCGAACACCCGCTCCGGCAACTCGTCGAAGCGTCCGTAGGCCATCACCGCCGCCGTGTGCACCCAGACGTCGATGCGGCCGAACCGCTCGATCGCCGCCTCCGCCAGCGCCTCCAACGCGCCCGGTTCGGTGACGTCCGTCGGCACGGTCAGCACCTCGACGTCCGCGCACTCCTCGCGTACCTCGGCGAGGGTCTGCGGCGCGCGGGCCGCGAGCACCAGGCGGTCGGCGCGCTCGGCGAACGCCCGGGCCGTCGCCCGGCCGATCCCGCTGGTCGCGCCGACGACCACCACCACCCGGCTCAAGGTGCGAGCACGACCTTGATGCAGCCGTCCTCCTTCTTCTGGAACATGTCGTACGCCCGCGGCGCCTCGCCCAGCGGCAGGCGGTGGGTACGCAGGTCCTCCACACCCAGGGGGTCGTCGTCGCCGGAGAGCAGCGGCAGGATCTCGTCGGTCCACCGGCGCACGTGACACTGCCCCATGCGCAACTGGATGCCCCGGTCGAACATCTCCATCAGCGGCATCGGGTCCAACTCGCCGCCGTAGACACCGGAGATCGACACGGTGCCGCCGCGACGGACCGCCTTTACCGCGGCATGCAGGACCGAGAGCCGGTCCATGGCCGCCTTGTCGGTCATCGTCCGGGCCAGCTTGTCCGGCAGAAGCCCGACAGCCGCGTGTGCCAGCTTGCCGCCCGGCGAGCCGTGCGCCTCCATGCCCACCGCGTCGATGACGGCGTCGGGGCCACGCCCGTCGACCAGGTCGATAAGCGCGCCCGGCACGTCCGACAGCTCGCGGACGTCGAGCACCTCGATGCCGTGCCGCCGGGCCAGCTCCAGCCGCTCGGGCACCAGGTCCAGCCCGATCACCCGCCCGGCGCCGAGGTGGCGGCCGATCCGGGCGCAGAACTGACCGACCGGGCCCAGCCCGAAGACGGCCAGGGTGCCACCGGGCGGCGTGTCCGCGTACTTCACGGCCTGCCAGGCGGTGGGCAGGATGTCGGAGAGATAGAGGTAGCGCTCGTCGGCGCCGGTCTCGGGAATCTTGATCGGTCCGAAGTGGGCCTGCGGCACCCGCAGGTACTCGGCCTGGCCGCCGGGCACCGAACCGTAGAGCGAGGTGTAGCCGAACAGCGACGCGCCCTTGCCCTCGCTGGTCACCTGGGTCGTCTCACACTGGGCGTAGAGCTGACGGCTGCACATCCAGCAACTGCCGCACGAGATGTTGAACGGCACCACCACCCGGTCGCCGGGTTTGAGCCCGGTGACCTCCGACCCGACCTCCTCGACGATGCCCATCGGCTCGTGGCCGAGGACGTCGCCGGGCTTCAGGTACGGCCCCAACACCTCGTACAGGTGCAGATCCGAACCGCAGATCGCCGTCGACGTGATCTTGACGATCGCGTCGGTCGGCGCCTCGATCCGGGGATCCGGCACCTCCTCCACCCGTACGTCCCGCTTGCCCTGCCAGGTCAACGCCTTCATGTCTGGCTACCTCCCTCGGTCCTGCCTGACTTGCTACCCGGCAAGGAGCAGTTGAACCGACTCCGTTCCGGATGGCGTCCGGGCTCGGCGGTCCGGGCTTGGCGGTCTGGGCTTGGGGGTCCGGGCTTGGCGGTGTCGGCTCGGTGGTCTCGGTCTTGTCGCTTGCCTCGGCCTTGTCAGTGGTTGCGGTTGGGGCTGGGGGCGACCGTCCCCGGCTCCGGGCGGTCAGGCTTGATCCCTCCGCCGGGCACGGTCGCCCCCAGCCCGTGGCCGGGCGCTGTCCGTGGCCGGGCCTTGTCCGGGACCGGGCGCTGCCCGTGGCCGGGCCTTGTCCGTGGGCGCATTCGCTTTGATCGACTCGTCTTCCTTGAAGTCGCGGTATCCCAGCCGTGACGACAGGCCGACTTCCTGGAACCCGAGTGGATCAAGCCGTCGCGGCCGCCTGTGCGGAGCTCAGCCGAGCGATTGGCACCTTACGACCGTTCTCGGTGCGGCTACTGGTCGCGCGAAAACATGATCGACTCCGTATCGGCGACATGGCGGGTTTCCCAACGACAGGACCCCGCCACATCGGCGCCCTGAAGTCGGTCACGCGACCGGCTGGGCTGTGACCGGCTGGGCTGTGCCTGTCCCTGATCCCGGCCCGTCCGCTTATTCATTGCGGTACCGCTGGTGCCGCGCGGACGGACGGGTGCGGCGTGGGCAGGTCCGTTTGATCGACTCGCGTTTCTTGAAGTCGCGGTATCCCAGTCGTGACGACAGGCCGACTTCCTGGAACCCGAGTGGATCAAGCCGGCGTACCCCCGCAGGAGCGCAACGGGCGGACGCACGGTGACCAGGGCCAGGGTTGGGGCGACCGTCCCCGGCGCAGGGATCAAGCCTGACCGCCCGGAGCCGGGGACGGTCGCCCCAACCCGCCACGGCGGTCAAGGATCAACCCGCCACGGCGGTCAAGGATCAACCCGCCACGGCGGTCAAGGATCAACCCGCCACGGCCGCCGAAGACCAGACCGCCGTAACCCGAGGCGCGGGGTACGGCGGTCTGGATGAGGCGGTGGTGTCAGGCGCCGGGGGTATTGCCGGTGCCCTTCGTGGTGGCCGCGAGGTAGTCGCGGTTGAGGCGGCCGATGGTGTTCAGCGGGATGCCCTTCGGGCAGGCCACCGTGCACTCGCCGGCGTTCGTGCAGCCGCCGAAGCCGGCCTCGTCGTGCGCGTCGACCATGCCGATCACCCGGGTGTAGCGCTCCGGCTGGCCCTGCGGCAGCAGCGAGAGCTGGGTGAGCTTGGCGGCGGTGAAGAGCATGCCAGAGCCGTTCGGGCAGGCAGCCACGCAGGCACCGCAGCCGATGCAGGCGGCCGACTCGAAGGCGGCGTCCGCGTTGGCCTTGGCGACCGGTGTGGAGTGCGCCTCGGGCGCGCTTCCGGTCGGCGCGGTGATGTAGCCGCCGGCGGCGATGATCGTGTCGAAGGCGCCCCGGTTGACCACGAGGTCCTTGATGACCGGGAAGGCGCTGGCCCGCCACGGTTCGATGTCGATCGTCTCGCCGTCGGTGAACTGTCGCATGTGCAGCTGGCACGCGGTGGTGCCGCGCTGCGGGCCGTGCGCGTCCCCGTTGATCATCAGGCCGCACATGCCGCAGATGCCCTCGCGGCAGTCGTGGTCGAACGCCACCGGGTCCTCGCCGGCGAGGATCAACCGCTCGTTGAGTACGTCGAGCATCTCCAGGAACGACATGTCCGGGGAGACGTCGTCGACCGGGTAGGTCACCATCCGACCCTTGTCCTCGGGGCCCTTCTGGCGCCAGATGCGCAGGGTCAGGTTCACTTGTAGCTCCGCTGCGTGGGGTGGACGTATTCGAACTTCAGGTCTTCCTTGTGCAGCACCGAGGGCTCACCGGTCGCGGTGAACTCCCAGGCCGCCACGTACGCGAACCGGTCGTCGTCGCGCTGCGCCTCGCCGTCGGGGGTCTGGTGCTCGGCCCGGAAGTGACCGCCGCAGGACTCCTCGCGGTGCAGGGCGTCGATGCACATCAGCTCGGCCAGCTCGAAGAAGTCGGCCACTCGGCCGGCCTTCTCCAGGGACTGGTTGAGCTCCTCGCCGGTGCCGGACACCTTGACCCGCTGCCAGAACTGCTCGCGCAGGGCACGGATCTCGTCGATGGCCTTGCGCAGCCCGGCCTCGCTGCGCTCCATGCCGCAGTGCTCCCACATGATCTGGCCCAGCTCGCGGTGGAACGAGTCCACGGTCCGGTCGCCGTTCACCGCCAGCAGCCGCTGGATGCGGTCCTCGACGTCGGTACGTGCCTCGACCGCCGCCGGGTGGCTGGCGTCGACCTTCTCCAACCCGCCCGCGGCCAGGTAGTTGGCGATCGTGGTGGGTAGCACGAAGTACCCGTCGGCCAGGCCCTGCATCAGCGCCGAGGCGCCGAGCCGGTTCGCGCCGTGGTCGGAGAAGTTCGCCTCGCCGATCACGAACAGGCCGGGGATGCTCGACTGGAGGTCGTAGTCGACCCAGAGGCCGCCCATCGTGTAGTGCACGGCGGGGTAGATGCGCATCGGCACCTCGTACGGGTCCTCGCCGGTGATGCGCTCGTACATCTCGAAGAGGTTTCCGTACTTGGCCTCGATGGCCTTGCGGCCGAGCCGGCCGATCGCGTCGGCGAAGTCGAGGTAGACGCCGAGCTTGGTCGGCCCGACGCCCCGGCCCTCGTCGCAGACGTTCTTCGCGGCGCGGGAGGCGATGTCGCGGGGGACCAGGTTGCCGAAGGAGGGGTAGATCCGCTCCAGGTAGTAGTCCCGCTCGTCCTCGCCAATGTCGCGTGGGTTGCGGTCGTCGCCCTTGGTCTTCGGCACCCAGACCCGGCCGTCGTTGCGCAGCGACTCGCTCATCAGGGTCAGCTTCGACTGGTGGTCGCCGGAGACCGGGATGCAGGTGGGGTGGATCTGCGTGTAGCAGGGGTTGGCGAAGTACGCGCCCTTGCGGTGCGCCCGCCAGGTGGCGGTGACGTTGCAGCCCTTGGCGTTCGTGGAGAGGTAGAAGACGTTGCCGTAGCCGCCGGAGGCGAGCACGACGGCGTCGGCCATCTCGGTGGTGATCTCGCCGGTGACCAGGTCGCGGACGACGATGCCCCGGGCCTTGCCGTCGACGATGACCAGTTCCAGCATCTCGTGCCGGGCGTTCATCTCGACGTTGCCCAGGCCGATCTGCCGCTCCAGGGCCTGGTACGCGCCGAGCAGCAGCTGCTGGCCCGTCTGGCCCCGGGCGTAGAAGGTGCGCTGCACCTGGGCGCCACCGAAGGAGCGGGTGTCCAGCAGGCCGCCGTACTCGCGGGCGAACGGCACACCCTGGGCGACACACTGGTCGATGATGTTCACCGACACCTCGGCGAGGCGGTGCACGTTCGACTCGCGGGAGCGGAAGTCGCCGCCCTTGACGGTGTCGTAGAACAGTCGGTGCACCGAGTCGCCGTCGTTGCGGTAGTTCTTCGCCGCGTTGATGCCGCCCTGTGCCGCGATGGAGTGCGCGCGGCGCGGGCTGTCCTGGTAGCAGTAGGACTTGACGTGGTAGCCCTGCTCGGCAAGCGTCGCCGCGGCCGAACCGCCGGCCAGGCCGGTGCCGACGACGATCACCGTCATCTTGCGGCGGTTGGCCGGGTTGACCAGCTTGGCCTCGAAGCGGCGGGTCTCCCAGCGCTTCTCGACCGGGCCGGCGGGAGCCTTCGTGTCGGCGATCGGGTCGCCCTCGGTGAAGAGTTCCATGTCAGGACACCAATCCGGTGAGAACGGCGAACGGGACCGCCAGGTATCCGGCGCAGAGCCCCACGGCGAGGACGAGCGCGCCGGCGCGCGCCCGGCGCTCGCCCCGGGGCGTCTGCTGGCCGAGGCTGCGGAACGCGCTGAACGCGCCGTGGCGCAGGTGGAAGCCCACCGTGACGATCGCCAGGGTGTAGAAGAGCGTGACGTACCAGCGCTCCGGCGCGAAGTCGGCGACGACGTTGCCGTACGGGTTGCTGGCGTCGCCCTGCGGGTTCAGGTGACCGGTGGTCAGGTCCAGGATGTGGTAGATCACGAAGAGCAGGATGATCACGCCACCCCAGCGCATGGTGCGGGCCGCGTAGCTGCCCCGGACCTTCTTGCGGTGGGCGTACTTGACCGGGCGGGCGGCGCGTGCGCGTCGGGCCAGCACGGTGGCGGCGACGATGTGGGCCACCACGGCGACGGTGAGCACGGTGCGCTGGATCCAGAGGTACCAGGTGTGGGGCAGCAGCGGCGTGCCGATGTCGCGCAGCCAGTGCGCGTAGTGGTCGAACGAGGTCTCCCCCGTGAAGATCTTCAGGTTCCCCAGCATGTGCACGATGAGGAACAGCACCAGCAGGATGCCCGTCACCGCCATGACGGCCTTGAGGCCGACGTTCGAGCGGATGGGCGACCGAGTTCTCGTGATTACCACGAGACCGACGCTAGGAGCACTTCGATCAGTCGTCCAATGCATCAAACTCGCAGTGTTGATAGCCGTAGGCTATGTAGATGCAGCTCCATCAGCTCCGGTACTTCGTTGCGGTGGCCGAAGTACGACATTTCACCCAAGCCGCCGACATCGTGGGCATCACGCAGCCGTCGCTGAGTAAGCAAATTCACGCGCTGGAGACCGACCTCGGGGCTCCCCTGTTCGAACGGGTAAGGGGCAACATTGCCCTCACCGCGGCCGGTGAGGTGCTGCTTCCGCTGGCGACCCGGATCCTCGCCGACGTCGAGACCGCGACGCGGGAGGTGCAGGAGCTGGTCGGGCTCCGGCGGGGTCGCGTCCGGCTCGGCGCGACGCCGAGCCTGGCCACCTCGCTCGCCCCGCCGGTGCTGCGCCGGTTCCGCGACGCGCACCCCACCGTCGACCTCCGCGTCGAGGAGGGCGGCTCCCAGGATCTCGTCCGGAACCTGCTCCGCGGAGATCTCGACCTGGCCCTGATCATCATGCCGGCCGGGGGCGCGGACCCGGGGCTGCGCGTCGATCCGATCCTGCGCGAGAGCCTGGTCGTCGCCTCGGTGGGGGAGGTGCCGACCGCCTCGGCCACCGGAGAGTTGCACATCACCGACCTGCGCGACCAGCCGATGGTGATGTTCCGCGAGGGCTACGACCTGCGCGACGCCACCATCCAGGCGTGCCGCGAGGCGGGCTTCGAGCCCACCTTCGCGGTGGACGGCGGTGAGATGGACGCGGTGCTCAGCTTCGTCGAGGCGGGGCTCGGCGTCGCGCTGGTGCCCGGCATCGTGCTGGCCCGCAGGCCCGGGGTGCACATCACGCCGCTGGCGCCGCCCGGGGTGCGCCGGACCATCGCCGTGGCCCGTCGGCGGGACGTGGTGCCGACGCACGCCGGCCGCGAGCTGCGGCGGATCCTGCTCGACTACGTCCAGTCCGCGATCGACAACGACGACCTCCCACCGGGGGTCGATCCCCGCTGATCAGGCCCGGTAATCGACCCGATGGGCCAATTCGCGCTCAAGGTCGGAATATCACCGTCGGTGTTCAAGATGGTCACCTAAGGTGGGTTCTTGCGCGGGCAAAAGCCCCATTCAACGCAGCAGAGCTCGCCGGTGGGCGCTTGACGCCGGGCAGGAGGGCCACACATGAGGATCCTGGTCACCGGAGGCGCCGGCTTCATCGGTTCGCACTTCGCGCGCAGTCTGCTCGGTGGCGGTTACGCCGGGTTCGAGCACTGCGACGTCACGGTGCTCGACAAGCTGACGTACGCCAGTGATCGGGCCAATCTGCCGGCCGTCCACCCCCGCCTGACCTTCGTCCGCGGGGACATCTGCGACAGGCAGTTGCTCGCCGACGTGGTTCCCGGCCACGACGCGGTGGTGCACTTCGCCGCCGAGTCGCACGTCGACAGGTCCATCGACGACCCCGCCCCGTTCTTCGAGACCAACGTGATGGGCTCCCACCTGCTGCTCGCCGCCTGCGCGCGCAGTGGCGTCGGCCGGGTCGTGCACGTCTCCACCGACGAGGTGTACGGCTCGATCAGCGAGGGCTCCTGGAACGAGACCTGCGTGCTGGAGCCCAACTCCCCGTACGCGGCGTCGAAGGCGGCCAGCGACCACATCGTCCGCTCCTACTGGCGCACGTACGACGTGGACGTCTCCATCACTCGCTGCGCCAACAACTACGGGCCGTACCAGCACGTGGAGAAGGTGATTCCCCGCTTCGTCACCAGCCTGCTCACCGGCCAGGACATCACCCTGCACGGTGACGGCAGCGCCGTGCGCGAGTGGCTGCACGTCGACGACCACTGTCGGGCCATCGCGCTGGTCCTGGCGAAGGGCCGCGCCGGCGAGGTCTACAACATCGGCGGCGACGTCGAGCTGACCAACCGGGCGCTCACCGAGCGGATCCTGCGGCTGGCCGGCGCCGGCTGGGAACGGGTCCGGCACGTGCCCGACCGTAAGGTGCAGGACCAGCGGTACTCGCTGGACTATCGCAAGATCTCCGAGGAGCTCGGCTTCGAGCCGCAGATCCGGTTCGCGGAGGGACTGAGCGAGGTCTTTCACTGGTACCGGGAGAATCGGGCCTGGTGGACGCCCACCGCCGCGGAGTCCCACGGTGCCGCGCTGACCAGCTCGGTGCGCGGCGTCCCGGCGAGCCGGGGTCTGTCCGTCCAGGCGCGCTGACGGCAGTCCCGGCCCGCCCGGCTCGGCTCAGCGGCCCTCCGCGTCGTCCATCGCCCGGTAGATCCGCTGTTCGGAGACGGGGTACGGGGTGCCCAGCGCCTGGGCGAAGACGTTCACCCGCAACTCCTCGATCATCCAGCGGATCTGCCGGAGGGCCGCCTCCTGGCGGCGGGCCGGCGGGAGGGCGGCGAGCAGGTCGTCGTACTCCTTCTGCACCACGGTGATCCGCTCCTGCTGCTGGCGGTCGCGTTGCGGGTTGCCGCCCAGGCGGTCCATTCGGCGCTCGATGGCGGTGAGATAGCGCAGCAGGTCGGGCAGGCGGGCGTACCCGGTCTCGGTGATGAAACCGGCGTGCACCAGCCCGGCGAGCTGCTTGCGGATGTCGGCGAGCGCCGCCACCACGGCGAGGTTGCGGGTCGCGCCGAGCCGCTGCTCCACGGCGTACGCGGCGGCGAGCACCCGGCGTACCCGGTCCATGACCTCGACCACCGTGTCGACCAGGTCGGCGCGGACCTTCTCCCGCAGCGCCGCGAACCCCTCGGCGTCCCAGGCCGGCCCACCGGCGTCGCCGATCAGCCGGTCGATGGCCGCGCCGGCCGCGTCCTCGATCAGCTCCTGCACACCGCCGTGCGGGTTGCGGCTGAGCGCCAGCTTCGCCTCGTTGCTGAGCCGGCCCTGCAGGAACCGCGCCGGGGACGGGACGGTGAGCCGCAGCAGCCGTCGGGTGCCGGCCCAGTGCGCCGCCTCCGCCTCGGCGGGGGAGTCGAACACCTTCACCCCGACCGTGGCGCCCTCGTCGACAAGCGCCGGGTACGCGGTCACCGCGTAGCCGGCGCGCACCTGCTCGATGGTCCGTGGCAGCGTGCCGACGCTCCACTCCCGCAGCCCGGTACGGGCGATCTCCGGCGCGGCGGCCGCCACCACCTGGCGTACCTCCTGGCGGAGTTGACGTTGCAGGGCCGGCAGGTCCTTGCCCTCGGCGACCGGCTTCTCGTCGTCGCCGAGCACCCGGAAGGTCACCCGCAGGTGGGTGGGCAGCTTGGCCGGCTCCCAGGCGTCACGGGGCACCGTGACGCCTGTCATCCGCCGCAGTTGGCGGGTGAGCGCGTCCAGCAGCGACTCCTCGCCCGGGGTGATCGCGGCGAGCGCGGCGCGGGCGTAGTCCGGCACTGGCACGAAGTTGCGGCGGATCGCCTTGGGCAGCGAGCGGATCAGCGCGACCACCGTCTCCTCGCGCAGCCCCGGCACCTGCCAGTCGAAGCTCTCCGCCGGCACCTGGTTGAGCAGCGGCAGCGGGATGTCCACTGTGACGCCGTCGTCCGGTGTGCCCGGCTCGAAGCGGTAGGTAAGCGGCAGACGCACCCCGTCGGCCTGCCACTCGTCCGGGTAGTCGCTCTCGTCCACCCCGGGTCGGCCGTCGTTGACCAGCACGTCGCGGGTGAAGGTGAGCAGGTCGGGCTGGTCCCGGCGAGTCTTCTTCCACCAGCTGTCGAAGTGCCGCCCGGACGAGACGTCGGCGGGGATCCGCTGGTCGTAGAAGCCGAAGATGGTCTCGTCGTCGACCAGGATGTCCCGGCGTCGAGCCCGGCTCTCCAGCTCCTCGATCTCGGCGAGCAGCCGCTTGTTGTCCGCCCAGAACTGGTGGTGCGTCTGCCAGTCACCCTCGACGAGGGCGTGCCTGATGAACAGCTCCCGGCTCAGCGTCGGGTCGATCCGCCCGAAGTTCACCTTGCGGGAGGTGACCAGCGGGATGCCGTACAGGGTGACCTTCTCGTAGGCCATCACCGCGGCCTGCTTCTTCTCCCAGTGCGGCTCGCTGTAGCTGCGCTTGACCAGGTGCTGCGCGAGGGGCTCGACCCACTCCGGTTCGACCCGGCCGGCGATGCGGCCCCACAGCCGGGAGGTCTCCACCAGCTCGGCGGCCATCACCCAGCGCGGTGGCTTCTTGAACAACGCCGACCCGGGGAAGACCGCGAACTTCGCGCCCCGCGCGCCCAGGTATTCGTGTTTCTGGGCGTCCTTCAGGCCGATGTGCGAGAGCAGGCCCGGCAGCAGCGACTGGTGCACCTTCGGGGTGTCGATCTCCTCCGGCAGGTCCGCGCCGCCCCGGCGGCTCGCACCCCGGCCGGCGTCCGCGTCGTCAGCGGTGTCGCGCGCCGGCCGCCCACCCCGCCGGTCGCCCTCCTGCTGAGGGGTACGCAGCACCTGGCGCAACTGGCTGACGATGTCCTGCCACTCGCGGATCCGCAGGTAGTTCAGGTACTCCGCCTTGCACATCCGGCGGAACGCGCTGGACGACAGCTCCCGCTGCTGCTCGCGCAGGTAGCGCCACAGGTTGAGGTACGCGACGAAGTCCGACTCCTTGTCGGCGAACCGGGCGTGCGCCTGGTCGGCCTGGGCCTGCTTCTCCGCCGGCCGCTCGCGCGGGTCCTGGATGGAGAGCGCGGCGGCGATCACCAGCACCTCGGTGGGGCAGCCGTTGCGTTCGCCCTCGACCACCATCCGGGCCAGCCGCGGGTCGACAGGCAGCTGGGCCAGCCGACGGCCCAGCGCGGTGAGCCGCTTGGCCGGGTCAGCCTCGGTCGGATCCAGCGCGCCCAGCTCGTGCAGCAGGTTGACGCCGTCGGTGATGTTGCGCTTGTCCGGCGGGTCGATGAACGGGAACGCGGCCAGGTCGCCGAGCCCGATCGCGGTCATCTGGAGAATGACGGACGCCAGGTTGGTGCGCAGGATCTCCGGGTCGGTGAACTCGGGCCGGGACAGGAAGTCCTGCTCGTCGTAGAGGCGGATGCAGATGCCGTCCGAGGTACGGCCGCAGCGGCCCTTGCGCTGGTTGGCCGACGCCTGGGAGACCGGCTCGATCGGCAGCCGCTGCACCTTCAGCCGGCTGGAGTAGCGGGAGATCCGGGCGGTGCCCGGGTCCACCACGTACTTGATGCCGGGCACGGTCAGCGAGGTCTCCGCGACGTTCGTGGCGAGCACCACCCGACGCGAGGAGTGCGCGGCGAACACCCGGTGCTGCTCGGCGCTGGACAGCCGCGCGTACAGCGGCAGGATCTCGGTGCCGAGCAGCGAGCGCTTGGACTGCACCAGCTTGCCCAGCGCGTCGGCGGTGTCGCGGATCTCCCGCTCGCCGCTGAGGAAGACGAGGATGTCGCCGGGGCCCTCGGCGGCCAGCTCCTCGACGGCGTCGCCGATCGCCTGGATCTGGTCGCGGACGTTCTCCTCGTCGGCGTCGCCGTCCTCCTCACCCTCGGCGAGCTCGACAAGCGGCCGGTAGCGCACCTCCACCGGATAGGTGCGCCCGGAGACCTCCACCACCGGCGCGGGCACGCCCTGCGGCTCGTCTGCTGTGGGCGGGCCGGCGAAGTGCCTGGCGAACCTGTCGGTCTCGATTGTCGCCGAGGTGATGATCACCTTGAGGTCGGGTCGGCGGGGAAGCAGCTCGCGCAGGTACCCGAGGATGAAGTCGATGTTGAGGCTGCGCTCGTGCGCCTCGTCGATGATCAACGTGTCGTACTGGCGCAGCATCCGATCCGTCTGCAACTCGGCCAGCAGGATGCCGTCGGTCATCAGCTTCACCAGGCTGCGCTCGCTGACCTGGTCGGTGAAGCGGACCTTGTAGCCGACCACGTCGCCCAGCTCGGTGCCCAGCTCGTCGGCGATGCGGTCGGCCACCGTCCGGGCGGCCAACCGCCGGGGCTGGGTGTGCCCGATCAGGCCGTGCACGCCGCGCCCCAGCTCCAGGCAGATCTTGGGGATCTGGGTGGTCTTGCCGGAGCCCGTCTCGCCGGCCACGATCACCACCTGGTGATCACGGATGGCGGCGGCGATGTCGTCCTTACGGTCGCTGACCGGCAGCCCGGCCGGGTACGTGATCACCGGCACCGCCGCCCGCCGGACGGCCAGCCGTTGCTCGGCCCGGGCCAGCTCGGCGGTGATCTCGGTCAGCGCCGCTTCCCGGCGCTGCGGGTCGCGCAGCTTACGGGCACCGTCGAGGCGCCGCTGAAGCCGGCGTTGGTCGCGGAACATCAGGGGAGTGAGGCGGCGGTGCAGCTCGCGGACGGGATCGGTCGCGGCGGAGGCGGCTGGATTCTGCATGTCGTGCCCAAGGATAGGCAGCGCGGCGGCGGACCGCCCCTGGGTTACCCGCGCGAGGGATCGGTCGGCGCTCGGACGGCGGTCTAGAGTTGCGGCCGACGTCGAGCGCTGGGGGGCCGGGATGGAGCTGCGGGACACCGACCGGGCGTTGGTGCAGGCCGCCACGGCGGTCGCCAAACTGCGGTGCCGTAGCCAGCGCCACACCGTCGCCTCGGCTGCCCGGACCGCCGACGGTCGGGTGTTCTCCGGCGTGAACATCCGGCACGACAGCGGGGACACCTGCGCGGAACTGGTCGTGATCGGCGCCGCCGCCACGCAGGGCGTGACCGAGCTGGAGACGATCGTCACGGTCACCGACCGGGGCCGCGAGGTCGTCGCGCCGTGCGACAGCTGCGGGCGAGTGCTCGCTGCCTACTTCCCGTCGCTGCGGGTGATCGTCGGCGAGGCGGAGGACCTGCGGGTGGTCCCGATCGAGGACCTGCGCGGCTGACCGCCGAGGGCCCGCGCGGCTGACCGCCGAGGGCCCGCGCGGCTGACCGCCGAGGCCCCGCGCGGCTGACCTCAGTCGCCCGCGGCCGCCTCCAGCATCGACCGGGGCATCGGCACGCTCTCGAACCGCACGGTGCCCTCCGGCACCATCCAACTCGTGACCCGTGCGACGAGCAGGCCGGCGCGGACGGCCGGGTCGTCGGCGTAGAGCCCGCGTACCTCCTCCGGGGAGATCGAGAACACGACGAACCCCCGCAGCTGGTCGTCGTCGGCGTCCAGCAGCGGTCCGGCCGCCAGCACCAGACCCTGCTCCACGAACCCGGCCTGATGGGCCAGGTGCGCGCTCTGCACCCGGTCGAAAGCCTCCGGTGGCAGGTCCGGCGGATCCGACGGCCGGACCAGGAGGACGACCGTGTGCCTGTCGAATCGCATGCTTCCACCCTATGGCGCGACTGAAGCGGAATGTTCCTCTTACGGGTGTCATCGGCGTTCTGTCGCACATGAACCCTTCCGCGAAACTCATTCTCTTATCGAGGATCGGACGCGAAGGGGAGGTGTGACATGGTCACCAGACGAGGGCTGCTCGCCGCCGGTGCCGCCGGTGGTGCCGCGGTGCTGGTACCGGAGGGTTCCACGGCCGCGGGCCGCGCGCTCGCCGGGCCGGTGCCGCTGGATGCCGCCGACATCCCGAAGTACGTCGCGCCGTTGCACATCCCACCGGCCATGCCAGCGGTCTCGACCGGACCGGAGCGGGACACGTACGCCATCGCGGTGCGCCAGTTCCGCCAGCAGATCCTGCCGCCGTCCTGGCCGCGTACGACGGTGTGGGGTTACGGCTCCACCGCCCA
Organism: Micromonospora sp. DT43; assembly: GCF_049841645.1. Taxonomy (NCBI): domain Bacteria; kingdom Bacillati; phylum Actinomycetota; class Actinomycetes; order Micromonosporales; family Micromonosporaceae; genus Micromonospora; species Micromonospora sp. DT43. Next base: position 299,681 of record NZ_JBNCKR010000002.1, on the reverse strand, counting down.
CCCCGGCAGCTTCGGCTACCCCGCGCCGAGCATCGTTGCGCGGGTGGACCACCCGGTGCGCGTGACCTGGGTCAACCAGCTCGTCGACCGCCGGGGCGACTTCCTGCCGCACCTGCTGCCGGTAGACCCCACCCTGCACTGGGCCAACCCGGGCGGTGGAAACGCGGGTCGAGACCAGCACGGCCACCGCGACCGGCGCGGATACCGCGGGCCGGTGCCCCAGGTGGTGCACCTGCACGGTGGGCACAGCCCGCAGGAGAGCGACGGGCACGCCGAGGCGTGGTACCTGCCGGTCGCCCGCGACCTACCGTCCGACTTCGCCGTCTGCGGCAGCGCGTACGACGAGTTCCGCTCCCGCTTCGCCGAGCGTTGCGGCCTGCGCTGGTCCGCGGGCTCGGCCACCTTCGAGTACGCCAACGACCAGGCGCCCGCCACCCTCTGGTACCACGACCACACGTTGGGGGTCACCAGCCAGAACGTCTACGCCGGACCGGCCGGGTTCTACCTGCTCGGCGGTGCCGGCGACCTGCCGGACGGGGTGCTGCCCGGCCCGGGGCCGGCGCACGACGACGCGCCGGACGCCCGGTACCACGACATTCCACTGATGATCCAGGATCGGAGCTTCACCGCCGACGGCGATCTGCTCTACCCGAGCGGGCACTCGTCGCCCGGCCTCGGCTCGACAATCGTCGTCAACGGCCGTACCTGGCCCAGCCTGACGGTGCAGCGCCGCCGCTACCGGTTCCGCCTGCTCAACGCCTCCAACAACCGCTTTCTGCTGCTGAGCGTGGCCGCCCACGCCACGGCGCGGCCGGCCCGCCCGGTGCTGCCGGTCTGGCAGATCGGCAGCGACGGCGGGTTCCTGCCCGAGCCTGTGGCACACGAGCGCGTGGGTCTCGGCCCCGCCCAACGGGTCGACGCCATCGTCGACTTCACCGACGTGCCCGCCGGCACCGAGCTGTACCTCGTCAACGAGGGGCCCGACTGGGCGTACCGGGGTGGGCGGCCCGGGGTGGACTTCCCGCCAGCCGACCCGCGGACCACCGGGCAGGTGCTGCGCTTCGTGGTCACCGACGCGACCGGCCCGGACCCGAGCGTGCCACCGGAGCACCTGCGGCTGCCGGTACGTCCTCGGCTGCCGGCGGCCGACCGGGTCCGGCGGTTGTCACTCAACGAGCGGATGTCCGGTCCGTCGGGGTCGATGACGATGCTGCTCGGCACTCTCGACGAGCGTGGCCGGGGTCGGCCGATGCGCTGGAGCGATCCGGCGACCGAGCAGCCCACCCTGGGGGCCACCGAGGTGTGGGAGGTGCGCAACTTCACCCGGCTCGTCCATCCGATCCACCTGCACCAGGCCCAGTTCGAGGTGCTCGGCCGCGGGCACTCGGGTCGGGCGCGGCCCGGTTCGGGGGAGCGGGGGTGGATGGACACGGTGCTCGCGTACCCGTGGGAGGTCACGCGGATCAAGGCGCGCTTCGACCTGCCGGGCCGCTACGCCTGGCACTGTCACCTCCTGGAGCACGAGGACAACGAGATGATGCGGCCACTCATCGTGCTGCCGGGCGGCGGTGCGGCCGCCGGGGACGGTGGCGCGGCGAGCGGGGACGGTGGCGCGGCGAGCGGGGACGGAAGCGCCCGGGTCGGTATCGACAGACGCCGGTTAGGTCACTTTCCGCAGGTCGGCTAAGGTTAGGCGAACCTAAGCTCGAACGTGCAGGAGACTCGTGACCACCCTCGTCGCCCGGCCGACGTCGACCCGCAGCCGGTCCGGTACCCGTACCGGCCGACGCGTGGCCGTCACCGTCGGGGCCGCGCTGGTGCTGCTGCTCGCCGTGCTGGCGAGCTTCGCGTTGGGCAGTCGGCAACTGGGCGTCGGCGCGGTCTGGCACGCCCTCGTCGCGCCGGACGGCAGCGACGCCAGCACGATCGTCCGGGAACTGCGCATGCCGCGTACCGCGCTCGGCCTCGCCGTCGGGCTCGCGCTCGCCGTGGCCGGGGTGCTGTTCCAGGCGCTCACCCGCAACCCCCTCGCCGAGCCCCGCATCCTCGGCATCAGCGCCGGCGCGTCGTTCGGCGTGGTGCTCGCCATCTCCGTCTTCGGCGTCGGCACGCTCGCCGGCTACGTCTGGTTCGGCATCGCCGGCGCGCTGATCGCCGGCCTGCTGGTCTTCGCCGTCGCCAGCCGCGCCCGCGACGGCGCGAGCCCGGTCACCCTCGCGCTTGTCGGCGCGGCGCTCGACGCCAGCCTCGCCTCCGGGGTGTACGCGCTGCTCAGCATCGACGCCCGCACCTTCGAGGAGTACCGGTTCTGGGTGGTCGGCGGGTTGGCTGGCCGGGACCTCGGCGTCACCGCCCAGGTGCTGCCGTTCGTCCTCGTCGGGCTGCTGCTGGCGGCCATGGTGGCTCGGGGCCTGGACGCGCTGGCTCTCGGCGACGACGTGGCCCGCGGCCTGGGCCACCGCATCGGCCTGGTCCGCCTCGGCGGTGGCCTCGCCGCGGTGCTGCTGACCGGCGCCGCCGTGGCAGCCGCCGGGCCTGTCGCCTTCGTCGGGCTGGCCGTGCCGCACCTGGCCCGCGCCCTGGTCGGCGCGGACCACCGCTGGACCCTCGCCGTCTCGGCCCTACTCGGGCCCGCGCTGCTGCTCGGCGCCGACGTCGTCGGCCGGCTCGTCGCCCCGCCCGGCGAGATACCGGCCGGGATCATCACCGCTCTGATCGGCGCGCCGCTGCTGGCCGTGCTGGTCCGCCGCGCCCGGGTGGTGACCGCGTGACGACCACCGGCCGCGCCTCCGGCTCCGCCGAAACGCCCAGCCCTTCCGGCCTGCCCGGTTCGGCTGGCCCCGCCGGTTTGTCGGCCATCGCGGCCGCCGCCTCGGCCGGTGTCGATCGTGCCCGGCTGCCGGGGCGGTCGCTGCTGCGGTTCGGCCCGGTCAGCCTCCAGATCCGCCGCCGGGCGGTGCTCGTCGCCGCCGCGCTGACCGTGCTGCTCCTGCTCGCGATGCTGCTCAGCCTCTCCCTCGGCACCCCCTACGTCGCACCGGCCGACGTGCTGCGCGCGCTCTCCGGCGCCGGCACCCCGTACGACCTCGTCGTCTTTGATCTGCGGTTGCCCCGGATCGTGCTGGCCGCGGTGGCCGGGGCGGCCTTCGGCGTGGCCGGCACGCTGATCCAGAGCGTGGCGCGCAACCCCCTCGCCAGCCCGGACATCATCGGCGTCACCCAGGGCGCCGGCCTCGCCGCGACCGTGGCCCTGACCAGCGGTACCGCGGCGGTGCTGGTGGCGCCCAGCGCGCTGGTCGGCGGTCTGCTGGCGGCGGTGCTGCTGTTCGCCCTCGGCGCCCGGCACGGTCTTGCCGCCCAGCGGTTCGTCCTCGCCGGCGTGGCTGTCGCGTTCGCCTTCCGGGCGCTCACCGAGGTGGTCATGCTCACCGCCGACCCGATCGACGGCCTGCGGGCGCAGATCTGGCTGATCGGCACCCTCGCGGGCAAGGGTTGGACCGAGGCAGCCTGGATCGCCGGCACCCTGCTCGTACTGCTGCCGGTGCTGGCCTGGGCCGGCTGGGCCCTGAACAGCACCGCCCTGGACGACGACACCGCACGCGGCGTCGGGTTGCGCCCGGTAGCCCGCCGAATCGGGCTGGCCGGCACCGGTGTGCTCGTCGCCGCGATGGTCACTGCCCAGGTCGGCGCCGTCGACTTCGTGGCGCTTGTCGCACCGCAGCTCGCCCGCCGGCTGGTCCGCGCCGAACGGCCTCCGCTGGTCTGCGCGGCGCTGCTCGGCGCGCTGCTGCTGGTGCTGGCCGACCTGGCCGGCCGGCGACTGTTCGCACCCACCCAACTGCCGGCGGGTGTGCTGACCGCCGCGATCGGCGGCCCGTACCTGATCTTCCTGTTGCTTCGTGGACGGCGGCGGTCGTCGTGACGCCTGCAAGGAGTCGTGTGATGCTCTCCACCCGGGACCTGGTCGTCGGCTACGACGAGAGGACCGTGCTCGACGGGCTCACCCTGGACCTGCCGACCGACGCGTTCACAGTCATCGTCGGGCCCAACGCCTGCGGCAAGTCCACGCTGCTGCGCACGATGGCCCGGCTGCTCACCCCGCGACGTGGCACGGTCCTGCTGGACGGCACCGCCATCCGTGACCTGCCCACCCGCGACGTGGCCCGCCGGCTCGGCGTCCTGCCGCAGAGCCCGCTGGTGCCCGAGGGGGTCACCGTGGCCGACCTGGTCGGGCGCGGCCGGCAGCCGTACCAGCGGTGGTGGCGGCAGTGGTCGTCCGACGACGGCGCGGCGGTGGACGAGGCGATGGCTCTGGCCGACGTGGCCGACCTGGCCGACCGGCCGGTGGACAGCCTCTCCGGCGGCCAGCGGCAACGCGTGTGGATCGCCATGACCCTGGCCCAGGACACCGACACCCTGCTGCTGGACGAGCCGACCACCTTCCTCGACCTGGCACACCAGGTGGAGGTGCTGGACCTGCTGCACCGGTTGCGCGTCGAGCGCGGCCGCACCGTGGTCGCCGTGCTGCACGACCTCAACCAGGCCGCCCGCTACGCCGACCACCTGATCGCGATGCGCGCCGGCGCGGTGGTGGCCGCCGGGCCGCCCCGGGAGATCCTCACCGCCGACCTGGTCCGCGACGTCTTCGGGCTGGCCTGCGTCGTCGTTCCCTGCCCGGTGACCGGAGCGCCACTGGTGGTGCCCGCGCACACCGGCGGCACCTCCGTCCCCGCCGCTGCCGCGAGCGACCCCGACTCGTCGACGGCGTCCGTACCGGACGCCCGATCCGCCACCGGCGACGCGGCCAACCCGCTCGCCGACACGCACCCTTCGAAAGGACTCTGATGCGTCGTCTCGTCGCCGCTCTCGCCGCGGCCGTCGCCCTCGGGGCCGGCCTCACCGCCTGCGGTGAGAGCGACCCGGTCGCCGGCTCCACCACCGGGGAGACCCGGGAGATCACCCACGCCATGGGCACCACAAAGGTCCCGGCCGAGCCGAAGCGCGTCGTCGTGCTCGACACCGACAAGATCGACACGGCGCTCTCGCTGGGCATCACGCCGGTCGGCGCCGCCACCGCCGGCGAGGCGAAGAGCTGGCCGACGTACTTCGGCGCGGACAAGCTCGCCGGCATCAAGGAGGTCGGCGTGCTCGCCGAGCCCGACCTGGAGGCGATCAACGCCCTCAAGCCGGACCTCATCCTCGGCAGCAAGTTCCGCCAGGAGAAGTTCTACGACGAGCTGGCCGCCATCGCGCCCACCGTGTTCACCGACAAGGTGGGCATCACCTGGAAGGACAACTTCCTCCTCGACGGCAGGACGCTCGGCCGGGAGCAGCAGGCCAAGGACCTCCTCGGCGCGTACGAGAAGCGGGCGAAGGACTTCGGCGCCACCCTCGGCGACCCGGCCGCCCGCAAGGTGTCGATCGTGCGGTTCATCCCGGGCAACATCCGGGTGTACGGCCCGGACTCCTTCTCCGGCATCGTCATCGGCGACACCGGCCTCGGCCGCCCCGAGCGGCAGATGCTCGCCAACAAGGAGGACAAGCGCTTCGACCTGGTCAGCCCCGAGCGGATCAACGAGGTCGACGGCGACGTCATCTTCGTGACCGCGTACGGCGACAAGGCCGCCGCCGAGCAGGCCAAGGTGGCCGGCGGCACCCTCTGGAAGGGCTTGGGAGCGGTCAAGGCCGGTAAGGCGTACCCGGTCTCCGACGAGGTCTGGATGACAGGCATCGGCGTCGGCGCCGCCAACAAGATCCTCGACGACCTCGCGAAGTATCTCGCCGGCTGATCTCGGCGTACACCGCACAGGAGTGGCTGTCCGTGTCGGACAGCCACTCCTTCTCTTTGCGCTGCTGCGTCCGGGCTTGCTGATGGCGCATCATCGCGTGAGCTGTCGCCTACCGGACGTCCACGAACTGCGGATCGGCCTACGCTGCGGCAATAGAACCTCATGGCTCTCATGGGTCTCAGGGCGAGGAGCGGGACGTGAATCCTCCGCAGCGCACGATTCGGACCCGCTTCTGGGTCGAGGTCGCATCAGCGGCGCTCTTCGCGGTGCTGTTCGTGCTGACCCTCCTCTGGAAGGACTGGCTCGAGGCGTTCGGTTTCGAGCCCGACAACCACGACGGCACGGTCGAGTGGCTGATGGTCGCGGGGCTGTTCGTCCTGTCCGCCCTGTTCGCGGTGTCCGCCCGCTTCGAATGGCGGCGTACGGCACTCGCGCAGTAGGGACTCACCCGGGAGGGCCTCGTGCCAACCATCAAGGATGTCAGCCCGACCCGGTCCAACACGCCGAACCGGAAGTCGGGCCAGTTCACGACGGGGCGGATGCTCTCCCTCGACAGCTCCGACGACGGTCAGTTGGTGTTCGCCGGCTCCTTCTCGAGCAACCTCTGGGTCTCCGAGGACGGCGGGGAGTCGTGGTCACAGGTCGACCGGCCGCAGCCGAGTGCGGGTCAGTTCGGCGTACCGGGCGCGATGGGCGGCTACTGCGTGACGTCGATCGCCGTCGCGCCGGACTCGGCGCGCTGGGCGGTCGAGCGCAATCCGCGTCTGCTGGGCGAGATCTCCGGCGATCCCGGCGCCGGCATCGTCGGCTTCGGGGACACCGGCTTGTGGACCGCGACGAGCAGATCAGACGGTACGTTCGCCGCGCCGCGGCTGTTGTCGGCGGACTTCGGGACGCAGGCCGGCGGTTGGCAGGTGGACAGGCACCCCCGCTTCGTGGCCGACCTGACCGGTGACGGCCGTGCCGACATCGTCGGTTTCGGCGATGCGGGTGTCTGGGTCGCATTGAACAACGGTGACGGCACGTTCGGCCAGGCGCGGTTCGTGTTGGCGGATCTGGGTTACGAGTCCGGTTGGCGGGTGGAGAAGCATGTTCGGGTGTTGGCGGATCTGACCGGTGATGGTTGTGCCGACATTGTGGCGTTCGGCGACGACGGCGTGTACGTGGCTCTGAACCGGGGTGACGGCACGTTCGCGTTCACTCCGGTGCCGGCGATTCCCGATTTTGGGTTTGACGCTGGTGGTTGGCGGGTGGAGAAGCATGTTCGGGTGTTGGCGGATCTGACCGGTGATGGTTGCGCGGACGTCGTGGCGTTCGGTGACGACGGTGTGTGGGTCGCGTTGAACAACGGTGACGGCACGTTCGCGGGGCCGCGCTTCGTGTTGGCGGATCTGGGTTATGAGTCTGGCTGGCGTGTGGAGAAGCACGTACGGACCCTGGCGAACCTGACCGACGGCCGCGGCGCGGACATCGTCGCGTTCGGCAACGCCGGCGTCTACGTCGCACTCGGACAGGGCGACGGCACGTTCACGTTCACGCCCACACCCGCCCTCGCCGAGTTCGGCCACAACGCGGGTGGCTGGCGGATCCCCCGACACCCGCGCCTCGTGGGCGACGTGACAAGCGCCGGTCACGCGGACATCGTCGGCTTCGGCAACGCGGGTGTCCACCTCGCCCGTAACAACGGGGACGGCACCTTCCAGCCGTCGCAGCTGGTGGTGCGCGACTTCGGCTACGACTCGGGCTGGCGGGTGGAGAAGCATCCCCGGTTCCTCGTCGATGTGACCGGCGACGGCCACGCCGACATCGTCGGCTTCGGCGAGGCCGGCGTCTACGTCAGCCGCGCCAGCGGGACCTCCTTCGAGCCACCGCGGCTCGTGCTACCCAACTTCGGGGCCGGGGCGGTCGTGCTCGCCCTGGCGCAGTGCGACCGCGAGTCACAGGATGCCGGCGTGTGGCGTTCGAGCGACCGAGGGGCGAACTGGACACGCGTACACGGGTTCCCCCGCTCCACCGGTCAGGCGCGGCTGCCCGGCGCCGGTCAGCTCGTCTGGGCGCCGGGCACCGCGAATCTGGTCTACGCCGCGGGCGGCAGCTCCCTCGCGGTCAGCACCGACGGCGGTGCCACCTTCACCGACGTCATGCCCAGGCCGGGCGGCGGCTTCCAACAGGTCAACCACGTCGCGGTCGCCGCCACGCCTCCGGGCGCTCTCCAACCCCCGATCGTGTACGCGCTCGCCAGCCGAAAGGTCTTCGTCTCCGCCGACGCCGGCCTGACCTGGGTTCCCGACGTCGGGCCGGTCCCGGCCACCATCGGCGGCGCGACGGGGCTCGCGAACGCGCCGAACGAGCGGGTCATGGTGGTCTCACCCCGCTCGCCCCTGGAGGTCTTCGCGACTGCCGACGCCAACCTGGTCCCACCCGAGCTGTGGCGCGGCGACTACACACAGTTCACCCAGACGAACGCGTCACGGTGGACCCCGATGCCGCTGCCTGACCTGGTAAATCAGAAACAGTTCAGCGGTAACGTCTTCGTCGCCGCCACCCAACCCGGCCACGGCGAGGTGCTGTTCTACGGCCCGCAACGCGCGAAGGTCTTCGCGGCCCCGCTCGATCCCGCGTCCGCCGCGGACTGGCACGAACTCGACGACGGCCAACACGCGCATGTCGACCTGCACGGGATCTTCCTGTCGCCCGACTTCGCGGCAACGGTCCAGGACGGGTCGTACGTGTCGACCTCCGGCACCGTCTGGATGGCAAGCGACGGCGGCATCTTCCGCAGCACCGACGGCGGTCGGAACTTCCACGCCGCAGGCAGCATCAGCACCCTCTCCGTCGTGAACATCGCAGGCGTGGCGAACCCGGGCCGTGGCCCGGTCATCTCGCTCAACACCGGCGACAACGACGGCTTCGCCTCAGCCGACGGCGGGCAGACGTGGCGGCCGCAGGACTACGGCGGCGGCGACAACGACTGCTCCTTCGCCGATCCGCTGCGGCCGTCCTCGATGTTGGTCTTCACGCCGCGCTGGAACACCGACGGTCAGTTCGCCACCGGGGGAACGGGCCAGACGCTGGCCGTCTACGGTGCCCCACCCGGCGAGCTGCCGGACGTCACCAGCAGGACGCGACGGCAGATGATTCCGGGGCCATCCCTGCGCCCCGGCTCGACGATCTGGAATGCGACGAGCGGGTTCGTCATCCGCGGGTACCGCCCCATCGTGCACGACCTGCCCGGTGACGCCCCGCAGCCCGACGACCAGGTCTTCATCCGCTTCTTCGGCAACTTCTCGTCCCGGGAGCTGGGGACGTTCCCCAACAACCTGGCCGTGCTCCTGCGCGTAAGGAACCTGCGCGCCGTCACGAAGCGCACGGACTGGGACACCCCCGGCGGCTGGCGGGTGGACAGGCACCTCCGTCTGCTCGCGGACGTCACGGGAGACGGCCACGCGGACGTCGTCGGCTTCGGTGACGCCGGCGTGTGGACGGCGTTGAGCACGTCCCGCGGCTCGTTCGCCGACCCGCGGCTCGTCCTGGCGGACCTCGGTTACGAGTCCGGCTGGCGGGTCGAGAAGCACCCACGGCTGCTCGCCGACCTGACCAACTCCGGTGGTGCCGACATCGTCGCCTTCGGCAACGCGGGCGTCTACGTGGCGCTGAGCAACTCCGACGGCACCTTCAGCTTCACCCCGGTGCCCGTGGTCACCGACTTCGGGCACGATGCGGGCAGTTGGCGGGTCGAGAAGCACCTCCGGTTCGCGGTGGACCTGACCGGTGACGGCTGCGCCGACATCGTCGGTTTCGGCGACGACGGCGTCTCCGTCGCGCTGAACAACGGTGACGGCACGTTCGGTGCGGTGCAGTTCGTGTTGGCAGATCTGGGTTATGAGTCTGGTTGGCGGGTGGAGAAGCATGTTCGGGTGTTGGCGGATCTGACCGGTGATGGTTGTGCCGACATTGTGGCGTTCGGGGACGACGGTGTGTATGTGGCTCTGAACCGGGGTGACGGCACGTTCGCGTTCACTCCGGTGCCGGCGATTCCCGATTTTGGGTTTGACGCTGGTGGTTGGCGGGTGGAGAAGCATGTTCGGGTGTTGGCGGATCTGACCGGTGATGGTTGTGCGGACGTCGTGGCGTTCGGTGACGACGGTGTGTGGGTCGCGTTGAACAATGGTGATGGCACGTTCGCGGGGCCGCGGTTCGTGTTGGCGGATCTGGGTTACGACTCCGGCTGGCGGGTCGAGAAGCACGTCCGGACCCTGGCGAACCTGACCGACGGCCGCGGCGCGGACATCGTCGCGTTCGGCAACGCCGGCGTCTACACAGCCCTCGGCAACGGCGACGGCACGTTCGCCTTCACCCCCGTTCCCGCCGTCCCCGACTTCGGCTACGACTCCGACTGGCGGGTCGAGCAGCACCCGCGGTTCGTTGCCGACGTGACAAGCGCCGGTCACGCCGACATCGTCGGTTTCGGCGACGCGGGCGTCCTCATCGCTGTCAACAGGGGCGACGGCACCTTCCCGCCGCGCCCGCTGTTCGTCATTCCCAACTTCGGCGCTGGCGAGGGTGGGCCGTTCGAACAACAGGGGCCGTTCCTGCCCGACCCGAACGTCGGCATCGTCCAGGCGGCCGGGGGGCACAGCGGCACGGTTTTCGTCGTCGGCGGCGATGACGCGCGTCGGCTCTGGAAGTGGACCGACGGGATGCCCGCGTGGCAGCAGTTGGTGCCTGGTGGGGGCGCCGGGCAGGCTCGCCGGTTCTTTGTGGACCCGTACCGGCCCAACCTGCTGTACCTGTTGGACCGTGAGCACGTCATGCGCTCGGACGACGGCGGTGTCACCTGGCGTGTCGACGCCAGCCTGGAGCAGATGCTCACCTGCGGCGGCCGCATCGGCGCCGACCGTGACGAGGATGCGGACGGTCAGGGCGACCACTACGGCTCCATTCTCAGCGACATGCAGTTCGACCCCGTCAACCCGAGGCGTCGCTTCGCCGTCGGACTCGCCGGGGCGTTCATGACCACCGACGGCGTGGTCTGGACTCGTCTGCTCGACACGGGCGCAGTCCGTGGCCGGCCCGCCAACTGCTACTTCGACTGCGTCTCGAATCCCGCCGACCCGGCGCTGTACGTGTCGTTCGCGGGGCGGAGCATCATGCGGATCAGCGGCTTCGCGGTGACCGGCCCCGTGGCGGCGACCAGCGCCACTCCTGCGGTTTTCGAGGATCATCCGCCGGCTTCGTCTGACCTGCGACGCTCTCTGGTCCGCACGAGGGACGGACAGGTCGGCACGGCACAGGCCATGCCGGACGACCGCGTGCTTGTCACCTTCGACGACGGCCGGTCGATCGTCGTCGACGCCGACGAGATCACGCCGCACGACGACCGGCTCTGACGCCCGGCCGGCTCTGACGCCCGGCCGGCTCTGACGCCCGGCCGGCTCTGACGGCCCGCTCTGACGGCCGGCCCGGGGACCGACCGTCACGGCGGGCAGGTGTGCTGTCGTGAATGGCCGAAGCGCCCCTCGCTGCCCCCGCCGCACAGCTCGGGGGGGACAGCGACGGTGAGAGGCTGTGCCGAGCTGCCCGTCCGGGTCGATGGCTGGACCCGGACGGGCTGCGACGATCAGGCGGCGGTGGACCAGATGGCGCGGAAGGCGGCGGCCTCGCCGGAGAGCCAGCGTTCGATCTGGTCGGGCTTGGCGCCGGTGGGCATGCGGTGGGCCTCACCGCGTCGGACGTCGACCAGCACGGGTTCGGCGTGCGGGAGGACGGCGTCCATGTGTCGGGCCATCAGGTGCAGGGTGGCGAGCACCGACTCCTCGCTCGGTGGGGCCTCGTCGAAGTGCAGGCGGACCGCGTCGGCGTGGCCGTCGGCGTGACGTACGCCGAAATGGGGGTTGATCTTGACGGGTAGGTCACCCAGCATGGCCAGGGCGTCGCGGGTCTGGGCGAGGTCGACGGCGGCCGGATCGCCGAGGGAGTGCAGCCAGGCCGTGGCGCCGGGCACCAGCGCCTGGTAGAGCGGACGCCAGCGTGGCTTGACGATGTCGACCACCCCGGTGAGGTGGGTGCCGCCGGTGTGGAAGGCGATGTCGGCCTTGAGCGCCTTGACGAACTGGCCGTGCGGGTTGAAGCCGGAGCGGCTGGCGCGCTGCTTGCGCAGACCACCCACGAAGGTCGCCTTGGTGGGGCCGGTGCGGTCGACGTAGCGGGTGAAGCCGAGCAGCGTGGCGTACGGGGTGAGCGGCGTGGAGGCGGGAGCGGTCACGGGCGTCCTCCCTAGTCGTAATCCTGCAGGTCAGGAACTCGATTAGTACATACATTCTAATCGACACCTCTGACATCGCCCAGTGAAAACGACTGTGCGGAAGACGCGACAAAGGGGGCCTCCCGGCGTGCGGAAGACCCCCTGTCGAGACGGCTGCTAGAGCTGGCCGACGTCCGTGATCCGGACGACCGCCGCGCCGACCTCGTCCGAGGCGACGAGGTCGATCTCGGCGCTGATGCCCCAGTCGTGGTCGCCGTTGGGATCGTCGAAGCTCTGCCGGACCGTCCACCGCTCCCGGCCCTGTTCGATCATGAGCAGTGCCGGCCCCCGGGCGTCCGGCCCGACGCCGATCGAGTCGTACTCCTCGAAGTACGGCGCGAGGGCGTCGGCCCACGCGTCGTAGTCCCAGCCGTCCTCGGCGTCCAGCTCGGCGAGCAGGTCCCAGCGGCGCAGCGCGGCCAGCTCGACGCGGCGGAACAGCGCGTTGCGCACCAGCACCCGGAACGCCCGCGCGTTGCGGGTCACCGCCGGCGGCCGATCGGTGAGGGAGGCGTGGGCCTGGGCCACCTCGGCCACGTCGGACGGGTTGCGCAGCCGTTCCCACTCGTCGATGAGGCTGGAGTCGACCTGGCGGACCAGCTCGCCGAGCCACTCGATGAGGTCGATCAGCTCCTCGGTCTTGGCGTCCTCGGGCACGGTCTGGCGCAGCGTCTTGTACGCGTCGGCCAGGTAGCGCAGGACGAGGCCCTCCGAGCGGGTCAGCCCGTAGAACTGCACGTACTCGGTGAAGGTCATGGCCCGCTCGTACATGTCGCGGACGACGGCCTTGGGGGAGAGCTGGTGGTCGGCGACCCACGGGTGGCCCTGCCGGTACATCTCGTACGCGGCCTCCAGCAGCTCCGCGAGGGGCTTCGGGTGGGTCACCTCGTCGAGCAGTTCGAGGCGTGCCTCGTACTCGATGCCCTCGGCCTTCATCGCGGCGACCGCCTCGCCGCGCGCCTTGAACTGCTGCGCGGACAGGATCTGCCGGGGGTCGTCGAGGATCGACTCGACAACGCTCAGCACGTCGAGCGCGTACGACGGGGACTCGGCGTCGAGCAGCTCGATGGTGGCCAGGGCCAGGGGGGAGAGCGGCTGGTTGAGCGCGAAGTCGAGCTGGAGGTCGACGGTGAGCCGGATCCGCCGGCCGGTCTCGTCCGGCTCGGGCAGCTCCTCGACCACACCACCGGCCCGCAGCGCCCGGTAGATGGCGATGGCCCGGCGGATGTGCCGGCGCTGGGCGGCGGGCTCCTCGTGGTTGTCGGTGAGCAGGTGCCGCATCGCGGTGAACGCGTCCCCGGGCCGACCGATGACGTTGAGCAGCATCGAGTGGCTGACCTGGAAGCTGGAGGTCAGCGGCTCCGGCTCGGCGTCGACGAGTCGGTCGAAGGTGGGCTGCCCCCAGCCGATCGAGCCCTCCGGCGGCTTCTTGCGGACCACCTTCCGCCGCTTCTTCGGGTCGTCGCCGGCCTTGGCGAGGGCCTTGGAGTTGTCGATGACGTGCTCGGGGGCCTGCACCACGACCCGGCCGATGGTGTCGTACCCGGCCCGACCGGCCCGCCCGGCGATCTGGTGGAACTCCCGGTTCTTGAGCAGCCGGGTACGGACCCCGTCGTACTTGGACAGGCCGGTGAACAGCACGGTGCGGATCGGCACGTTGATGCCGACGCCGAGGGTGTCGGTGCCGCAGATGACCTTGAGCAGGCCGGCCTGCGCGAGGGTCTCCACGAGGCGGCGGTACTTGGGCAGCATGCCGGCGTGGTGCACGCCGATGCCGTGGCGGACCAGCCGGGACAGCGTCTTGCCGAAGCCGGAGGTGAACCGGAAGCCGCCGATCGCCTGGGCGATCATGTCCTTCTCGGCGCGGGTGCAGACGTTCACGCTCATCAGCGCCTGGGCGCGTTCCAGCGCGGCGGCCTGGGTGAAGTGCACGACGTACACCGGGGCCTGCTTGGTCTCCAGCAGCTCTTCCAGCGTCTCGTGCATCGGCGTCATCGCGTACGAGAAGATCAGCGGAACCGGCCGCTCCGCCGAGCGCACGACGGCGGTCGGCCTACCGGTGCGTCGGGTCAGGTCGTCGACGAACCGGGTGGTGTCCCCCAGGGTGGCGGACATCAGGACGAACTGGGCCTGCGGCAGCTCGATGATCGGCACCTGCCACGCCCAGCCCCGGTCGGGCTCGGCGTAGAAGTGGAACTCGTCCATGATCACTTGGCCGACGTCTGCCTTGGCGCCCTCGCGCAGGGCGAGGTTGGCCAGGATCTCCGCCGTGCAGCAGATGATCGGGGCGTCGGCGTTCACGCTGGCGTCGCCGGTGAGCATGCCGACGTTCTCGGCGCCGAAGACCTCGCAGAGCGCGAAGAACTTCTCCGACACCAGGGCCTTGATCGGCGCGGTGTAGAAGGTCGTCCGGCTGTCCGCGAGGGCCGCGAAGTGCGCGGCGATGGCCACCAGGCTCTTGCCCGAGCCGGTGGGCGTGTTCATGATCAGGTTGGCGCCGGAGACGATCTCGATGACCGCCTCCTCCTGATGGGGGTAGAGGTCGAGGCCGCGCTCCTTCGCCCAGCTGGCGAACGCGTCGAAGAGGGTGTCGGGGTCGGCGCTTGTCGGCAGCGCGGCGGTGAGCGTCATATCCCGTCCATGGTGCCTGGATCATGCCCCCGCGCGCCAACCCGGCCTTCGCCGGGCACCCGTCCGGGCCGGCTCGTCACCGTCGGCGGTAGATCAGGTCAGCGACCGGCCGGCCAGCGGTGATCGCCCGGCGCTCGAACTTCGTCACCGGGCGGTGCGCCGGACGCGGCGCGAAGCCGCCGTACGCGTCGACGAGCCCCGGGTCCGCGTCCAGGGTCTCCCGCATCGCCTCGGCGTACTCGGCCCAGTCGGTCGCGCAGTGCAGCGTCCCGCCGGGGGCCAGCCGGGAGCGCAGCAGCGCCACGTGCGCCGGCTGGATGATGCGCCGCTTGTGGTGGCGAGACTTCGGCCAGGGGTCGGGAAAGAAGATGTGCACGGCGTCCAGGACGCCCTCCGGCAGGCCGCTGACCAGCTCCAACGCGTCGCCCTGGGCCACCCGCACGTTTCCGAGGCCACCGCGGTCCACCAGGTCGAGCAGGTTCGCGATTCCCGGCGTGTGGACCTCGACCGCCAGATAATCTCGATCCGGGTCGGCGGCGGCCATCGCGGCGGTGCTGTCGCCCATGCCCGAGCCGATCTCCAGCACCACAGGGGCCCGGCGACCGAACAGGGCGGCCAGGTCGACCGGTTCGGCCGACACGTCCCGGCCGTAGGAGGACCAGAGCCGCTCCAGCGCGTCGGTCTGGCGGCCGCTCATCCGGCCCCGGCGGGGGTGGAAGGTGCGGATCGGCCGGTCCGCGGGCGGGACGGCGGCGGGTTCAGGGTCGGTGATGGTCACAGCGACCCGAGCGTACGCGACGTCGTCGGCGGATCGGGTGTGATGTGCGACCGGGAATGAGAGAATCGATCTGGTACGGCAGGCCGGGCGGTCCGCTGCCCGGCGCGGTCCTACGGCGTCGAGAGGGGGCATCGTGGCAGTGACCCGCGGCGGCGTGACCCTGTCGGTGGTGACCGTGCTCGCCGGCCCCCTGCTGGCCGCCTCCCCCGCACACGCCGCGCCCGCGCCCGTCGCCCGCCCGCTCGTGTTCGTCGCGCCGGCGCCCGGGGGGCAGCCCGAGAGTCAGCCCGGCGGCACCCAACCCCAGCCCGCTCCGGCGGTGGACGTCTTCGTCGAGGTGAGCCCCAGCACCGTGCAGCCCGGCTACCTGGTCGGCATCCGGGCCAGCTGTCGGGACAACTCGGTGGGCGCCACAGTCGTCTCCGACGCGTTCGGCGCCGTCGGCGTGCAACCGCAGCGGGGCGTGCTCACCGCCGCGCCGATGGTGCGCGAGCGCACCCGCCCCGGCAACTACCGGGTCAAGTTGGAGTGCCGCGACGGCGAGACCGCGTCGACAATGCTCCAGGTGGTCAAGAAGGTGCCGACCCAGCCCAGCCGAGGCCCGGCCACCGGCTTCGGTGGCGGTGCCGGAGGGACGACCGGCAAGTTGCTGCTGCCCGGCGGTGCGGCACTGACCATCACCGGGTTGATCCTCGCCGTGGTGGCCCTGCGTCGGCCACGTGCCGTCCATGGCGTCACGCGCCGCTGAGCCCGCCATGGAGATCTTCCGCCCCACTCCACCGCCCTCCGGCTCCCGCCCGCCCAGGGGCTCCCGCCCACCTCGCGGTCAGTGGTCGCCGGACGACGCGGAGTCGACCGCTGGCTCCCGTCCGCCCGACGATGCGCGGCCGTCCGCCGGCTCGCGGGGCCCCGACGACGCATGGCCGTCCGGGAATTCGCGCCGGCCCGACAGCTCGCGGCAGGCCGCTGGGTCGCGGCAGGCCGCTGGGTCGCGGCAGGCCGCTGGGTCGCGGCCGGTCCGCGATTCGCGTGCCTCCGCGGACCGACCGTCGGGGGCCGCCCGGCCAGCGGTGGCCTCCCGTCCGCCGACCGCCGTCGCTCCCCGGCGCAGCCGTCCATCCGGCCGTAGCCCCTGGTCCGTGCCGCTGGCAGTGGTGCTGGTGCTGCTGGGGGTCTTCGCCACCGGTGCGGGGCTGGGCCGCTCGGTCGGCCCGTTCGACTGGGCCCCGGCCGGCGGTGACCGCCCGGCCCGCAGCGAGACGGTCGGGTTGTCGGCCAGTCGCCCGGTACGGCTCACCGTCCCGGCGATCAAGGTGGAGGCGCCGGTGGCACCCGTCGGGCAGGCGCGGGACGGCTCGATAGCCGTACCGCCGTTGGAACGGCACAACGAGACCGGCTGGTACGACCGCGGGCCCACACCCGGCGAGCCCGGTCCGGCGGTCATCGTCGGGCACGTGGACACCAAGAGTGGCCCCTCGGTCTTCTACGACCTGGGCAAACTCAAGCCCGGTGACCTGATCGAGGTGGCTCGGGCGGACCGGTCGACGGTGGTGTTCACTGTCGACACCGTCGAGCACTTCCCGAAGGACCGGCTGCCCGCCGAGCGGATCTACGGCCACGACGGCCCCTCCGGCCTGCGCCTGATCACCTGCGGTGGCCAGTTCATCGGCGGACGTACCGGCTACGCCGACAACGTGATCGCCTTCGCCACCCTCCGGTCGTCCCGCAAGCCCTGAGCCGAGTCCGCTCGCCCGCCGGTGGTTGATCGACTCGGGATCAGTGAAGTCGCGGCATCAGGCTGCTCCGGACACCCCGGTTTCGCCGAACCCGAGTGGATCAACGGCGCGGCCCGCCGTCAGCGCAGAAAATCCAGGAGGTGGCGAAGGGTCGGACGCTGCGCGGACTCGCGGCCGGCTAGGGCTGGGGCACCTGGAGCGCCACTTCGAACTCCAGCAGGCTCGCTCCGGTGGAGACCGGCGGGCGGGGCTTGTCACCGGGGGCGGCAGCGTGGGCCTCCCGCGACGGGCCGGCGGCCCAGGCCTGGTACGCCTCCTCGCTCTCCCACCTGGTGTAGACGAAGTAGCGGGTCTCGCCGGCCACCGGCCGGAGCAGTTCGAAGCCGAGGAAGCCGGGGGAGTTCTCCACCGCGCCGGCCCGCGCCGCGAACCGCTTCTCCAACTCGGCGCCGGCGCCCGGCGGAACGTCGATTGCGTTGATCTTCACGACTGCCATCTGTCCACCCTAGCCAGCGACGGCCGGCTCAGAACGCCTCGACCGCCGGGACGAGGTCCGCGTCGACGACGATCGGGGCGTGGTCGGAGGGGCCCTTGCCCTTGCGGGCCTCCCGGTCCACGTACGCCGAGCGGACCGCCCGGGTGAACGGCGCGGAGGCGTACACCAGGTCGATCCGCATGCCCTTGTTCTGGTGGAACATCCCGGCCCGGTAGTCCCAGTAGGTGAACGGGTGCGGCCCCTTCATCGGGGTCGGTACCACGTCGGCGAGCCCGAGGTCGCGCAGCGCGGCCAGGGCGGCCCGCTCGGCCGGGGTGACGTGCGTGGAGTGGGTGAAGACGGCCGGGTCCCAGACGTCCGCGTCGGTCGGGGCGACGTTGAAGTCGCCGCACACGGCCAGCGGCAGGCCGCCGGCCAGCTCCGCTTCCAGCGCGTCGCGCAGCGCCGCGAACCACGCCAGCTTGTACGCGTAGTGCGGGTCGTCGGGTGTCCGGCCGTTGGGCACGTACACCGACCAGACCCGCAGCCCGTCGCAGGTGGCGGAGATCGCGCGGGCCTCCGGGGCGGGGAAGCCCGGCTCACCCGCGAACCCGACGCGGATGTCGTCCAGGCCGACCCGGGACAGGATCGCGACCCCGTTCCACCGGCCGTCGCTGTGGCTGGCCACGGTGTAGCCCAGCTCGCCCACCTCGGCCACCGGGAAGGCGCCGTCCGGGCACTTCGTCTCCTGCAGGCAGACGACGTCGGGCCCGGTGCCGGCCAGCCACTCCAACAGCCGGGGCAGCCGGGCCTTCACCGAGTTCACGTTCCAGGTCGCCAGGCGCATGCCTCCACCCTGCCGCATCCGCGCCCGTATCGCCGGGTCAGCTGCCCGGGGTGTCGCCGGGACGGGTCTGTTCGGCCAGGAACCGTTCCAGCTCCGCGCCGAGCTCGTCGGCGGTGGGCAGCGGACCGGCGTCGGGGGCGAGCAGGTTCCGCTCGCCGCGACCCCGGGCGAACGCGTCGTACTGCTCCTCCAGGGCCTGGACCAGGGCGGCGGCGTCCTCGGTCTGGGCGACCTGCCTGTCGATCTCCACCCGGACCACCTCGGCGGCCGAGCGCAGGCCGTCGCCGGGCAGCAGCAGCCCCGTGCTGCGGGACACCGCGCTCAGCAGCACCTCGGCGGCGGCCGGGTACTCGGTCTGCGCCACGTAGTGCGGCACGTGCGCGGCGAACCCGAGCGCGTCACGGCCCTGCTCGCCGAGGCGGAACTCCAGCAGGTGACCGACGCTGCCGGGCACCTGGACCCGTTGCAGCCAGGGCTCGTACCCGCTGATCAGCTCCGGACGGGTGGCGTGGGCGGTCACGCCTGTCGGCCTGGTGTGGGGCACCGCCATCGGGATCGAGTTGAGCCCGACGGTGAGCCGGACGTCCAGGCGGGCGGCGAGCCCCGCCACGGCGGCGGTGAACCGCTCCCACTGCAGGTCCGGTTCGGGGCCGGTGAGCAGCAGGAAAGGGGTCTCGTCGTCGTCGTGCAGGAGGTGCAGCTCCAGCTTGGGGGCGTCGAAGCTCTCCCAGTGGTCCTCGACGAAGGTCATGACCGGTCGTCGGGACCGGTAGTCGAAGAGCTGGTCCACGTCGAAGGTGGCGATCGGCCGGCCCTCGAGCGAGGTGAGCAACTGCTCGCGGGCCAGCCGGCTGGCGTTGCCGGCGTCCACGAACCCGGTCAGGGCCTGGACCAGGACCGGTTGCCCGAGGTCGGGCAGATCGTCGGTGAGCTGATAGAGCTCGTGTGGGTCGAGCACCGGTGCGGACCTCCCTGGAATGTGCCTGTTCGGATGGCGACGCGATGGACGCCACCCGATTCGGGAAACGTACCTGCCATCCTGGTGCATTCCTGCGTCGGGCGATCCGTCGGCCAACGGGTGGGCGTGATCGGACGAACCACCCGATTACGCCGTTCGGCCGATGGGCGGTTCGGCCCAAAGGCCGAGTTTGTCGATCATGTCGGTCCGCGCGGCCCGATGTCCGCCCCTGTCGCCGTCCGTGCCGGCCCACGTGCCGCGCCGGTTTCCTCCGGTACGCGAGGTCCGTTCCCCGGGCGGGTCGAGCCGTCCCGCTCGTCCACCCGAGGGACCCGATTCTGTGGTGAGGACCACGTGATCACTGTGCGTGATCGGGGTTTCCGTCTGCCTAGCCTCGGCTGATGCGTGACGACGGCACCCTCGACGACCCGTACGCCCCGAGCAGCCCCACTACCGGAACGGAGGAAGGCACCTCAGCCGAACGGACAACCGCCGCGAGTCGGCTTCGGGCGTACGCCCGCGACCTGACCGGTCGACGCCGGGCCCAGGTGGCCCTCGCCACCGGCGTGGTGTGCTGCCTCGGTCTGGCCGCCGTCGCACAGGTGCACGGTGAGACCGCCGGCGCGGCGACGCCTGTGGACAGCAGCGCCGAGCTGGCGCAGCGCGCCGAGCAGCAGCGCGCGTCCCGGGCTCTCGACCGTGCCGCCACTCCCTCCGCCAGCCCGTCCGTCTCCGCGACCTCCGCCGACCCGGACACCACAGCGCGTGCCCGCAAGGTCGTCCCGGCGCGGCCTACCGATCCGGCGCCGGTCGCCGGACTGGACGACGACCAGATGGAGAACGCCGAGGCGATCGTCCGCGCCGGGCGCAAGATGGGCATCCCGCGCCGTGGTCTGGTCATCGCGGTGGCGACCGCCATGCAGGAGAGCAACCTCTACAACGTCGCCAGCGGCGTCCTGCCGGAGTCGCAGGACTACCCGCACCAGGGCGTCGGCTGGGACCACGACTCGGTCGGGCTGTTCCAGCAGCGCTCCAGCAGCGGCTGGGGCCCGGTCGGCCGGCTGATGGACCCCGAGTTCGCTACCCGGCAGTTCCTCACCGCGTTGGAGCAGGTGCCCGGCTGGCAGCAGATGCGGCTCACCGACGCCGCGCAGGCGGTGCAGGTCTCCGCGTACCCCGAGCACTACCAGCAGCACGAGTGGCGTGCCACCCGGGTCGTCGACGCCATCGTGCCGGCCGGGCGGTAGCCTACCGACCACTGTGGACGGTGAGGGTTGAGCCTGTCGCGTCCCGGGTACATCAGTTGCGGGTTCGGGGTACACATGACTGAGGGACCACCGACAGGAGGACGTTATGTCTTTGATGCAGCGGATCAGCACGTTCCTGAGATCGCCGAAGGGTCAGCAGTTGGTGGACCGGGGGCGGCGCGAGCTGGCCAAGCCCGACAACCAGCAGAAGCTCAAGGGGTTGGCGGCGCGACTGTCCAACCGCCGTCGCTGACCGCGCCACCGGCCGTCCTACCCGTACCCACCCCTGGGGAGACCCGGTGACCGACACCCCGCCCGTCGGCGGTCAACCCGCCGTGCCCACTCCCGAGCCGTCGGCCGACCTGCCGGTCGCACCGGCGGCCGCGCCCGAGGGGCCGCCGGCCCGACTCTGGGACCGGATGCGCGACGATCCGCAGTACGCCCCGGAGCACCTCGCCCTGGAGGCGGTGCGCCGGCTCGGGCCGGAGGCCGCCCAGTGGGCAGCCCGGGCCCGCAGCGAACACCCCGGTGTCTCGTCCGACGTCCTGGCCGACCAGGCGGCCCGCAAGTTCGTCAATCTCGCTCGGCTGTCCGGAGCGGTCTCCGGCGCGGCCGGGCTGCCCGGTGCCGTCCTCGACGTCGGCGTGCTCGCCTGGACCCAGGCACGCATGGTGTTGCACATCGCCGCCGCGTACGACGTCGACCCGCTGCACAGCGACCGGGCCACCGACCTGCTCGTGCTCCAGCGCGTGCACAAGGTCGCCGAGAGCGCCCGGCTGGCGCTCGGGGTGGCCGCCGGGCGGGAACGCGCCGACGCGCTCTTCGGCCTGGGCGGCCAGCGTCCGCTCGGCCGGGTCATGTTGCAGCTCGGCGTGCGGCTGGCCCAGATGGCAGGCGTGCGGGCGGCCAAACGACTCGTCGCAAAGATCGTGCCGGGTGCGGCGATCGTGCTCGGCACCTGGGCCAACTCGTCAGCCACCAAGGATCTGGCCGAGCGCTCCCGGGCGCTCTACCGTCAGCGCGGCACCGGCGTCCCGGAGCCCCGCCGCCCGTGAGCCCGCCCCCGAGAGGGGGCGGATCAGTCGGCCAGGCCGGAGGAGCGCCAGGTCACCTCGGCCAGCCGGCCCTGACCCGTGGCGTTGGGGTGGAACCAGTCCAGCGGGTTGAGCAGGTCCAGGGTGAAGCGGACCCTGTGCGCGGCGCCGCCGTCGTGCCGGCACCGTGAGCCGTACGCCCGGCAGGCCGCCACCAACTGCGCGTTGTACGCGTCGATGCGGTCCCGGACGGCGGCCCGGCGCGCCTTGTCGGCGGGGGCCGTCGACGTCGCGTTGGCCAGCAGGGCCGGGCAGATGCCCCGCCGCCAGGCGCGTGCCGCCCGCGCGTCGCCGTGCCCGACCTCCCACAGTCGATAGAGGTCGGGGATGCTCACCACCAGCACCCGGGCCTTCGGTCGGCCGCTGCGCAGCACCCGCAGACCCCTGTCGACGTCGGCCCGGAACTGGGTTACCGGGGTCATCGCGTCCACGCCGCCCCGGCAGATGTCGTTGGCGCCGATCAGCACCGTGACGTAGTCGACGCGATCGCGTACCGCTGCCTGGGCCTGGCCTTCGAGCGCGTCGGCGCGGGCGCCGGGCTTGGCGTGGTTGTACGTCCGACCGCGGATCGCTGCGTTCTGCTCCAGCAGCCGGCGGTAGTGGCTCTGCACCCGCAGGCCGTCCCCTGTCGACCAGGAGTTGCGCTCGCAGGAGGTGAGCACCAGGCAGGAGGCGAAGCCGGTGCTGATCGAGTCGCCGAGGGCGGCGATGCCGCCGGGCCCGCCGGACGACGGCGAGCTCTTCGTGGGGCGGGGGGAGGCCGACGTGCCGCCCTCGCAGGCCAACGCGACAAGCGCGGCGAGACAGGCCAGGGCGGCGACCCACCGTCGAGGCATGGCATCCCCCGTCTCGCGGCACAGAGCGACAGCGCGGTAACTCTAAGCGCTGGACGTGGTGCGACGGGAAGTTGCTGTCGGGTATGCGGCCGAGTGCCGTCGAAGGCGCCACCGGAGTGCTATAACCGCCGCCCGCGCGAGCGATGGTTGCCGGTTAACGACGCCGATCGGGGGTAGATCAGGCGGTATGACGAGATCGCAGCCCCGGCGCGCCCGTGGCACGGTCGGCCACGCCTACAGCGCGCTGAACCTTCGGCTCACCCTCGCCGGTTTCGGGTTGGTGATCATGGTGGTGTTCGCGGTGCTGGCGTTCTGGGCCGGGCTCGCCTGGCTCGGCGTGCTCTGCGCGATCCTCGCAGTGGTCGCCGTGGTCGATCTTGTCGTGATCCAGCGCCGCCGTGCCGCTCGCCGCCGCGAGGAGCCAGGCGTACGACACTCGCTGTTCGAGTGACAGGAGGACGAGATGCCCCACATCGCCACCACCAACCCCGTTACCGGACAGGTACTCAAGACCTATGAGGCGATGTCCACCGAGCAGCTCGACGCCGCCATCGAGCGCGCCGACCTCGCGTACCGGCAGTTGCGGGAGACGACTGTCGACAAGCGCGCCCGGTGGATGAACGCCGCCGCCGACCTGCTGGACGCCGAGCGCGACGAGATCGCCCGGATCATGACCACGGAGATGGGCAAGACGTACGTCGCGGCGCAGGCCGAGGTGACCAAGTGCGCCACGGCGGCCCGCTTCTACGCCGACCGGGCGCCGGGGTTCCTCGCCGACCAGCCGGCCGACGCCGCCGCCGTCAAGGCGACCCGGGCCTTCATCCGCTACCAGCCGATCGGCGTGGTGCTCGCGGTGATGCCGTGGAACTTCCCGCTCTGGCAGGTGATGCGCTTCGCCGCCCCGGCGCTGATGGCCGGCAACACCGGCCTGCTCAAGCACGCCTCGAACGTGCCGCAGACGGCGCTGCTGCTGGAGGACGTGTTCCGTCGCGCCGGCTTCCCCGAGGGGGCGTTCACCACACTGCTTGTCGGCTCCGACGCCGTCGAGCGGATCCTCGCCGACCCTCGGGTACGCGCCGCCACCCTCACCGGCAGTGAGGCGGCCGGACGTTCCATCGCCCAGATCGCCGGCCGGGAGTTGAAGAAGACGGTGCTGGAGCTGGGCGGCAGCGACCCGTTCGTGGTGATGCCCTCGGCCGACGTGGACCGGGCCGCCGAGGTGGCCACCACCGCCCGCTGCCAGAACAACGGCCAGTCCTGCATCGCCGCTAAGCGGTTCATCGTGCACACCGACGTCTTCGACGCGTTCGCCGAGAAGTTCGCCGCGAACATGGCCGCGCTGCGCGTCGGCGACCCCATGGACGCGGACACCGACGTGGGCCCGCTGGCCAGCGAACGGGGTCGTGACGAGGTGCACGCCCAGGTGCGCGACGCGGCGGACAAGGGCGCGACGGTGCTCTGCGGCGGCGAGCTGCCCACCGGCGACGGGTGGTTCTACCCGCCGACGGTGGTCACCGACCTGACTCCCGAGATGCGGATGTGGTCCGAGGAGGTCTTCGGCCCGGTCGCCGGCCTGTACCGGGTGTCCTCGTACGCCGAGGCGATCGAGGTCGCCAACGGCACCAGCTTCGGGCTCGGGTCGAACGCCTGGACCCGGGACGCGGCCGAGCAGGAGCGCTTCGCCACCGACCTGGACGCCGGCAACGTCTTCATCAACGGGATGACCACCTCCTACCCGGAGCTGCCGTTCGGCGGTGTGAAGAACTCCGGCTACGGCCGGGAGCTGTCCGAACTGGGCATGCGGGAGTTCTGCAACATCAAGACCGTCTGGGTGGGTGAGGGCGCGGCCTCCGCCGGCGCCGGCGCGCACGCCGAGTAGCTTCCGAAGCGGTACGCATCACCGAACGACGTCATGGGTAGGAAGTGCGCCCATGACGTCGTTCGGATTCCACGCCTCCCACGAGCAGATCCCTCCCCGCGCGCTGCTGAAGGCGGTGATGCACGCCGAGCGGGCCGGCTTCGACGCCGCCATGTGCTCCGACCACTTCTCCCCGTGGAGCGCCCGGCAGGGTGAGTCCGGCTTCGCCTGGTCCTGGCTCGGCGCCGCGTTGCAGGCCACCGGCATGTCGTTCGGCGTGGTCAACGCCCCCGGTCAGCGCTACCACCCGGCGATCATCGCGCAGGCGATCGGCACCCTCGGCGCGATGTACCCGGGCCGGTTCTGGGCGGCACTGGGCACCGGCGAGGCCAGCAACGAGCACATCACCGGCGAGGTGTGGCCGCGCAAGGACGTCCGCGCCACCCGGCTGCGCGAGTGCGTGGACGTGATCCGGGCGCTGCTGGCCGGCGAGGAGGTCAGCCACGACGGTCTGGTCCGGGTGGACCGGGCCCGGCTGTGGACCCGCCCCGACGAGCCGCCCGCGCTCGTCGGCGCCGCCGTCAGCGTGGCCACCGCCCGCTGGTGCGCCGAGTGGGCCGACGGCCTGATCACCGTGAACGCCCCGGTGGCCCACCTGCGCGAGATGATCGACGCGTACCGGGACGCCGGCGGGCGCGGCCCACTGCACCTCCAGTTGCACGTCTCCTGGGCGCCGGAGCAGGCGCAGGCCGAGGCGCTCGCGTACGACCAGTGGCGCAGCAACGTCTTCGCCCCTCCGGTCTGCTGGGACCTGGAGACCGTCGAGCACTTCGACGTGGTCTCGGCCGACGTGCCGCCCGAGCGGATCGCGCAGGTGGTGAACGTCTCGTCCGACCTGGGCCGGCACGTCGGCTGGCTGGAGGAGTACGCGGCGCTGGGCTTCGACCAGATCGCCCTGCACCACGTGGGGCAGGAGCAGCGCGGGTTCATCGACGCGTTCGGCGCCGAGGTGCTGCCGAAGCTGCGACCGACCGGCTGATCAGGGTCCGGTCTGTCGCACCCCTAGGCTCGTACCCCATGGAAAGCCTGTTTCCGGTCGTCGTCTTCCTGGCGATCGCCACCCTCGGCGCCGCGCTCGCCCGCCGGCTCGGCCTGCTCGCGCCGATCGTGCTTGTCGTGCTCGGCCTGGCGCTCTCCTTCGTGCCCGGCGTCCCACACGTCGAGCTCGACCCGGAGTTGGTGCTGATCGGCATCCTGCCGCCGCTGCTCTACGTCGCCGCGCTGGAGACGTCGGTACCGGCGTTCAAGAACAACATTCGGCCCATCCTGTTGCTAGCGGTCGGCCTGGTGCTGTTCACCGCGTTCGTGGTCGGGTTCGTGCTGCACCTGCTGCTGCCGCAGGTGCCGTTCGCGATCTGCCTGGCCCTCGGTGCGGTGGTCGCGCCGCCGGACGCGGTGGCCGCCACGGCTGTCGCGCGTCGGGTCGGGCTGCCCCGCCGGGTGGTCACCATCCTGGAGGGGGAGAGCCTGGTCAACGACGCCACCGCGCTTGTGCTGCTGCGGGTCGCCACCATGGCCACCGCCGGCTCGGCGGTCGGCGCCACGGACGTCAGCCTCCAGGTGCTGCGGGCCACCGGCGGCGGCATCCTGATCGGCGCGCTCGGCGCGGTGGTCTTCGGCTTCCTGCACCGACGGATCACCGACCCGCTGCTGGACAACGCGCTGTCGTTGATCATCCCGTTCGCTGTGGTGTTCGCCGCCGAGGCGGTGCACTCCTCCGGCGTGGTAGCGGTGGTGGTCACCGGGCTGGCGCTCGGCCACAAGCTGTCCCAACTGCTCTCGGCGGCCTCCCGGTTGCAGGTCGGCGCGTTCTGGCGGCTGGTCCGGTTCCTACTGGAGGGACTGGTCTTCCTGCTGGTCGGACTGCAACTGCGGGAGGTGGTGCGCGACCTCGACGAGCCGGCCGGCTCGCTCGTCCTCATCACCGTCGCGGTGCTCGCCACCGTCTTCCTGACCCGTTTCGTCTGGCTCTTCCCGGCCACCTACCTGGCTCGGCTGGTTCCCCGGATCCGCCGCCGCGACCCGGCCCCGTCGCCGAAGATCCCGGTCATCATCGGGTGGGCCGGGATGCGGGGCGTGGTGACGCTCGCCGCCGCCCTGGCCCTGCCGCTGACCCTGGCCGACGACGAGCCGTACCCCCGGGCCCTGTTCATCTGGTTGGCCTTCGCGGTGATCGTGGTCACGCTTGTCGGTCAGGGCGCCACGCTGCCGTTGGTGGCCCGCCGCCTGAAGCTGCCCCAGGACGACCCCGTGCAGGACGCCCTGTCGGCCGCCGGGGTTCAGCAGCAGGCCAGCAGGGCCGCGCGGGACCGGCTGGAGGAGTTGGCCGAGGGCGCGCCCCAGCCGGTGGTGGACCGGCTGCGCCGGGTGGTGGAGGACCGCACCAACATGGCGTGGGAACGGCTCGGTGGGAACGAGCGGGAAACCCCGTCGCAGGCGTACGGTCGGCTCCGACAACAGATGATCGACGCCGAGCGGGACGTGTTCCGGGCCGCCCGGGACTCCGGTCGCATTCCTGAGGAGGTGCTGGTGCGGGCCTATCGTGACCTGGACCTGGAAGAGTCGTTGCTGCGGCAGGAGGTCGAGCAGTGAGCTGTCAGCACCTGACCGAGGCGGGCACCGCCGAACCGCGCACCCCCGACGAGTGCGCCGACTGCGTGGCCATCGGCAACACCTACTGGGTGCACCTGCGTACCTGCCTGAGCTGCGGACAGGTGGGCTGCTGCGACTCGTCGCCGAACCAGCACGCGAGCAAGCACTTCGCGGCCACCAGCCACCCGGTGATCCGCTCGGCCCAGCCGGGCGAGGACTGGCGCTGGTGCTTCGTCGACGAGGAGATCGGCTGACGGTCGCGGATGGCGCTGGCCGGCCGGTCCTGCCCAGCACAGGAGCAGCCGGCCATCGTCCGCCCGCCGGTCATCAAGCCCGGCGTCGCGGGCGGCGGCTGACCACCGCTCATCGGCCGGTCAGGCATGGCGTCGCGGGCGGCCGGGCGACTGGCCACTGATCACTGGTCGGTCAGGCCCGGTGTTGCGGGGCGGGTGGCCTCCGCTCACTGGCCGGTTCCGTCCGGCGACGCTGGGCGGTCGGCCAGGGCCCACCGGGTGAGCGCGGGGCTGGCCAGGCCCACCACGGCGAAGAGCGCGCCGACGGCCAGCCAGCCGGGCATCCCGCCGTCGAGCACCACGAGTGTCAACAGGGCTGGGCCGGCGGCGCGGGCCAGACCGGCAAGCATTCCGTCCGCCCCCTGGTAGGCGCCGAGCGCATCCGGCGGAGCGAGATCGTAGGCGAGCCCTGCTCCACCAGCGCCGTGCCACAGGTCTCCGGCCGTGTAGACGACGGTGGCGACCAGCAGTAGTCCGACAGCGGCAGCGGTGGGCAGTCGGGCGGTGGCCGCGTACAGCAGCATCGCGGCGGCCAGCACCAGACCGGCCCTGCGCATCGTCCGGGCCGCCGGGGCCGCGGTGTCCGCGCCCCGGCTCAGCCGCACCGCCAGCAGCACGGTGAGCACCGTGTTGGTCAGCAGGACCGCCGCCACGACCGGCGGGGGCGCTCCGACCACGGTCACCGCCCAGAGCGGCACCACCAGTGTGAGGACCGTCTGGTGTAGGGCGAGCACCGCCGACGCGCCGCTCACCGCGAGGAAACGGCCGTCGCGCAGCGGCCGCCCACGGCGGGCAGCGGCCGTCGGGGCCGGCGTGGTCGAGGGCTGCGTGGTTGGAGGCTTCGTGGTTTGGGCCGGCGTGGTCGAGGGCTGCGCGGTCGGGGCCGGCGCGGTTGGGGGACAGGCCGGCAGCCGGAACAGCAGCGCCGCCGACACCAGATAGGTGGCCGCGTTCCCGGCCACCAGGATCTGGTACGCCAGGTGTGTGTCGGCTGCCAGCGCGAATCCGGCCAGACCCGCCCCGACCCCGATGCCCAGGTTCGCCACGGCCCGTAGCGTGGCGAAGGCGTGCACCCGCCCCTGCGGGCCGGCGACGGCGGCGACCAGCGCGGCGCGGACCGCGAGGTTGCCTGAGGCCAGCAGCAGATCGAGCACCGCGACGGCCAGGAACACCGGAAACGAGCCGACGAGCAGGTACGTGGCCGCGACCACCGCCTGGAGCACCTGCAGAACGGCCCGCAGCGTACGTGGGTCGCGCCGGTCGGCGAGGCTGCCGAGCGGCACGCTGGCGCTCAGACCGACCAGCCCGGCCACGCTGAGCCCGGCGCCCACCTGCGCGGCGGAGAGCCCCACGTCCCGGGTGAGGTAGAGGGCCCCGCCGGTCAGCCACAGTCCCGAGCCGACGGTGTTCGCCAGCGTGGCGAGGGAGAGGGTGCGCAGCCGTCCGGACGCCGGCAGCGGCGACACGCCCCCCATCAGCGCACGGCTGCCGTGCCCGAGGAGACGTAGACGACTGGGCCGATCTCGGCGGCCTGACCGCCCTGGATTGCCCAGTCGTCGTCGGAGGCCCTGTCGCTCTGGGCGGGCCGTTCGAACGTGTCTCCGTTGACCGTCATGGTGTCGACGTTAGGGAAGGCCGGGCGGAGTTGACCGTCCCGAACGACGCGAGGCCTGTCACACTGGCCCGCCGTTACGGCAGGGGCGTCAGGGCGTGCCGTCGCAGTGGCCGGCGACGTTCGCCGCGTCCGGAGAAGCCGTACACCCGGGATGGGGCCGTGGTCACGTCCGCCGGTGGTAGAGGTTGCGGCGGGGGACCTGCGCGGGGTCGAGCCACGCTGGCGGGACGAAGTCGGGGTGGCCGTCGCCGCCGAGCCGGACCGCCCAGTCGCCCTGGTGGACGTGGCGGTGGTGGTGGCCGCAGAGCAGCACGGCATTGTCGAGGCTGGTGTCACCGCCGTCGGCCCAGTGCCGTATGTGGTGGGCGTCGCACCAGCGGGGTGGGCGGTCGCAGCCCGGAAAGGCGCAGCCGCGATCGCGTAGGACCAGGGCGCGTCGTAGCGGCCCGGTGACGAGGCGGCGTTGCCGGCCCACGTCCAGTGTCTGGCCGGCGCTGCCGAGGACGGCGGGCAGGATCGTCGCGTCGCAGGCGAGACGGCGGACCGTTGCCGGGGTGAGCCGGAGACCGGTGTCCAGGGCTCCCACGTCGAGGTGCCGGGCCAGCGCGTCGAAGCTGGTGGTGACCACGAGTTGGGCGTGCTCTCCGCCGTGCTCCGGCAACTCGCCGGTGCGCAGGGTGAGACGGCAGAGGTCGGCGAGCGCGTCGTGGCGGCGTTGCCCTGGGCTGCGCGTGTCGTCCGGGCCCGATGGTGCGGTCAACGGGTCGATCGCGGCGCGCAACAGGCCGGCGGCCTCGGCGTCCAGACTGCCGGTCAACCGTAGGCGGCCATCCGACAGCTCGGACAGGGTGACATGACGATCCCGGGCGGATCGGCGGGCCTCGGCCTCCAGCGCCGCCCGGGCGGCGGCCTCGGCAACCTCCGGGGCGACGTGGTCGAGGATGCGGGTGCCCAGCTTGCGCAGCAGGGTCGGCTCGAACTGCCCGGCCCACTCGACCAGCACGCCGACCGCCTTGTCGGCGGGCTCGGCGCCAGCGGTGGCGTGCACGGTGCGAACCGTGTCGCCGATGACCCGGGCCTGCTCCACGCTGATGTCCCCGTTGGCCAAAGCGGCCCGCACCCCCGGTGCTCCGGTGTCCAGCGCCCCGGCCAGGTCGACCAGCCGGCGGGCGGCGGGGACCGTGAGCCGTAACCGGTCACGCAGCCAGACGGCCGTCGAGGACGCGCCCTGCGCCTGGGCCGTGCCCCGGCCGTCCAGCTCACGCACCAGGCTCAGCTGCACTGCCGCCAGACGCTGCTCAAGCCGGTGGGCGGCATCGAGGGCCGCGACGAGGTCGGGCTCGGTGAGAGCCCAGGCCGGCGCGTCGACGCACGCGGCGACCGCCGCCTCCGCCTGCGCCAGCTCCTCGAACATGGACCGAGAATAGAACAGGTGTACGACAACTTCGGGGGCTTGCGCGGGGCGGCTTCCTCATCCCGCTGACCGGTTGCCGGCCCTTGCTACTCCTTGGCGTGGTCGTGCGCCCACATCAGGCTCTCGCTCGATCAACTGCGGTACGCCTGGAGCGCGTCCCGCGCCCACGTCAACATCTCGCACCCGTCGTCCTGGCACTGCATGCAGCGGCTCGGCGGCAGGTGATGCTGGTTGATCACCCTTTGCGCGGTCCAGATCACCAGCGCTGGCGTCACGGGTCCGTCGTCCATGGGCACTGCTCCACCTCCGCAGACAGGTAGATCCCGTCATCGATCTCCGATCAGGGTGAATTGGTGAGCACCGACCGCACCGGGCGCGAAACGTCGACCCTGACGCGCGCTGAAACGGCCCGAAGCCCGGCAGGGGTACGGGCGCCTTCCGTGTCGTCGGCGCCGGGAGAGAGCGTCAGGGCATCCCGCCGGAGTCGCTGGCGACGCCACTGCTGGAGGCCTGGTTGTCGTCTCCGCCGTAGCCCTTGCCGCGCAGGCTGCCGCGGCGCTGGCGGCGCTGCTCGTGCCCGCTCGCCCGGATGGCCTGGCGGGCTCGGCGCATCGTCTCCGCGGGCCCGTCGGCCCGGGCACGGCGACGGCGTCGCCGTGCGATGACCAGCAGGGCGGCAAGCAGGAGGGCTGCCGCAGCCCCGACCAGGATCCACGCTCCTCCGTCCATGTTCGTGATGGTAGGTACGCGGGTCCAGCCGAGCTGGTGGCCGCCCGGGGGAGGGCGGCCACCAGCCGTGCGTGCTCAGGACAGTGAGCAGGCGTTTCCGTTGACGGTGACCAGACCCGGCCTCGGGTTGGCGCCGCCGCCGGTCGTCGCGTTGAAGCCGAACGTCACAGTGCCGCCGGGGGCGATCTTGGCGTTGTACGACTCGTTCTTCGCCGTCACCGTCGCGCCGGCCTGGGTGACCTTCGCCAGCCAGGCCTCCCGGACGCGCTGGTCACCCGTGAACGCAAACCGCACGGACCAGCCGTTGACGGCGGTGGCGCCGGTGTTGCGCACGGTCAACTGCGCCGTGAATCCGGTGCCACCCTGCCAGGCGCCGTAGTTGGCGTAGCTCACCGAGCAGGTGGTGGCCGGCACCGCGCCGGCCTCGCCCTGGTCGGCCAGGAACGAGGAAATCCAGGCCAACGCGGAGTTCCAGTTGATCGCGACCTCGTTCGTCGAGTACGAGTTGATGTCGTCGACGTAGCAGAACTGCGGCGCGCAGCCGGCGAGCAACTGCACCACGAACGGGTCCTGCAGGGCCGCGTTCGCGCCACCGGCGAGGGAGCCGGCGGGCGGGCGGGGCAGGTCCGGGTTGAGCTGGTGACCGAAGATCCGGCTGTGCTGGTTCTGCGCGTTGTGTTCGCCCCAGCCGGTGACGTAGGAGATGTTCAGGGCGTTGCGGCCGAGGATGTAGTCCATCGCCTGGACGGCGCCGTCGCGGTACGTGGCGTCGTGGGTCAGGTCGAAGGCGGTGGCCAGGACGATGGCGTTGTTGATGATGCTGCTGTTGCCGCCCCAGAAGTAGCTGTTGGCGTCACCGGGCATCGGCAGCCCGTACGCCTGCCGGCGCAGCTCGGCGAGGTACGCGTCGGCGGCGCCGGTGACCGAGGCGCGGACCCGGGTCAGCTCGGCGGCCGGCAGCCCGTTAGGCACGGTGGCCAGGTCGAGGCGGCCGAGCGCCGCGACGCTCTGCCAGCCGAAGCCACGGGGGTCGAACACGTCGCCGGTGTGGTGCGGCGAGGCGCTCAGGTCGGTCAGGTAGGTCTGCTCCCCGGTGCTGAGGTACAGCTCGACGGCCGCCCAGTAGAACTCGTCGGTGACGGTGCCGTCGTCGTACGCGCCGCCGCCGGTGCCGTCGGTCGGGCTTGCGTACACCGCGGGGTGGGCCTTGGCGGCGGCGTAGGCCGTCTTCGCGGCAGTGGCGCAGCGGCGGGCGAACGCCGCGTCGTAGGGGGCGAACAGCCGCGCGCACTGGGCGGCGGTGGCGGCCAGGTTGAGGGTGGCCGCTGTCGACGGCGGGTGCAGCTCACGCGGCTGCGGGTCGTCCTGCGGGGCGAGCGGCAGCCCGGTCCAGTTCTGGTCGTGGATCTTGTGGTGGACCATGCCGGCTAGGGGCTTGCCGGCCGGCACCTGCATGCGCAGCAGGAACTCCAGCTCCCACCGGGCCTCGTCGAGGATGTCCGGGGTGCCGTTGCCGCGCTCGGGCACCCGCAGCGTGCTGTCGGCGAGCGCCGCGCCGCCGGCCGCGGTGGCAGCCGTCTTGGTCCGCTCGAACGTGTTGAGCAGCTGGTAGGTGGCGATGCCGCCGTTGACCACGTACTTGCCGTGGTCGCCGGCGTCGTACCAGCCGCCGCGCACGTCGAGGGAGTAGTCGCAGACGCCCGGCTGGCAGGGCACGTTGGTGTCGCCCTTGTTGGGTGCCACGTCCAGGTGCCCGGCGGGGCGGGCGTACTCGTCGCCGATCAGGTCACCGTCGATGGCGATGCCGCTGCGCTGGGCGTAGAAGAACTGCATCGAGTCGGCGTGCAGCCGGTCGTAGAGGG
This sequence comes from Micromonospora sp. DT43, assembly GCF_049841645.1. Taxonomy (NCBI): domain Bacteria; kingdom Bacillati; phylum Actinomycetota; class Actinomycetes; order Micromonosporales; family Micromonosporaceae; genus Micromonospora; species Micromonospora sp. DT43. Next base: position 266,563 of record NZ_JBNCKR010000002.1, on the reverse strand, counting down.
TGCCGGAGATGTCGAACGGGTGGCTCGTCTCGCCGTCGACGGTCAGGGTCAGCCCGCTGCCCGGCGTGCGGTAGCTGGAGAAGTCGACTGTCTGCACGTTCTGGGCGGAGGCGGCGTCCACGCCGCGCGCGGTGGTGGTGCCGCTGGCCAGGACGGCGCCGGCGGCCGAGCGCAACTGCCAGGGCAGCGGCTCGGTGGCCTCGGTGACCACTGTGGCGTTCTTCGGGCCGCCGGGCAGGTAGCCGACCTGGTTGACACGCACCCGTGGCCCGGTGTCCGGCTCGTACGGCGCGGGCGGCTCGCCACCGCGCAGCGAGACGTCATCCAGGCAGATGGTCTGCGTCGCGGCGCTCCCGCCGACCTGGAAGATCAGTTGGGCGTTCGGGTTGTCGTCCGGGACGGTGAAGGTCTGCTCGACCCGCTGGGCGGTGCCGGTGGCCGTGGCGTCCACAGCGGCGTACGTGGTGTACGGGGCGCTGCCGAGCTGCAGCACGGCCTTGACCGCCGCGCCGGGGGTGGCGGAGACGGCGAAGCCGAGGGTGTATTCGGCGCCGGCGATCAGCGGCACCCCGTCCTGGCCGATGCCGGCGTCCCAGGGGTTGGCCAGCCCGCCGGGGACCGTGGTGCAGAGCCTGCCGTCGGTGACCGCGAGCGTGCCGGTGCCGAAGGAGAACCAGGGGCTCACCCCGGCGCTGAAGTCGCCGTTGTCGATCTGCTCGGGGGCGTCCGGTGGCGGTTCGGCATGGGCCGCGCCGGCGCCCGCGCCGGTGAGGGCCAGGGTGGTCGCCGCGGCCAGGAGTAGGCGGCGTCGGGATGGCGTCACGGGGAGTCCTTCCGGGACGGGAGAGGAACAGTGATGGTGGGTGCAGTGGTGCCGAAAAGCTGGGAGCGCTCCCAGGTATCGCGTCGATGTTTCCAGCGGCGGATCGCCCTGTCAATTGATCCGACTGGATGGGTTCTGGCGTGCGACGAGGGCGGCCGGTCCGGCCGCGCGCCCCGTCGCGCCGGCCGGGCGACGTGAGATTGGCCGCGCCACGCGCCGTCGTCCTGATCTCCTAGAGACAACTGCGCCCTTCGCCTGGCAGGCTGCCTCCCATGACCCTGAAGCTGCGTTCGGTGGGAACGAGCGACCGTGGGCTGATCCGCAGCGGAAACCAGGACGCCCTGCACGCCGGCACCTGGCTCGTCGCCGTCGCCGACGGCATGGGCGGAATGGCCGCCGGTGACCTGGCCAGCTCGCTCACCATCGACGCGGTCGCTCCGCTGGACGTGGAGACACCCGAGGACGCCCTGGTGGCGGCCCTCCAGGACGGCATCGCGCTGGCCACCGCCCGCATCCGGCAGGCGGTCGCCGACGACCCCGAGCGCCAGGGCATGGGCACCACGCTCACCGCCCTGCTCTTCGCCCGTACCGGCAGTTGCCTGGCCCTCGCCCACGTCGGCGACTCGCGGGCCTACCTGTTCCGCGAGGGCGTGCTCAAGCAGGTCACCCGGGACGACACCTTCGTCCAGATGCTCGTCGACCAGGGCGTGATCACCGCGGACCAGGCCAGCAGCCACCCGCGCCGGGCCGTCGTCACCCAGGCGTTGCAGGGCGAGGACGTCTCCCCGTCGTACGCGACGATGGTGCCCCGGGCCGGCGACCGGTGGCTGCTGTGCAGCGACGGCCTCTCCAACGTCGTCCGCCCGGACACCCTGGCCGAGGTGCTGACCACCTACCCGGACCGGTCCGCCTGCGCCGGCAAGCTGATCGACCTGGCGCTGCACGCCGGCGGGCCGGACAACGTCACGGTGGTCGTGGCCGACGTCGTCGAGGAGTAGCCGGCCCTCACCGCCGGCGCGGCGCTGCCCGCCGGGTGGGCGTCGCCGTGCCCGGGTCCTCCGGCCACGGATGCCGGGGATAGCGACCGCGCAGCTCCGCGCGGACCTGCGGATAGCCGGTACGCCAGAACGACACCAGATCCGCGGTGACCGCCACCGGCCGGCCGGCGGGGGAGAGCAGGTGCAGCAGCACCGGCACCCGGCCACCGCCGATGCGCGGGGCCGCCGGCCAGCCGAACGTCTCCTGGAGCTTGACCGCCAGCACCGGCGCTGCCGGGTCGGCATAGTCCACCCGGATCCGCGAACCGCTTGGCACCTCGATGCGTTCCGGCGCCAGCTCGTCGAGGCGCGCGGCCTGGGCCCACGGCAGCAGTCGGCGCAGCGCCGAGGTCACGTCCATCCGGCTCAGGTCGGCGCGTCGCCGGGCGGCGGCCAACTCCGGCCCCAGCCACGTCGGCGCGGCGGCGAGCAGCGCCTCGTCGCCGACGTCGGGCCACTCGGCGTCGAGGTGCAGCCGGCAGAACGCCATCCGCTCGCGCAGCCCCCGCGCCGCAGGCGTCCACGGCAGCAGCCCCAGCCCTTCCTGGCGCAGGCCGGTCAGCAGCGCCGCCGCCACCTCCGCCCGGTCCGGGCGGTCCAGCCGCCGTGCCACCAGCTCGATCGCGCCCAGCCGGGTCACCTCCCGGGCCACCACGTCCCCGTCGGACCAGCCCACCTCGCGGCGCGTGGACAGCAGCGGACCCGCCGCCTCCCGGGCGGTCGCCTCGTCCAGCGGCGTGGCGCGGCGGATCCGCGCCGACGGCGTACCGGGGCGGCGGTCCGCGACGGCCACCGCGAGCCAGTCGGAGCCGGCCAGCCCCGACCCGGCCGCCAGCTCCGCGGCGGTCCCACCCGTCATGAGGTACGCGGACCCGCCCGGGCGTCGCACCCGGGCCAGCCGCTCCGGGTACGCGAGACCGACAAGCAGCCCGGCGGCGAGATCGTCGGTCAGCCCGCCCGAGCCGGCACGCCCACCGGCCCCACTGCCGGCGGAGTCGGCGGGGGCCTGCTTGCGGGCGGAGTCGGCGGGGGCCTGCCTGCCGGCGGAGCCGGCGGCGGCCCGCCTGCCGGCGACGTCAGCGGCGGCCTGCCTGCCGGCGGAGTCGGCGGCCCCGGGCGTGGCGCCGGCACGTCCGCTGGCCGTGCGGCCGGTCGGGTCGGCGGGCAGCGCGGCGCGCAGCCGGCGTACCTCGGCACGCCAGCGGGCCGTGGCGCCCGCGTCGGTCCCGGCGCGCAGCCGACGCCAGCCGGCCACCAGGTCGTCACCCGGGCCGGCCGCGCTCTCCTCGGCGAGCAGGGCCACCACCTCGGCGGCACGGTCCGCGCCGACCCGACCGGCGCCGTCGAGCAGCGCCCGGGCCAGCCGCGGGTGCGCCCCGGCGGAGGCGATCACCCGACCCCGCCCGGTGATCCGGCCCGTCCCGTCGACCGCGCCAAGCGTTTCGAGGGTGTCCCGGGCCACCGCCATCGCCGCGGTCGGCGGCGGATCGGGCAGCGCCAGCCCGACGCCGTCCGGGCGCCCCCAGGCGGCCAGCTCCAGCGCGAACCCGGTCAGGTCGGCGGTGGCGATCTCCGGCTCTGCTCGGGCGGGCAGCCGCTCGTGGGTCGCCTCGGACCAGCAGCGGTAGACGTACCCGGGGGCCTCCCGGCCGGCCCGGCCGGCGCGTTGGGTGGCGGCGGCCCGGGAGACCGGCACGGTGATCAGCGCGCCCAGCCCACGGGCCAGGTCGATCCGGGGCACCCGGGACAGTCCGGCGTCCACCACCACCCGCACGCCCGGCACGGTGAGGCTCGTCTCGGCCAGCGCGGTGGACAGCACCACGCGACGCCGGCCGTCCGCGACGGCGGGACGCAGGGCCGCGTCCTGCTCGGCGCCGCGCTGGCGGCCGTGCAACGGCAGCAGGTCGACGGCGTCCCGCAGGTCGCCGAGCCGTCCGGCGACCGCGGCGATCTCACCGGCCCCGGGCAGGAAGACGAGGACGTCGCCGTCGTGTTCGCGCAGCGCCCGCCGGACGGTCGCGGCCACGTGGTCGAGCAGGGCACGGTCCACCGGCCCTGCCCCCGGCGGCGCGACCGGCCGGGCCGGCGGCGCCCAGATCCGCCGTACCGGGTGCAGCGCCGACTCGGCCCGGATCACCGGGGCGGCGGCGGTCCCGCCGAGCAGCGCGGCGAACCTGTCGGTGTCCGGTGTGGCGGACATCGCGAGCAGCCACAGGTCCGGCCGGAGGGTGGCCCGGGCCTCCACCGTGAACGCCAGCGCGAGGTCGGCGTCGAGCTGCCGTTCGTGGCACTCGTCGAGCAGCACCGCGCCCGTGCCGGGCAGCTCCGGGTCGTGGTGCAGCCGGCGGACCAGCAGGCCGGTGGTGACCACCTCGATCCGAGTGGCCGGGCCGACCCGACGCTCGCCGCGCACGGCGTAGCCGACCCGCTCGCCGACGCGCTCGCCGAGCAACTCGGCCATCCGCCGGGCCGCGGCGCGCGCCGCCACCCGGCGGGGTTGGGCGATCACCACCCGGCCGTCGACCCGGTCGGCCACCGCCAACGGCGCGAGGGTGGTCTTGCCGGTGCCCGGCGGGGCCACCAGGACCGCGGCGCCGGCCGCGTCGAGCGCGGTCAGCAGCGCCGGCAACGCCGGACGGACCGGCAGGTCCAGGGTTACGTCGGAAAGCACGGCCCAGTCTCGCACCGGCCCGGGGAACTCAGCCGCGACGGACCTCGGTGAGGCCCTTCAGGAACGAACGCCAGGCGGCCGGGCCGAACGCGAGCGCCGGACCGGAGCGATCCTTGCTGTCCCGGACGGCGATCCGACCGTCGACTGTCGCGACCTCCACGCAGTTGCCGTTGCCACTGCTGCGCGTGCTGGTGCGCCAGTCGGCCCGGTTCAGGTCGAGCGCCGTCATCCGTGGTACCTCTCGTCTGCGTCGGCGTGCCGCAGACGCGGTCACGCAAAGTTACGAGAAGCTTCCTTGAGGTGGGTCAGCGACGCCCCCGGATCGAGTGCCATCCGGCACAGCTCCTCGTGCAGAAGGCTATACCCGAGCACATGATCGGCATCCTCCAGAGCCAGGCCCATCGTGAGGTTATCCAGGTAAACCACGGACGCGTCGGCGGCGTCGGCGAAATTGAGGATCACGTACGGCGTGGTCATCGCCGGGTGCTCGCCGGCCGCGAACGGCAGTACCTGAATTGTCACGTTGGGTAACTGGGCGATGTGGCTCATGTGGACCAGTTGCTCCGCCATCACGGCGGGGCCGCCGACCGGGCGTAACAGCACTGCCTCGTTGAGCACCACCGACATCTGCACGGGCTCGTCGTGGCGCAGCACCTCCTGGCGGCGCAGCCGGGCCGCGACCTTGCGCTCCAGGCCGTCCTCGCCCGCCGTGCGGCGGAAGATCGCCCGGGCGTACGCCTCGGTCTGCAGCAGCCCGGGCACCGACTCGGCCTCGTACGTGCGCAGCGCCGCCGCCTCGGCCTCCAGTCCGACGTAGAACTCGAACCACTCCGGCAGCACGTCGCTGTAGTTCTGCCACCAGCCGCGCTGCTGTGCGCCCCGGGCGATCTCGATCAGCGCCTCGGCGTCCGCGCCGGTGACCTGGTAGAGGGCGAGCGCCGCCCGGACGTCACGGGGCTTGATGCCGATCTGCGCGGTCTCGATCCGGGACAGGTTGCTCTTGGACATGTCGAGCTGGCGGGCGGCCACGTCGAGGGTCATGCCCGCCCGTTCCCGGAGCTGACGGAGCTCGCGAGCGATGCGTCGACGGCGCACGGTGGGGCTGGCGGCGGGGCGGATGGTGGAAGCGGCGGTCACCGTCCGAGTCTGTCACGGCAAGATCCGCAGGTCGCGCCAGCACGGAGTGCAACTATCAAATCTGGGAGTTGCGTTGCAGTAGCTGTCGGTGCATCCTTTTCCGGGTCGCGAACACAGTGGACACACCCGAGCGGGGAGGACCGTTTGCTCATCGCCGACGAGTTCTTCCTCATCGCCCACAACGACACCCGCGGCAAGGCCAAGCTCCACCCGGCGGCGACCGGTCTCGGCCTGGCCGCCGGCCTCCTCGGTGAGCTGACCCTCTACGGGCACATCACCGTCTCGGGTGGACAGGTCACAGTGATCGACCGACGCCCACCCGCCGACGCGCTGGCGCACACAGTGCTCGACCAGCTGATCGGCGAGTCCCAGCACCGGGCGGTCAACGTGTGGCTCAGCTTTCTGGCGCAGAGCGCGACGACCTCGGTGGGCGAGCGGCTCGCCCGGGCCGGCGTGCTGCGCCGCCGGGAGAGCCGGCGGCTGCTCCGCACCTCGGTCAGCTATCTCCCGATCGACCTCAACGCCGTGGCCTGGCCGGCCACCCGGCTGCGGGCACTGCTGGACCGCCCGGACCCGCCGAGCGTGCCGGACGCGCTGCTGCTCGGCCTTGTCGTGGCGGCCGGGCTGACCCGCGAGGTGCTGTGGAGCGCCGGTCCCCGCGCCCACCACCGGCTCAACGTGCTCATCCCCGCGCTGCCGGCGCCCCTGAAGGAGCTTGTCGGGCACACCGAGGCCGCCGTCGGCGCAGCCGTGCTGCGCGGCATCCCCTGATCCCCCCGGTAACCCCAACCCCCTCGACAACCGGAGTAGTCGTATGCCATCGACATCGACAGTCGACAGACCCAGCAACGTCTCCGAAGCCCTCGCGAGGGGTCGCCTCGGCGTCCCCTCGGTCATCTTCTTCGTCCTGTCCGCAGCCGCGCCGCTGACAGTGGTGGCAGGCGTCGTCACCACCGGCTACGGCGTCATCGGCGTGACGGGCATCCCGCTGGCCTTCCTGGTGGTCGCCGCGGTGCTGGCCCTGTTCTCGGTCGGCTACGTGGCGATGTCGCGCCGGGTCGAGAACGCGGGCGCCTTCTACGCCTACATCTCGCGTGGCCTCGGCCGGCCGGCCGGCGTCGGCGCCGCCTGGGTGGCGCTGATCGCGTACAACGCGCTCCAGGTCGGGCTGTACGGCACCATCGGCGTCGCCGCCGAGCCGGTCCTCGACCGGATCTTCGGCGGACACCCGCACTGGTCGATCGTCGCCCTGGTGGCGTGGGCGCTGGTCGGGCTGCTCGGCCTGCTGCGGGTCGACATCAACGGCCTGGTGCTCGCCGCGCTGCTGGTGGCCGAGATCGTGGTGATCCTCGTCTTCGACCTGGGTCAGCTCGGCAATCCGGCCGACGGTCAGGTGAGCTTCTCCGCCCTGTCGCCGGACAACCTCTTCGTGCCGGGCGTCGGCGCGGTGCTGGTGCTGGCCATCCTCGGGTTCGTCGGGTTCGAGTCCGCGGTGGTGTTCAGCGAGGAGAGCAAGGATCCGAAGCGGACGGTGCCGCTGGCGACGTACCTCTCCGTGGCGATCATCGCCGGGCTGTACGCGCTCTCGTCGTGGACCATGACCGTCGCCGTCGGGCCGGACAAGATCGTCGCCGAGGCCGGCGAGCAGAGTGTCGGGCTGATCTTCAACCTGGCCGCCGCCCAGCTCGGCGACACCGCGGTGACCATCGGGCAGGTGCTCTTCCTGACCTCGGTGCTCGCCGCGATGATCTCGTTCCACAACACCACGGCCCGTTACACCTTCGCGCTGGGCCGGGAGCGGGTGCTGCCGGCGGTGTTCGGGCAGACCTCGCCGCGGACCGGCTCGCCCCGGGCCGCGTCGCTGGCACAGAGTGTCCTCGGCCTGCTGGTCATCCTGCTCTACACAGTCAACGGCTGGGACCCGGTGGTCCAGCTGTTCTTCTGGGGCGGCACCACAGGTGGGTTCGGCGTGCTGCTGCTGATCGCCACCACCTCGGTAGCGGTGATCGTCTACTTCGTCCGCCACGGCGGCGAGACCCTCTGGAAGCGGGCCATCGCGCCCGGCCTGGCCACCATCGCGCTCGTTGTGATCATCTGGTTGGCCGTGTCGAACTTCGCCAACCTGCTGGGGGTCGCACCCGACTCCACCCTGCGCTGGGCGCTGCCCGCCGTCTACCCGGTGGCAGCCGCGCTGGGCGTCGCGTGGGCGCTGGTGCTGCGCAGCAACCGTCCGGACACGTACGCCCGGATCGGTCTCGGCGCGGCGAGCGCCGCGGCGGCGGTGCGGTCGGCGGAGCGGCAGGCGCCGACGCCGGCCGGTGCGGAGGTGTCCCGATGAGCGTGACGATCGAGCAGCTCGGGCCGCAGGACACGACGTTTGTCGCGAACCGGATCGCGGAGGCCTTCACGGCCCTGGAGGTGACCTACTGGCTGGTGCCCGACGCGAGCAAGCGTGAGGCCGTGCTGGCCGGGGACTTCGAGATCCTTGTCGACCACGCGATGCGGCACGGGTTCGTGCACGCCACGGGGGACCGGGCCGGTGTCGCGGTCTGGCTCCCGTCGGTCGGTGAGCCGGCTCCGCCGCCGCCCGACTACGACGCCCGGCTCGCCGCCGCGTGCGGCGAGTGGACCGACCGGTTCCAGCATCTCGACGAGTTGTTCGCGGCCAACCATCCGCATCCGGACCATCACCACATGGCCTTCCTGGCCGTTCAGCCGGGACGGCAGGGGCAGGGGTTGGGCACCGCGCTGATGAGGCACCACCACGCCTGGTTGGACGCCAACGGGATGCCTGCCTACCTGGAGGCGAGCAGCCCGCGCAGCCGGGACCTGTACGCACGGCACGGATATCGGGCCGGCGAGCCGTTCCGGGTGCCCGACGGCACGCCGTTCTGGCCGATGTGGCGGGAGCCCGCCGGCCGCTGACGGAACCGGCCGGGCCGCTGCCCACGAGGGGAGCGACCCGGCCGGTGCGCCGATCGAACGTCCTGACACACGATGCGGGGTCGGGGCCACGCTGACCCGGCCCCGCATCGTGTGGGGCCTAGTAGGTGCCGTCGAGCTGGCCGCGCAGCTTGGTCAGCGCCCGGGCCAGCAGCCGGGAGACGTGCATCTGCGAGACGCCGATCTGGTCGGCGATCTGCGACTGGGTCAGGTTGCCGTAGAACCGCAGGGTGAGGATCTTCTGCTCCCGCTCGTCGAGCGTGGCCAGCGCGGGGCCGAGGGCGACCCGCAGCTCGGCGAGCTCGAACTCGTTGTCCTCGCCGCCGAGCATGTCGCCCAGCTCGGTGGCCCGGTCGCCGTCGCCGGTCGGGGTGGACAGCGACACCGCGTTGTACGCGCGGGCGCCTTCCAGGCCCTCCAGGACCTCTTCCTCGGTGAGCTTGAGGTGGGCGGCGATGTCGGCGACCGTCGGCGAGCGGCCGAGGGTCTGCAGCAGCGAGCTGTTGGCGTCGGAGATGGCCAGCCGCAGCTCCTGGAGGCGACGCGGCACCCGGATGTCCCAGGTGCGGTCGCGGAAGTGCCGCTTGAGCTCGCCGATGATGGTGGGGATCGCGTAGCCGGCGAAGTCGACGCCGCGGGACGGGTCGAACTTGTCGATGGCCTTGATGAGGCCGACGGCGGCGGTCTGCGCCAGGTCGTCGGTCGGCTCGCCCCGCCCGCTGTAGCGGTGGGCGAGGTGGTTGGCCAGCGGCAGCCATGCCTCGATCGCCCGGTCGCGCAGCGCGGCGCGCGACGGGTGGTTGGCGGGCAGTGCGGCCATGGCGTTGAGCAGGTCGGCGGCGCTGTCGGTGAGCGCCCGCGGGTCCAGCTTGGTGGTGCTCGTCTGCTCGGCAGCCGTGGTGCTCGCCTGCTCGGTGATCGTTGGCGCGGTCATGGGTGGTCCTCCCTGCACCTCGTCCGCGGACAAAAAGACGTGACGCTTTGGTTTAGCTTTCAATGGGCCGTTCGGGACTCACCTTAACCTGATCAGCTCCCGGAAATCTAGCCGAAAGGTTGATGTACTTAAGGTGTGTTGAGCCACAAAACGGCCCAAAACGGGCAAGATGTCGAGAGGTTGTGAGGTCTCTTACCCGCTTACCGGGCGATCCAGCGGCAGCTGGTCATCTCATCCGGCTCGACCGGTCGGTGTGCCGCACTCGGCCGACCGGTCAACATGAAATCCGACAATCGGGCGGCAGTGTCGACTATCCGTCGTTGTCCCGCCGATGGGACCGGCCGTAGCGTCGCGGGGTAGACACCCGGTTCGGAGGCACCATGCTCGATCCAGCCGCTCCCCAGCTCGTCGTGAACAGTCGCACGCTCTACTTCAGCTGGTTGCCAGCGGATCCGGACGCGGTCGCCGCCCTGGTCCCCGCCGGGTTGCGTCCGCGCGCCGACCGGCAGGTGTTCCTCAATCAGTACGTCGTCGAGGACGAGACGCAGACCTCGGGCTTCGGCGCCTACTCGCTGACGTACCTCGGCATCTCACTCGCCGGCGTGGACGCGCCCGGCGGGCTCAACCCGGGCGGTTGGTGGACCCACTACGTGGCCTCCAGCCGGCTGGTCCGCGAGTACGCCACGGCGCGGGGCGCCCCGGCGCTCGCCGGCCGGACCAGCATCGAGGTGAGCGGTGAGGCGCTGCTCTCCGAGACCGAGGCGGAGGGGGCGCCGCTGATCCGCGCCAGGTGTCGTGTGGGGGAGACCGGCCACGTGATCAGCAGCGGGCACCACCGCTACTTCACCCGCCGCGAAGACCAACTGCTCAGCTCGGTCTACCCGTTCGTGGCCGAGCCGGTCGCGCCGTTCGAGATCGAGTCGGTGGAGTTCCTGCAACCCCGGCACCCCATGTACGCGCTACGCCCCGCCAACCCGCTTACCATCGGCTTCGGCTACTTCTCGCCGCGCTCCTCGTTCGCCTACCCGGGCGGGCTCACCGTGCACCCCGGTGGGGTCGGCCTGCCCGAGCCGGCCCGGCCGGCTCACCAGGTGCCGGCCAACCTCGCCCGCAGCGGCCTGCCGTCCGGGTCGTAGACCAGCCGGTACACCGGCAGCGCCCAGGCGCGGGTGTACCAGGGCAGCCGCTCGGGGCGGTGCGGGCGCAACCGGCCCGGCGGGCGGTCACCGACCTGGCCGCCGTCGTACCACAGTTGCAGCGCGTCGGCCGCTGCCGTGACGGCCGCGACGGCGTCGGCCGGGTCGAGCAGGTCGGCGTCGTCCGCGCCGTCCGCATTGCGGTCCAGGTGCTCGCGCCAGAGCCGCAGCCGCAGGTCCCGGGCGAAGGTCCGCGCCCCGTCGCCCCGACCCGCCGGGTCGGTGGGCGTCCGCTCGTCGCGCGTGTCGTCGAGCACCGCGCAGGACAACTCGCTGTCGTGCGTCCAGGAGCGGCGGTTGAAGTTGTCGCTGCCGACGCTGGCCCAGACGTCGTCGACCACGCAGACCTTCGCGTGCACGTACACCGGGGTCCCGGCGTGGTTCTCCACGTCGAACACGTGCACCCGGTCCGGCGCGGCACGTTCGCACAGCGACAGCGCCTGCTCCCGGCCGACCATGTTGGGTGGCAGGGCGAGCCGGCCGTCCACGTCCGGGTGCCGGGGCACCACGGCGACCAGGTGCAGCTCGGGATTCTCCCGCAGCGCCTGGGCGAACAGGTTGGCCACCTCGGTCGACCAGAGGTACTGGTCCTCCAGGTAGATGAGCCGACGCGCGCGGTGGACCGCCTTGGTGTAGCCCCGTGCCACGGTCCGCTCGCCGTCGGGCGCGAAGGAGTAGCGCGGCCGCACGGCCGGGTAGGTGCGCAGCACCTGGATCTGGTGCGGGCCGCACTCGGGCGGGTCGGCGGGCTGCTCGGGCAGCGGGTCCGGCCGCAGGTCCGCGCCGCGCAGCCGGTCCCGCGCGTACGCCATCGGGTTCTCCGAGTCCAGCGGCATCGGGTCGGTCCAGCGTTCCCGGAACAGGGTGTCAAGCGCGCCGACGACCGGGCCGCGCAGCGCGAGCTGCACGTCGTGCCAGGGCGGGTTCGAGCCGTACCGGGGGGACATCTGGACCGGCTGCGGGTCGCCGCCGTGCGCGGCGTCGTCGCGGCGGCTGTGGCACAGGTCGATCCCGCCGGCGAAGGCGATGTCCCGTTCCGGGTTACCCGGGTGCCGCAGCACCACAAGCTTCTGGTGGTGCGAGCCGCCGCGGCGGACCCGCTGGTCGAGCAGCACCTCGCCGCCGGCCGCGGAGACCGTCTCGCTGAGGTTGCGGTTCTCGGCCTCGCTGTAGGCGAGGGTGTCGAGGTGTGAGCGCCAGATCAGCCCCTTGACCACCACGCCGCGCTGGGCGGCCTGGGCGAAGAGCTGACTCACTGTGGGGCCGTCCGGGCGCAGTCGCTGGTCCGGATCGCCCCGCCAGTCGGTGAAGAAGAGGTGGTCACCGGCGGTCAACGCCTCCACCTCGTCGACCAGCCGGTCGAAGTACGCCGCGCCGTGAATCAACGGCTCGGCGAGGTTTCCCGTGGTCCAGACGGGTAACCCAGAGACCGGGTTGGCCCGTTCCTGTGCGGTGAGGAACCAGTCCTGTAGCGGCAACGTCCAGCCCCCCGGAGGTCGACAACGTCCTCACGGTAGGACCCCGGACGCGGGTCCGCATGCCAGGCCGGCAGACCGGTGACCTGGATGACGCCAGCACGACGCGACAACAGCCGAGGAGGCCACACCATGCCCCGCGAGACAACGAACCCCGTGACCGAGTACCGCGAGCCGGCGGTGGAGAGCGAACGGGGTGCGCTGGTAGCGGTGTTGCTCATGGTGATTCTGGGCGTCGCGGGGATTTTCGCGGTTTCCTGACGTCGGCGCCGGCGCCCCGGACGAACGGGGGCGCCGGCGCCGATCTCAGCGGATGACAGGGCTCAGGGACGCGGGCCCTGACCGTCGGTGTGCGGCACCCGCTCGGTGGGGATGACGCCGAGCCGGCCGGCCTTGAAGTCCTCGAACGCCTGGAGCAGCTCGTCGCGGGTGTTCATCACGAACGGGCCGTACTGCGCCACCGGCTCGCGGATGGGCTGGCCACCCATGATGTAGAGGTCCAGCGCCGGCGCGTTGCTGTCCTGTTCGCGGTCCGCGCCGAAGCGCAGCGCGTCGCCCGGGCCGTGCACCGCGAGCTGACCGGTGCGCACCGGCCGGCGCTCGACGCCGACGGTGCCGCGCCCACCGAGGACGTACACCAGCGCGTTGAAATCGGGCTGCCAGGGCAGGTCGACCTGGGCGCCCGGCTGCACGGTGACGTGGGTGATGGTGATCGGCGTGAAGGTCGACCCCGGGCCCCGGTGCCCGGCGATCTCACCGGCGATCACCCGGACCAGCGCGCCGCCGTCCGGCGTGGTGAGCAGTGCCGACTCGCCGCCGCGGATGTCCTGGTAGCGGGGCGGGTTCATCTTGGCCGAGCGGGGCAGGTTGACCCAGAGCTGCGTGCCGTGGAAGAGCCCGCCGCTGACCACCAGGTGCTCCGGCGGGGCCTCGATGTGGAGCAGGCCGCTGCCGGCCGTCATCCACTGGGTGTCGCCGTCGGTGATGGTCCCGCCGCCACCCTGCGAGTCCTGGTGGTCGAAGATGCCGTCGATGATGTACGTGACGGTCTCGAAGCCGCGGTGCGGGTGCCACGGGGTGCCCTTCGGCTCGCCCGGCGCGTAGTCCACCTCGCCCATCTGGTCGAGGTGGATGAACGGGTCCAGGTCGGCCGTCGACACCCCGGCGAAGGCCCGGCGGACGGGGAAGCCCTCCCCCTCGAAGCCGCTGGGCGCGGTGGTCACCGTGCGGACCTTGCGGAAGGTGGTGGACTCGTCGAGCTTGGGCAGGCGGGGCAGGACGAGGACGTTGTCGACGGTGATCGCTGGCATCGGGAGGCTCCTTAACTTGTGGCGTTGGTGCTCGACGTGCCCCGGGCCGCCCGTAGGCGGGTGCCGAGCCGGTCGAAGATCCGGGTGAGGCAGGCGACCTCGGCGTCGTCGAGGTCATCCATCAGGTGGGTACGCACCGACGCCAGGTGGTGGGGTGCGGCTTCGGACAGGGTGAGCAGCCCGGCGGCGGTGAGCACGGCCTCGCTGCCGCGTCGGTCGTCCGGGCAGGCCTCCTTGCTGACCAGTCCGCGCCGCTGCATCGAGGAGATCTGGTACGTGAGTCGGCTGGGGGAGAAGACCAGTCGGCCGGCCAGCTCGCCCATCCGCAGTCGTTGCCCCGGCGCCTCGGAGAGCAGGACCAGCACGTGGTAGTCGGCGAAGGTGAGGTCGCTGTCGGCGCGCAGGTCGTCTTCCAGCTGGGTGAACAGGCGCTGGCTGGCCTCGATGTAGGCGCGCCAGGCGGCCGCTCGGGTGCTGTCCAGGCTCTCTGTCACGCTCCTGACGATAGCACTAGTTAAAAATTTAACTAGTGCCGTTGAGGGTCGCCTGCATCAAGTCTGTCCGAATGGCTGATTGATTCGTCCAGCTTTGAAGTAAGCACGGAGAAATCGGGCGGCGGGGCCGGAGCGGTATGTGCCAGACTCCGGCCTCGTGGAACACGTGGAGCTCGCCGCCGCCGACCTGCTGCTGCGCCCGTGGCGGGAGGCGGACGCCCCGGCGGTGCGCGACGCCCTGAACGACCCCGCCATCGCCCAGTGGAACCCCCAGGGTGGCGGCCCGATCGACGACCAGGCCGCCCTGCTCTGGGTGCGCCGCCGGGGCGACTGGTCGGGCGGCGACCACGCGTCCATGGCGATTGTCGACGCCGCCGAGGGGAAACTGCTCGGCTCGGTGTCGCTGCACCACATCCACCACGGCGACGCCTCCATCGGCTACTGGACGATGCCGGCGGCACGCGGGCGCGGGGTGGCCACGCGAGCCGTCGTCCGGCTCACCGACTGGGCCTTCGGTGACCTGCGGCTGCACCGGGTGGAGCTGTGCCACGCGGTGGCCAACGCGGCCTCCTGCCGGGTCGCCGACCGGGCCGGCTACCTCGCCGAGGGGACGTTGCGCGAGTCGTACCGTTACGGTGACGGCCGCCGCCACGACGAGCACCTGCACGCCCGCCTGGCGACCGACCGCTGAGTCGGCCCGCCCGACCGTTACTCGGTGACCTTGCGGAGGAAGGCCGCCAGGGTGGCTCGGGTGCGCTCGATCTTCTCCTCCACGGACAGCGTCTCGTGCATCCGTGGCCCGGCGTGCTTCCTGCCCCGGAGGTAGAGCGAGCAGGCCAGGTCCGAGCAGACGTACGCGCCCACGGAGTTGCCCTGCCGGCCGTCCCGGCCGGCCTTGCGGGCCGTCATCAACGAGACGCCGTCGCCGGTGTGATTGGTCAGGCAGAACGAGCACATGCTGCGCCGGACCCGCCCGGTCTGCTGTGCCGCTCGCAGCGCGACGCCGACGAGCGCGCCGTCGGACTCGGCGACCAGATAGGCCCGCTGCGGTGCGGCGGGATCCCGCCAGCCGAGGAAGTCGAGGTCGTCCCAGGGGCGGA
Organism: Micromonospora sp. DT43; assembly: GCF_049841645.1. Lineage (NCBI taxonomy): Bacteria > Bacillati > Actinomycetota > Actinomycetes > Micromonosporales > Micromonosporaceae > Micromonospora > Micromonospora sp. DT43. The sequence goes on along the minus strand of NZ_JBNCKR010000002.1, from coordinate 251,443 downwards.
ACTCAAGATCATTTGGTATGGCCAACCGCTTGGTCTCGCCCTGCGTGCAGTTGACGAAGGACGCGCGGATGGCGGACTCGGTAAGGGCTAGCATAGGTAGTAGCCTAGCTCGCCTAGGCAAACGATTATCGAGACTAGATTCGGGGTGTACGGAGTGACACGTGCGGGGCTCACCGCCGAGCGACTGACCCAGGCGGCCGCCGAGCTGGCCGACGAGGTGGGCGTCGAGAACGTCACCATCGCGGCGCTCGCGCGGCACTTCGGCGTCAAGGACGCGAGCCTGTACTTCCACCTCCGCAACGCACACGACCTGCGGGTCAGGCTCGCCGTCCTGGCGCTCGCCGAGCTGGCGGACCGGGTCGCCGAGGCGCTCGCCGGCAGGGCCGGCAAGGACGCGCTTGTCGCCTTCGCCAACGCCTACCGGGACTACGCGCGCCAGCACCCGGGCCGGTACGCCGCCATGCAGATCGACCTCGACCCGGAGACCGCCGCCGCGAGCGCGGGCGTCCGGCACGCCGAGATGACGCGGGCGATCCTGCGCGGCTACCACCTTTCCGAGCCGGACCAGACCGACGCGGTTCGGATGATGCACAGCACGTTCCACGGCTTCGTGAGCCTGGAGCGGACCGGCGGGTTCCGCCACACCCCGCGTCCGACGGACGACTCCTGGGCGCGCGCCCTCGACGCCCTGGACGCCGTCCTGAGCAACTGGCCGTCGCGGTGACGACCCGGCGGGCACGACTGGCGTGCCCGCCCGGTCCGTACTCGGGCACCCGCGCAGCTGACCCGGGCGGTCATCGTCCGGCCTCTGTGGCGAGCGGACGTCGCTGCGCGGTCCGCTGTCGGAGCAGGACGAGACCCAGCCCCGCCAGGAACCAGGCGGCGAGCACGGCGAGGGGCACGAGCGTGTGTGAGCCGTTGAAGTAACCGAAGTTGTTGACCGCGCGTACGGCCGCGCCCGGGGGAAGCTTCGCCGAGATCGCCTGTGCCCATCCCGGCAGCAGGTCGACGCCTATCGTCGCTCCGCTCGTGGCGTTGCCGATGGTGGTGAGGGTGAGCACGGCGAGCGCGATACCGATCGGGCCGAGCCAGGCCCCGAGGGCCTTCGTCGTGAAGGCGCTGGCGGCCGACAGCAGGATCAGCGACAGGGCCAGCAGCGGGAACGGTGCCGTCAGCGAGCCGTAGACAGGGCCGGCGACAGTTGCCGCGACCACGCCGATCACGACCGCGAATCCGGCCATCGCGTAGAGCCGGTGACGCAGGCGTACCAACGTGGCGGCCGCGGTGAGCCCCTGCGCGAGGACGAACGACGAGAGAGTGACCCCGAACACCACGTAGAAGGCGGACAGCCCGCGGCTGTCGTAGTTCGCCAGCGGCACGATGTCGTTCTCCTGGACGGTCATGCCAGCCTGCCTGCCGAGGCCGGCGACCAGTTGCCGGGCAGCGCCGCTCTCACTCAACCCGCTCGCACCGGCGTAGTCGAGCGTCAGCGTGTCGGAGGAGGTCCCGCTGAGCACCGCGACGGCGTCACCGTCGTGGACCAGGGCCTTTCCGGCCTCGACGCTGATCACCGGTGTGACGGCGACGGCGTCGCCGAAACCCCCGTGGGCGGTGGTGACCAGCCGATCGCCGACCACCGCGATCGGCAGGCGGCTCGGCGTGGGATCGCGTTGCAACCCGACGTAGACGGCGATGAACGCCGTACCGATGATCAGGCCCGTGAGCACGAGCGAGATCCAGGCTCGGCGCTGCGTGGTGACGGGCGGTTTCGCCTCGGGGGGTGGATCGGATGGCGACGTCATGGGTGCTTCCTCGGGTAGTGTGGTTTGAATGTCCAACCAGACGAACCGTAGCACCGACGGTTTGAAATCCAAACCATCGCGGGACACTCTCGCTGTGGCGCTCGACGCAGTCAACGACAGGTGGTCGCTGCACATCGTGCGAGCGCTCGCCTTCGGGGCCTCCCGGTACACCGAGATCCTGCGAGCGGTAGGCGCTCCTCGGGACGTCCTCGCCGCGCGGCTGCGAAAGCTCGCCGAGAGCGGCATCCTGCGCGCGCGATCGACCGAGGACGGCAAGGTCGCGGGGTACGAGCTCACGCAGAAGGGCCGGGATCTGGGGCAGGTCATCCTCGTGCTCAAGCGCTGGGGTGACACCTACAGCGATGCGGACGTGCCAACTGTCGACTTCATCCACGATGTCTGCGGTGAGGTGTTCGTCGCGGAAGTCCGTTGCCAGGCATGCGGCAGGCCCCTCCGGTCCGGAGAGTTGTCAGTCGATCAGGAGGCCGCCGCATGCTGACCGATCTGGAGTTGGCCGACTGGCGGGAGCGGGTGGCCCGGCTGTACCTGTCCGACGTCGATCTGGCCGGCTTCCGCGCCGGCCGCGACGAACTCTTCGCCACCCACCCGCAGAGCCCGATCCCGCCTGCCGAGCGGCCCGGCTTTCCCGGAGTGCGGTACTACCCGCCCAACCCCGAGGCCGTGGTCGAGGCGCCGCTGCGGCCGGCCAGCGGCGAGCTGCGGGTGGACACCGGAGGCCCGGACGGGGTCGTCGCGTACCGGCGGGTCGCGGTGGCCGAGACGCCGTGGGGGCCGCTGACGCTGTGGTGGATCGAGGCGTACGGGGGAGGGCTGTTCGTCCCGCTGCGCGACGGCACCTGCGGGCGGGAGACCTACGGCGGGGGGCGGTACCTCACCGACACGGTGAAGGGCACCTTCGGCCGGGGCGTCGAGCTGCTGCCCGGCGACCGGGTCCGGCTGGACGCCAACTACCTCTACAACCCGAGCTGCGCGTACGACGACCGCTGGGCCTGCCCCCTCGCGCCGCCGGAGAACCGGGTCGACGTGCCGTTGGTCGCCGGCGAGCTGGCGTACCACGACTGACCGGCCGCCCCGGCGGACTGCCGGGACGGCCGGTCGGGCCGGTGGCTCAGCGGGCGTTAGCCGGTGACGAGCCGGGCACCTGCATCCGGCCCAGCAGTTGCCGGGCCTGGTCGGCGAGCTGCGCGTCGACGGTCACCGCGTACTGGCCGGCGCGCAGCGAGCTGGCCGAGGTGAAGTCGCGTTGTCCGCCTGTCATCGCGTGCGCGACCGCGCCGAACACGGCGCCCCAGATCGCACCGATGACCAGGCCCACGAGGATCACCGCCAGCCAGTTGCCCACGGTGAAGATGCCGAACAGCAGGCCGATGAAGAGCCCGAACCAGGCGCCGGTACCGGCGCCGAGCAGGGCCGCGCGGCCGGTGGTCATCCGCCCGAGCACCGTCTCCACGAGTGTGAGGTTCGTGCCGACGATGGCGCTGTGCTCCACCGGGAATCGGTTGTCGGCCAGGTAGTCGACAACCTTCTGCGCGGACGGATAGTCCGGATACGAACCGATCGTCACGGTTGCCGGGCCGCCCTGCGGCCCGTGCCCGTCCCCGGCCGGCGTCGACAGGCGGCCTGCCGGCCCGGACGGAAGTACGTCGCCACTCTGTGTGCCGGGCCGCCACGCGGCGGCCGGCCCCGAAGCTGAGGTCATGAGCATCCTCCCTCGTCAGCCGACCGCGTTCCCGCCAGTGTCGAGCGGTAACGCCCGGTGCCGGGCGGGTGCCGGACCCGGCTCGGCCCGACAGGCGGCCGCCGGCGGCACCGGGCGGCGGCAGGGCGGCGACGGGCGAGGCATGTGCGGGGACGGTCCGGGTAGGCAGGCGGGTGCAGAGCGGACAGATCAGCGACCACGGTTTCCTCGCCGACGGCCGCACGGCGGCGCTCGTGGACCGCGCGGGCTCGGTGAACTGGTGGTGCCCGGGCCGGTTCGACGCGCCGTCGGTGTTCGCGCGGCTGATCGGTGACGGCGCCGGACACTGGGCGATCTGCCCGGACGAGGACTACACCGTCGAGCGTTGCTACCTCGACGGCACGCTGGTGCTGCGGACCGTCTTCCGCACCGCGCAGGGCGAGGTGGAACTGACCGACGCGCTCGCCCTGGAGCCCGGCGCGCGCGAGCACGAGATCGGAATGCGCTCACCCCAGGTGCTGGTCCGCAGCGTGCGGGGCCTGGCCGGCGAGGTGCCGATGCGGGTGCACTACCGACCCCGCTTCGAGTACGGGCGCACCACACCGTTCCTCGTCGAGCGGGACGGGGCCCTGGAGGCCGTCGGCGGGGCCAGCCGCCTCACCCTCGCCAGCGATGTGCCGCTGACCTGCGGCGACGGTGAGGCCACCGGGACGTTCACGGCCCGTGCCGGCACGAGGAACAACTTCACCCTCGGGTACGCCCCGACGTACGACGGGCAGCCGCCGCAGGTGCCCGCAGCGGACCAGACGATCGCCGACACGGTCGAGGGATGGCGCTCCTGGGTCCGGCAGCACGAGTACTACGGGATCTACGCCGAGCAGGTGCGGCGCAGCGCGCTTGTGGTGCAGGGCATGACCTACCGACCGAGCGGCGCGGTGGTGGCCTCGGTGACCACGTCGCTGCCGGAGAAGCTCGGCGGTGACCGGAACTACGACTACCGCTACGTCTGGGTGCGCGACTTCACCCTGACCCTTCGGGCGCTGTGGCGCACCGCCTGTTATGACGAGGTGCAGCGGCAGTTCACCTGGTTGGGTCGGGCGATGGGCCGGATCGACGAGGAGCCGGCACCGATCATGTACGGGGTGCTGGGGGAGCGGGACCTCACCGAACACCGCCTGGACCAGCTCGCCGGTTACCGCGACAGTCCGCCGGTGATGATCGGCAACGACGCGTGGCGCCAGCGCCAGACCGACATCTACGGTGAGGCGTTGGACGCCGCCTGGCTGATGCGCGACCGGCTGGAGCCGTTGGAGTTGGACGTCTACCACCTGCTCCGGTCGCTCGTCGACAAGGCGGAGCGGGACTGGAAGCTACCGGATGCGGGGATGTGGGAGGAGCGCGGGATCCAACGCCACCACGTGTCCTCGAAGGTCCAGTGCTGGGTGGCCCTGGACCGGGCGGTCCGCTTCGGCGAACGGCTGGGTGGACCGTCGGACGTGGCCCGCTGGGCGGCCGCCCGCGACGAGGTACGTGCGGCGGTGCTGGAACGGGGATGGAGCGACCGGCTCGGGGCGTACACGGGCAGTTTCGAATCCGAGGACCTGGACGCGTCGGTGCTGATCATGCCGCTGGTGGGGTTCCTGCCGGCCGACGACCCGCGGATGCGCTCGACCACCCTCGCGGTGGAGACGCGGCTGTCGCACGACGGCCTGCTGCGGCGCTGGGACGGCGACCCGGCGGGATTCGTCATCTGCTCGTTCTGGTTGGTGTGCTGCCTGGCGTTGGCAGGTGAGCGGGACCGGGCGCGCGAGTTGTTCGACGCGCTGGCCGGACGGCTCAACGACCTCGGGCTGTTCGCGGAGCAGATCGACCCGTCGACCGGGGAGCAACTGGGCAATTTTCCCCAGGCGTTCTCGCACATCGGCCTGATCAACGCCGCCGGTGTGCTCAGTGACGTGGAGCAGAACCCGGCGCTGCGCGATCTCGGCATACCGCCGGCGTACTTCACCCCGATGTCGCGCTGACCGCCCACGAGCGTCCCCGGGTGGACGGGCCCGGCTCGGGGGATGATGCCGGCATGAGGCTGGTGCTCACGGCGGACACGCATCTCCCCAAGCGGGCCCGGGATCTCCCGGGGCCGCTGTGGACGGCGATCGAGGCGGCGGACGTGGTGCTGCACGCCGGCGACTGGGTCGACGAGCCGCTGCTGGACGCGATGACCGCCCGTGCGCGGCGGCTCATCGGCGTGTACGGCAACAACGACGGCCCGGCGCTGCGCGCCCGGCTGCCGGAGGTGGCCCGCGTCGACCTCGACGGGCTGCGGGTGGCCGTGGTACACGAGACGGGCCCTCGCACCGGCCGCGAGCAGCGGTGCGCTGCCCGCTTTCCCGACGTCGACCTGCTGGTCTTCGGGCACTCGCACATCCCCTGGGACAGCGTGGCGCCCGGTGGGCTGCGTCTGCTCAACCCCGGGTCGCCCACCGACCGCCGCTCCCAGCCGCACGCCACCTACCTGGAGGCCGAGACAACCGCGGGTCGCCTGACGCGCGTCCGGCTGCACGCCCTGCCGCGTCCCTGAGCCGACCGAGCTACTGGCCGCGGCCCGTCTCGGCCTGGAGTTCGTCGATCCTCTTGGACGCCTCGGCCTTGGTCAGGTCGTCCGGCAGTGTCGCGTCCGCCTCCCGGGCCAACGTGGCCAGGTACGACTCCTGGGCCGCCGTCGGCGGCTCGTCGCCGGTGACCCACTCGTCCGGGTCCTTGATCGCGCCACGCGGGTCGGCCTGGTCGTTGCTACGGTCCGTCATCATCATCACCCTTTCTTCGAACAGGTGTGCCAGTACCCCGATCACCACTGGTTCATGCCCGTCCGCAGCGACTGTCGGCACCTACGATCAGCGGATGAGCGTGAACTCGTCGGGCGTGGTGGTGGTCGGGGCGGGCATCGCGGGGGTGGCCTGCGCGGTGGAGCTGGTCCGGGCCGGGGTGCCGGTGCGGGTCCGCGAACGTGGGCACGTCTGTGGCGGCCGGATGGCCAGCAAACGCTTCGACGGCCGTCCCGCCGACACCGGCGCCGCGTACTTCACCGTCAGCGACCCGGACTTCGCCGCCGTGGTCGACGAGTGGCGCGCCGCCGACCTGGTCCGGGAGTGGACCGACACCTTCTGGTCGTACGACACGAACGGCCGCCACGACGTGCCCGGCCCGATGCGCTACGCCGCGCCCCGCGGGCTGCGGTCGCTTGTCGAGCACCTGGCCGGGGCGGTGCCGGTGACCGTCGACCGGTTGGTGCTCGCCGTGGAGCCCGGCCCGGCCGTCGACGATGAGCCGTGCGCGGCGGTCGCCCTGGCCATGCCGGGGCCGCAGGCCGGCCTGCTGCTCGATCCCGCCCTGGCCGACGCCACCCGTGTCGTACAGGCGCAGACCTGGTCACCGGCCCTGGCCGCGGTGCTGCGTTTCCCGTCCCGTCGCTGGCCGCGCTTCCGCGGCGCGTTCGTCAACGACCATCCGGTGCTCAAGCTGGTCTGCGACGACGGCGACCGGCGCGGTGACGAAGCGCCGGTGCTGGTGGCGCACACCGTGCCGGAGTTCGCCGCCGGGCACCTGGCCCAGCCCACCGGCGCCGGGCCGGCGATCCAGCAGGCCGTCCGGGACCTGCTGGGGCTCACCGAGGAGGCCGCCGACGTGCACGTGCACCGCTGGACGTACGCCACGCCGGCCGGTGACGTCACCGGAAACACCCACCACCTCGACGCCGACGGAATCGGCCTGGCCGGCGACGCGTTCGGCAAGCCCCGCGTGCAGAGCGCCTGGCGCTCCGGTCGCGACCTCGGCCGGGCGCTGGCGGCCCGCCTCGGCTGACCGCCGCTGCCCACTCCTCAGGAGTGCCCACTGGCGGCGACCGGCTGGGCCTCCCGTTCGGACGGGTCCTCGGTCCGCTCACCCTCCCGGTCCAGCAACTGCATGACCGGGGTCGCCGCGACGCCGTGCACCACCACGGAGACGAGCACCACCAGCCCGACGGTGGCCCACAGCAGCTCCGCCTGCGGAAAGTCCGCCTTCGTGGTGGCGTACGCCAGGTAGTAGAACGAGCCCACACCGCGGATGCCGAACAGCGAGATCACCAGGTGTTCGGCCGACCGGCCGGGCGCGCCGCGCAGCGATAACCAGCCGAAGGCCGGCCGGACCAGGAAGACCAGCGCCAGCCCGACGGCCGCCGCCGGCCAGGTCAGCGGGCCGAGCAGGCCGCCCACGATCGCGCCACCGAGCAGCAGCAACAGCACCAGGGTGAGCAGCCGCTCGACCTGCTCGGCGAAGTCGTGCAGCACCGAGTGGAACTCGTGGGTCCGTTCGGCGGCCCGGATGGCCCGCGCGGCCACGAACACCGCCAGGAACCCGTACCCGCCGGCCACCTCCACCAGCCCGTACGCCAGGAAGGTGGCGGCCAGCGCCAGGAAACCCTCGGCGTGCCGGGCCAGCCGCAGCTCGCTTGGCGCGCGGAAGAACAGCTTGCCGAGCAGCCAGCCGATGAGCAGGCCGCCACCCACACCGACGCCCACCTTCCAGAGCACGTCGACGGTGAACCACTCCGCCAGCCACGCGCGCGGGGCGAGGCTTGTCGAGGCGATCGCGATGGCCGCGTAGACGAACGGGAACGCCAGCCCGTCGTTGAGGCCCGCCTCCGAGGTCAGGGCGAAGCGGACCTCGTCCTCGGAATCCTCCACGTCGGTCGGCTCGCCGACCTGCACATCGGCGGCGAGAACCGGATCGGTCGGTGCCAGCGCGGCACCCAACAGCAGCGCCGCGGCCGGCACCAGACCTGCCCACCACCACCCGAGCAGCGCCACCGCCGCGATGCAGAGTGGCATCGCGATGGCCAGCAGTCGCCAGGTGGACGACCACCGGGCCCAGCTCAACGGCCGGTCGATCTTCAACCCGGCGCCCATCAGGGCGACGATCACCCCGATCTCGGTCAGGTGGGTGGTCAACTCGGGGTGGGCCAGCGGGTCCGGTGTCGGCAGCCCGATCGGCAGGAGGAAGACCAGCATGCCGAGGGCGAGGAACGCGATCGGCATGGACAGGGGGCGGTGCTCCAACACCCGGGGCAGGATGCCCGCGAGCAGAGCGCCCACTCCCACCAGCGCGAACGCGACGTCTACCGGCTCCACGAACACCACCTCTCGCCGCACCCGCGCGATGCGGGCAGGTGGCCACAGACCATGCCCCGGAAGACTTCCGGCTATGCGTGTGCGGCGCGGTGAACCGGAGTGAGCCTCACCTCGGCCGGGCGAGCGGGGAATCCGTCAACTCGGCCAGGAGCGCGGCCGGGTCGTCGTAGACCGCCACCGCGCCGGCGCCGGCGAGTTCCCCCCGGCTGGTGCCGCCGCAGGTCAACCCGACGCACGGGATGTCCAGCTTGCCGGCCGCGGCGACGTCCCAGACCGAGTCGCCGACGAAGACGACACGCTCGGCGGCCAGCCCGGACTGCTCCAGCGCCGCTTCGAGAATGTCCGGTGCCGGCTTGCTCTCCCGCGCGTCCGCCGAGGAGGTGACGGTGTCCACCACGTCGTCGGCGTTCAGGGCCCGACGCAGCGCACCCACCTCGTGCTCGGCGGCGGAGGTGGCGAGCACCACCCGCAGCCCCCGCTCGGCGCACGCGCGCAACAGGTCCCTCGCCCCGGGCAGCGGAGTCAGCCGTTCCCAGTACTCGGTGTAGAGGGTGTCGTGCGCCTCGCGCAGCTTCGGGTCGTCATCGCGGTCGCGCTCCGGGCCGAGCAGGTGGTCCAGCAGCTTGTCCGAGCCCATCCCGATCGAGCGGTGCACGGTCGCCATCGGCACCCGGTGGTCGGCCTGGCGCAGCGCCTCCCACCAGCTCACCGTGTGCAGGTAGGTGGTGTCGACGAGCGTTCCGTCGATGTCGAAGAGGACCCCATGGGGTTGTTCGGTGGCCATGAGCGCACTCCTACCCGGTCTGCGGCCGGCTGATTCGTCCGCGCTCGCCGAGGCCGGACGACCTCAGCGGGGTTCGGCCCGCGGAACGAGGATCTCGAACCAGACCGTGGAGCCGCGCACCGACGGGTCGGTGCCCCACGCGTCGCTCAGCTCCTCGATCAGGCCCAACCCGCGCCCGCGACTGCTCAACGTGTCGGTGCGGGCCCGGGTCACGGTGCCCCGGGTGCCGGAGTCGGCGACCGAGACCAGCAGCCGCTCCGGGCTGAGGTCGATCTCCACGCGGGCCGCCGTGCCGGCGTGCAGCAGCGCGTTGGTGGTCAGCTCGCTCGTGCACAGCACCGCCGCGCCGATCACCGACTCGGGCACCTGCCACTCGGTGAGCTGGCCGGTCATCCAGTGTCGGACCCGGCTGGGCGCGGTCGGCTCGGCAGGCACCTCCATCGCCGCCGACCGGCTCGGCTTGAGCGCGTGCTCGACCGCCAGCACGGCCACGTCGTCCTCGGTGCCACCGGACACCGCAGCGGTGGCCACGGCACAGAGGGCACGGGGATCACTGGTGCCGGCCTTGGCGACGGCGTCGCCGAGGGTGTCCAGGCCGGCGGTGAGGCTCTGCCGCCGGCGCTCCACCACCCCGTCGCTGAACAACAGCAGGGTGTCGCCGGGCGGGAACGCGACGGTGACGGTGGTCGGGCGCCCACCCAGCCCCAGCGGGGGACCGGCCGGCAGGTCCACGTACTCGGCGTGCGACCGGCCGTCCGGGGCGCTGCGACGGATCAGCGGGGCGGGATGACCGGCGCTGGCCAGGGTCAATTCCCGCCGCTCGGCGTCGATGACCCCGAACGCCACGGTGGCGAACAGCTCGAGGGTGCCGGCCTCCGCGCCGAGGCTGGTCACCAGCCGGTCCAGCCCAGCCAGCACCGCGTCCGGCGCGGGGTCGGCCAGGGCCAGCGCCCGCAGTGCCGCCCGCACCTGCCCCATCCGCGCCGCGGCCTGCACGTCGTGCCCGGCGACGTCACCCAACACCACGCCCAGCGCGCCGGTGGGCAGCAGGAACGCGTCGTAGAAGTCCCCGCCCGCCGCGTTGCCGTCCACCCCCGGGTCGTAACGGGCCGCGATGCGCAGCCGGGGCAGGTCGGGGAGGTGCTCCGGCAGCATGCTGCGTTGCAACAGTTGGGCCGTGCCGTGCTGGGTCTCGAACCGCCGGGCCCGTTCCGCCGCCTGACCGATCAGCTCCGCCGAGGCGGCCAGCAGTGCCCTATCGGCGGCCGACCAGGAGTGCGGCGCCTGGTAACCGACAGTCAACCCACCGCGGATCACCGATGTGCCCAGCGGCAACACGGCCATCGACCTGATCTTCTGGTCGTGGCGGTCCACTGCCGTCTCGCGCAGCGGCTGCCCGTCACGGGTGAACGACGGCTCGCCCGAGCGGGCCGCGAGCGCGACAGGGCTCGACCAGTCCGCCGGGGCGCGTCGCCACAGCGGCGGCAACCGTTCGTCGGCCTCGTCCATCAGCTCGCCACGGACCCGGCGCACCATCCGCCATCCGCCGCCACCCTCGTCGACCACGAACGCGACCCGGTCGGCGTCGAACGTGGTGATGGTGTGGCGCAGCGCCACCCGAGCCACGTCGTCGAGGGTGAGGGTGCCGGCGAGCGCGGCGGCGACCTCGCTGAGACTCTGCAACTGCTCCGTCACGTGGGTGGTCTCGGCGGCCACCGTCAGGATCCCCACGATCCGCCCGGCGCTGTCCCGGACGGCGGAGTGCCCGCGGGTGAAGACGACAGGCTCGACCACCCCGGAGCTGTCCCGGATCAGGGGGAGCGTGGACTCCTTCTCCAGGAACGGCACACCCTCCCGGTAGGCGCGCTCGATCACGTCACCGAAGCCGGGCAGCGCCCAGACCTCGGCGTACACCTCGGCGGCCGGTCGGCCCAGGGCTGCCGGATGTTTGCTCCCCAGCAACTCGGCATAGCCGTCGTTGTAGAGCAGGACGAGGTCGTCGCCGTACGCCAGGGCCATGGGCATCGGCGAGGCGAGGATCAGCTCGACCACGGCCCGGACCGCCGGATCCCACCTCTCGCGGGGGCCGAGGGGAGTGGCGGACCAGTCGTGGGCGAGCACGGCGGCCGCACCGGGTCCGGTGGATGCGCCGGGGACCGGAATTGCTGGCGTGGGGACTCGCCCGACGGTTCCTGGCATGTTCGCAGCCTAGCCGGCCGTCGGCCAGCCGCATCCGATCATGTGCACGAGTCGCGGCCGGCCCCGGCGCGGTGACTGTTCGGGCAGGTCAGGGCCCCTGTTTGTCGACTTGTCGGAAAAATGGCAGCGACCCGCGCGGACTGCCGTACCGGTGGCCGGGTATGCGCCCGGCGCAGTCCATGCGACAGGAGGGACATCATGCTGAAAACCCTCGCGGTTCGGCAGGCCGACATCGGCGATGCCATCGCCGACACCTGGAGGTCGGTGCTGCTCTTCATCCCGAAGGCAGTGGCCTTCATCGTCATCCTCGTGGTCGGCTGGCTCATCGCCAGAGCGGTCCTCAAGATCGTGGATGCGGTGCTGGAACGGGTGCACTTCGACCAGGCGGTCGAACGTGGAGGCATCAAACGGGCACTGGAGAGAACGAAGTACGACGCCAGCGACATCCTGGCCAGGCTGGCGTACTACGCCGTCCTGCTGTTCACCCTGCAGTTCGCCTTCGGAGTCTGGGGGCCCAACGCGATCAGTGACCTGATCAGCGGTGTGGTGGCCTGGCTGCCGCGCGCGTTCATCGCGATCGTCATCGTGGTGGTCGCCGCCGCGATCGCCAACGCCGCCCGGGATCTGGTCACCGGGGCGCTGGGCGGGCTCTCGTACGGCAAGGTCCTGGCCGACCTGACGGCGATCTTCATCATCGCTCTCGGCGTGATCGCCGCGCTGAACCAGGTGGGTATCGCCACCACGGTCACCACTCCGGTGCTGATCGCGGTGCTCGCCACGGTCGCCGGCATCCTGATCGTCGGCGTCGGCGGTGGTCTGGTGAAGCCGATGCAGAACCGCTGGGACGGTTGGCTCGACCGGGCCGCCCAGGAAGCCCGTGCGGTGCAGGAGCACCGGCGGGCCACCTCGGCCGGGCGCGGCGACATGGAGCGGCAGATGGCCGACCGTGGGGGCGACCGGACCCAGGCCATGCCCCGGGTCGACGAGCAGTCGACGATGTCCGGTGGGCGCGGCACGTACCAGTCCGGTGCGGCCGACGAGACCCAGCAGTACCGCCCGTAGCGGGGCGCACGGCACGATCGTGAGGGGAGGGTGTCCGCGTCACGCGGGCGCCCTCCCCGCGTCACGAGTGGTCCGGGGTGACCGGCCCGTCAGGATCGGTCGAGCGAACGGGCCAGCGCGCAGACGGCGACGAGCCGGGCGAGCGGCCATTCCGGCACGCTCCAGTCCACCGGCCCCCGCGGCGGCGTCCACCCGTGCTCCAGGGCGGCCGCGCGTACCCCCTCGGCGTAGCCGGCGAGCGTCGCGGCGGTCAACGGCCGCCGGTCGCCGTCCAGGCTGTCCCGGACGGCGGCGGCGTGCTGGTCGACGAGCGCCAGCAGCCCGGGACGGGCTGCGGCGGCGGCGAGGCCGGCGGTGCCCACGGAGACGGTGAGGGCGGCCAGGGAGGAGCGCGCCGACTCGACGGCGGTCCCGCTGGCGGCCCAGTGGTACGGCACACGCATGGTGACCGAGGCTAACCGACGGGTGACCGGGTCGACCTCGGCCGCTCGGCGGGTGTCGGCTGGGCCACTGGACGAGTCGGGGCTGGCCGCGAGGGTTGATCCGGCACAGACGGGGCAGCAGGAGAGCAACGGTGCGGCGTGGCACAGAGCACGGCCGCCGCCGGTGGGACGGCACACCAGCACGGAGGGTGATGATGGGGGAGCGGACGGACGGCCCGGACGAGCGGCACCGGCGGCCGGCGGGGGTCAGCGACGAGACGGTCGCGGCGCTGGGCAAGCTCAGCGAGGCGCTGGAGTGCGTGGAACGGGCCCGCGGGCACCTGTACTCGCTGCACCAGCTGATCGGGCACGCCGACCTGATGCTCGACGACGCCGTGGAGCAGTTCCGCGCCGCCGGACATCCGCGCATCGCCGACCGGATCGACACCGAACTGCTCGGCCGCAACGTGATCGCCGGCCGGTGGACGTTCCAGATCGTCGAGGACTTCGACGACGGTTACCACGCGCTGTTCCGTGAGCTGGACCGGCAGGCCCGTGAGGAGTTGGTGGGCGGGCGGCGTCACCTCTACGAGGCGGAGATGAAGGAGCGCCGCCGTACCCGGGGCCGGCCGGGACACGAGGCCCGGCCAGCCGGCGACGGCTAGTCGCCTGTCGCGTTGGCCGGCCGGCGCCGGGCGGCGTCGTCGGCGATGATCACGGTCGCCACCATGAGCGCAACGCAGAGGCTGAACAGCCAGGAGTCGTCGGAGACGAGCCAGGCCGACACGGGCGCCTGCAGCGCGGCGAGCAGGAAGCCGAGCCAGGCGAGGCGGCGCTGACGCGTGGAGAGGATTCCGGAGCCTTGATGCATCCCGAAATTCTTACGCGAACGGGCTCGATTGCCGTCACCCGATCGGCCGATTCTGGCTGAGCTGTCCGCTTTTTCAACCGTCCGGACACCAGTTCTTGTCGCGACGCACGGGCGGCTCCGACCTTCGGTAGGGTGCGCTGCGGCAGGATGGTTTCCCGTGTCGACCTCGCCCGCGCCTCCCCGCGCCACGCTGCTCCTGCTGGCCTATCTCGCATTCGTCAGCCTCGGCCTGCCCGACGGGCTGCTCGGCGTCGGCTGGCCGTCGATCCGGGCGGACCTCGGCGTACCCACCGAGGCGGTCGGATTGCTGCTCACCGCGGGCACCGTCGGCTATCTCACCTCCAGCGTGCTGGCCGGGTTCACGCTGGCCCGCGTCGGCGTGGGCGCGCTGCTCGCCGGCAGCACCCTGCTGGCCAGCCTGGCGCTCACCGGTTACGCCCTGAGCCCCGGGCTGGCCGTGCTCGTGGGCTGTGCGCTGCTGCTCGGGCTGGGCTCCGGCGCGGTCGACTCCGGTCTCAACGCGTACGCCGCCGGGGCCTTCGGCCCGCGACACATGAACTGGCTGCACGCCTTCTTCGGCCTCGGGGTGGCGATCGGTCCACTGATCATGACGGCGGCGCTCACCGCGGGGCTGGCCTGGCGGTGGGGGTACGGCATCGTGGCGGGCGCCCAACTCGCCCTCGCCGGCGCGTTCGCGCTCACCGTACGCGCCTGGCAGCGCCGCGATCCCGCTCCCGAGGCGGGCGGGGGGACGACCGGGGCCGCTCCGGCGGGCCGGGTGCCCGTCCTGGCCACGCTGCGACTGCCGGCGGTCTGGTCCGGGGCACTGGCCTTCGCCCTGTACGTGGCCATCGAGGTGTCCGCCGGACTCTGGGCGTTCCTGCTGCTCACTCAGGGGCGCGGTCTGAGCGGCGCCGTGGCGGGCGGCTGCGTCTCCGCGTACTGGGGCAGCCTGTTCGTCGGCCGGGTGGTGCAGGGCGTGGTGGCCGAGCGGCTGGGGCCACGGTTGGTGTTGCGGGTCAGCCTCGCCGGCATGGCCGTCGGCGCGGCGCTGATCGCGGTGCCCGGGTCGGCCGCGCTTGCCGTGCTCGGCCTGGTCGTGGTCGGCTTCGCCGCCGCGCCGGTGTTTCCGTTGCTCACCCTCACCACCGCCGACCGGGTCGGCGCGGCGCACGCCGACCGGACCATCGGGCTCCAGATCGGCGCCTCCGGCCTGGGCGCGGCGCTCGTACCCGGCGGGCTCGGCGTGCTGATCAGCCACCTGTCCGTGCAGGTGCTCGGCCCGGCCCTGGTGGTGCTCGCGCTGGCGCTGATCCTGCTCTACGAGCTGGGCGCCCGCCGGCCCGCCGCCGGGAGCGGGCCGGAGCGGACCGACGCTGCCGGAAGCGGGCCGGGGCAGACCGACGCCGCGCCGGAGCGGACCGGAGGCGGCGCGGCCGAGGCGCCGGCCCAGTCCCGGACCGCCGCGTCCGACGCGGACTATCCGTTGTCCGGCCCGGTCCGGCCGGTCGTCGACGGGCGGTAGGCGCGCTGGGGGTCGGTCGCCTCCCGTACGGTGCCCTCGGCCTGACCGTCGCGGTCGGCCGCTGCTGGCCCGTGCCCGAAGGCAGCCTCCTCACCGGCGTCGTTGCCAGTCACGTCGTCGGCCTGCCCGTCGATGCTGGAGCCCGCCACAGCGCGCTCCAACTCCTCCAGCGGAAGCCGTTCCTCGTCGCGCCACACCCTGTCGTCCGTCATGACTACAGCCGTACCCGGGCGCGATGATCGCAAACGGGCGCCGGCCGGGCCGAAACGCCACGATGGCCGCCGGAGAGTCCGGCGGCCATCGTCGTTCGGTGCGAGGTCACGGCTGCGGGCGGTCCACCGTGCCACGCCAGCCGCCGGTCTCCTGACCGCGCCGCTCGATGAACGTCTTGAACCGCTCCAGGTCGCCCTTGGCCCGCCGGTCGACGATGCCGAGCTTGTCGCCGGCCTGCTCGACCACCCCGTGCGGCTCGAACTCGAGCTGGAGGGTGACCCGGGTCTTGGCCTCGTCCAGGCGGTGGAAGGTCACCACGCCCGCCTGCTGGGTGCCGCCCGTGGAACGCCAGGCGACCCGCTCGTCGGGCAACTGCTCGGTGATCTCGGCGTCGAACTCACGCTTCACCCCGGCGATGTCCACAGTCCAGTGGGTCATCGTCTCGGAGAGCTGCCGGACCTCCTGCACGCCCTCCATGAACTGGGGGAACTCCTCGAACTGCGTCCACTGGTCGTACGCGGTGCGGACGGGTACGGCTACCTCGACGTGTTCGGTAACGCCACTCATCAGGAATCCTCCTTCAGTCGCGGGTGCGGACGGGATCGGGGGACGATCCCGCTCACCAGCGGGTTGTCTCGTTCTTGTGGCCGAGCGCGGCCCACACCTCGGAGACCGTCTGGTACTCGGTGCCCTCGGGCAGGCGTTCCAGCGCCGCCACGATGTCGTCCGGCGCGTCGTTCTCACGGGCGCTGGCGATGAGCACCAGTCGGTCGCCCGGCAGCGCGCTCATCGAGATGAACCGGCCGAGCCGGCTGCGCTGCTCGACGTCTGTGGAACTCATCCCCTGCGGCGTGCCGGTGCGCAGGTCGCCCGCCGGGGCCGTGGTGGTCTCCGGCTGGTCCTCGCCGGCCGGTTCCGGCACCCGGGACTCGTCGACCCGAGAGCCGCCGGCCCCGGGCCCCTGGACGAGGCCGCTGACCTCCTGGCTCATCTGCTCGTCGATCCTCGGTCCGTGCTTGCTGTTGCCACGCTCCATGCCTTCTGCGCTACCCGGCACCCCGGCCGCTAAACCGGCACCGCGTCACGAACCGGCCCCCGGGCCGGACATCCGGGCGGACATCAGGCGTTCAGGAATCGGCTGGCTTCCGTGGCGGCAGCACCGGCTCCTCCGGGTCGGGATCGCCCGCCTGCAACTGCCGGCCGCGCTGCACCTCGGCGTTGATCTGCACACCCAGCATGAGGGCGGAGTTGGACAGGTAGAGCCAGACCAGGAACGCGATGGCCGCGCCCAGGCTGCCGTAGGTCGTCTTGTACGAGGCGAAATTGGTCACGTAGAGGCCGAAGCCGAAGGACACCGCCGCCCAGGAGACCAGGGCGACCCCGCCGCCGGGGGTGAGCCAGCGGAAGCGGGGCTGGCGTACGTTCGGGGCGATCCAGAACAGCAGGGACAGCAGCACCATCATGACCAGGGCGAGCACCGGCCACTTCGCCACGCTCCACACCGTCCGGGCCAGGCCACCGGCGTGGATCAGGTCGCCGACCGCGTCGGTGACCGGGCCGCTGACGATCAGCGCGAGGGCGACCACCGCGAGCAGCACCAACGTCACCGCGGCCAGACCGATCTGCACAGGCCGCAGCTTCCAGACCGGCCGTCCCTCGGTCACCCCGTAGATCGCGTTGGAAGCGCGGGTGAACGCCCCGATGAAGCCCGACGCCGACCAGAGCGCGCCGAGCAGACCGAAGCTCAGCAGCACCTTGACGTTGCTCTGCTGCACCACCACGGCCCGGATCACCCCGATCATGCCGCCGTCCTTGTCGGCCACCACCGAGCCGGCACCCACCTGCTGGGCGAGGTCGACCACCGTGTCCAGCGTCCGCTCGCCGTCGGAGACCAGACCGACCAGGGCCACCACCACGATGGCGGACGGGAAGAGCGCCAGCACCCCGTAGTAGGTGAGCGCGGCGGCCCAGTCGGAGCAGTTGTCGTTGACGAAGTTCTGCACGCTGCGGACCAGCACCCCACGCCACGTCCGCCAGCTCAGCTGCCGCATCCGCCGGGGCACCCGTTCACCCGGTGTGCCGGCGCGCGTCGTACCGGGCTCCGTGGTCGTCATGCCCGCTCCCTGTGCCCCGGCCACCGGATGACCGGTCGTCCGGTCGGGCCTGGCCCGGCCGGTACCCGCACCGGGACATCGACAAACCGACGCCGACGCCGCCGCGGTGTGCCGTCCCGCCCCGCGGGACGCCGCGGTGTGCCCGTCCCGCCCGCGGGACGCCGTGGTTTGCCATCGCACGCGCGGGGAACCCAGACAGTCACGCTGTCGACACGGAGGAGGACGGGATGCCCGGGCGCGAAGACCTGCCCAGCACGCTGCGGCGCTCTCCAGACAAGGCGCAGCGCACCTGGGAGAAGACACACGACTCGGCGGTGGAGACCTACGGCGAGGGCGAGCGGTCGCACCGCACCGCCTTCGCGGCGGTGAAGCACCAGTTCGAGAAGGTGGGCGACCACTGGGAGCCGAAGGGCCGTAAGGGCCCGAGCGACAGCCAGGCCGCCGGCGGCGGCCCGGAGCGGCGCGCACCCACAGCCGGTGGGGTGGACGCCAACGCCAGCAAGGACCACCTCCTGTCGGTGGCCCGCAAGCTGGACGTACCCGGCCGGTCGAGCATGACCAAGCCGGAGCTGGTCACGGCCATCGAGAAGGCCAACGACCGGGCCACCCGCAAGGCTCGCGGCGACTGACCCACACCCATCGTGGTACGGGCGGACGCGCCACCCCTGCGTCCGCCCGTACCGCTCACCAGTGCCCGCCGCCGGGCGCCTCGATGTGCACCGCCTTCGTGGCCGTGAACTCGTCCAGCAGTTCCGGGCCGTACCCGAAGCCCTGCCCGCTGGCCCGGCGCGGATGCGCGGCGCCGCCGGGCGCCCCGCCGAACACCGAGTTGACCTTCACGGTGCCCACCGGCAGCTCCCGCCAGGCCCGCTGCGCATGGCTCATCGACGCGGTCAGCACCGTGGCGGCGAGCCCGTACGGGGAGTCCGCGGCGCAGGTCAACGCCTCGTCGAAGGAGTCGACCACCACCACCGGGGCGACCGGCCCGAACGTCTCCTCCCGCACCAGCACCATGTCGTGCCGGCAGTCGGTGACCACAGTCGCCGGGTAGTACGCCCCGGGTCCGTCCGGCACCTCTCCGCCGGTACGCACCCGCGCGCCGGCCGCCACGGCCGCGCTCACCTGCCCGTGCACGTGGTCGCGGTGCCGGCGGTCGACAAGCGGCCCCAGCTCGGTGCCCGGGTCGCGACCCGGCCCGACCCGCAGGGCGCCGGCCCGTCGTACCAGCGCCGCCACGAAGTCGTCGGCCACCTTCCGGTGGACGTAGATCCGCTCCACCGCGACGCAGATCTGCCCGGCGTTCGCGAACGCGCCGAGCGCGGCCTGCTCCGCTGCCCAGTCCGGGTCGACACCCGCGTCGACGACGAGCGGGTCGCTGCCGCCGTTCTCCAGCAGCGCCTTCGCGCCGGTACGGGCCGCGGCGGCGGCGATCGTCCGCCCGGTGGCAGTGGAACCGACGTGCGCGACCACGTCCACGTCCTGCGCGGCCAGCGCCGCGCCGACCTCCGCGCCTCCGGTGAGCAGGGACAGCACGCCGGCCGGCAGCGCCTCGTCCAGGGCCCGCGTCAGCAGCCAGCCCGTCGCCGGCGTTCGCTCGCTGGGCTTGTAGAGCACCACGTTGCCGGTGACCAGTGCCGCGCCGAGCAGCCCGCAGGAGACCGCCACCGGGTCGTTCCACGGGGTGAGAGCGGCGACCACGCCCCGCGGCTGCGGAGTCAGGAAGTCCACCGCCTCCGGTGCGCCGTTCAACGTCCGCCCGCCGCGCAGGGGGGCCAGCTCCGCGTACTGTCGCAGGGTGCCGATGCCCGCCTCGACGCCACCGCGGGCGTCCGCGAGTGGCTTGCCCATCTCCGCGGTGACCGCCGCCGCCAGTTCGTCGGTGATCGCCGCGACCGCGTCCGCGGCCCGGTGCAGCATCGCCGCCCGCTCCGCCGCCGCGGTCGCCGCCCACTGCGCGGCCGCGTTCCGGGCCGCCTGGGCCGCCTTGCCGACCTCGTCCGCCGTCGCGATCGGCACCGAGCTGACCGGTTCGCCGTCCGCCGGATCGTGGACGACCAGCTCGCCGCCGGCGCCGCCCGCGCCCCAGACCCCGCCCACCAGCTGCGCAACCGTGTACATGCGGCGGTGGATGCCCCGGCCCCGGCGAGACAAACGCGTTTCGCCCGGTTGCGCGCCGGGTAGGCGGATCGGGTGACTACCACCGGCGCGCAGAGCGCGGACGCCGTCGTCGTCGGAGCCGGGCACAACGGCCTCGTCGCGGCGAACCTGCTGGCCGACGCCGGGTGGGACGTGGTGGTGCTGGAGGCGACAGCCGTGCCCGGCGGCGCGGTCCAGTCCGCCGAGGTGACCGCGCCTGGTTACCTGAGCGACCTCTACAGCTCGTTCTACCCCCTGGGGTACGCGTCGCCGGTGCTGGACGGCCTCGAGCTGGGCGCGTACGGGCTCTCCTGGCGGCACGCCCCGGACGTGCTGGCGCACCTGCTGCCCGACGGCCGGGCCGCGGTGATCAACCGGGACCCCGACGTCACGGCGGCCTCGCTGGAGCAGTTCGCCCCGGGCGACGGCAAACGCTGGCTGAACGCGTACACCGACTGGCTCGACGTGGCCGAGCCGATGCTGACCACGATCACCTCTCCGTTCCCGCCGGTACGAGGCGGGCTGGGCCTGCTGCGCCGGCTGCGGATCGCGGGCGCGCTGCGGCTGGCCCGGCGACTCGTGGTGCCGGTGCGCAAGCTCGGCGACGAGCTGTTCGACGGTCCGGGCGGGCCGGCGCTGCTGGCCGGGTGCGCCCTGCACACCGACCTGTCTCCGGAGGAGGCCGGCTCCGGCGTGTACGGCTGGCTGCTGGCCATGCTCGGCCAGCAGGTCGGCTGGCCGGTGCCCGACGGTGGCGCGCGGCAGATCACCAACGCGCTGGTGGCACGCCTGGAACAACGCGGGGGCCGCATCCTCTACGGCGCGCGGGTCGACCGGGTGCTCACCGCGCGCAGCCGGGCGATGGGCGTTCGCACCGAGGGCGGCGCGCTGTGGCGGGCCCGCCGGGCGGTCCTCGCCGACGTGCCGGCCCCGGCCCTCTACCTCGACCTCGTCGGCGCGGCGGTACTGCCGTCGCGGCTCGTGGAAGATCTGGCGCACTTCCGGTGGGACGGCTCGACGCTGAAAGTGGACTGGGCGCTCTCCGCCCCGGTGCCGTGGACCAACCGGGAGATCGCCGGCGCCGGCACGGTGCATCTCGGCGCGGACCTCGACGGGCTGACCCGCTACGCCGGTGAGCTGGCCCGCGGCGAGCTGCCCCGCGACCCGTTCCTGCTGGTCGGGCAGATGTCAGTGGCCGACCCCAGCCACTCGCCGCCGGGCACCGAGTCGCTCTGGTCGTACACCCATCTGCCGTTCCGGCACGACTGGCGGGCCGAGGAGATCGCCGGGCACGTAGAGCGCATGGAGGACGTGCTGGAGGCGGCCGCCCCGGGCTTCCGGCAGCTCATCGTGGGCCGGCACGTGGCCGGGCCCGCCGATTTGGAGAAGGGCGACCCGAGCCTGGTCGGGGGCGCGCTCGGCGGGGGGACCGCCGCCGCGTACCAGCAGCTGTTCCTGCGCCCGATTCCCGGCCTGGGCCGGGCGGACACCCCGGTGGACCGGCTCTTCCTGGCCAGCTCGTCGGCGCACCCGGGCGGTGGGGTGCACGGCGCCCCGGGCGCGAACGCGGCCCGCGCGGCCCTGGCCCGCGACCGAGCCCTGACGGGCGCCGCCTACGCCAAGGCCATCTCCACGGCCCACAGGACGATCTACCCCGCCTGACCCCGACCCGCCTCGGTGATCAAGAGGTTTGCGTCGGACTCCGGCTCGCCGGTGACGCAAACCTCTTGATCGACGCTGGGGTCAGCTGGTGATGTTGCGGTGCTTGCTGCGCAGGCGGAACGGCATCAGGGCGCTCTCGACCTTGGTCGCGGTGGTCATCTTGGAGACGCCGTCGCGCCGCTCCTCGAAGCGGATCGGGACCTCGAGGATCGTGTGCCCCAGCTTGGTGGCCAGGTAGTGCATCTCGACCTGGAAGCTGTAGCCGTTGGACTGCACCCGGTGCAGGCCGATGTCCTTCAGCGCGTCGGCCTGCCAGATCTTGAAGCCGGCGGTCAGGTCACGGATGCGTACCCGCAGCAGCGTGTGCACGTAGAGATTCGCCCATCCGCTGAGCGCGCGCCGGTACAGCGGCCAGTTCTCGTCCAGCTCGCCACCGGGCACGTACCGGGAGCCGATCACCACGCCGGCCTGGGTGGAGAGCAGCGCGCCCAGCATCCCCGGCAGCGCCTCCGGCGGGTGCGACAGGTCGGCGTCCATCTGCGCGACGAACTCGGCGCCGCTCTCGAGAGCCCTGCTCATCCCGTCGACGTACGCCCGGCCCAGGCCTTCCTTGCCGGCCCGGTGCATCACCTCGATCCGCTCCGGATACTCGATGGCCAGCTTGTCGGCCACCTCGCCGGTGCCGTCGGGGGAGTTGTCGTC
This sequence comes from Micromonospora sp. DT43, assembly GCF_049841645.1. Lineage (NCBI taxonomy): Bacteria > Bacillati > Actinomycetota > Actinomycetes > Micromonosporales > Micromonosporaceae > Micromonospora > Micromonospora sp. DT43. The sequence continues at coordinate 229,087 of NZ_JBNCKR010000002.1, read as the reverse complement.
GGCGACGAGGATGCGCAGCCCCGGCAGCGGCAGTGCGAGCAGCCGCTCGACAAGCGCCGGAAGGTTGCCCGCCTCGTTGTAGGTGGGCACGACGACTGTCAGGTGTGCGTCTCGCCACGGCGACGGCAGCTGGACGGGCTCGATCATGTCGGACATCCTCGGTTTGCGGACAGGGCTACCTGAGAGGGTAGCCAGTTGCCCGATCGGGATTGAAAAGGCTCCCCGTCGCTCGGGCGAACCGCTGGTGGTGGGCGCGCTCAGCGCAGCCGGCGAACCATCGCGGTGAGGGCCATCGCGACGCCGGCGAGGGCGAGGCTCGACAGCGCCGGCTTGTGGGTGCCCACCCAGAGCGCCGCGGAGCGCCGCCGCGCCTGGTCGCCGAAGATGCCCGCCGCACCCCGGTCCCGGTCGTCGTCGCCGGGGTGGTCCAGGTTGTCCCGCCAGGTCGCCGGGTCGATCTCGTCGCCGGTCTGCTGGCTGTCGTACCCGTCGCGGGCCAGCTTGTGGTCCAGCAGGCCGGGGAACAGGATGTCGCCGAGGCGGGCCTGCCACGTCGGGCCGCCCACGTTCAACTCCCGGGTGCCCCGGTCGGCGGCCCAGACGATGGCCCGCGCCGCCACCTCCGGTGCGAAGATCGGCGGCACCGGCTGCGGGTGTCGGGGCAGCCGGGTCCGCACCCAGGAGAACTGCGGCGTGTTCACGGCGGGCAGCTGCACCATCGACAGCTTCACCCCCGGGCAGTCGTGCAGCAGTTCGGCCCGCAGCGAGTCGTTGAACCCCTGCACCGCGTGCTTGCTCGCGCAGTACGCCGACTGCAACGGGATCCCCCGGTAGGCAAGCGCGGAGCCCACCTGCACGATCGCGCCCCGGCCGCGTGCCCGCATGTGTCGCAACGCCGCGAGGGTGCCGTGCACCGTGCCGAGGTACGTCACCTCGGTGACCCGGCGGAACTCGCGGGCCGGGATCTCCCAGGCCGGCGCGAACACCGACACCATCGCGTTGTTGATCCAGACGTCGATGGCGTCCCAGTGGTGCACCACGTCGTCGGCGGCCTGCTGCACGGCGCCCGCGTCCGCGACGTCGACCTGGTACACCCGCACGGCGGCGGCGCCCAACGACAGGCACTCCCGCTCGGCCGCCGCCAGCCCCGCCGCGCCTCGGGCCAGCAACGCCAGCCGGGCGCCCCGGGCCGCGTACGCGCAGGCCACCGCGCGACCCACGCCGGCGCTCGCGCCGGTCACCACCACCGTCTGCGTCATCGGGAGCCCTTCCGTCGGACGGCGATGTCGGAGAGCCGGTCCAACGTCTCCCGGTTGCGCAGGTGCAGCACCAGGTCGTTGGCCTTGTTGCGGACCCAGCGCAGCGGGCCGGCCGCGAAGTCCTCCCCGAGGCGGACGCGGGTGGCACCGTCGTCGACCGGTTCCAGGGTGAACGCCACGATCGCCTCGCCGGCCGGCCACAGACCGGCGCGCAGCACCAGCCGGTGCGGCGGCTCGCAGACCAGCACCGTCGACGCGTCCTGCAACGAGAACGGCCACGGCCCGGCCCGGTGGTGCAGTTGGCTGCCCACCCGCGGCCAGGCGTCGTCCACGTCGCGCACGTGTGCCGTCCCGACCACCCAGTCGCTGTACGTCCACCCGTCTGCCAGCACGTCGAACACCTGCCGCGGGGGAGCGTCGATCACTTTCTCCACTATCGCCACTGGGCTCCCATACCCTCGTCGTGACGGGGGCTAACGGGCCTGCGGGTTAGCTTCTCGGAAGCGGCGGGTAAGGCCGAGCCGGGGCACCGCCGGCGGCGTTGGCCCACGGCGCCGCAGCCGACGTTTACTCCTCGGGGCGCCGGGAACCCGCCGGCTGTGCGACAGGACCAGGAGGATCCGTATCAGCGCAGGTCAGCCCGGGGGTACGCCGGTGTTGGCCGGGCTGGTCACGGGCCTGCCGAACCCACCCGGGGTGTCCTGTACGACGCGGTCCTGCTCGACCGCGACGGCACCCTGATCGAGGACGTGCCGTACAACGGCGACCCGGAGAAGGTACGCCCGGTCCCGGGGGCGCGGGCGGCGCTGGACCGGTTGCGGGCCGCCGGGCTGCGCCTGGCGGTGGTGACGAACCAGTCGGGTCTGGCCCGGGGCTACTTCAGCGCCGAGCAGATGCGGGCGGTGCACGCCCGGGTGGAGGAGCTGCTGGGCGGCTTCGACGCGTGGCTGGTCTGCCCGCACGACGACTCCGACGGATGCGACTGCCGCAAACCCGCGCCCGGTCTGGTGTACGCCGCCGCCCACGAGCTGGGCACTACCGCGTCGCGCTGCGTGCTGGTGGGCGACATCGGCCGCGACGTGGGCGCCGCGCTGGCCGCCGGGGCGGCCGGGGTGCTGGTGCCCACCCCGGTGACCCGACCGGAGGAGATCGCCGCCGCCGGCTGGGTGGCAACGGACCTGCCCTCGGCGGTGGACGAGATCCTGCGCCGTCAGCGGGCCGTGCAACCCGCGCGGACCGGCGACCCGGTGGGTACGACGTTGGTGGTGCGCTCGGACTCGGCCGGGGACGTGCTCGTCACCGGGCCGGCGATCCGCGCCGTCGCGGCCGGCGCCCAGCGGGTGGTGCTGCTGTGCGGCCCGCGCGGGCGCGCCGCCGCCGAGCTGCTGCCCGGCATCGACGAGATCATCGAGCATCCGCTGCCGTGGATCGACCCCGCGCCGGCGCCTGTCGATCCGGACGCCATGCGGGACCTGACCGCCCGCCTCGCCGCCGTCGGCGCGGACGAGGCGGTCGTCTTCACGTCGTTCCACCAGTCCGCGCTGCCGCTCGCGCTGCTGCTGCGGATGGCCGGGATCACCCGGATCGCCGCGATCAGCGACGACTACCCGGGCTCCCTGGTGGACATCCGCCACCGGGTGCCGGTGGGCGTCCCCGAACCCGAGCGGGCGCTCTCCCTCGCCGCCGCCGCCGGCTACCGGCTGCCGGTAGGCGACGAACCCGTGCTCAGGCTCCGGGACGACGCCGGGGCGTCCCGACCGACCGCTGCCGGTGACCCCGGCTACGTGGTGCTGCACCCCGGGTCGGCCGCGTCGAGCAGGGCCTGCCCGACCGAGCTGGCGGCACGGATCGCCGCGGCGCTGACCGCCGCCGGGCATCGGGTGCTGGTCACCGGCGGGCCCGACGAGCGGACGGCCACCGCCCGGGTCGCCGCGTCGGGCGGCACCGACCTGGGCGGCCGGACGGACCTGGCCGGGCTGGCCGCGCTCGTCGCCGACGCCGCCGCCGTGGTGGTCGGCAACACCGGGCCCGCGCACCTGGCCGCGGCGACCGGGGTGCCGGTGGTCAGCCTGTTCGCGCCGACGGTCCCCTTCGGACAGTGGGGGCCCTACCGGGTGCCCACCGTTCGGCTCGGCGACGCGGCCGCGCCCTGCCGGGACACCCGGGCGGCCAGCTGCCCGGTCCCGGGGCACCCCTGCCTCAGCGGCGTCGACCCGGCCGAGGTGGTCGAGGCGGTACGCACGCTCGTGCCCCGCGGCGGTGGCATCCGATGAACATCCTGCTCTGGCACGTGCACGGCTCCTGGACCACGTCCTTCGTGCACGGCAGCCACCGTTACCTGGTCCCCACCACACCCGACCGTGGCCCGTACGGCCTCGGCCGGGCCCGCACCTACCCGTGGCCGGACAGCGCCGTCGAGGTGGCCCCCGACGACCTGCCCGGCAGCGACGTCGACCTGGTCATCCTGCAACGCCCCGAGGAGATCGACCTGGCCGAGCAGTGGCTGGGGCGTCGCCCCGGGCGCGACATCCCCGCCATCTACGTCGAGCACAACACCCCCAAGGGGGACGTGCCGAACACCCGCCACCCGATGGCCGACCGTGGTGACCTGCTCGTCGCCCACGTCACCGGGTTCAACCAGATCTTCTGGGACACCGGCGCGACCCGCACCCGCGTTGTCGACCACGGCATCGTCGCGCCGGCCGTGTCGTACACGGGTGAACTGGACCGGCTCGCCGTGGTGATCAATGAACCGGTGCGGCGGGGCCGGGTCACCGGCACGGACCTGCTGCCGCAGTTCGCCGAGATCGCGCCGCTGGACGTGTTCGGCATGGGCGTGGCGGGCCTGGCCGACCACCTCGGGCTGCCCGCCGACCGGCTCACCAGTCACGACGACGTGCCCCAGGAGCGGATGCACGCTGAGTTGGCCCGTCGGCGCGCGTACCTGCACCTGTGCCGCTGGACCTCCCTCGGGCTCAGCCTCATCGAGGCGATGGCGATCGGTATGCCTGTCGTCGCGCTCGCCACCACCGAGGCGGTGACAGCGGTGCCACCGGAGGCGGGAGCCCTCGCCACCCGGATGGACACCCTGCTCGACGCCGCCCGCCGGTTCATCGCCGAGCCGGCGGCCGCACGTCAGGCCGGCGCGGCGGCACGGGCCGCCGCGCGCGACAGGTACGGCCTCGACCGTTTCCTCGCTGACTGGGACCGGCTGCTGGAGGAGGAAGTATGCGGATCGCGATGATCTCGGAGCACGCCAGCCCGCTCGCCATCCTCGGAGGCGAGGACGCCGGCGGCCAGAACACGCACGTCGCCGAGCTGTCCGCCGCGCTCGTCGCGGCAGGGCACGAGGTGCGGGTCTACACCCGCCGTGACGCGCTCGACCTGCCGGTGACCGTGCGCGCCCCGGACGGGTACGACGTGGTGCACGTGCCCGCCGGTCCGGCCGAACCGGTCGCGAAGGACGCGCTGCTGCCGCACATGCGGGAGTTCAGCCAGTGGCTGGTCGAGCGGTGGCGGGGCGGGGACTGGACGCCCGAGGTGATCCACGCGCACTTCTGGATGAGTGGCCTGGCCGCGCTGACCGCCGGTCGGCAGACCGGTGTGCCGGTGGTGCAGACGTACCACGCGCTGGGCACTGTCAAGCGCCGCTACCAGGGCGTGCAGGACACCAGCCCGGCCCGGCGCATCTCCTACGAGCGGGAGTTGGGCCGGTCGGTGGACCGGGTGGTCGCCCAGTGCCGCGACGAGGTCGGCGAGCTGGTCCGGATGGGGGTGCCCCGGTCCCGGATGACGGTCGTGCCCTCCGGGGTCAACCTCGCCTCGTTCGCCCCGCTCGGGCCGGTCGCCGACCGCGAGCCGGGCCGAGCCCGGATCCTGACCGTGGGCCGACTGGTCGAGCGCAAGGGTTTCCAGACGGTGGTCCGCGCGATGGCGCTGGTGCCCGACGCCGAGTGCGTCGTGGTCGGCGGCCCGCCCGAGGGGCTGCTGGAGACCGACCCGTACGCCCGGAGGCTGCGCGCCCTGGCCGAGTCGTGCGGGGTCGCCGACCGGGTGCACCTGGTCGGTGCGGTGCCCCGCGAGGAGATGGGCCGCTGGTACCGCTCGGCGGACCTGCTGGTCGCCGCCCCCTGGTACGAGCCGTTCGGGTTGACCCCGCTGGAGGCGATGGCGTGCGGCGTGCCTGTCGTCGGCACCGCCGTGGGCGGCATCCGCGACACAGTGGTCGACGGCACGACAGGCGATCTCGTGCCGGCCCGGGATCCGCAGGCCCTCGCCACCGCGATCCAGCGGCTGCTCGATGACCGGATCCGCCGCTTCCGGTACGCCACGGCGGCGCGTGAGCGGGCCCGGTCGCGCTACTCGTGGGCGGTCACCGCCGAACGCCTGGCCGAGGTCTACGGCGAGGTCGCCGCGGTGCGCCGGCCGACCCGGGTGGTGGCCTGATGCCGGCGGGCAGCCCGCTCGACGCGCACCTGACCAACCTCGCCGCGGCACTGACGCCCTACCGCCGCTGCGAACCGCAGGTGGCGCGCTGGGGCGCGGACCTGGCGCACCGGCTGGTCGGTGGCGGACGGCTGCTCGTGGCCGGCAACGGCGGTAGCGCCGCCGAGGCCCAGCACCTCACCGCCGAGCTGGTGGGCAAGCTGCACGACGACCGTCAGCCCCTGTCGGCCATCGCCCTGCACGCCGAGACCAGCGCCGTGACCGCCATCGCCAACGACTACGGCTACGCCGACGTCTACGCCCGCCAGGTCCGCGCCCACGGCCGGCCCGGCGACGTCCTGTTGCTGCTCAGCACCAGCGGCACCAGCCCGAACCTGCTCACCGCCGCGCACGCCGGGCGCGATGCCGGCCTCACCACGTGGGCACTCACCGGGCCCGCCCCCAACCCTCTCGCCGACGCCTGCGACGAAGCGCTCACCGTGTCGTCGGCCGACAGCCAGGTCGTCCAGGAGCTGCACCTCGTCACCAGCCACCTGATCTGCGAGTACCTGGAACAGGAACTGCCCGCCGCGCTGGCCGCCGCCGGTGCCGTACGCGTGCCCGCCGAGCCGCCGCCGGCCGGTCGGCTCGCGTCCGGTCCGGTGCGGACCGGAGTCGAGGTGGTGCTCGACGGTGGGGCCGGACAGCAGGTCGACGCGTGAGGATGAGGAGGACAGCGTGAGGGGACCCGTGGTGGTGGTCGGGGACACCCTGCTCGACCGGGACGTGGAAGGGGTGGTGAACCGCCTCTGTCCGGACTCCCCGGTGCCGGTGCTCGACGAGACCTCGGCGGTCGACCGGCCCGGCGGCGCCGGCCTCGCGGCGGTCTTCGCGGCCGCGCAGGGCGCCGACGTGGTGCTGGTCACCGCCCTCGCCGACGACGCCGGGGGCGCCCGGCTCAGTGCGCTGCTCGCCGCCGCAGGCGTGCGGGTGTACCCGCTGAGCCTGTCCGGCGCGACGCCGGAGAAGATCCGGCTGCGGGCCCGGGGCCGGGTACTGCTGCGCCACGACCGGGGCGGCGCCTCCGGTGAGCCGGGCCAGCCCTCCGACGAGGTGCTGCGGGTGCTCGCCGCGGCGTCGGCGGTGCTGGTAAGCGACTACGGCAGGGGAGTGGCCCGCCAGCCCGCGCTGCGCGCCGCGCTGGCCGCCACCCGCGCGCCTGTCGTGTGGGACCCGCACCCGCGCGGTCCGGCGGCGGTGCCCGGCGTGCACCTGGCCACGCCGAACGAGTCGGAGGTACGCGAGCTGGTCCCCGCGCTGCCCGGCGCGTCCCGGCTGGCCACCGCGTCGCGGGGAGCGCAGGGCCTGCGTCGGCGGTGGCGGGCGGGCGCGGTCGCGGTGACGTTGGGCGGTGACGGCGCGCTGCTCTGCCACGCCGGGTCGACGCCGCTCGTGGTGCCCACCCCGGGCAGCGCCGAGGGTGACACCTGCGGGGCGGGTGACCGGTTCGCCGCCGCCGCCAGTCTCGCGCTGGCCCAGGGCGCGCTGGTCTCCGAGGCCGTGCAGGTGGCGGTCGCCGAGGCGTCCGCGTACGTGGCGGGTGGGGGAGTGGCGACGGCACTGCCGCCACCGGAGCAGTCGTTTCCACCCGTCCGGCGGGCGGGAACGAACCGCCGGCCGGCGAGCGCGTACGGAGTGGCCGGCCCGGGTGGCGAGCGGGTGGGCATCGCGGCGGTCGCCACGCTGCTGGCCGAGGTGCGGGGTGCCGGCGGCACGGTGGTGGCGACCGGGGGCTGCTTCGACCTGCTGCACGCCGGGCACCTGGCCACCCTGCAGGCCGCCCGGCAGCTCGGCGACTGCCTGATCGTCTGCGTGAACTCCGACAGCAGCGTGACCGGGTTGAAGGGGCCGGACCGGCCGGTGATGGCCGAGGGGGATCGGGCCCGGCTGCTGGCCGCGCTGAGCTGCGTCGACGCCGTCCTCGTCTTCGACGAGCCGACGCCGGAGGCGGTGCTGTCCTGGCTGCGCCCGGACGTGTGGGTCAAGGGCGGCGACTACGCGACAGGTGGCCCGGACGCTGTCGGGCTTCCCGAGGCCGAGGTCCTGCGCCGCTGGGGCGGGAACACGGTGGTGGTGCCGTACCTGGACGGCCGTTCCACAAGCGATCTGATCGCCCGGTCCGCGGGCGGGCGTGTCACCGGCGCGGGCGGGCGACCGGAGCAGCCGGTAGGGCTCGTCGCGCCGGTGTCGACGACACGGGAGCGCACCCGATGACCGCCACGAGGTCGGGTGCCGGGCCCACCGTCCTGGTCACCGGTGGCTCCAGCGGGCTCGGCGCGGCGGTGGTCGCGGCGGTGGCCGCCTCCGGTGGCCGTCCGCTCGTGCTGGACCGGCAGCCACCTGTCGACGGGGTGTCCTGGACCGAGTGCGACCTGGCCGACACCCGTGCCGCCGAGGTGGCCACCCAGCACCTCGCCGAGCAGGCCGGTGGACTGGACGCGGTGGTCACGGCCGCCGGTATGGACGTGCCGGGTCGGCTCGCCGACGTGCCGGGGGAGATCTGGGACCGCATCGTCGCCGTCGACCTGCTGGCCACCGCGGCGGTGATCCGGGCCGCGCTACCGTTCCTGCTGACCTCTCGCGGTCGCATCGTCACGGTCGCCTCGACCCTCGGGGTCAAGGCGGTGAGCGACGCCACGGCGTACTGCGCGGCGAAGTTCGGCGTGGTCGGGTTCACCCGCGCCCTGGCCGCCGAACTCGCCGGCCAGGTCGGGGTCACCCTGCTCATTCCCGGCGGGATGCGTACCGCGTTCTTCGACGAGCGCGACCCGCAGTACCGGCCGGGGCCGGACGCCATCCTCAACGACCCAGTCGACACGGCCGCGGCGGTCATGTTCGCGCTCAACCAGCCGCCCGGCTGCGCGGTGCGCGAGCTGGTGGTCTGCGCCGAGCAGGAGACGTCGTACCCGTGATCCTCGTGCTGCGCGCCCTCGGCGTCGGCGACCTGGTCACCGCGGTGCCCGCGCTGCGGGCGCTGCGGGCCGCGTACCCCTCTCGGGAGCTGGCGCTCGCCGCGCCCGCCGCCCTGGCCCCGCTTGTCGACCTGGTGGGGTGCGTCGACAGGCTGGTGGACACCTCCGGGCTGGACGGGCCGTCCTGGCCCGGCCCCGCCCCGCAGGTAGCGGTGAACCTGCACGGGCGCGGCCCACAGTCGCACCGGCTGCTGGCCGCCGCCCGCCCGGGGCGGCTGGTCGCCTTCGCGAACGCCGACGCCGGGTTCGGCGACGGCCCGCGGTGGGTCGACGACGAGCACGAGGTGGACCGCTGGTGCCGGCTGCTGTCCTGGTACGACATCCCGACCGACCGTGGCGACCTCGGGCTGCGCCGGCCCGACTCGACGGGCCAGCCGGCCGGCACCACGGTGCTGCATCCGGGCAGCAAGGTCCCCGCCAAACGGTGGCCTGCCGAGCGGTTCGCCGCGCTGGCCCGGGCGCTCACCGACCGGGGGCACCGGGTGCTGGTCACCGGCTCGGCCGACGAGCGCGCGCTTGCCACCCGGGTCGCGGACGCGGCCGGCCTCGCCCCGGACGCCGTGCTGGCCGGCCGGACCGGCCTCGGCGCGCTTGCGGCGCTCGTCGCCGACGCCCGGCTGGTGGTCAGCGGGGACACCGGCGTGGCGCATCTGGCCACCGCGTACGGGACCGCGTCGGTGGTGCTGTTCGGGCCGGTGCCTCCGAGTGCGTGGGGGCCGCCGCCGGACCGGCCCCGGCACCGGGCGCTCTGGGCCGGTGCGGGGGATTGGGGCAGGTGGGACGGGGTAGGAAGCCACCCGACATTGACGGCCCTGCGCCTCGACGAGGTGCTCGCCGCCGTGGACGAGGTGGAGAGGGCGGTGCGGGTCTCCGGTGCGGTTGCGGCGTAGCGACCCGGGTCGGCCCGGTTACGGGCGACGCCGACGCGGTAAGGGCTGGACCTTCGTCGATCCGAGCGGTGCGGTCGTGCGGGATCCCGCGACCCTGACGCGGCTGCGGGAGCTGGTGATCCCCCCGGCTTGGCAGGACGTGTGGATCGCGCCGCACCCGAACGGGCACATCCAGGCGACAGGCATCGACGCGGCCGGCCGCAAGCAGTACGTCTATCACCCGGTGTGGCGGGAGAAGCAGGACGCGGCGAAGTTCGACCGCATGCTGGAGGTGGCCCGGCGGCTGCCGGCGCTGCGGGAACGGGTGGCGCAGGACCTGGGCGGGCGCGGGCTGGGTCGGGACCGGGTGCTGGCCACCGTGGCCCGCCTGCTCGACATGGGGATGTTCCGGGTGGGCAGCGACCAGTACGCGGCCGGCGACGACCCGACGTTCGGGGTGTCCACCCTCCGCCCGGAGCACGCGCGCCGGCGCGGCGACTGCGTGGTCTTCGAGTTCCCCGCCAAGGGTGGCATCGAGCAGGTGCGCCGGATCGAGGACCCGGAGCTGTGCGAGGTGCTTGTCAGCCTGCGCCGCCGTCGCCGGTGGGCGGACCGGCTCTTCGGCTACTGGGACGGCCGGGAGTGGCGTGACGTACGCAGCGACGAGGTCAACGGCTATCTCCGCGATGCCTGTGGTGGCGAGATGACCGCCAAGGATTTCCGTACCTGGCACGCCACGGTGCTCGCCGCCGCCGAGTTGGCCGCGGCCGACCCAGCCCGCTCGGTCACCGCCCGGCGCAGGGCGGTGGCGGCGGTGATGCGGGCGGTGGCCGATCTGCTGGGCAACACCGCGACTGTGGCGCGGACGTCCTACGTGGATCCGCGGGTCGTCGACCTCTACCACGACGGAGTGGTGGTGCCCGTCGACCGGGACGCGCCGCGCGAGGAGATCGAACGGGTCGTGTTGGAGTTGCTGGAGAAGGCGTGACCGGCCCCGCCGACGATCCTGGGGGGGAAGCGGCGGGACCGGAGCCTCGGCCCGGGGTGGCACCGGGCGGCCGCCCGCCGCGATCCACGGCGGGCGCCTCGCCACGGCCCCCGTTCGTGACCGCCGTCGAGCCCCGGTGCGGGGGCGCCGCCTCGGCCACGTCGATGGTCAGTCTGACCCGGGCGAGTTGACTCTGGACGCCAGGCGGTTGACGGCCCGCGCCGGAAGCGCCTCGCCGTCGCGGCACGCCTGCGGGCTCATCCCGTACGCCGCCCGGAACGCCCGACTGAAGTGGGCCTTGTCGCCGAACCCCCACCGCGCCGCGATGACCTGCACGGGCTGGGCCCGCAGCGTCGGGTCGGTCAGGTCGCGTCGGCACCGGGCGAGCCGAAGGTCCCGGATGTACGACGCCACGGTGGAGTTCTCGGCCTCGAAGAGGCGGTGCAGTGTGCGCAGCGAGATGTGGTGGGCGTCCGCGACGACCTGTGGGCCGAGCGTCGCCTCGCCCAGGTGACGGTGAACGTACGCCTGCACCTGGGTGAGCAGCGCCCGGCGGCGGACGTCGGTCGGCACGGCGTCCTCGGCGACGAGGTGCCGGCCGAGCATTGTGGTGGCCAGGTCGAGCCCGACCGCGCCGAGCCGGCCGGCGTCGGCGGCATCATACTGCTCGGGGTGCCCGGTCACCCGGAGCAGGAACTGCGCCAGCAGCGCCCCGATGCCCTCGCTGCCGGACATCCGGCCTCCGTAGAGGGCGGCCATCCGCTGTGGTGGCAGCGGCAGCGCGGCGTGCGGGATCATCGTGATGATCGAGGTGGCCTGGTCCCGCTCCGGCTCGGTCGCGTGGTGGCGCACGTCGTGCGGCCGGGACGCGTCGTAGAAGGTGAACTCGCCGGTCAGGATCTCGCTGCGGCGACCGTCCTGGCTGGACGCGCCGATGCCGCCGGTGGTGAGGGCCAGGATGTACAACTCCCGGTCGGACTGACGGACCAGCTTCCGGGTCCGGGTGACGTCCAGCGACGGGTACTCGTACTGCACCAGCTCGATCGGGCCGAGCCCGATGAAGTCGGCGCGGGCGGCGAAGTCGTCGCTGTGGCCGGAGTGGATCCTTACCGGCACCGAGGTGCGCGCGATCAGGTCCAGCCACATGCCGAACCGTTCGCCCGGCGGCAGGACTGTGGTGTCGATGGTGTCTCTCGGCAGCATCGGCGCTCCTCGCTCAGCCCGCCCGGCGTCGGATCAGCGCCTCGACGCCGTCGAGGATCCGGTCCAGGCCGAAGGTGAACTCGTCGTCGGGGTCGTCGTCCTGGTTGAGCACACCAGCGCTCAGCACACGGTGCAACGCGGGGAAGCGGGCCGGGTCGATGAGTCGGGTCACGAGCCGACCGTACGCCGGCATGATCTCGCCCGGTTCGACGCCGGCTGCCCGACTGCCCTCGGCGATCTGGTTGGTGAGCGTGGCCTCGTTGCGGACGTACCCGGTGATCAGCAGGAGCACCGACATCTTCTCGCCCTCGGCGAGCGTGGTGTCGTCGAGGCAGCGCAGCCCGTCCTCCATCCAGTCGAGCTGCTGGGGCGTGATCGGCGGGCCGGTGATGGGCACGTGCAGCAACCAGGGGCGCTGGCGCAGCACGTCGTGCTCGGCCCAGGCCCAACGGGTGAGGCCGGCGCGCCAGTCGTCCTGCGGTGGAGGCGGCCCGGGGGAGGGGCCGTACCCGGTGTCCACCATGAGCATGAGCAGCTCGTCCTTCGAGCCGACATGCCGGTAGAGGGCCATGGTGGCGGCGCCCAACTCCTTGGCCACCCGGCTCATCGAGACGGCCGTCAGCCCGTCGGCGTCGGCGACCCGTACGGCGGCGTCGACGATGCCGGGCACGCTGAGGCCGGGTCGGGGGCCCCGCGGTGGCCGCTCCCGCAGGCCCCAGGCGCTCTCGATGGCCGGTGGGAGCGCCGGACCGCTGTCGTCTTTCGTCTCCGCCACATTTCCTCCTTGCCTCGCCATCCTAGTTCTGCGTATGGTCTACGCATAACAGCGTACGACATACGCAGAGGAGAAACTGATCATGACTTCCCCCACCACACAGGCGTCCCGCGCGGGCCGGCGGGAGTGGATCGGGTTCACGGTGCTGATGCTGCCGCTGCTCCTGGTCTCGATGGACGTGTCGGTGCTCTACTTCGCCGTCCCGTTCATCAGCGAGGAGCTGCGGCCCAGCGCCACCCAGCAGCTCTGGATCTTCGACATGTACGGCTTCGTGCTCGCCGGCCTGCTCATCACCATGGGCGCACTCGGCGACCGGATCGGGCGGCGTCGGCTCCTGCTGCTGGGCGCCACCGCGTTCGGCGCCGCGTCCCTGCTGGCCGCGTACGCCGACAGCGCCGCGACGCTCATCGCCGCCCGCGCCGTGCTCGGCGTCGGCGGGGCCACCCTGATGCCGTCCACGCTCGCCCTGGTGCGCAACATGTTCCACGACGCCAAGCAACGGGGCACCGCGATCGGCATCTGGACCGCCACGCTCACCGGCGGCATCGCCATCGGCCCGGTGCTCAGCGGCGTCCTCCTGGAGCACTTCTGGTGGGGCTCGATCTTCCTGATCAACATTCCGGCGATGCTGTTGCTGCTCCTGCTCGCCCCGGTCCTGGTGCCCGAGTTCCGTAACCCGGTGCGTGGGCGGTTCGACCTGGTCAGTGCGGTCCTGTCGCTCGGCGCGCTGCTGCCGGTGATCTACGGCGTCAAGGAGATGGCCCGCGACGGCGTCAGCGCGGTGCGGGTGCTGGCTGTCGTCGCCGGTCTGCTCGTCGGGGCGCTCTTCCTGCACCGGCAGCGGACCCGGGCGTACCCGATGGTCGACCTGGCGCTGTTTCGCCGCCACGGCTTCGCCGGGTCGCTCGCGGTCAACCTGCTGGCGATGTTCGCCCTCGTCGGGTTCGCCATCTTCACCACCCAGCACCTGCAACTGGTGCTCGGCCTGAGCCCGCTGCGGGCGGCACTGTGGAGCCTCGTACCGTCCCTCGCCGTGGGCGGCGTCGCCCCGGCCGCCGCCGCGCTCGCCCAGCGCGTCGAGCGGGCGTACCTGATCGGCGCCGGCTTCGCGATCGCCGTGCTCGGCTTCGCGGTGCTGACCCGGGTCACGCCCGAGACGCCGCTCTGGCTGCTGCTGCTCGGCGCCAGCGTCTACGCGGGCGGCCTGGTGATGGTGATGTCGCTTGTCACCGAGCTGGTCCTCGGTGCGGCGCCGCCGGAGCAGGCAGGTGTCGCCTCCGCGCTCACCGAGTCGAGCAGCGAGCTGGGCGGCGCGCTGGGCATGGCAATCCTGGGCAGCGTGGGTGCCGCGATCTACCGCCGCGAGGTCCTCGACGAGCTGCCGGCCGGGCTGCCGGGCCAGGCCCGCGACGCGGCCGGGGAGACGCTCGGCGGGGCCCTGGCCGTGAGCCGGGGACTGCCGGCGGAGGTGGGTGACGCGGTGCTGCACGCCGCCCGGTTCGCCTTCACCGACGGGCTGCACCTCGCCGCGATCGCCGCCATGGTGGCGATGGTCCTGGGCGCGGTGACCGCGTTTGTGACGCTGCGCGGCGTCCGGCCGGCCGACCCGGCGGCGCTGGCCGCCGAGTCGACCGAACCAAGCGGTACGCCGCTGTCGGAAGCGTCGTCGGTCAGTCGTTGAGCACGTGCGCGAGCCGGTCGCGGAACCGCCGCTCCGAGTCGCTCACCGACTCGCCGCCGATGCCCAGCAGCCCGCCGCTGGACGCGGCGCCGACCACCTGCTCGGCGATCTTCACCAGCCAGTGCTTGTACGCGCCGGCCTCGCCCTCGTCGACGCGGACGGCCAGCAACGCGTTCGCCTCGCCGGCGCGCACCAGCACGTCGTCGATCATCGCGCCCGGGTCGGCGGGCGCGATGACCGGCAGCTCCTCGCCGCTGTCCGGGTCGCCGACCCGGCTGACGATCTCGCCGGCCACGGCGGCGACCAGCGGGCTGGCCGACTCCCGGCCCGCGGCGATGGTCTCCAGCCCGGCCGCGTTCTCCGCCATGGTCCGGCGGGTGCCGTCGGACTCGGCGGCGCTCGCCGCGGTCAGCACCGACTGTGGCAGGCCGACCAGCAGCCCCCACTCCCCGTCGGAGAAACCGAAACCGGTGTACGCCGGCTGCTCGATCACGGCAATGCCCCTTCCGCCCTGCTCAGTGTGGTCAATCCACGGGCCCCGCACCGGTGCCCGGGTCAGGCTAGTCCAGGGTCAGCAGACCCTGCTCGGACACCACGCGCACCGACAACGTCTTGTACCCGACCTCGTCGAAGAGGACCGTCATCTTGTCGTCCTCGTACGAGAGCACCAGTCCGTTGCCCCACTCCGCGTGGCGCACCTGGCTGTGCACCGGGAACGGCCCGACCGCGCCCTGGTCGGCCACGCTGGTGCCCCGGTGGCAGTTGTCGCAGTGCGCGCAGACCTCGGTCATCTGCTCCCCGAAGTAGGCAAGCAGGGTCTGCCCGCGACAGGCGGTGGTCTCGGCGAAGGCCCGCATCATGTCGGTGCGGGAGCGGGTCACCGTCTGCTGGCGTTCCGCCTCGGCCAGCGCCGCCGTGGCCGCGTCGGTAGGAGTGGGCGAGTAGCGGGGCGCCCCGATGCGCTGCCGGGCGCGCGGCTCGGCGGCGCCGACCTGCTCCAGCAGCGAGAGGTACTGGCCCAGCTTGCGTGGGCCCAGGCCGGTGGTCTCGCGCAGCTCGGTCTTGGTGGCCGGCTTGCGACGCAGCAGCGCGGCCAGGTCCCGCAGCTCGTCGGCGTCCGGCAGGCCGCCGCTGAAGAACCGTTGCAGGCCCACGTCCTCGGCCTGCCAGAGCAGCAGCACCCGGGCCGGCTGCCCGTCGCGCCCGGCCCGGCCGATCTCCTGGAAGTAGCTGTCCGGCGAGTCGGGCAGCGCCATGTGCACCACCCAGGCGATGTTCGGCTTGTCGATGCCCATGCCGAACGCCGAGGTGGCCACCATGATCGGCACCCGGTCGGCGAGGAACGCCTCGTGCAGTTCGTTGCGCGCGCCGGCCGGCATCCCACCGTGGTAGAACTGCGCCGGGAAGCCCGCGTCGGTCAACCGGGCGGCCAGCTCCTCGGCGGAGCGGCGGGTCGGCACGTAGATGATCCCCG
The DNA here is from genome assembly GCF_049841645.1 of Micromonospora sp. DT43. Taxonomy (NCBI): domain Bacteria; kingdom Bacillati; phylum Actinomycetota; class Actinomycetes; order Micromonosporales; family Micromonosporaceae; genus Micromonospora; species Micromonospora sp. DT43. The sequence goes on along the minus strand of NZ_JBNCKR010000002.1, from coordinate 213,381 downwards.
GCCGTTCGTCGTCGCGCAGCAACGCGACCAGCCGCCGCCACCGGTAGTCCTCGGTGGGGCAGTGCGCCACCTCCAGGAACAGGTTGGGCCGGTCCAGCCCGGAGACGACCACCTCGGGGTCGCGCAGTCGCAGGCGGGCGACGATGTCGTCGCGGACCGGCGGGGAGGCGGTGGCGGTCAGCGCGACCACCGGCGGCCGGCCGATGCCCTCGATGAGGTGGCCCAGCGCCAGGTAGTCGGGCCGGAAGTCGTGCCCCCAGGCGGAGATGCAGTGCGCCTCGTCGATCGCCACCAGCGCCGGCTTCAGCGCGGCGACCTCGGCCATCCGGTCGGGGTTGCTCAACTGCTCCGGCGTGATGAACAGGAACTCCGCCCGGCTCGACTGGATCTCGGCGATGGCCTCGGCCTGCTGCGCGGCCGACTCGTTCGAGCTGATCCGCACCGCCCGTAGCTCCGGACGCTGTCGCTCGTTGAGCGCCGCGATCTGGTCCTGCTGCAGGGCCAGCAGTGGGGAGATCACCACTGTCGGGCCGGGGATCAGGCTGGCCGGGATCTGGTAGATCGCCGACTTTCCGGCGCCGGTGGGCAACACCACCAGGGCGTCACGTCGCTTCATCACCGCACGCATGGCGGCGAGCTGGTTGGGCCGCAGCGCTTTCCAGCCGAAGAGGCTCCGCGCCGCGCGGCGCAACGTCATCGAGTGCGTGGACAGTTTCATCGAGGGCCGGAGGTACCCGAGCCCACGACCGCCGAAACGCGTTCGGCGATCATGGGCTCGGGCTGATCCGAGGCTCAGCGCAGACGGGGGAGCACCTCGCGCTGGTAGAGGTCGAACAGGCCCTGGTAGTGCGGGCCGGTGTTGGCCACGTACACCTCGTCGAAGCCGGCCTTGGCGTACTTGTCGATCATCTCCAGGTGCGCGTCGACGCTGTTGCCGCACACGAACGCGTCCCGCACCATCTCCGGAGTGACCAGCTCGGCGGCCTGCTCGAAGTGGCGTGGCGAGGGCAGCACCTGGGACAGCTCGCCCGGCACCCCGGCATTGGGCCAGCGCTCGTACGCGATCCGGGCGCCCTCGGACTCGCTTGCCGCGTACGCAGCCTTGAAGCCGGCCTGGCACGGCTTGTCGCCGCCGCCGTTCTCCCGGAAGCGCCGGACCATCTCGCCGTCGGGCATGGTGCTCACGTAGCCGTCGCCGATGCGGGCGGCCAGATCGATGGCCTTCGGCCCGAAGCCGGAGACGTAGATCGACGGCGGGGTGTCGGGCAGCGTGTAGATCCGGGCGTTCTCCACCGTGTAGTGCGTGCCGCGGTGGTTGACGAACCCCCCGCCCCACAGCTCGCGCAGTACCTCGACGGCCTCCTCCAGCATCTCCAGCCGGACGTCGGCCTGCGGCCAGGCGTCGCCGAAGATGTGCTCGTTGAGCGCCTCGCCGGTGCCGACGCCGAGTACGAACCGCCCGCCGTGCAGCACCGCGCTCGTCGCCGCCGCCTGCGCGATCACGGCCGGGTGGATCCGCACGGTCGGGCAGGTCACCGCCGTGGTCACCGGCAGCGAGCAGACCTGGCTGAGCGCGCCGATCATCGACCAGACGAACGGGCTCTGCCCCTGCGCGTCCACCCAGGGGTGGTAGTGGTCGGAGATCCACAGAGCCTCGAAGCCGGCGCGTTCGGCGCCGCGCGCCTGTTCCAGCAACTCGGCCGGCGTGAACTCCTCACTGGACAGAAAGTAGCCAATCTTCATCGCTTCCCCTTCGGCGCGCGGACCTGCTGATGGGGAAGCCGTACCCCGGTCGCGGTCGGTCACACCCGGCTCGCCCGGCCGGAAGGGCTCAGCGTCTACCGAACATCGCCCGGATCGCGGCGAGCAGCAGCAGGGCGCCGACCACCAGGCCGAGCAGGCGTACGCCGGGGATGTCGGCCGGGCTCGTGGCATCGGCCAGCAGGGCGGGATCCATCCCCGCACTCTCCCGGGAACGGTGCCACCGGGCAACTGTAAGGTTTATTGACTATTGAATCGCTCAATGTGACCATGGCAGCACCGCCCGCCGGTGGCGGTGCGCCGAGGGCGTGCGAGAGATGGGGTACGGGGGCCGCATGAGCGAGCGCAACCAGCGGATCGGCGGGTACGCGCCGACGCCCGCGACCGACGCCTACCGCTGCGAGGGGACGGCGTGACCGCGCCCGCCGGGCACCTCCCGGCGCTGGCCGCCGCCGTCCTGCAACCCGGGTTCGTCGGCACCACGCCGCCGCCCTGGGTGTGCCGCTGGCTCGGCGAGGGGCTCGGCTCGGTGGTGCTCTTCGCCCGCAACGTCGTCGACACCAACCAGGTGGCGGCGTTGACCGCGACGCTGCGCGCGGAGCGGCCGGACGTCATCGTGGCGATCGACGAGGAGGCCGGCGACGTCACCCGCATCGAGTCCGCCCGGGGCAGCTCCCGGCCGGGCAACTTCGCCCTCGGCGCGGTCGACGACCCGGCGCTGACCGAGGCGGTCGCCCACGACCTCGGCGTCGAGCTGGCGGCGGCCGGGGTGACCCTCGACTACGCGCCGGACGCCGACGTCAACTCCAACCCGGCCAACCCGGTGATCGGCGTCCGGTCGTTCGGGGCCGACCCGGCGCTCGTCGCGCGGCACACCGCCGCCTGGATCCGCGGATTGCAGCGCGGCGGCGTGGCCGCCTGTGCCAAGCACTTCCCCGGGCACGGTGACACCCGCGTCGACTCCCACCACGACCTGCCCCTGATCACCGCCGACCGGGCCCGCCTGGACGCCTGCGAGCTGGCGCCGTTCCGCTCCGCCGTGGCGGCAGGCGTGCAGGCGGTGATGACCGGTCACCTCCTGGTGCCCGCGCTCGACGAGCGGCTGCCGGCCACGCTGAGTCAGCGCATCCTGGGCGGGCTGCTCCGCGACGAGATGGGTTTCTCCGGCGTGGTGGTGACCGACGCGGTGGAGATGCGTGCGGTCGCCGACCGGTACGGCTTCGCCGGCGCGGCGGTGCTGGCGCTCGCCGCCGGGGCCGACGCGATCTGTGTCGGTGGTGAACGGGCCGACGAGGGGGCGGCCCGGGAGCTGCGCGACGCCATCGTGGCGGCCGTCGTCGCCGGTGAGCTGCCCGAGGAACGCCTCGCCGAGGCAGCCAAGCGGGTCGGCCAGCTCGCCGCCTGGACGGTGGCCGCCCGCGCCGGCCGCTCGGGCGCCGCACCCGGGGCCGCCGACGTCGGGCTGGTCGCCGCCCGCCGTGCCGTGCGGGTCACCACCGGCCCGGCCGCGCTCCGCACGCTGCCGCTGACCCGCGCCGCGTACGTGGTCGAGTTCGAGCCGCCGCGCAACATCGCCATCGGCGCGGAGACCCCGTGGGGCCTCGGGGAGCCGCTGGGCGAGCTGCTGCCCGGCACCACGACGGTCCGCCACGCCGAGCCCGACGTGCCCGCCGATCCGGGCGCCGGTGCCGGGGACCGACCGCTCGTCCTGGTGGTCCGTGACCTGCACCGGCACGAGTGGATGCGGGCGGCGGTCCGCTCAGCGCTCAGCGCTCGGCCCGACGCCGTCGTGGTCGAGCTGGGCGTGCCCGAGCTGGTCACCGGGTCGGTGCACGTGGCCACCCACGGCGCCACCCGGGCCAGCGGGCAGGCCGCCGCCGAGGTGCTCACCGGCCGGGCCGGCTGACCCCTGGCCGGGCCGGCCCTACGGCTGCTCGGCGACCAGGTCGGCGTACTCGGGGTGCTTGTCGATGAACGCGGCCACGAACGGGCACTGCGGCACCACCCGGCCACCGCGGGCGCGCACCTGATCCAGGGTGCCCCGGATCAGCACGCTGCCGACGCCCTTGCCCTGGAAGCCGCGGTCCACCTCGGTGTGGGTGAAGACCAGCACCTCCCCCCGGGGCACGTACGCGGTGAAGCCGGCCAGCGCGTCGTCGACCAGGATCTCGAAGCGGTTCTTGGCGGGGTTGTCCTCGACGAGGGTGCTCACCGGACCATTGTCCCCGTCCGGTCGGTCACCGCGTCGAGTTCGGCAAGCAACCGGTCCACCTCGTCCGCCGTGTTGTAGTGGTAGATGCTGGCCCGCACCGCCCCGCCGCTGTCGCGCAACCCCATCGTCTGGAAGTACTCGTAGGCGTAGTAGTCGCCTGACGACAGGCAGAACCCGGCGTCGCCCAGCGCCTGCTGGGTCGCCGCCGGCGACATCCCGGCGACCCGGAAGGAAACGGTCGGGCAGCGCCGGGCCGGCGAGCCGTAGACGGTGACGGCGGGCCGCGCGGCGAGCCCGGCGAGCAGCTGATCCAGCAGCGCCTCCTCGTGTGCCTGCGCGGCGGTCAGGCCGGCCCGCAGCCGCGCCCGACGGTCGCCGACCGCGTCCGGGTCCAGCCCGGCGAGGTGATCCACCGCTGCGGTCACGCCGGCCAGCAGCGCGAAGCTGGGGGTGCCGTACTCGAAGCGGTCCGGGACCGCGTCGGAGGACGGCACCAGCTTCGTCGGGCGCAGCTCCGCCCACCGGGCCGGGTCGGCCACCATCGCGGCCAGGTGCGGCCCGGACCACTTGTACGCGCTGGTGACCAGCACGTCGGCTCCGAGCGAGGCCAGGTCGGTCGGGCCGTGTGGCACCGAGTGCACCCCGTCGACGCAGACCAGTGCGCCGACGGCGTGCGCGGCCTTGGCGATCGCCGGCACGTCCGGCACGGTGCCGATGGCGTTGCTTCCGGCGGTCACCGCGACCAGCCGGGTCCGCTCACCGATCAGGTCGGCGTACTGGCCGGTGGGCAGCTCGCCTGTGTGCCTGTCGAACTCGGCCCAGCGCACCGTCGCGCCGGCCGCCTCGGCGGCCTGCACCCACGGGCGCACGTTCGCGTCGTGGTCGAGCCGGGACACCACCACCTCGTCGCCCGGCCGCCAGCCCGCGCCGAGCGTACGGGCCAGGGTGTACGTCAGCGCGGTCGCGCTCGGGCCGAGCACCACGCCCTCCGGCTCGGCGCCGAGCAGGTCGGCGACCGCCTGGCGGGCCGCCGCCACCACCTCCAGCGAGCGGCGGCCGGGCGCGAACGCGGCGCTGCGGTTGCCGACGGCAGCGCGCAGCACGTCGGTGACCGCGTCGATCACACCGGCCGCGGTCTGGGTCCCTCCGGCGCCGTCGAAGTGGACGAAGCCCTCGGTCAGGGCGGGATAGGCGGCCCGGGTGCGGGCGATGTCGAAGGCCATGCCGGGACCCTAGCCGGGGTGCCTTCGGCGCTCGCTCTCGCCTGGGCGTCGCGGACGTCTCGTACCCTTGGAAAGGTGACGAACCGACCCGCCACCATCCCCCTGCCCCCCGTTCGCCGCGCCGCCGGGCTGTTCGCCGGTCTGGCGCTCGGCCTCGCCGTGCTCGCCGGTTGCAGCTCCCAGGGCGCCTCCACCGACTGCGGGCTGGACGCCTGCACTGTCACCTTCGAGCGGGGTGTCGACGCCAGCGCCACCATCCTGGGCGTCGAGGCCAAGCTGGTCGGCGCCGAGGGCGACCAGGTGACCGTCGAGGTCGCCGGCGAGCAGCTCACCCTCACCACCGGTCAGCAGGCCACCGAGGCCGGCGGCTTCGGGGTCACGCTGGACAGCGTCACCGACCAGCAGGTCAAGATCCGCGTTTCCCGCAATCCGGGCAACTGACCTGGCGGGCGGCGGTGGCCGACGTTTGGGGATCTCCGAAATCGGAGATTGTGACGGCATGTCACTCACCCGTAGCGCCGAAGCCACCGCCTCCCGAGCGGCGGACAGCCGGTGGCTGGAACTCCTCGCCCGGGCCGGCTTCATCGGCTACGGCATCGTCCACCTGCTCTTCGCCTGGCTGGCCCTGCAGATCGCGTTCGGCACGTCGTCCGACGACGGCGACCAGTCCGGCGCGCTGCGGACGCTCGCCGCACAGCCCCTCGGTAAGTTCCTGGTCATCGCCGTCGCGGTCGGTCTGCTCGCGATGGCGATCTGGCAGGGGCTGGAGGCAGCGGCCGGGCACCGCGCCGAGCGCGGCAGGGAGCGGGTCATCGAGCGGCTGGCCTCGGCCGGCCGGACCATCGTCTACCTCTACTTCGCGTGGACCGCGTTCAAGGTCTTCTCCGACGCCGGCTCCAACAGCGCCGACAACCAGGAGGCGCTGACCGGCAAGCTGATGACCTCCACCGGGGGCCGCTGGCTGGTCGGCCTGGCCGGGCTGGTGGTCGCCGCGATCGGTGTCGGCCTGGTGATCTACGGGCTGAAGAAGTCGTTCGAGAAGCACCTCAAGACCGGTGAGATGAGCCCGAAGACCCGCACGCTCGCGCGCCGACTCGGCATCGCCGGGTACGTCGCCAAGGGCGTCGCGTACGGCATCGCCGGCCTACTGGTGATCGTCGCGGCGGTGAACTACGACCCGAAGAAGGCGCGTGGTCTGGACGCCGCGCTGCACACCCTGCGCGAGCAGTCGTACGGCACGTTCCTGCTGACCCTTGTCGCCCTGGGCATCGCCTGCTTCGGCGTCTACTGCTTCCTCCAGTCCCGGTACCGCAAGGTCTGACGCTGGTCGATATCGGGGACGTCGGGCACTATTGGGCTTTTGCCCGAAGCGCCGACCCCCGGTCGAAGGGAAGCGACACACCCGTGCAGAGCTATCTCGAAACGGCCGTCGCCGCGCTCGCCGCGGCGGCGGTCGCCCTTTTCCTCGTCGAAATCGTCCACCGGCTCACCCGCCGGTTCGGCCGCCGGTCGCTGCTGTTGACCGAGTTGACCGACCACGCGCACCGCCCGTTCCAGGTCGCCGCCACGGTCCTCGCGGTGCAGTTCGCCGTCCGCTTCAGCACCGGGTACGCCGTCGGTGTGAGCTGGCGGCGGCTACTGCTGCACCTGCTGGTGCTCTGCGTGATCGCCAGCGTGGCCTGGCTGGTGGCGGCGCTGCTGATCGTCGTGGAGGACACCGCGCTCGCCCGGTTCCGCGTCGACGTGCCCAACAACCGGCACGCTCGGCGGGTGCGTACGCAGGTGGTGATGCTGCGGCGGCTGACCGTCGCGGTGATCGTCATCCTGACCGTCGGCGTGATGCTCATGACGTTTCCGAGCGTGCGCGGTATCGGCGCCGGCGTACTGACCTCCGCCGGTGTGGTCGGTGTGGTCGCCGCGCTGGCCGCCCAGAGTCTGCTCGGCAACGTCTTCGCCGGGCTGCAACTCGCCTTCAGTGACGCCGTCCGCCTCGACGACGTGGTGGTCGTCGAGGGGGAGTGGGGTCGGATCGAGGAGCTGACCCTCAGCTACGTGGTGGTCCAGATCTGGGACGACCGACGGTTGATCCTGCCCACCTCGTACTTCACCAGCACGCCCTTCCAGAACTGGACCCGGACCGAGGCGGCAGTGCTCGGCACTGCCGAGTTCGACGTCGACTGGGCCGTACCGGTGCAGACCATGCGGGAGGAGTTGCGCCGGCTCGTCGAGGGCACCGAGCTGTGGGACGGCCGGGTCTGCGTCCTGCAGATCACCGACGCCACCGGCGGGACGGTACGGGTGCGCGCGCTGGTCAGCGCCGCCGACGCGGGCAGCCTGTGGGACCTGCGCTGCCTCGTCCGCGAGCACCTGGTGGCCTGGATCCGGGACAACCGGCCCACCGCGATGCCCCGGATTCGTACCGAGCTGGGCGACGCCAACAGCAACCTGCCCTGGCAGTGGGTGCAGCCCCGGCGGCCGACCCGCCGTCCGACCGCCACCGAGGCCCCCGACGACGCTCGCGTCTTCGGCGGCAGCGACGACGGCGACGCGCGCAGCGAAGCCTTCGTCGGCCCCGAGGAGACCGCCCCCTCCCGCGCCTGACGCCACCACCGCGGCCACCCGAGCGTGAGCCCGCGCGCGATCCAGGATCGAGTGGCCTCCGCCCGCCGCGGAGGCCACTCGATCCGTGTTCGGGGCGATCTCTGTGCCCTGTCGGGCACCGGCTCGTGATCGGCGGGATGGGTGAGAGGTTTGGGCGGCCTTGGGTGGGGGATCTGCTGCCGGGCGTCTCTTCGGCGATTGCGGGGTTCGGCCGCCGGGTGCGCGGCGCGGCGATCGGACAACAGGAACGGTCAGCGACCAGTGGCGCTCTAGGATTGACGGGCGGCAACTCCGGGCATACAGCGCGGTGATGAGGAAAGGAGGACAGCATGGCTGACGTGGCAAATGCCCGCACATCCCGCAATGGGAGCGAGCCCTCCACCGCCGAGCTGGTGCAGCGGGCCACCGAACAGGTCTCCCGTCTGATACGAGACGAACTGACGCTGGCCCGGGCGGAGTTGACCCAGAAGGGCAAGCACGCCGGCATCGGGATCGGCCTGTTCGGCGGCGGCGGCGTGCTGGCGTTCTACGGCCTGGGCGCGCTTGTCGTCACGGCGATCCTGCTGCTCGACCTGGTGCTGCCCGCCTGGGCCGCCGCGCTGATCGTCGCGGTGGCGCTCTTCCTGGTGGCCGGCATTCTCGCGCTGGTGGGCAAGAAGCAGGTCAGCCGTGCCGTTCCGCCGATGCCGGCGGCAGCGGTCCGCAGCCTCCGGGCTGACGTGGACACCGTCGCCGCCGCGGTGAAGGACAGGGGTCGGGCATGACGGGCAACGGGACGGGCGACACCGAGGCCCTTCGGGAGGAGATCCGCCGCACCCGGGTCGAGCTGGGCGAGACGATGGAGGCGCTGGCCGCCAAGGCGGATGTCAAGGCCCGCCTGAAGGAGTCCGCCGAGCAGGCGCGGGAGCGGATGCGCGAGCAGGCGGCGCAGACCGTGGCCCGGGTCCGTGGGCAGGCCGCGCGCGGCGCCGGAATGGCACGCGCGCAGGCGTACGACAAGGGCGGCCTGGTCCGCGAGAAGAGTGAGCTGGTTCGACGCAACCCGGTGCCGTGGGCGGCGATCGCCGCCGGCGCGGTGGCCACCGTGGTCGTGCTGATGATCGTGCGGGGGAGGCGTAGGTGAGCAGGAGCATCGGCAAGGTGGCGTACCGGCCGGTCGGCGTGTTGTTGGGTATCGCCGCGGGCACGGTGGCCGGCGCGATCTTCCGGCAGGTCTGGAAGGTCACGGCGGGCGACGGCGAGGCGCCGAACGCCACCGACGAGGACCGCGGCTGGGGCGAGATCCTGGCGGCCGCGGCGTTGCAGGGGGCCATCTTCGCTGTGGTCCGCGCCGCCGTTGACCGGGGCGGAGCGGTGGGTGTCCGCCGGATGACCGGCCACTGGCCGGACTGACCGACGCATCGACTCAGGCCCCCTTCCCGCATCGACGGGAAGGGGGCCTTTCGCACGGCTCGGCACGCCGCCCGACGATCTCAGACATCCGTCAGGTCACATGTCGGAGAAATTCGCCTGAGAGGTCGTGACAGACTTTTCGGGTCCGTGATTTGCTGTTCCACGCTGTTGCGAGATGGCGTGGGTTGAGAGAAGTTCCCTTCGTGGGGGCCGCCTCAGGCGCCGCTGCTCGAAACGGCCAATCGGCCGCACGGCGTGCACGGCCACCAGTTTTAGAAGGAGATACACATGGCGCAGGGAACCGTGAAGTGGTTCAACGCTGACAAGGGCTTCGGCTTCATCACCGTCGACGGCGGGGGTGCTGACGTGTTCGTCCACTTCTCGGCCATCCAGACGAGCGGCTACCGCTCGCTGGAGGAGAACCAGCGGGTGGAGTTCGAGATCGCTCAGGGTCAGAAGGGCCCGCAGGCTGAGCAGGTCCGTCCGCTCTGATCAGAGTGGCTGGCCGTCGTCGGTCAGAGGACTACCCGGCCAGGGGTCGTTGTAGTAAAGCCCCGTATCCCTTCCGGGATGCGGGGCTTCCCACTGTCGCCCGTCAGAGTCGGCGGCGCGAGCGCAGGCCCAGCCAGAGCACCACCACGCCGACCAGGGCCACGATCGGGCCGATCACCGCCCAGATCCGCTCGTCGGTCATCGCGCTGCCGCTGACGTAGCCGAGGCCCTGCACCGTCCACACCGCACCGATCACCACGGCCAGCAGGCCGAGGGTGAGCGTCAGCCAACCCCTCATCGCGCGCTCTCCTTCCCGGATCCGGCGGCACGCCGCCCCCGGGTGCCAGCATCGCCATTGTGGCGGCGCGACGCGAGCACTCGGGGTGGGCGGCTCACCACCGGTCGTGCACCTGCGGGCGGATCAGCTCGTCGTAGACCTCGCGTACACCAGTCTGTTGCGCGGCCGTGAGCGGCGGCAGGTCGGCCGCGGCGGCGTTGCGTCGGGCCTGCTCGGCGTCGCGGGCGCCGGGGATGACGACAGTGACACCGGCCTGGTCCAGCACCCACCGCAGCGCGAACTGCGCCATCGTGCGGTCGGAGTCGACGAGCGGCGCCAGCCGGCGAACGGCCGCGAGGCCCTGCGTGTAGTCGACGCCGGAGAACGTCTCGCCCACGTCGAACGCCTCGCCGTGCCGGTTGTAGTTGCGGTGGTCGTCGGCGGGGAACTCGGTGTGCTCGTCGTAGCGGCCGGAGAGCAGGCCGCTGGCCAGGGGCACCCGGGCGATGATGCCGACGCCGGCCTGCGCGGCCGCCGGCAGCACCTGCTCCAGCGGCTTGTGCCGGACGGCGTTGAGGATGATCTGGACGCTTGCCACACCGGGCCGGGCGATGGCGGTGAGCGCCTGGTCGCATGTCTCCACGCTGACGCCGTACCCCGCGATGGCCTTCTCGGCGACGAGGGTGTCCAGGGCGTCGAACACCGCGTCGTCGGCGAAGACGGCGCTCGGCGGGCAGTGCAACTGGACCAGGTCCAGGGTGTCCATCCCGAGGTTGGCCCGGGACCGGTCGGTCCACTCGCGGAAGTGGGCCAGGGTGTACGCCTCCGGGCGCTGCTCGACGCGCCGGCCCATCTTGGTGGCGACGGTCAGGCCGGCGTCCGGCCGGGACCGCAGGAAGCGGCCGATCAACTGCTCGCTGCGGCCGTCGCCGTACACGTCGGCGGTGTCCAGAAAGGTGACTCCGGCGTCCACCGCGGCGGTGAGCACCGCCATGGCGTCGGCCTCGCTGACCGTGCCCCAGTCGGCGCCGAGCTGCCAGGCGCCCAGGCCGACCACTCCGACGGTCCGGCCGAGCCGGTTGAAGCTGCGCTGTTCCATGCCCCGAGCCTAGTGATCGGGTTGCCGGCCTGCCACGCGAGCCGTACGGTAAACAAGACGGACGTACGGTTTGGAGGCGACGATGTGGGATCCGACGACGTACCTGCGCTACGGCGACGAGCGCTCCCGACCGTTTCACGACCTGGTGGCCCGGGTCCCCGCCGACCGGCCCCGCACGGTGGTCGACCTCGGCTGCGGCCCCGGTCAGCTCACCGCCACCCTCGCCGAGCGCTGGCCGACCGCCCGGGTCGTCGGCCTCGACTCCGCGCCGGAGATGATCGACCGGGCGCGCGACCTGCCGACCCCCGTCGAGTTCGCCGTCGCCGACCTGCGCGAGTGGCGGCCGACCGGCGACGAGGACGTGGTGGTCACCAACGCGGCGCTGCAGTGGGTGCCCGGCCACCAGGAGCTGCTGCGCCGCTGGGCCGCCGAGCTGCCCGCCGGCGCCTGGCTCGCCATGCAGGTCCCCGGCAACTTCGACGCCCCGTCGCACCGGGCGCTGCGTGAGGTCGCCGGCCGCCTGGCCTGGCGTGCCCGGCTCGCGCCGCTGCTGCGCGCCGACCCGGTCGACGACCCCGCCGACTACGCGGAGCTGCTGACCGCCGCCGGCTGCGCGGTGGACGCCTGGGAGACTACCTACGTGCACCTGCTGCCGGCCGAACCCGCCGCCGACCACCCGGTGCTGGCCTGGATGGAGGGCACCGCGCTGCGCCCCGTCCGGGCCGCCCTGGACGCCGCCGGCTGGTCGGCCTTCCGGGCCGAGCTGGGCGTACGGCTCACCGCCGCGTACCCGGTGCGGCACGGTCAGGTGTCCTTCCCGTTCCGCCGCGTCTTCGTCGTCGCCCGCACCGGCGACCATGCCCAGGAGAACCCGTGACCGACCTGTCCACCTTCATCGCCGGCCTGCCCAAGGTGGAGCTGCACGTGCACCACGTCGGCTCCGCGTCGCCCCGGATCGTCGCCGAGCTGGCAGCCCGCCACGAGGGACGCACCCCCGTGCCGGCCGACCCGGAGGCGCTCGCCGCCTACTTCGAGTTCCGCGACTTCGCGCACTTCATCGAGGTCTACCTGAGTGTCGTCGACCTCATCCGCGACCCGGAGGACGTCTGGCTCCTCACCCACGAGGTGGCCCGGGAGCTGGCCCGCCAACAGGTCCGTTACGCGGAGCTGACCATCACTCCGTACTCGCACGTGCGGCGGGGCATCCCCGCGCCGGCGTTCTGTGAGGCGATCGAGGACGCCCGCAGGCGCGCCGCCGCCGACTTCGGCCTCGACCTGCGCTGGTGCTTCGACATCCCCGGCGAGGCCGGCCTGCCGGCGGCCGAGGAGACGCTGCGCATCGCGCTTGACGAGCGCCCCGACGGACTAATCAGCTTCGGTCTCGGCGGCCCGGAGATCGGCGTACCCCGGCCGCAGTTCAAGCCCTTCTTCGACCGGGCCCGCGCGGCCGGGCTGCGCTCGGTGCCGCACGCCGGGGAGACCACCGGCCCGCAGACGATCTGGGACGCGCTCAACGAGCTGAGCGCCGAGCGGATCGGCCACGGCATCTCCGCCGCACAGGACCCGGAGCTGCTCACGTACCTCGCCGAGCGGCAGATCGGCATGGAGATCTGCCCGACGTCGAACGTCCGCACCCGGGCCGTGGCCAGCCTCGACGAGCACCCGCTGCCCCGGCTGGTGGAGGCCGGACTGCTCGTCACCATCAACTCCGACGATCCGCCGATGTTCGGCACCACCCTCAACGACGAGTACGCGGTGGCGGCCCGGCTGCTCGGGGCGGGCCCGCAGGAGCTGGCCGCGCTGGCCCGCAACGCGGTCACCGCGTCCTTCCTCGACCCGGCCGGCAAGCAGCGGATCGCCGCCGAGATCGACGCGTACCTCGCTGCGGCCGGCTGACACCGGTCCGGCGGGTCGGGCGAAGGGGCGCGCGGCGGGAGCGTTGGTGTGGGGGGACCTGAGACTCCCGCCGCGCGCGTGGCTCCACCGGCCGGTGGGTGCGCGGTGCGCTGGCCGGTGGAACTGGTGGGTTCGTGCTCTGATCCTGTCAGCCCGCGAGCGCCTGACCGCCGTCGTTAACCGCGATCTAAGGAAGACTTGCGCCGCCGCACAGCCCCGGCCCGCTCAGCCGATCGGAGCGCCCCCGTCAGCCGATCGGTGGGGAAGGGCTCAGTCGTCGGTGGGGCGCTGGCGGGGCCAGCGACGGCCGCTCGTCTTCTGGTCCCGGGCGTCGCGTGCCATCCGGCCGACGAGGCCGAACCGGCTGACCTGCCGGGGCGTCGCCTCCGGGTCGGCGAGCAGCATCACCACGCTGGCGCCGCCCAGCCGGGCCCGGTCGATGCTGACCGAGCCGTTGGCCTGCAACGCCACCCGCTTGGCGATGTCCAGGCCGAGGCCTGTCGAGCCCTGGTCGCTGGTGCCCCGCCGCAGCGCGCGGTCCGGATTGGCGATGCCCGGGCCCGCGTCGTCGATCCGGATCCCCACGTACCCGTCGCGACGGGACACGGCCACCTCGAACGCCGTGCCCTGCGGGGTGTAGCGGAAGACGTTGCCGATCACCGCGTCCAGCGCGGCGGCCAGCTCGGCGCGCGGCACCGGCGCGGGGATGCGCAGCTGCGCGCCGCTGACCCGGTGCGGCCGGTTCTGGTCACCGGCGAGCGCCGCCCAGAACACCATCCGGTCCCGGACGACCTCGCTGACGTCGCACATCGCCGGGCCGGCCTCGTGGGCCACCGCCTTGCGGGTGGTCTTGATCAGCACGTCGATCTCACCTTCGAGGGTGACGATCGCCTGCCGGATCCGGCGGATGCCCCGCAGCCGGTCCAGCTCCGCCGGGCTGAACGAGCCCACGCTCGTGTCGTCGGACTCCAGCGCCTCCGCGTCCAGCCGGAGCACCGTCAACGGCGTCCGCAGCCGATGTGACAGGTCGGCCACCAGTTCCCGCTCGTCGGTGCGCGCCGCGTCCAGCCGATCGGCCATCCGGTTGAAGGCGTACCCGGCCTCCGCCAGCTCACGAGGGCCCGTCGGCTCCACGCGTACGCCCAGGTCGCCGTCGCCGATCGACAGGGCCGCCTGGACCAGACCGCGGGTGGCCTCCACCGCACGGGCGGCCACCCGGTCGACCACCAGCACCGCCGCGCCGGCCATCGCCGCACCCACCCCGAACAGCAGCAGCCAGGTGCCGCCGGCACCCTCGCCCAACGTCGAGTCCGCCACGAACACCTCGACCACTGCCGTCCTGTCGCCGAGGACCACCGGGTCGAGCCGGACCACCCCGCCGTCGACGTCGGCGACAAGCGAGCGTCGCTCGGCGCGGGCCCGGTCCAGGTCGCTGCCGCTGGCGCGGGCGGCGGACTCGTCCAACCCGAGTCCGTGCACCACCGGCCGGGTCGACGCGCCGTCACCACTGGCCACGACGGCGCGTTCCACCACCGCCGGGTCCGTGCTCACCGCCAGCGCACCGGTCACCAGCGCGCTGCGTCGGGCCGCGTCGGCGATCGCCTCCTCCCGCGTCTGCCCCCGCAGGCTCAACCCGAGCGGGATCAGGAACGCGAGCGCGACGAGACTGCACATGCCGGCCGTGAGCAGGGCCAGCGCCGTCCTCAGTCCGGTGCCACCAGCCGGAACCCGACCCCCCGCACGGTGCGCAGGTAGCGCGGCTTCGCCGCGGACTCGCCCATCTTTCGGCGGAGCCAGTACAGGTGTACGTCGATGGTCTGATCCTCGCCGACCGATGGCTGCCGCCATACCTCCTCCAAGAGTTCCCGGCGGGACACTACCCGCCCGGGTCGTGCGGCGAGATACGCCAGCAGGTCGAATTCCTTACGGGTCAGCGCGAGCGGCTCCCCGTCGAGTTGGGCGCTGCGCTCACCGACGTCGACCCGCAATCCGCCGACTGTGTGCACCGCGGGCTGCACCGTCCGGCTGGCCCGCCCCGCCCGCCGCAGCACCGTGGTGATGCGGGCGTCCAGGTGTGCGCCCGTGAACGGCTTCACCATGTAGTCGTCGGCCCCGGCGCGCAGCAGCTTCACCACCGACTGCTCGTCGTCGCGGGCGGTGGCGATGATGATCGGGACGTCGGTGATGCCGCGCAGCATCCGCAGCGCGTCGGAACCGTCCAGATCGGGCAGGCCGAGGTCCAGTACCACCAGGTCGGGTGTCTCCGCGGCGACCCGACGCAGCGCGTCCAGGGCGGTGCCCACGGCGTGCACGGCATGCCCCCGGTCAGCGAGGGACCGCAGCATCGCGCCGCGTACGACGTGATCGTCTTCGACCAGGAGCACGGAGGCCACGACAAGACCGTACTTGGCCTGGCAAGTTGATCGCGTTGCGACGTACCTGTGAACCGGGCAAGCTGGTACGACGATGTCCTTCACCCTGTTCGCCGACGCCCGACTGGCGCTCGCCCGGGACAGCCTCGCCGGCCTCTCCACCGGCGACGCGCTCGGCGCACGGTACTTCCTGCCAGGGCTGCCGGAGGACCTCACCGACGCCACGCTGCCGCCCGCGCCCTGGGAGTGGACCGACGACACCGAGATGGCCTGCTCGGTGGTCGCTGAGCTGGCCACGACGGGCGGCATCGACCGCGACCGGCTGGCCCTGGCGTTCGCGCGGCGCTGCGACGTCCGGCGCGGGTACGGCCCCGGCGCGATGCTGATCCTGCGGCTGATCCGCACCGGCACCCCGTGGCCGGTGGCCGCCGCGTCCGCCTTCGACGGCCAGGGCTCCTGCGGCAACGGCGCGGCGATGCGGGTGGCCCCGCTGGGCGCGTACTTCGCCGACTCCACCGCCCGCGCCGTCGCGCAGGCCCGCGCCTCGGCCGAGGTGACCCACGCGCATCCCGAGGGGATCGCCGGTGCGGTGGCGGTGGCCGTCGCCGCCGCCCTCGCCGCCCGGGCCCGCCTCGACGGACACCGACCGGACCCGGCCCGGCTCCTGGCCGGGATCGCCGCCGCGGTCGACCCGGGCACCGAGGTGCACCGGAGCGTGAGCCGGGCGGCGGGGCTGCTCGGTCGACCGGTGGACCGGGTGGTGGCGGAACTCGGCAACGGCTCGCGGGTGACGGCTCAGGACACCGTCGGATTCACCCTCTGGGTGGCCGCGAC
The DNA here is from genome assembly GCF_049841645.1 of Micromonospora sp. DT43. Classification (NCBI taxonomy): domain Bacteria; kingdom Bacillati; phylum Actinomycetota; class Actinomycetes; order Micromonosporales; family Micromonosporaceae; genus Micromonospora; species Micromonospora sp. DT43. The sequence continues at coordinate 197,222 of NZ_JBNCKR010000002.1, read as the reverse complement.
CCACCTCGACGACTACCCGGAGGCCATCCGGGTCTGTGTGCGCGCGGGCGGTGACATGGACACCACGTCGGCAATCGTCGGGGCGATCGTGGCCGCGTACACGGGTGTCAGCACCCCGGGCGGGGTGCCCGAGGCGTGGCTGGCCGCCCGCGAGCCGCTACCCACCTGGCTCCCCTGACCGCCGCGGGCTGCCCGGCGCCTGCGCGGGCTGCCCGGCGCCTGCGCGGGCTGCCCGGCGCCTGCGCGGGCTGCCCGGCGCCTGCGCGGGCTGCCCGGCCTGCGCGGGCTGCCCGGCCTGCGCGGGCTGCCCGGCCTGCGCAGGCCGTCCGGCCATGGTCAACTCGGCTTCCTGCAAACCGGGCCGTCCGGTCGCCTGGATGCCGCGGTTTGCAGGAAGCCGAGTGGATCACCGCTAAATCGGGCTGTCCGTGCGGCTCGGATGCCACGGTTTCCGGGAACCCGAGTGGATCACCGCGATGCTGCGGGAACAGCGGGCTGGGGCTCGGCGTGCGCGGCGGTGTCGTCCGCGCGGCCGGTCCCCTCGGCGAGCGCCGGGTCGTCGGCCGGGTCGCCGGTCACCTCGGCGAGGGCCGCGTCGTCGGCCGGGTCGCCGGTGATCTCGGCGAGGTTCGCGTCCCCGGCCGGGTCGCCGGTCGCCTCGGCGAGCGCCGTGGCCTCCTCGGGGTCGCCGGTGATCTCGGCGAGGGCCGCGTCCTCGGCCGGGTCGCGCCGCCGCCACCGGCTGACCAGCCAGCCGATCGCCGCGCCGCCGCCCAGGCCGGCCAGCAGCCCGCCGGCGAGCATCGCGTCGGCGTTGCCGGGCTCCTCGCCGGAACCACCCGACCCGGCCACCGCCGCGCCGCCGCCAGCGCTGTCGCCGGCGGTGTCGCCGCCAGCGGCGTCTGCGCCGGCGGGACCGTTCGCCGCGCCGGCCGCCGGAGCACCGTGCCCGCCGTGTCCGGCCGGTCCGGCTGCGCCCGCTGCCGGGGGCAGCAGCGTCAGCACCGGGGCCCGGTGCGCGCCGCTGGCGTCCGCCCACCGGACGACAGTGCCGTCGGCGTACGTCTGGACGACCTCGAAGGTGAGCCGCTCCGCCTGCGGCAGCGGGCCCATGGACAGGGCCAGTCGGGCCGGGCCGGACGCGCCCGCGGCGACCCGAACCCAGGTCACCGCCGTGGTCACGGTGCTCACCCCGGAGGAGTGGATGCCGGCGACCGGCGTGTCCAGCGTGCGAGAGCTGATCGTGGGCGCCCAACCGTCGACCGACATCGGGTAGACCTCGGCCACCGGGGCGTCGGCCGGCAACCGGACCTCGATCCGGCTGGTATTCGTGCCGGCCCGCTCCTCGGGCACGCTGAACTCCAGCCGGACGGCGTCACCCTGCCGTGCCTCGGTCGGGGTGGTCGTCACGTCCGCGGCGTGCGCCGCCGCACCGGGCCAGAGCAGCAGCCCCGCGGCGGTCAGCGCGGTCACCGCCGCGATTCGCCGCGGGCGGCCTCCGCCGTGCGTGCTCGCCATCTCGTGCCCCCATCCGTCTCGACGCGACCGGCACCGGTTTCCGGCCACACCACGTAGTTCGGATCCGACGCACGAAAGGTTCAACGCGAGCCGTCTGGAAGGCGCCGACGGTGCGACCGATAGCATCGGCCAAGAGCCGAGGATCGGCACCGTTTCGTACCGCTTGGAGGAGTCACCGTGTCCGCACCCCGTACCCCCGCCGTGGCCGACCCTGTCGTCGTCGCCGCCGGGACGACGGCGGCCGACGCGGTGGCCGCGGCCGGACTGCCCGCGAACGGCCCCAAGGCGATCGTCGTGGTCCGTGACCCGCAGGGTCAGCTGCGCGACCTGGACTGGGCGCCGGCCGAGGAGACCACCGTCGAGCCGGTCAGCCTGGACTCGCCGGACGGGCTCAACGTGCTGCGCCACTCCACCGCGCACGTGCTCGCCCAGGCCGTGCAGGACGTCTTCCCCGAGGCCAAGCTGGGCATCGGCCCGCCCATCGAGAACGGCTTCTACTACGACTTCGACGTCGCCAAGCCGTTCCAGCCCGATGACCTCAGCAAGATCGAGAAGCGTATGCAGGAGATCGTCAAGAGCGGGCAGCGGTTCCGTCGCCGCCGCTTCGGCAGCCTGGACGAGGCGCGCGCCGAGCTGGCCGACGAGCCGTTCAAGCTGGAGCTGATCGAGGTCAAGGGCGAGGGCCTGGACACCGACGAGGTGATGGAGGTCGGCGGCGGCGAGCTGACCATCTACGACAACCTCGACGCGAAGGAGGACAAGGTCTGCTGGTCGGACCTGTGCCGGGGCCCGCACCTGCCGACCACCCGACTGATCGGCGCGTTCAAGCTGATGCGCTCGGCCGCCGCGTACTGGCGCGGGTCGGAGAAGAACCCCCAACTGCAGCGGGTGTACGGCACCGCGTGGCCGACCCGCGACGAGCTCAAGGCGTACCTGAAGCTGTTGGAGGAGGCCGCCCGGCGCGACCACCGCAAGCTCGGGGCGGACCTGGACCTGTTCAGCTTCCCCGACGAGATCGGCTCGGGCCTCGCGGTCTTCCACCCCAAGGGTGGCATCATCCGCCGCGAGATGGAGCAGTACTCGCGGCGTCGGCACGAGGAGGCGGGGTACGAGTTCGTCAACACCCCGCACATCACCAAGGCGCAGCTGTTCCAGACCTCCGGTCACCTGCCGTACTACGCGGACACCATGTTCCCGCCCATGCAGCTGGAGGGCGCGGACTACTACCTCAAGGCCATGAACTGCCCGATGCACAACCTGATCTTCCGGGCGCGCGGGCGGTCGTACCGGGAGCTGCCGCTGCGGATGTTCGAGTTCGGCACGGTCTACCGGTACGAGAAGTCCGGCGTCGTGCACGGCCTGACCCGGGTGCGCGGGCTGACCCAGGACGACTCGCACATCTACTGCACCCGGGAGCAGATGGCCGGCGAGCTGACCACGCTGCTCAGCTTCGTGCTGGACCTGCTGCGCGACTACGGCCTGGACGACTTCTACCTGGAGCTGTCGACCCGCGACGACTCGCCCAAGTTCATCGGCGCGGACGAGGACTGGGCCGAGGCGACCGAGGCTCTGCGGACCGCCGCCGAGACCTCCGGCCTGGACCTGGTGCCCGACCCGGGCGGCGCGGCATTCTACGGGCCGAAGATCTCCGTGCAGGCGCGGGACGCGATCGGCCGGACGTGGCAGTTGTCCACCCTTCAGGTCGACTTCAACCAGCCGGAGCGGTTCGGTCTGGAGTACCAGGCCGCCGACGGCAGCCGGCAGAGGCCCGTGATGATCCACCGGGCGCTGTTCGGGTCGATCGAGCGGTTCTTCGGGGTGCTCACCGAGCACTACGCGGGGGCGTTCCCGGCCTGGCTGGCGCCGGTGCAGGTGGTCGGCATCCCGATTCGCGAGGACCACACCGACTACCTGCACGGTTTCGTCGCGGCGCTGCGCGCCGAGGGCATCCGGGCCCAGGTGGACGCGGGCGACGACCGGATGCAGAAGAAGATCCGTACCGCCCAGCAGCAGAAGATCCCGTTCATGGTGATCGCGGGCGACGACGACGTGGCCGCCGGCACGGTCTCCTTCCGCTACCGCGACGGCTCCCAGCGCAACGGGGTGCCGATCGCCGAGGCGGTCACCCACGTCCTCGACGTGGTGACCTCCCGCACGAACATCGGCCCGTCGGCCGCTGCGGAGTAGGCACGGCCGTGCGCCGTGCCTGATCGCGCTCGATCCAGGAAGTAGTGGCCTCCCCGGCGCGGGAGGCCACTACTTCCCTGTTCGGGCGCGATCCTCCCCGGGCAGGGCGACGCCCGGAGGGTCAGATGCCGCAGGTGGGGGCCGACCAGCCGCCGACGGCCGCCACGTGGGTGTGGTCGTTGTGGTCCGGGTAGCCGGGGCCGAGGATCTGGCCGAAGCCGTGGTTGCGGGCCTGCTGGGCCAGCCGGCACAGCGACGGTGAGCCGACCAGGTCCACCGCGTCGCCGTACAGGTGCCTGCTGTTCGACGCCCCGCCGACCGCGCTGTTGCAGGCGTAGCTGCGGAAGCTGCTGCTGATCGCGATGGGCACGTCGCCGAGGGCGTGCCGCAGCGCCTGGAGCTTCCACATCGAGACGAGCGCGTTGGCGCGGGCGGTGCTCGCCGCGACCGCTCCGCCGGACCAGGTGCTGTTGCAGTTGTTCAGCTCGGCGTAGCTGAAGTTGACGGGTGTGCAGTCGTCGTCCTGGAGGGCGTACAGCCGGTTGAAGGTCTGCGGCCCGGCGACGCCGTCCGCGCCCAGCCCGTACGCCTGTTGGAAGCGGATCACCGCGGACCGGGTCGCCGGGCCGTACGCGCCGTCGATGGTGAGCACGGCCCCGTAGCCGGGGTAGCCGGCGACGCGGATCTGGAGTTGCCGGACGTCCTCGCCGGACATCCCCTGCGACAGGGTGCGACCCCAGGTGTAGCAGCCGTCGGCGTGTGCCGCGCTGGCGGTGAGGGTGACCCCGGTCACCGTGGTGGCGGCGGCCAGCGCGAGCGCCGCGATGACAGTGCCGAGCCGTCGGATCATGAAGATCTCCATTCATCAATTCAAGTGCCTGAATGTATGGAAGTTTCATGTCTGAGCGTCAATCCGTCAACAACTTGCAGCAAGGAGTTTCCCGGTGACGGGTGTCGCGGCCGGCACGCGCGGCTCCGTAGGATCGGCTCGTGACAGGGGCGGAGCGGCACACGGACAGCGACGGCATGGCGGACGGCCTGGAACGGCTCTGGACGCCGCACCGGATGACCTACATCTCCGGCGAGGACCGCCCGGCCGAGGGCTACGAGAAACCGACCGGCTGCCCGTTCTGTCTGGCCCCCGGGCTCCCGCCGGAGGAGAGCCTGGTGGTGGCCCGCGGCGAGCACGTCTTCGTGGTGCTCAACCTCTACCCGTACAACCCGGGGCACCTGCTGGTCTGCCCGTACCGACACGTCGCCGACTACACCGACCTGGACGAGCCGGAGACCGCCGAGCTCGCGTCGTACACGCAGGCGGCGATGCGGGTCGTCCGCAAGGTCAGCAACGCGCACGGCTTCAACCTGGGGATGAACCAGGGCGGGGTGGCCGGTGCCGGCATCGCCGCCCACCTGCACCAGCACGTGGTGCCGCGCTGGGGCGGCGACGCGAACTTCATGCCGGTGATCGGCCGCACCAAGGTGCTGCCGCAACTGCTCGGCGACACCCGCGACCTGCTCGCCCGCGCCTGGCCGTCCTGACCCGCCGGGCCTGACCCCGCCGGCGCGAGGTCCGCGCCGGCCCGGCTAGTCGGCGCGCAGCAGGTCGGTCAGCTCCGCCCAGCTCCGCACCCGGTGTACGCCCGGCAGCAGCGCGGCGTGTGCGGCGACCTCCGCCGGGCGGGGCCGGAACAGGTAGCGGTGCGGCACCGAGTCGAGGTAGCCGAGCACCTCCAGTTTGTCGTCCACGAAGTGGGTCAGGTCGAGCCGCTGGGCGATGGGCGCCTTGGCCGGCCGCGTCCGGCAGAAGTGCACCCGCTCGGCGGGGATGCCGGTGCGGGCCGTGAAGTCGTGGTGGGCCAGCCACTCCCGGGTCCGCCGCTCGGTGGACTCGCCGCACTTGGAGACGAGGTGCACCTCGTCGAACGCCGGCCCGAGCGCCGCGAGCGCGTCGAACGCCCCCTCGACCATGGGCGTGCGCAGGTAGTGCGCCCCGAAGAACGACGTGTCGGCGTCGTCGTCGGCCGGTTCGATGAGCACACCGCCGATGTCCACGCCCAGCCGTCGCATGGTGTCGATCATGCCGTACGGCCTCGACGCGCGCGTACCGCGTTTCCGCGTCCCGAGTTGCTACGCCCCGGCCCGGTGCAGGTGGCACGATCGGCCGATGGCAGTGACGACACGGGTGTTGGGGCGCAGCGGCATCGAGGTCAGCGCCCTCGGCATGGGGTGCTGGGCCATCTCCGGTCCCTGGGCGGAGGGCAGCCAGCCGCTGGGCTGGGGCGCGGTCGACGACGACGAGTCCGTTCGCGCGGTACGCCGGGCGCTCGACGAGGGCATCACCCTCTTCGACACCGCCGACACGTACGGCGCGGGGCACGGTGAGCGGGTGCTGGGGCGGGCCCTCGCCGGCCGCCGGGACGAGGCAGTGATCGCCACCAAGTGGGGTTACACGTTCGACGAGGCGACCCGGCAGGCGACCGGGGAGGACGCGTCACCGGCGTACCTGCGACGGGCCGTGACCGCGTCGCTGCGGCGGCTGGGCACCGACCGGATCGACCTCTACCAGCTGCACCTGGCCGACCTGTCGGTGCCCCGCGCGGAGGCGCTTGTCGGCGTCTGCGAGGACCTGGTCGCCGAGGGCTTGATCCGCGCGTACGGGTGGAGCACCGACCGCCCGGACCGGGCCGCCGCGTTCGGGCACGCCGCTCCCGGCGCCACAGCCGTCCAGCACGCCCTGTCGGTGCTGCGCGACGCCCCCGACGTGCTCGCCGTCTGCGACAAGTACGACCTGGCAAGCGTCAACCAGGGGCCGCTCGGGATGGGCCTGCTCACCGGCAAGTACACCGCCGCGTCGACGTTGCCCCGCGACGACGTGCGCGGCTTGGCGCCGGGCTGGCTGGAGTGGTTCCGGGGCGGCCGCCCCGCGCCGGAGTGGCTGCGCCGGGTCGGTGCGGTCCGCGCCGCGCTGACCGCCGACGGGCGCACCCTCGCCCAGGGCGCGCTGGGGTGGATCTGGGCGCGCAGCGGGCGCGCCATCCCGATCCCCGGCTGCCGTACGGTCGCCCAGGTCGAGGAGAACGCCGCCGCGATGCGTCGGGGCCCGCTCGCGCCGGACCAGTTCGTCGAGGTGGAACGCCAGCTCGCCGCCCTGCGCACCGCCGCGCTGCGCGACGCCGACCGCCCACACTGGCCCCGCCCCACCCACCCCACCGTCCACCCCTGAAGAACTCAGGCGAGGCTAGCGCGGTGGCCCTGAGCTGTGCGTACCCGATGCTAGCTTCGTTGTGGTGCCGGAGCAGGATTGCCGCTCTTCCGGCCCTGGATTTCGATGAAGCGCTTGAGCAGCATGTCGTGCCGGAACTCGTACCCGGAGCCGACCGCGCGCAGGATGTTCCGCCTGCGCGCGTCCTCGAAAAAGGCCATCAGGCGCAGCGGTGTTCCCTCGGTGCGGGCGAGATCCACCATCGCGAACGCGGTGGCCACGCCGACGTTCCGGGCCAGCGCGGCGGTGATGGCGGTCATGAGCGCGAAGGTGGCTCCCATCGCGATGCCGGCCCGCGGGCCATCGACGGATCCGGCCGACCCCCCGAAGAACAGACCCACCGCGAACCCCACCATGATCCCGAGCACGAGCCGCAGGCCGAGGTGGTGCCGCCACACCTCCCGGGGACCGAGCGTCCTGACTTCGATCTCCGCCGGACCAGTCCCGTCCCGGATGGGGTCGAATGACGGACCCGCCCCGACGCCGATGATCGTCCCGGACACCATCTGGTAGCCCCGGCCGACGATGAGGATCGCGCCGAACGTCAGCGCCAACGCTCCGGTGTACAGCACCCAGGGCGGTGGAGGGTCGTCCCCCAATATGCCCGCCTGGGTCAGTAGCACCGACCCCGGGCCGGAGAGGGACCACACCACGAGCCCCACGGGTACGGCCCGGGGTGGAAAGATGTCCCGCCAGCCCGCGGTGGTCAGGGCATCGTCATCGCCGGATGTCGTCGCTTTCGCAGACAGCCGCTGGAACACGTTGGCACCCAGCCCAATGCTGGTGATCGCCGCGTAACGGAGGTCCATCACGGGTGGCAGGAGGACGAACCCCACGACGGTTTGGAGCGCCGCGGCGACGGTCGCGGCGGCCAGGGGTGTGCGCCGGGACGTGGCCCAGGATGGGATCGTCCACCACCGCAGCGACTTGTTCTCCTGCTGGTCGAGGCGCCTGGCCAGCAGCCGCAGCGTGTGGGTGGCCTGGTCGATCGAGAACGGTGGCGCGGGCTGGCGCGGCCGGGGCCGGTACGCGGACCAGACGATCACATCGAGCAGGTGACGCTGGATGGCCAGCGGGGTGGGGAAGCGACCCGGGTCGAGCAGTTCGTCAACGCGGCGGTCATTCCCGGCGTTGTCGTAGATCTCGTTGGTGAGGCCGACGAAGAGCGGATTGGCGAGCGCGGTCGCCAATCTCCCCGTCGGCTCCCCGGTGAGGTTCGCGGCCACTGCCGCCCAGGCTGGCGGGATCGGCTCTGGCCGCTCGTGCAGGAGGTACGTCACCGCATCGGAGGATTCGACGCTCTTGAGTTCCACCATCACGCCGGAGCCCTGGGGGACCTTCTGCAGGGTGCTGGACGCCTCATAGCCTCGCGAGATGAGAACGATCCGGTAGTTCGCGTCGCTCAGCGCAGACAGGATGACCGGGCGCAGGGATTTCTGGACCTGGTCGAGGCCGTCGAGGAAAACCGAGATCCGGCCCTCCTCAAGCAACTCCTCGGCAGCCGCGCGCCCGATGCGCCCCCGGAACATCTGGTACCGGCGGGCCAGCCGGCCGACGAGCCACCGCGTCGGATCCTCGTCGTTGGGATTCCAGCCGACCAGGTCGAACATGACCGGCACCGGCACCCGCGCGGCGTGTTCGGATCCGGCTTTCTTTCGATGTTCCAGCGCCGCGCGCAGGAGCAGCACGGCGGCGGTGGTCTTTCCCGCCGCGGGTTCTCCGGTGAGGATGAGCCGGCCCGATCCGAGCCCGCCGTAGACGGTGTGCAGTTCGCCGAGACCGCCACCCTTGGCCAGGGTTTCCTGGGTGGCACGCTGGACACCCGGCAGGGGAGTGAAGGTTTCCGACCCGTCGAGAGCCGACTTGAACTTCTTCGGTACGTTCCGGGTGGTCAACTGCCACCGCACCGGCAGCTGGGGTTGCGCCGTCAGCCGGCGGAGCTTGGCTTCCCTGTCCCACTCGCGTTTCACCGCTTTCGCCAGTTGGTCCGCCCAGCCGTCGAGCGCCCGTTCGGCCGCGGCCTGACGTGCGTTCAGCCACCACCAGAGAGCGAGGGAAACGACAAGAAGGACGGGTGCGAGTGGCAGGTATCTGCGCGGAATGTTGTTGGAGATGACGCTTGTCGCGATCCCCGCCACCAGGGTCAGCCAGAGCAGATAGTTGGCTATCCGGAGGGATCGCACATGCACTCCCGGCTCGTTGGCTCACCGTGGGGCCCACCCGATCCGCCGTGATGCCGCACGGGTCGGTGCTCGCCGTATTCTAGGTGAATTCGGCACGGCTTCGCCGCCCCGGATCGCTCACTTTCCCGGCCCCAGGCGTGGAAGTTCCACGTCTCGGAGCCGTTGTGGACGCTGGCTCTGCAACCTGACCGCGATGTTGTTCACGCACCGACAAATGTTCGCGACATTCAGGCGAAACAAAGTGCAAGATCGCGCGGGCAGGGTGGCGTTACGGGGTGTGTTCCTTGCGGACCTGGTCGGCCAGGTGGGCGGGCATGGGGTCGTGGCGGACGAAGTGGCGGCGGAAGGTGCCCGTACCGGCGGTCATCGAGCGCAGTTCGACGGCGTAGCGGAGCAGTTCGGCGGCCGGCACCTCGGCGCGCACGAGGGTACGGCCGTCGGCGTCCTCGTCGGGTTCGGTGCCGAGCACGCGGCCGCGCCGGCTGGACAGGTCGCCCATCACCGCGCCCACCGAGCCGTCCGGCACCCGGACGGTCACCTCGTCGATCGGTTCCAGCAGCGCCGGCTGGCCGCGCTCGGCGGCGTCGCGCAGCGCCAGTGCTCCGGCGGCCTGGAAGGCCGCGTCGGAGGAGTCGACGCTGTGCGCCTTGCCGTCGACGAGGGTGACCCGCACGTCCACCACCGGGTGACCGGCGACCAACCCGCGCTCCAACTGGGCGCGGACGCCCTTCTCCACGGACGGGATGTAGTTGTGCGGCACCGCGCCGCCGACGATCCGGTCGACGAACTCGAACCCGGCGCCGCGGGGCAGCGGCTCCACCTCGATGTCGCAGACCGCGTACTGGCCGTGGCCGCCGGACTGCTTGACGTGCCGGCCGTGGCCGGTTGCCGGCACGGTAAGCGTCTCGCGCAGCGACACCGTGACCGGTTCGGTGTCCAGCTCCACGCCGCCGGCGCGCAGGCGGTCGAGCACGACGTCGGCGTGCGCCTCGCCCATGCACCAGAGCACCAGCTGGTGGGTCTCCGGGTTCCGCTCCAACCGCAGGGTGGGGTCACCGGCGACCAGCCGGGCGAGGTTGCGGGCCAGCGCGTCCTCGTCGGCGCGGCTACGGGCGACGATCGCCACCGGCAGCAGCGGCTCCGGCATCTCCCACGGCGCGATCAACAGCGGGTCGTCCTTGGCCGAGACGGTGTCGCCGGTCTCCGCGCTGCCCGACTTGGTGATCGCGCAGATGTCGCCGGCCACGCACTGCGACACCTCGCGCAGGGTGGCGCCCAGCGGGGTGTAGATGTGCCCGACCCGCTCGTCGGCGTCGTGGTCGGGGTGCCCGCGCTCGGCCATGCCGTGCCCGCAGATGTGCACGGTCTGCTCGGGGCGCAGCGTGCCGGAGAAGACCCGGACCAGCGAGACCCGACCGACGTGGCGGTCGACGGTGGTCTTGACGACCTCGGCGACGAGCGGGCCGTCCGGGTCGCAGGTAAGCGGCGGGCGGGGCGAGCCGTCCACGCCGGTGACGGCCGGGAGCTCGTGCTCCAGCGGTGACGGGAACGCGGCGGTCAGCACCTCCAGCAGCGTGTCCAGACCGACGCCGGTCTCGGCGCAGACCGGCACGACCGGGTAGAAGTGGCCCCGGGCGACGGCCTTCTCCAGGTCGTCGATGAGCACCTCGTCGCTGATCTCCTCGCCGTCGAGGTAGCGGTCCATGAGGGTCTCGTCCTCGCTCTCGGCGATGATCCCCTCGATCAGCTCGTTACGGGACTCGTCGATGGCCCGCTGGTGCTCCGGGTCCGGGTCGCGGACGTCGGCGGGAAGCCCGGCGGAGTAGTCGAAGACCCGTCGGGTGATCAGCCCGAGCAGACCCTCGGTGGAGACACCGTCGTCACCGAGCATCGGCAGGTAGAGCGGCATCACGTTGTCGCCGAAGACCCGCTGGCAGAGCGCCACCGCCTCGTCGAAGTCGGCGCGAGGCTGGTCCAGGCGGGCCACCGCGACGGCGCGCGGCAGGTCGACCGCCGCGCACTCCTCCCACAGCGCCACCGTGGCGGCGTCCATCCCACCGGCCGCCGAGACGACGAACAGCGCGGCGTCGGCGGCTCGCAGGCCGGCCCGCAGCTCGCCGACGAAGTCGGCGTACCCGGGGGTGTCCAGCAGGTTGACCTTGATGCCGTCGTGCAGCAGGGGAGCGCAGGACAGGCTCACGGAGCGCTGCTGGCGTACGGCGGCCGGGTCGTGGTCGCCGACTGTGGTGCCGTCGACGACGCTGCCGGCCCGGCCGATCGTGCCGGTGGCCGCGAGCAGCGCCTCGACGAGCGTCGTCTTGCCCGCTCCGGAGTGCCCGACGAGCACCACGTTGCGAACCCGTGCGGGTTCGGTCACCACAGGCGTGCCGCCGGTGGAACCCTTCTCCTGATTTTTCTGCGCCATGGGGGCGCACCTCCCTCAGCCGGTGGTGGGTGGCGACTGCCGCGCGAGGTGGAAGCGGCCCGGGGCGAGTGCGCGGCAATATCCTCCGGTGGTCTGCTGCACAACGGGAACGGGACGGGCGGGCGGGTGAGCTGGCTCACCCCTCCGGCTCGATCTCACACCCGTTGTCGGGTAGGCACAAGCCTCTCCCGGGCGGGTCGGAGGGGCGGCCGTATCGGCGGACCTGGGCGGACCGTTATCGTGGGGACCGCCATGGCGAAGATCTTCCAAGTGTCGGCCCGCGCGGGGATGACCCGCGTCGTCGAGCCGATCGCACGTGCCCTCCTGCGCGGGGGCGTCACTCCCAATGCCGTCACCGTCGCGGGCACCGTTGGTGTGCTCGTCGGCGCGCTCGGCTTCGGTGCCCGCGGCCACCTGGTCGCGGGCGCGTTGATCGTGACCGTGTTCGCGCTCACCGACCTGCTCGACGGGACGATGGCCCGGATGAGCGGCGGCTCCACCAAGTTCGGGGCGTTCCTCGACTCGAGCATGGACCGGGTCGCCGACAGCGCCGTCTTCGGCGCGGTGGCGTACTGGCTGGCCACCCGGGGCGACCACTCCGGGGTGGCCGCCGCCCTGGTCTGCCTGGCCGCCGGCAGCCTGGTCTCCTACGTCAAGGCGCGCGCCGAAGGGCTCGGCATGACCTGCAACGTGGGAATCGCCGAGCGCACCGAGCGGCTGCTGATCGTCGGGGTCGGCGGGATCCTCACCGGCGTCGGCGTGAAGCCGGCGTTGGAGATCGCGCTGTGGCTGCTCGCCGCCATCTCGATCTTCACGGTCGGGCAGCGGATGGCGCACGTCTACCGCCAGGCCCAGCAACTCCAGCCGGACGGTCAGGCGTGAGCGCGGTCCGCACGCGGCCGGCCCGCCGCCGGACGACCGGCGGCCGGGCCGCGTGAACCTCACCGAGCTCGGTTACGTCGCCGGCTGGCGGGTGGCCCGTGCGCTACCCCGGCCGCTGGTGGCGGCGGCCTTCCAGGCGGGCGCGGACCGCGCCCACCGACGCCCCGGCGGGAGTACGGCCCGACTGCGCGCCAACCTGCGCCGAGTGGTCGGCCCGGAGCTGCCCGAGGCCGAGCTGGACGATCTCGTCAAGCGCGGGCTGCGCTCGTACGCCCGGTACTGGATGGAGGCGTTCCGGCTGCCCGCGTTGAGTCGTGCGCAGATCCTGGCCGGCTTCCGACTCGACGGCGCGGACCTGCTCGCCGCCGACGTGGCCGCCGGCCGGGGCGCCGTGGTGGCGCTGCCGCACGCCGGCAACTGGGACGCGGCGGGCGCCTGGGTGGCGGCCACCGGCTGGCCGATCACCACTGTCGCGGAGCGGCTCGCGTCGGAGGGCCTGTACAAGCGTTTCATGGCCTTCCGGGAGGCCCTGGGGATGGAGATCCTGCCGACCCGCGGCGGGTCGCGTCCGGCGTTCGACGTGCTGCTGGACCGGCTCCGTGCCGGTGCGGTGGTGCCGTTGCTGGCCGACCGCGACCTCTCCGCCCGGGGGGTGGAGGTCGACTTCTTCGGCGGGAAGACCCGCATGCCGGCCGGGCCGGCGCTGCTCGCGCTGCACACCGGAGCGCCGCTGTACGTAGCCTCGATGTGGTACGAGCAGGACGCGGCGTGCGCCTCGCTCACCGGTCCGCTGCCGGTGCCGGGGCCCGAGACGGGGCCTCTGGACCAGCGGGCCCGGTCGCTGACCCAGCTGATCGCCGACGGTCTGGCGGCGGGTATCGCCCGGCATCCGGAAGACTGGCACATGTTGCAACGGATGTGGCTGGACCAGCGTGGCGCGGGGGGCGCGGAGTTGTCGGCACCGGCCCCGGGCCGGTCCTGAAGGGGGTGGCTGACGCGTGCGGATCGGCATCGTCTGCCCGTACTCCTTCGATGTTCCCGGCGGGGTGCAGAACCACGTCATGGACCTCGCGGAGGCGCTGATCACCCTCGGGCACGAGGTAAGCGTGCTCGCGCCTGCCGACGAGGACGCCGCGCTGCCGGCGTACGTGGTGTCCGCCGGCCGGGCGGTGCCGCTGCCGTACAACGGCTCGGTGGCCCGGATCGCGTTCGGCCCGGTCTCCACGGCTCGGGTCCGGCGCTGGCTCACCAACGGCGACTTCGACGTGCTGCACGTGCACGAGCCGCTGACGTTGAGCCTGTCGCTGCTGGCGGTGCTGTCCGCGCGCGGGCCGGTGGTGGCCACGTTCCACACGGCGATGACCCGCTCCCGGGTACTGGCCGCCGCGCAGGGCGTGCTGCAGATCGTGTTGGAGCGGATCACCGCCCGGATCGCGGTGAGCGCGCTGGCCCGCAAGGTGCAGGTCGAGCACATGGACGGCGGTGCCGTGGAGATCCCCAACGGGGTGGCGGTGGCGAAGTTCGCCGACGCCCAGCCGTTGCCGGACTGGCCGGGGGAGTGCGGGCCGGGCACCGACGGCACGCTGGGTTTCCTGGGGCGCTTCACGGAGGCGCGCAAGGGCTTCCCGGTGCTGCGGGACGCCTTCGTGGCGTTGGCGGCGACCCGCCCGGGGCTGCGGCTGCTGGTCGCCGGCCCGGGTGACCCGGACGACCTGTACGACCAGTTCCCGGCCGCGCTGCGGGAGCGGGTGACGTTCCTCGGGCTGGTCTCCGAGGCGGACAAGGCGCGGATGCTGCGCAGCGTGCACCTGTACGTGGCGCCGAACACCGGCGGCGAGTCGTTCGGGATGATCCTCACCGAGGCGCTGGCCGCCGGCACCACTGTGGTGGCGAGTGACCTGGACGCGTTCCGCCGCGTGCTCGACGGGGGGCGGGCGGGGCGGCTCTTCCCGACCGGGGACGCGGTGGGGCTGCGCGACGCCCTGTCCGAGCTGCTCGACGATCCGGCCGGGCGGGCCACGCTGAGCGCCTGCGGCGATCAGGTGGTGGCGAATTTCGACTGGCCGGTGGTTGCGCGGCGTGTACTGGAGGTATACGCAGCGGCGATCGAGGCCACCGACGGGCGGGTCATCGACCAGGAGTGGGTGGGGCTGGGCTGATCCGCGTGACGGATGGTGCGGCTGGTGACGCCGGTGACCGGCGGGGGCGCGCGCAACGGAGGAGAAACGGAGCAGCACTACGATGCCGCACATGTGGTGGGTGGTGGCCGCGAGTGTGCTCGTGGGGGTGCTTTCGGCGTACCTCATCTGGACCGCCGGCCGGGTCGAGCGGCTGCAGGGCCGCGCGGAGCTGGCGGCGCGGGCCCTCGACGCCCACCTGCTGCGTCGGGCGGCGGCCGCCGCGGTGCTGGCGGAGCGGCGTTTCGGGGTCGAGCTGTACGCCGCCGCCCGGATCGCGTTGGACGCCCCGCCGCAGGAGCGGGAGGCGGCCGAGAACGACCTGACCCGGCAGTTGCGCTCGGTACGGCTGGACCCGGCCGATTCGGACTGCACGGCGGTCATCGCGGCGAGCCGCCGTCTCGCGTTGTCCCGGCAGGTGCACACCGACCTGGTTCGCGACGCCCGGTCGGCGCGCAGTCGTCCGCTGGTGCGGTTGTTGCGGATGGGGCGGGGTCGGGAGTGGCCGCGCTACTTCGACATCGACGACCCGACGCTCGTCGTGCCGGCGGACGTTCCGGCCGGCTGACGGTGACCGGGCGCCCGGCTGAGCGGCGCGGGTTGAGCGGCGTGGGTTGAGCGGCGCGGGCTGACCCCGGGCGGGGCCGGAGTGGGCCTGGGCGGGCCGGCCCGGCGGTGAGCAGGGCCACAGTGCAGGCCACCGGGGGTCTGATTGGCTGTCGGCGCGGCGTTGCGAGGTGCGTAGCATTTTCGCTGCCACCCCCACCGCACGTCCAAGGAGCGATGACCCGTGTCCGAAAACACCGCCTCGACCACCGGTACCGCCCCCGTCGTCGGCACGGCCCGCGTGAAGCGGGGCATGGCCGAGATGCTCAAGGGCGGCGTGATCATGGACGTCGTCAACGCCGAACAGGCCAAGATTGCCGAGGACGCCGGCGCGGTCGCGGTGATGGCCCTGGAGCGGGTGCCCGCCGACATCCGCGCGCAGGGTGGGGTCTCCCGGATGAGCGACCCCGACATGATCGACGGGATCATCGAGGCGGTGTCCATCCCGGTGATGGCCAAGGCCCGCATCGGGCACTTCGTGGAGGCGCGGATCCTCCAGTCGCTCGGCGTGGACTACGTCGACGAGTCCGAGGTGCTGACCCCGGCCGACTACGCGAACCACATCGACAAGTGGGCCTTCACGGTGCCCTTCGTCTGCGGCGCGACAAACCTGGGCGAGGCGCTGCGCCGGATCACCGAGGGCGCGGCCATGATCCGCTCCAAGGGCGAGGCGGGCACCGGTGACGTCTCCAACGCCACCACCCACATGCGGAAGATCCGTCAGGAGATCGCCCGGCTGGCCTCGTTGCCGGCCGACGAGCTGTACGTCGCGGCCAAGGAGTTGCAGGCGCCGTACGAGCTGGTCAAGGAGGTCGCCGAGAGCGGCAAGCTGCCGGTGGTGCTGTTCACCGCCGGCGGGATCGCGACCCCGGCCGACGCGGCGATGATGATGCAGCTCGGCGCGGAGGGCGTCTTCGTCGGCTCCGGCATCTTCAAGGCCGGCAACCCGGCTCAGCGGGCCGCCGCGATCGTCAAGGCCACCACCTTCCACGACGACCCGGACGTGCTGGCTAAGGTCTCCCGCGGTCTCGGTGAGGCGATGGTCGGCATCAACGTCGACGAGATCCCGCAGCCGCACCGCCTGGCCGAGCGCGGTTGGTGACGGGATCGTGGCCGTACCTGTGATCGGTGTGCTCGCGCTCCAGGGCGACGTCCGGGAGCATGTGGCGGCGCTGGCCGCGGCGGGCGCGGATGCCCGCCCGGTCCGCCGCCCGGGCGAGCTGGACGCGGTCGACGGGCTGGTGATCCCCGGCGGCGAGTCCACCACCATGAGCAAGCTCGCCGACATCTTCGAGATGCGCGAACCGATCGACAAGCGGATCGCCGGCGGCATGCCTGTCTACGGCTCCTGCGCCGGCATGATCATGCTGGCCAGCGAGGTGCTGGACGGCCGGGCCGACCAGCGCGGTTTCGCCGGCATCGAGATGACGGTACGGCGTAACGCGTTCGGCCGGCAGGTCGACTCCTTCGAGGCGCCGGTGGAGATCGCCGGTGTGCCGGGGGAGCCGTTCCACGCGGTGTTCATCCGCGCGCCGTGGGTCGAGCGGGTCGGCGCCTCCGTCCAGGTGATCGGGAAGGTGACCGGCGGCCCGGCCGCCGAGCGGATCGTGGCGGTGCGGCAGGGCAACCTGCTGGCCACCTCGTTCCACCCCGAGCTGACGGGTGACCTGCGCGTACACGCGTACTTCGTGGAGTTGGTGCGGGCCGCCTGACCGGCGGACGCGGGCGGGTGGGCATGGATCCCGGCCCCCGATCGTTGATCCAGGGCGGGTTCTGCGCCGTTTCGGCACCCCGGGCAGGTCCCGGGTGTGACATGGCGCGGTGTGACCTCGGTAAGATTGCCGCGGTTCGGCAGGGCCGTCGCCCGGCGCGGCACTTCCCGCGGGGCCGACCGGCCGCCGGATCGCCGGATGCGGCGCGGAATCGGTGCGGCAGTCGACGCAGGCGTGCAATGACAGACGGAGGTAGAAGATGTCCGGCCACTCAAAGTGGGCGACGACCAAGCACAAGAAGGCCGTCATCGACGCCAAGCGCGGCAAGATGTTCGCCAAGCTGATCAAGAACGTCGAGGTGGCCGCGCGCACCGGCGGCGGAGACCCGTCCGGTAACCCGACGTTGTTCGACGCCATCCAGAAGGCGAAGAAGAGCTCGGTTCCCAACGACAACATCGACCGCGCGGTCAAGCGTGGCTCCGGCCTCGAGGCCGGCGGCGCCGACTGGCAGACCATCATGTACGAGGGCTACGGCCCCAACGGCGTGGCGATGCTGATCGAGTGCCTCACCGACAACCGCAACCGTGCGGCGACCGAGGTGCGCACCGCGCTCACCCGCAACGGCGGCTCGCTTGCCGACGCCGGCTCGGTGTCGTACATGTTCTCCCGCAAGGGCGTGGTGATCGTCCCCAAGGAGGGCACCAGCGAGGACGACGTGATGATGGCGGTCCTCGACGCCGGCGCCGAGGAGGTCAACGACCTCGGTGAGGCGTACGAGGTGGTCTCCGAGCCGACCGACCTGATCCCGGTGCGGACCGCGCTGCAGGACGCCGGCATCGAGTACGAGTCGGCCGAGTCGTCCCTCGTGCCCAGCATGAACGTACCGCTGGACGAAGAGGGCGCCCGCAAGATCTTCAAGCTGATCGACGTCCTGGAGGACTGCGACGACGTGCAGAACGTCTACGCGAACTTCGACGTCAGCGACGACGTGATGGCAGCCGTCGACGCCTGAGGTCCGGCCCGCCAGGCGTGATGTCAGCGTGCCCGTGATCGACTCGACTTCGTGGAAGTCGGGGTGTCCGACGCGTGAGGACACCCCGATTTCCGTGAACCGGAGTCGATCAAGCGCGCCGTCGCCGGGCGGCAGCCACCGGGCCGTACGCTTCCCCGGGGGCGAACGAGGAGGTTCCGGGGAGATGGTGGAGCGGCGATTCGCGACGGGTGACGTGGTCGTTCGGCGGGAGATCCTGCGCGGCGAGGTCTGGTTCGGCTACCCGACGATCTGCGTGGAGGATTCACCGGACCTGCTCGCCCTCTACCTTCCGCCGGGGGCGGAGTTCGGGTTCCCGACCAGCGGCGTCTTCCCGTGTGGGCGGCACCCGTGGGAGACCGCCGGGCACACGGCCTGGCAGGGGCACGGCAAGGTGATGGTGCAGCGCCCCGGTGAGGCGCACTCCGTCGACGTGTTCTGGACGGGCCCGCAACGCGACTTCGCCGGCTGGTACTTCAACCTGCAGGATCCGCTGCGGCGTACCCCGATCGGGGTGGACACCCTGGACCACGAGCTGGACCTGTGGTGGGGTGCGGACGCCGACCGGTACGTCTTCAAGGACGTCGAGATGTTCGCGCAGCGACTCGTCGAGGGCCGCTACCCGGGCATGGCGGACGCGATCCGCGGCGAGGGTGACCGGATCGCCGCCCTGCTCGACGCGGGGCAGCGCTGGTGGAACCCGGCGTGGGCGCGGTGGCAGCCCGACCCGGCCTGGCCGACACCTCGACTGCCGGCCGACTGGGACCTGGTGCCGCCCGCCCGGTGAACAGGCCGCCGACCCTCGTGGGCTGTCAGCCCGCCGCGGGCGCGGCGATGAGGAACTCCTGGTCCGTGCCGCCGGTGCACGGCTCGACCAGCGCCTCGATCAGCGCGTCCGCGGACGCCGCGGTGTCATCGTCACGCAACCCGACGCACAGATCACCGCGAGCCGGCCGGATGCGGTAGGCGGTCGGGGCCGACCCGGTCGACTCGAAGCGGAACAGCTGGATCTCCCTGTCCTTCCGGCAGTCCTTCCAGGGTTCGAGCAGGTTCCGGGCGGGATCGCCCTCACGGATGGTGAGGCAGCCCGGCCCCTGCACGGGATGATTCCACTTGATGAAGTACAACCCGGCGGTCACCGGCTCCAGGTAGGTGTCCGGTGGGGTGGCCTCCGTACAGCGACGCTGGACCGCCACCTCGCTCGGGTACTCGCCGGTGCGGTCCCGCCCCTCGGTGAGGCAGAGCTGCGGGCTGCGGGCGGGGCGGATCTCGGTCAGGCCGCCCTTCGGCCCGCTCGACGGCCCGGCGCTGACACCGGTCGTGGCCGACGAACTGGTGCCCGCGCCGGCCTGCGGCGTGGTCGGCCGCCGCTCGTCGTCGTCGGGCCGCAGGAACCACGCGCCGAGCGCGGCCAGCACGGCGGCGACGGCGAGCAGCGCCAGCGGCGCGGGTCGCGTGAACCAGCGCGGGCCGGCCTCGTCCGGTCGCCCGCCGACCAGCACGTCAGCCGAGGCCGGCCCGGTGGCCTCGGTCGGCGGGTGGGATGACGCGGGCGACGTCGGGGCGTACGCGCCGACGGCGAGCCGGTCCCGCGCCCGCAGCCACGCGTCGACCTGATCGCCAGCCCCGCAGGCGCGGACGAAGGCGGCCAACACCTCGGGTCGCGGCAGGGTGGAGCGGCGCAGGACGTCGGCCGCGGTGCTGCGGGCCAGCACGTCGCCGGACGCTGCCGCGCGCTGTTCCAGTTGCCGGTACGTGAGCCGTGAGGCGTCCTTGAGCTGGCGCAGCAGGTCGACGAACGCGACCGGGTCGGCCGCCTCGTCCGGTCGCAGGTCCCCCGTGGTCATCGCACGATTGTCCAGACATCGTGAGCGCCAGGGCAACCGGCCCCGGGACCGACTGTCCGAGATGGTCGGACAAGACCCGGACATGCCGCTCTGAGCTGCCCGGACATCGCGGCGGTGCGATCGGGGCGTTGTTCTCGGCGAACCTGCTGTCTAGCGTCGTTTCTCGATGGCGGCGCCGCCGAGGGGCGTACGACCGCAGGCTCGGACCGGCACCGGTCCGAGCCCGATCACATCGACGACACGGGGAGATCCGATGGATGACGCTGCCCGGGATCCGGTGCCGCAGGCGGCCACGGCGGGGGAGTACGTCGCGTTGCTCCGGGACGTGCGGCGACGTTCCGGCCTCACGTACCGGGAGATCTCCCGGCGGGCCGGGGCGGCCGGGCACTGGCTGCCGCCGAGCACCCTCGCCACGATGCTGGGGCGGGCGACCCTGCCCCGCGAGCGGACCGTCGTGGCGCTGCTGATCGCCTGCGGGAGGCCAGCGGCGGAGATCGAGCGCTGGGTGGGGGTCCGACACGACATCGACGCTCAACTCGGCGAGCGTACGGGCTGGGCCGACCAGGCGGCGTCGTCGCCGGACGAGACACCAGCCGGCGGGACGCAGCCGGAGACGGTGCTGGCAGAGGCGGTCCCGCCACGGCACTCGATCGCCCGGGTGTACCGGGCCGCCCGGCCGGCGCGGCGACTGCGGCTGGGTGCGCTCGCGCTGGCGAGCGCGCTGACCGTCGGGGCGTTGCTGCCGCACGCCGATGCCATGCGAACCGCGTCGGTAGGCGCCGCGTCGGCCGACGCCTGCCCCCTCGTGCTGCGTCAGGGCATGTACGGGCCGTGCGTCCTGACGCTCCAGGAGCGGCTGGTGGCCGGCGGTCTGCGGGTGCCGGTGGACGGCTGGTTCGGCCCGGACACGACGAGCCGGGTGATCGCCTTCCAGGCGCTGGTCGGCCTGCCGGTCAGCGGCACTGTGGACGGCCCGGTGCTCGACGCGCTGTCGGGCGATCCGGTGGTGGCGACCAGTTGGCCGGAGGACCGGGTCAGCAAGCACCTGCGGGGGACGTTCCCGGAGGACCCGGCGGAGGCGGTGCGGCTGGCGCGCTGCCTGTCCGGGTTGGACCCGCTGCGGGTGGAGGTCACCGCGGACGGGTCGCGGCGCTGGGGGTTGTTCCAGTTCAGCGACATGGAATTGTCGCGGCTCGGCGTCGACCGTCGGACCGCCTTGGATCCGGGTTGGAACATCGGGACGGCACGGGAGGTCTGGTCGCGTACCGGCGACTTCGGCCACTGGCGCTGCGTGCCGTCGCCGTGACGCACCGCTCCCCGCCCGGTCCGCGGACCGGGCGGGGAGCCCCCTCAGACCGGACGACTCACGGTCGCAACCGGGTGGCGAAGACGTACGCGCCGACGGAGTTGCCGGTGGCCATGCCCGCCTCCGCGTCGAAGCGGTAGTGCACGCCCAGGTAGATCCGGCTGAGCGCGTTCTCCCAGGCGGCCTCGTCGAAGCCGTTCATGCGTCGGGTGACTCCCCGGGCGTGCGGGTCGTCGGTGGTGGCGTCGAAGGCGATGGCGTTGGTCCCGAAGAATGCCTTCATCACCGCCGCCCAGGCCCCGGCGAAGGTGGCGTGCCCGGAGATGTACGCGGGGAAGGCCGGTGAGAACGAGACGCCGGCCTCATCCTGCGACAGCGGCTGCCAACCGTTGCCGATGGCGGTCTCCGGCCGCCACAGGTCGATCTTCGTGAGGTACTTGGCGTCCCAGGCGGCGATCGCGGCGTCGGCGAGCGCCAGGGCGACGAGCCCGAAGAGTCGGGCGTTCGCCAGGATGCCGAGTTTCCGCTGCTCCGACACGATCCGGGTGTGCGCGAAGAGTTGGCCCGGCGGCCGGTAGGTCACGGGCAGGTCGTTGGCCCAGAAGAACGCGATCTGCGTCTGTTCGGTGGTGCGCAGCGACGTCGCCCTGCCGCCCAGGGTGCGGACCTCCTCGACCTGCTGGCGGTACTCGTCCGTGGCGAGCAGGTCCGCGTAGTCGTCCGCGTCGGCCGGCAGGCCGGGTCGGAACTGGTCGCCCGCTGTCAACGCGAACGGGGTGACGCGCCCCCAGTTCGGGCTGACCGCGGGCTTTTCGTCGGTCGGCCGCCACGACCCGGCGACCCCGTCCAAGGCGTACCCGCCGGTGGTGCTGGAACCGTCGTTGGCGCGGGCCTGGAGGTTCGCGGCGGCGGCCGCGGCGCCGACGGTCTCGCCGCGCGCGACCTCCGCGCTGTTCACGCCGGACGGCCGCCGCGTCACGGCGGTGCCGTAGGCGCCGTCGAAAACCGTGCGCCGGCTCGGGTACAGGGTGGTCAACACGTCGAACGCCGCCCTGTCGATGGCCGCGTGCAGCGACGGCGCCACGACGTCGTCCATGGTGCCCGGATAGCTGACCGGCACCCGCACCCGGTAGGGGTTGCCGACGCCGGTGACCGAGACGGCGGCGTCCTGCATCGCCGCGTGCAGGATGGCCGCGTGGCGGGACAGTTCGGTCGGTGGCAGCTCCATCCCCTTGAAGGCGCCCAGCAGGATGCCGTTCCAGTACAGGATCGGGTCGGTGGCCGGGTCGATGGCCAGTGGGGTGAGCGAGATGTTGTCCAACCGCACCGTCGACGCCGCGTGGTTGCCGAAGTGGAACAGCAGCACCGCTTTCGGGTCGCCGAACGGCGACGTGAAGTCGAAGGTGAAGCGGCGCGTCGTGGAGGTGAGCGCGACCGTCCGGTCGAAGGCGGAGGTGAAGGGCGTGTCCGCCCGGGAGACCGAGACGCGCACGTCGCGGCTGACGTCCGCCGAGGCGTCGAACTGCAGGCGGTACGGCTGGGCGGCGGTCACCCCGAACTCGAAGTGTCCGACCAGGTCCTCCCACACGTTGTCGCCGGCCGTGGCGCTGGTGCGGACGCGCAGTTGCCCGGCGTTGACGGTGGTGCTGGTCGAGGCGAGGCGGGTCCACCAGGGCGCGGTGCTGCCGTTGTCGAACGTGCCGTTGAGGATCAGGTTGCCCGCCGCGGCGTTGGCCGGCGCGGGGCGGACGACTGTGGTGAGCGTGCTGGCGAGCACTACCGCCAGCACCACGCTGAGCAAGCGCCGGAGCTGCTGTGCGGGGCGCTGGTGCCGCGTGTCGATCGGTGGGGTCATGGAGAGCCTTTCCGGTCCGGGGCAGGCGACGATCAGGTCGTTGCCGTGAGGATCGGCTCACCGTAGGAGTGTTCGCCCTGTTCAGAGCCACCGAACGGGCGTTCGGCCCGGTGCCGTACGGGGCGGGAACGACGACGGGCGTCGGCATCCGTTGCGGACACCGACGCCCGTGCGGCGGACCATCGGCTCAGCCGATCGTCTCCCGCTCCCGCCACGCGGTGCGCAGGGAGGTGCGGCCGTTGGTGCGCAGCAGCGATCCCTCGTACACCCGGGCGCCGGCGAGCAGGAACGCGCCGGTGGCGAGCAGCAGGATCAGAAGCGAGAGGAACGGTTCCCAACCGGCCGCATCGCCGGTGAACAGCCGCAGTGGCATGGCCGTGGGTGACGAGAACGGCAGGTACGACAACACCCGCATCGCGGTGTCGTTGTCGTTCAGGAAGATCACCGCGAAGAAGGGCAGCATCACGGCGAGCTGCACCGGTGTCGAGACGGCGGCGATGTCCTCCTGCCGGTTGGCCAGCGCGCCGGCCGCCGCCCACATTGCCGCGAGCAGCACGAAACCGAGCAGGAAGAACGGCACGAACCAGCCGATCGCCGGGGCGAGCAGGCTGAGCAGTCCGCCGCTGTCGCCGAACTGGAGCCCGATCACGGCCACCACCGCGATCAACGCGATCTGCGCGAACGCCAGGATCGCGCCGGCCACCACCTTCCCGGCCAGCAGCGCCCGTACCGGCACGGCGGCGACCAGGATCTCCACGATGCGGGTCTGCTTTTCCTCGATGACGCTCTGCGCGATCTGTATACCGAACGTCTGCGAGGTGATGAAGAAGACGAACCCGAAGGCGAACGGCACCAGGAACGCCACCACCGGGTCGACCGCGTCCGGGTCGAGCAGTCGTACCGTCGGCTGGCTGCTCAGAGCCTTCATCACGTCGTCGGGGGCTTCCTCCTGGGCCAACACGGTCGGTCCGGCGACCACCGCGGCGTCCACGTCGTCGTCGCGGACGGCCTGCTCGGCGGCCCGGTCGTCGGCGACCACCCGGACCTCCAGGCCGGCGGCGCGCAGCGGACCGGCCGCGCTCTCGGTCACCGCCACCGTGGACGCCCCGCCGGAGAGCAGCGGCGGCAGGATGGTGCTCGCCGCGGCGACCAGCAGGTAGAAGAGCGTGCCGAACAGGAAGGTGCGGTCGCGCAGCTTGACCCGGATCTCGCGTTCGGCGACCAGCCGGGTGGCCTGGGTGACGTTCACTGGGTGACCTCTCGGAAGATCTCGGTGAGCGAGGGGCTGACCGGGCGGAAGGCGCGAACCGGGCCGCGGGCGAGGGCCGCGTGCAGGACGGGCTGCTCGTCGGCGCCGGCCGGCAGGTCGAAGACCACCCGCGCGCCGTCCAACTCGACCAGGGTGATCCCGGGCTGGTCGCGCACCCAACCGGCGTCGGTCGCCACCACCAGCTCGAACCGCGGCGAGGTGTACGAGTCGCGCAGCTGCTGACGGCTGCCGGCGGCCCGGATCACCCCGTCGTTGATGATCACCAGGTCGTCGCAGAGGCGCTCCACCACGTCGAGTTGGTGGCTGGAGAACAGCACCGGCGCTCCGGCGGCGGCGCGTTCGCGCAACACGGCGACGACAGTGTCGACTGCGAGGGGGTCGAGGCCGGAGAACGGCTCGTCGAGTACCAGCACCTCGGGGTCGTGCACCAGCGCGGCGGCGATCTGGGCCCGCTGCTGGTTGCCCAGCGACAGCGTCTCCAGCAGGTCGTCGCCGCGCTCGCCGAGGCCGACCCGCTCCAGCAGCGCGTCCGTGGCCCGCCGGGCGGCGGGGGAGTCCAGGCCGTGCAGCCGACCCAGGTAGGTCACCTGCTCACGCGTGGTCATCTTGGGGTACAGGCCCCGCTCCTCCGGCATGTAGCCGAAGCGGCGGCGGTCCTGCCGGGTGAGCGGCGCGCCGCCCCAGGTCACCTCGCCGGCGTCGGGGGCGAGCACACCCAGGATGATCCGCATGGTGGTGGTCTTACCGGCGCCGTTGGCCCCGACGAAGCCGGTCATCCTGCCGGCTGCCACCTCGAAGGACACGTTCTTGAGCACCTGCCGGTCGCCGAAGCTGCGGTCGACGCCGTTCAGGCGAAGTGTTCTGGTCACGCGTCCACGCTAGATCGGACGCGCCGCCCCGCCCTCCGCCCGACGGGTGAGCCGACGGGTCCGTCGCGCGGTGGACATCGGTCATCCACCGGGACGGACCACCCCGTTCTCGTACGCGAACACCACCGCCTGGACCCGGTCGCGCAGGCCGAGTTTCGCCAGCACCCTACTCACGTGCGTCTTCACCGTCGCCTCGCCCAGCAACATGGCCGTGGCGATCTCCGCGTTGCTCGACCCGGCGGCGAGCAGCACCAGCACCTCCCGTTCCCGTGGGGTCAGCTCGCCCAACGCGGCCTCGGCGTCGGCGCCCCGGTGTGCGGTGCCCGCCGGATCGCCGGGACGGGCGAACGTGGAGATCACCCGCCGGGTGATCTCCGGGGCGAGCAGACCGTCGCCGCGGGCCAGCACCCGGATCGCCTCGATCAGCTCCTCGGGTGTGCCGTTCTTGAGGAGGAAACCGCTGGCCCCGGCCCGCAGCGCGGTGAAGAGGTAGTCGTCGCGGTCGAAGGTGGTGAGGATCAGCACCGCCGGCGCGTCCGGCCCGTCGTCGGTGATCCGCCGGGTGGCCTCCAGCCCGTCCATGCCGGGCATCTCCACGTCCATCAGCACCACGTCGGGGCGCGTGGCGCGGGCCATGGTGACAGCCCGCGCGCCGTCGGCGGCCTCGCCGACCACAGTGATGTCGTCCTCCACCTCGAGGATGATCCGGAAGCCGGTACGCACGAGATGCTGGTCGTCGGCGAGCAGCACCCGAATCGGGGTGGCCGGTGCGGTGCTCACGACGACCGCCCCGCGCCGGTGGTCAACGACTGCCCGTCGCCGGTGTCCCGCTGGCTGCCGATCGTCGGGTCCGCGAGCGGGAAGCGGGCACGGACCCGCCAACCGCCGCCGGCCCGGGGACCGGCCTCCAGCTCGCCGTCGTGCGCGGTGACCCGCTCGCGCATCCCGATCAGACCGAGCCCGGGAACGTCGGGCCGGCGTACGGTTCGTCCGTCGTCGGTCACGTCGATCTCCACCTCCCGAGCCAGATAGCGGACCCGCACGTCCAGCAGGTCCGCCCCGGCGTGCTTCAGGGTGTTGGTCACCGCCTCCTGCGTCACCCGGTAGGCCGCCTGCGAGACCGACTCGGGCAGTGCGACGGGCTCGCCGTACACGCCGAGGGTGGCGTTCAGGCCCGCGGCCCGCGCCCGCTCGACCAGCTCACCGATCCGCTCGACGTCCCCGGGCGCGGGCCGCGTGACGTCGCTGTCGCCGGAGGCGCGCAGCACGCCGAGCATCCGGCGCAGCTCGTCGACGGCGGTGCGGGCGCTCTGTTCGATGGCGGCGAGTGCCGTGCGGGCCAAGCCCGGGTCGCGGTCGAACACCCGGCGGCAGGCGGACGCCTGCACTCCCATCACCGACACGTGGTGGGCGACGACGTCGTGCAGCTCCCGGGCGATCCGGACCCGTTCGCCGAGCACCGCCCGTTCCCGGCCCTCGGCCTGGGACCGACGCAGCTCCTCGGCCTGTTCGCGCAGCTTGTGCTCGCGCCGCGCGGCCACCCAGGCGGTCTCGCCGAAGAAGTACGCGAACCCGAAGACCAGTACGTTCACCAGGGCGCCGCTGACCATCGCGGCGAGCACCGGCGGCACCGGGCCGACCGCGTCGTCGAAGGCGTCGGGCGGAATCCGGTCGATGGTCACCGCGTAGTAGACGCCCAGCCAGGCCAGCATCGTGGCGATCACGCCGATCCGCAGCCGGCGGGCCACCTGATGGTCCGGTCCCCACGCGCCCAACGTGTACAGGGCGCAGAACAGGGCCCACGAGGAGAACTGGGTCTCTGGCGCCGACCGGGCCTGCGCGGCGATGAACGCCGCCGCGACGACCAGCAGGGTGGTGGCCGGCCAGCGCCGCCGCCCGACCAGCGGCAGCGTCACCGCGACGGTCCAGAACAGCTGCTCGGGCCCGGACGGCGGCGGCCCCAGCAGGAACGCTCCGGTGCTGCGGGCCAGGGTGAGGCCGACCAGCGCCAGCCCGGTGATCGCGAGCCCGATCCACAGGTCGATCCGCCGCTGCTCGGCGGTCGGGCCCGGACGGCGCCACTCGTCGCGCTGTGCCTCGGTCATCCGGGAACGATGCCACGTCCGGTGTGGCGTCCGCTATCCGGACGGACCTGCGGTGACAGCGCGGCGCCCGACGCGGTGTCCGCGCCGGGCCGCCGTCTCCGCTGTCGCTCAGGTCGCCTGGCGGCGGGTCTTGAGGGCCGTGTCGATCAGGTCCCACACCAGCACCACGGCGGTGCCCAGCGCGATGAGGGCGTTGACGAGGCCGCGGTTGTCCGCGTCCGCCAGCCAGCTCAGCCGCTCGCCCAGGGCCGGGTTGAGTAGCGCGTCGGAGAGTGCCAGCCACATCAGCGGCACCGTGAACGCCAGGCTGAGCAGCGCCTTCACCGCGAACAGCGGCCAGCTCCAGCGCCCGATCCGGTACTTGACGATCTCGAACACCACGTCGGCGACCAGGACGACGATCAGCGCCGGCAGCCAGAACGACCACAGCGCCGGGTCGAGGATCGGGATGTTGTCGCCGTCGGTGGCGTGGACCCAGGACTGGTAGTGCTGGAACGGCAGGTAGCCGATGGTCACCACCAGCATCACCACCGACGCGATGGTGTCGACGAGCGAGACGCCGCGGTGCGCGGGGACGTCGGGCAGCTCGTCGACGGACCAGTCGGGCAGGTCGACGGTGGGCTGCGCCCGCTCGATGAGGACGAAGGTCAGGGTGAGCCAGAAGCTGATGTGCACTGCCACGTGCAGGGCGATGACGACGCCCGGCCCGATCGCGCCGAAGCCCCTGCCCTCGGCGACCTTGACGACCGTGACCACCGTGCCGGCCAGCGCCGGGATGAAGCTGAGCAGCAGCTTCAGCAGCCGTAGCCAGACCAGGTAGTACGTCGGGCCGATGAGTTGGAGCCGGCGGTCGGCGTAGCGGGCGGCCAGCCGGTCGGGGTTGCCCAGCTCGGTGAGCACCTGCCGCTCGGCGACTGCCGCGTCCTCGCCGCCCCCGGCCCGGTCCTCGATCATGTCCTCGATCGAGGCGCGCAGCTCGGTGGCGATCTCGTCGCGGCGCTGCGCGGGCACCGAGCGCAGGGTGGCGGCCAGGTAGCGGTCGGTCAGGGTGTTCATCGGTCCACTCCTTGGATCAGCCCGGTGATGGAGGTCTGTACGGCGGCGAGGTCGTCGAGGAGCCGGTTCAGCATCGACTCGCCCTCGTCGCTGGTCCGGTAGAACTTGCGCGGCCGGCTCTCCTCGGTGTTCCACTCGCTGGTCAGCAGGCCCTGGTCCTCCAGGCGACGCAGCAGCGGGTAGAGCGTGTTGGCGTCGACCGGAAAGCCGTGGTCGGTGAGCCGTTGCAGCAGTGCGTAGCCGTAGTCCGGCCGGCGGAGCGCGACCAGGCTGGCCACCACGACGGTGCCTCGACGCAGCTCCTGCAGGTGCGTCCGTAGAACATCCTCGCTAACCATGTGTCACACCATACTGTGTGGCACACAGTGTTGTCTACGGGAACATCATCGTGTCCGCTCCAGCCCCGATCGAGGCCGCTACGAGTGCGAGGCGCCCGGTCGACACCGGACGCCCCGCACCTGGCCGGAATCAGCAGGCAGCGCCCTGGCGGAAGTTCCGCTCGACGAAGGTGGCCGGTCCGACCTGGAAGTAGCCCACGCCCGGCCGGATCGGGTGCCCGGTGAACAACTCCACCCGCGACCCGACGCGAACCAGGTACGCCTCGGCGTTCCCCGCGTCGTTGCGGATCAGCGACCCGCGCGCGCCGTAGATCGCCTCCAACTCGGCGAAGGACATGCCGACGCTGGCCCCGGCGGGCGACTGCGGCGGTGCGGTGGCCGTACCGACCTCGACGAGTCGACCGTCGCGGAAGGCGAGCAGGAGGACACCGGCCCAGGAACCGGTCACCCCGGCGTGCACCACCGTGCCGCAGCCCGGCGCCGTCCAGTCGATGCGGCCGGCCGCGGTGAGCGCGGCCAGGCTGGCACCGATCCGGTAGACGCCGGCGCCGCCGACGCTGAGGACCTGCGGGTGGTCGTGCCCGACGGCGGTGGCGAGCGGGCCGCGCGCCGAGGCTGGTGCGGCGCCCCCGATCAGCGGCGCTGCCGCTGCCGGTCCCGCGGCGGTCACCGTGACGAGCGTGCTGAGCGCCAGCGCGGCGGTGGTGAGGAGGATCGAGGGACGGTGCATGGTGTGCTCCTTCGGTGATGGGTCTCCTGCCCTGTTAGTCACCGCGCCGGGGTCAGCGGTTCGTCGGGTTTCCGACCGGCCCGGTCTACTGTGCAGAGACCGTCCTGGCCGGGGGTGACAGGGTGACGGCTCCGCAGCGGATCGGGCCCTACGCCATCGAGCGACTGCTGGGCGTCGGCTCGTTCGCGACCGTGTGGCTGGGCTACGACGCGGTGCTCGACGCGCGTGTGGCGATCAAGGTGCTGGCCGAGAACTGGAGCCACGACCTGCGGGTCAGGGAACGCTTCCTCGACGAGGCCCGGCTGTTGCGCCGCCTGGAGCACGAGCGGCTGATCCGGGTGCACACCGTCGGTGAGTTGCCCGACGGCCGGCCGTACGCGGTCCTGGCCTGGGCGGACGGCGGCAGCCTGCGGGACCGCCTCGCCACCGGTGACCTTCCCGCGCCGGCCGCGCTGCGGCTGCTGGGCGAGGTCTGCGCCGGTGTCGCCGTGCTGCACCGGCACGGCGTCGTGCACCGTGACCTCACCCCCGGCAACGTCCTGTTCCGCTCCGCCGGTCCGGACGATCCCGACGTCGAACAGGTGCTGATCGCCGACCTCGGCCTCGCCAAGGCGCTCGCCGCCGCCTCGGGGCTGACCGCGCGGGCCGGCACCCCCGGCTACATGGCCCCCGAGCAGGACGACCCGGGTGCGGTGGTCGACACCCGCGCCGACGTGTACGGGCTCGGCCGGCTCGGTATCCGGCTGCTGGCCGCCGATCCGCCGGACGCGCGCCCGCCCCGGCCCGGCCTGGCACCGGACCTCCGACTCCGCGCGGGCGTGCCTCCGGCGGTGGCGGCGGTGCTCGCCCGGGCGACCGCGTACCACCCGGCCGACCGCTATCCCGACGCCGCAGTCCTGCGGGCCGCGCTGACCCGCGCGAGCGACCCGTCGCCGTCACCTCGGCCGGGCGCCCGCCGCCCGTACCGTTTGCGGCTGGCCGGGGCCGCTGTCGTGTCCGCCGTCGCGGTGGGTGCGGTGGGCGCCGAGCCGGGTGGCGCCGGGTCGGGCCGACCCGGGGACGGCACGTACACGGCCGGGCCGTTGACCGTGGCGTTGCCGGCCGGCTGGTCCGCAGTGGGAGCGACCTGGGCCGGTCAGTACGGCGCCGATGGCGACCCCGAACCGGCGTTGGTGATGTCCCCGCAACCCCGGCGGTGGGCCGCCGATCCCCGAATGCCCGGCGCGTTCGTCGGCCTCTCCGCCACCACTGCGGCACGCACCACCCCGGCCGGGTTCCTGGCCGAGCGCACGCACGGGGACTGCGCGCCCGCACCGGCCCGCACCACCCGGCAGGCGGGCGTCGAGTGGACGGTGGTGGCGTACCGCTGCGAGCGGGACCGGCCGAGCATCGTCGAGTCGGCCGGCCTGCATCCCGCCCGGCACGCCCTGGTGTACGTGCAGATCGCCCCGCCGACGGACAGCCGGCCCGACTTCGTGGACACCCTGCTCGCCGGAGTGCGGGTCACCGGACCACCACGGTGATGGTGTGCTCCCGACCCTCCTTGGGGATCGTCACGGCGACGGTGCCGGGGCGGACGAAGCGGATGTCCACCACGCCCGCCTCGTACTGCTGAGAGACCAACTCCGGGCGGTCCACGGTGACGAGCCCGGGCCCGATGCCCTGGATGCGCAGCACCGCGCCGGTGGCGAAGCAGAGCGATTTCAGCAGCTCGACCTCGGTCTCGGCGAGCGGCAGGTCGTAGCGGACAGCGCCCTGACAGGCCGGGGTCGCGGCGGCCGGCGGGGGAGTCGTCCGGGGCGTACCCCTCGTTGTGGTGGGTGTGAGGGGTGCCGCGACCGGGCGCCCGCCGGTCGGCGGCGGCGGTCGGGACGGCGACCCGGTGGGCGCGGGCGTCGCCGGGGTCGTGGAGATCGCCGAGGGTGCCGGCGTGGAACGGGTCGCGCCGGGCGGTTGGACGGGCAGTGGTGCGACGGCGTCGGCGCCGCAGGCGGCGACCCCCACGGTGGCCGCGAGGACGACGAGCCGGCGGAACGACGCCCGGCTCATTGAGCGCCGAGCCGCTGCCGGACCTGCCGCCGGGCCAGGTGCAACCGGGACTTCACCGTTCCCACCGGAACGTCGAGCAGGGCGGCGATCTCGGGGTAGCTCAGCCCGAGGACGTCGCGCAGGGCCACCACCTCGGCGTGGTCGGGGTGGACCGAGTCGAACGCGTCGAGCAGGTCGAGGCGGGTGCCAGCCACCACGCTGGTCCGTCGCGGATCCGCCTGGTCGGGTAGCGGCACGCCGCCGGCCTCCAACCGGCAGCGGCGGCGCAGCGTGCGGTAGGTCGAGCGGGCCCGGTTCGCGGTCAACCGGTGCAGCCAGGTCCGGAACGAGGAGCGCCCCTCGAACCGGCTGATGCCGCCGGCCAGGGCCAGCAGCGCGTCCTGGCAGGCTTCCTCGGCGTCCTCCCGGTTGGGCAGGAACCGGGCGCACAGCCGCAGCACCTCCGGGCGCACCGCGACCAGCAGGGCGTCCAACGCCGCCGCCTCACCCCGCGCGGCGCGGCGGGCCAGGGCGTCGAGGTCGTCCGGAGCGGGCATGCCGGGTGTCCAATGCTCGCCGGTGCCGATCCTCAAGCGTACGGCCGTCGGCGCTGTCCGACCCTCCTCCGGTCCGCCACCCGACCCGCGCTACTCGAACCGGGAGACGTCCCCCGCGCCGCGGCGCAGAATCTCCGGCTCGGGCCCGGACAGGTCGATCACCGTCGTCGGCTCCTTGCCGCACTCGCCGGCGTCGAGCACCGCGTCGAGCTGGTGGTCGAGCCGTTCCTTGATCTCCCAGCCCTGGGTCATCGGCTCGTCCTCGCCGGGCAGCGCCAGGGTGCTCGACACCAGCGGCTCGCCCAACTCGGCCAGCAGCGCCTGGGTCACCGTGTGCCGGGGGACGCGCACACCGACCGTGCGCTTGCGCGGGTGCAGCATCCGGCGCGGCACCTCCTTGGTGGCCGGCAGGATGAACGTGTAGCTGCCCGGCGTGGACGCCTTCACCAGCCGGAACACCGCGTTGTTGATCTGCACGAACTGCCCGAGTTGCGCGAAGTCGCGACAGACCAGTGTGAAGTGGTGCCTGTCGTCGAGGTGGCGGATCTGGCGGATCCGGTCCAGGCCGTCCTGATTGCCCAACTGGATGCCGAGGGCGTAGCAGGAGTCCGTCGGGTACGCGACCAGCCCACCGCCGCGGATCAGGTCGGCGACCTGGCCGATGATCCGGGGCTGCGGGTTCTCCGGGTGCACGTCGTAGTACCTCGCCATGCGCAAGAGCCTAGGCGCTTGTCTGTCAGCATGTCCCGTCGCCGTCGTACCGAAAACCCAATGCCTTCCGGGAGTCGCTGTCCGCCTCGTACGCGTCGCCAAGGGCCAGATTGATCGCCAGCCGCTCGTCGAACTCATCCTTCTTGCCGATGCCGAACGCCCGATACAGCTGGATGCCGTCCGCGGGGCCGCTCCGGACCTCGATCCGCCCCCTCACCTCGACGAAGCTGGACGCGGTGACGGAGTCCTCGAAAACGTTGTTCGGACCGGCCACCACGGGCCTGTCCATGATGCTGGTCAACTCGTACGGAGCCGCGAGGAGTTGCTCCAGCCGGGCCTGGACGCGTCGCACCCCCGCAGCGTCGTCGGGCTCGAACACCCACACCCAGATCTCCCGGGGGTGCCCGTCCCAGCAGATGAGTTCGGGGCCGGAGAACTCGCCCTCGAGGTCGCACGTCAGCAGGGCGTTGGGGAAACGTCTCCGCAACTCCGCTAAACGGGTGGCGAGCCCGCCGCATATGCCGCATGTACCTTGATGTCCCATTCGGCCACGGCATCCTCCTCGTCACGGTTCGCCGAATGGTACGGATGGATCCGGGCGCAGCGACCCCTGCCCACCTGCCACCTGCACCGACCAGGGTGCTTTGCCATGCCGGCCGGGCGTCGTATCTCGGTGGATCATGATGGAATGTCTGCCGTCGGGGGCCTGATCCCCATCAACGGGCCGGTGGGTGGTCGATGAGTGACTTCGAGATCATGGTGGGCCGTCTGGAGGGCTCTCTCGACCTGCGGCGACTGCTGCAGGACGTGGAGGACGTCCTGGGTGTGCGCCTGTGGGAGCTGCCCGAAGGGAGTCGCCGGTTCCGGGGTGAGTTGGGTGATCACCGCATCTACGTGAACGACGAGTTCGCGGTGAACGGCATCGACAATCCCACCGAGCCGTTCAAGAGTCATCCGTACGAGGTCATCGTCGATGCGGTCGATGACGCGGACGGGAGGGCCATTGCCGTCCGTCTCTACGAGGCCATGGAGCGGTCTGGTCACTATCGGTTGGTCCTGCTCAAGGAGGGCCAGTTCCTCGACTCGACCCACTTTCCGGAAGCGGAGTGGTGAAGGGCCGGCGCGTCGCTCACCCGACGAGATGCGGGCCACGGCCGTCGGCGCGGACGGTGGAGCCGTCGAGATCACCTCGGTAGGGTAGGTCCCGGTCGGCTCCGACCAACAAGATCCACACCGCCGGGGGGCGCCAGGCATGGCCGATTCGTTCGCGCATCTGCACGTGCACACGGAATACTCGATGCTCGACGGAGCGGCCCGGCTGAAGGACCTGTTCGCCGAGGCCAACCGGCTGGGCATGCCGGCGGTGGCGATCACCGACCACGGCAACATGCACGGCGCGAACGACTTCTACAACCAGGCGATGGCCGCCGGGATCACCCCGATCCTGGGCGTCGAGGCGTACGTGGCGCCGGAGTCGCGCTACCACAAGGCGCGGGTCAAGTGGGGTCGGCCGGAGCAGAAGAGCGACGACATCTCCGGTAACGGCGCGATCACCCACAAGACCATGTGGGCGAAGAACGCGCAGGGTCTGAAGAACCTGTTCACGCTCAACTCGCGCGCGTCCATGGAGGGGCACTACGTCAAGTGGCCCCGGATGGACATGGAGCTGATCGCCGAGCACGCCGAGGGGATCATGGCGACCACCGGCTGCCCGTCGGGCGCGGTGCAGACCCGGCTGCGGCTGGGCCAGTTCGACGAGGCGCTCAAGGTCGCCGCGAGCTACCAGGACATCTTCGGCAAGGACAACTACTTCCTGGAGATCATGGATCACGGCCTCTCCATCGAGAGCCGGGTCCGTGAGGGGCTCACCGAGATCGCCCGCAAGCTGGACATTCCGCCGGTGGTCACCAACGACTCGCACTACACCCACGAGGCGCAGGCCACCGCCCACGACGTGCTGCTGTGCGTGCAGACCGGCAGCAACATCGACGACCCCAACCGGTTCCGCTTCGAGGGCGGCGGCTACTTCGTCAAGAGCGCCGACCAGATGCGCGCGGTCGACTCGTCCGAGCTGTGGCAGGAGGGCTGCCGCAACACCCTGCTGGTCGCCGAGAAGGTCGACCCGAAGGGCATGTTCGAGTTCCACAACCTGATGCCGCGCTTCCCGGTGCCCGACGGCGAGACCGAGGAGTCCTGGTTCCGCAAGGAGACCTTCGCCGGTCTGGCCCGCCGCTACCCGAACGGCATCCCCGAGGGGCATGTCGTCCAGGCCGAGTACGAGCTGGGCGTCATCAACCAGATGGGCTTCCCGTCCTACTTCCTCGTGGTCGCCGACTTCATCCAGTGGGCGAAGAACCAGGGCATCGCTGTGGGTCCGGGTCGTGGCTCGGCCGCCGGCTCGCTCGTCGCGTACGCGTTGGGCATCACCGACCTGGACCCGATCCAGCACGGCCTGATCTTCGAGCGGTTCCTCAACCCCGAGCGGGTCTCGATGCCTGATGTCGACATCGACTTCGACGAGCGTCGGCGCGGCGAGGTGATCAAGTACGTCACCGACAAGTGGGGTGAGGACAAGGTCGCCCAGATCGCGACCTTCGGCACGATCAAGGCGAAGGCCGCGATCAAGGACTCGGCCCGCGTGTTGGGCTTCCCGTACGCGGTCGGCGACCGGATCACCAAGGCGATGCCGCCGGCCGTGATGGGCAAGGACATCCCGCTCACCGGCATCTTCGACCCGAAGCATCCCCGCTACGCCGAGGCCGGCGAGATCCGCGGCCTGTACGACTCCGACCCGGACGTCCGCAAGGTGATCGACACGGCCAAGGGCATCGAGGGGCTGATCCGGCAGACAGGTGTGCACGCCGCGGGCGTCATCATGTCCGCCGAGCCGATCATCGAGCACATCCCGTTGATGCGCCGCGACGCCGACGGGGCGATCATCACGCAGTTCGACTACCCGACCTGCGAGTCGCTCGGGCTGCTGAAGATGGACTTCCTCGGCCTGCGCAACCTGACGATCATCGACGACGCGGTCAAGAACATCGAGCTGAACCACGGCCTCAAGCTCGACCTGCTGGGTCTGCCGCTCGACGACAAGGCCGCGTACGAGCTGCTGGCCCGCGGTGACACCCTGGGCGTGTTCCAGCTCGACGGCGGGCCGATGCGGTCGCTGCTGCGGTTGATGAAGCCGGACAACTTCGAGGACATCTCCGCCGTTCTGGCGCTGTACCGGCCCGGTCCGATGGGCGTCGACTCGCACACCAACTACGCGCTGCGCAAGAACGGCCTCCAGGAGATCACGCCGATCCACCCGGAGCTGGAGGAGCCGCTGCGGGAGATCCTGGCGCCCACCCACGGCCTGATCGTCTACCAGGAGCAGGTGCAGCGCGCCGCGCAGATCCTCGCCGGCTACACGCTGGGTCAGGCGGACCTGCTGCGCCGGGCGATGGGTAAGAAGAAGAAGGAGATCCTCGACAAGGAGTTCATCCCGTTCCGGGACGGCTGCCGCGAGCGCGGCTACTCCGACGAGGCGATCCAGGCCGTGTGGGACGTCCTGGTGCCGTTCGCCGGGTACGCCTTCAACAAGGCGCACTCCGCCGCGTACGGCCTGGTGTCCTACTGGACCGCGTACCTGAAGGCGCACTACCCGGCCGAGTACATGGCCGGGCTGCTCACGTCCGTCGGTGACGACAAGGACAAGATGGCGCTGTACCTGTCCGAGTGCCGCCGCATGCGCATCCAGGTGCTGCCGCCGGACGTCAACACGTCGGCCGGGCCGTTCACCCCGGTCGGCAAGGACATCCGCTTTGGCCTGGCCGCCGTCCGCAACGTCGGTGCGAACGTGGTCGCCTCGATCATGCGGTGCCGGGGGGAGAAGGGCGACTACGCCGACTTCTACGACTTCCTGTCCAAGGTGGACGCGGTGGTCTGCAACAAGAAGACAATCGAATCGCTGATCAAGGCCGGTGCGTTCGACTCGCTGAAGCACCCCCGCAAGGGTCTGCTCGCTGTGCACGCCGACGCCATCGACGCGTACGCCGATGTCAAGCGCAAGGAGGCGGTCGGCCAGTACGACCTCTTCGGGGCCGGCTTCGGTGACGCCGACACGGGCAGTACGACGGTGATGCCGGTCATCAGCGAGAGCGAGTGGGACAAGCGCGACAAGCTGGCCTTCGAGCGCGAGATGCTCGGCCTGTACGTCTCCGACCACCCGCTGTTCGGCCTGGAGCACATCCTCGGCGCGGCGGCCGACACCACAATCGCCTCCCTGGCCGAGGAGGGCGCGGTCCCGGACGGGGCTGTCGTCACCCTCGCCGGCATCCTCTCCGGCGTGCAGCGGCGGGTCACCAAGCAGGGGCGGGCGTGGGCCTCGGCCACCCTGGAGGACCTGGCCGGTGGGGTGGAGACGCTGTTCTTCCCCAACACCTACGAGGTCATCGGGCAGTACATCGCCGAGGACGCCATCGTCGTGGTCAAGGGCCGGGTGGACCGCCGCGACGACACCCCCCGGATCATGGCGATGGACATGTCCATGCCGGACGTCAGCACCAGCGCCACCAACAAGCCCGTCACCCTGACCATCCCGGTGCACAGGTGCACGCCGCCGCTCGTGGAGCGGCTCAAGGAGACCCTGGTGCTGCACCCCGGCGACACCGAGGTGCACGTCAAGCTGCTCAACGGCGGGCGTACCACCACCCTGCGGTTGGGCCCGTTTCGGGTGGCGGCGACGACCGCGCTGATGGGTGACCTCAAGAGCGTCCTCGGCCCGGCCAACGTGAGTTGACCGGTCCGCGGCCCGGCCGGCGTGCGTCGGCCGGGCCGCGACGCCGGCTCAGCCCCGGTCGGGGGCCGCGATCTCGCGCAGCTGGCCGTCGGCCAGCCGCAACCAGCGCTGCACGCCGATCTCGGCGAGGAACCGTTCGTCGTGGCTGACAACGACAAACGCCCCCTGGTACGCGGACAGCGCGCTCTCCAACTGGGCGACGCTCACCAGGTCCAGGTTGTTCGTCGGCTCGTCGAGCAGCAGCAGTTGCGGTGCCGGTTCGGCGCAGAGCACACAGGCGAGGGTGGCGCGCAGCCGCTCACCGCCGGAGAGCACCCCGACGGGCAGGTTCACCCGCGAGCCCCGGAACAGGAACCGGGCCAGCAGGTTCATCCGCCGCGCGTCCGGCAGGCTCGGCGCGTACGCGGCGAAGTTCTCCGCGACCGTGCGGTCGACGTCCAGCAGGTCCAGCCGCTGCGACAGGTACGCGATCCGCCCGTCGGCCCGTTTGATCTCGCCGCCGGCCGGTGCGAGATCGCCGTCGACGAGGCGCAGCAGGGTCGACTTGCCGACGCCGTTCGCCCCGGTGAGGGCGATCCGCTCCGGCCCCCGGATCACCAGGTCGGCGCCGTCGCCGCCGAACAACTCCCGGTCGTCGAAGCGGGCCCGCATCCCCTGGCCGGAGAACACCGTGCGCCCAGCGGGGACTGTCGTGTCCGGCAGGTCGACGGTGATCGTGTCCTCGTCGCGTACCGCCCGGCCGGCCTCGTCGAGCCGGGCCTTGGCCTCGCCGAGCCGGGCCGAGTGCGTCCCCTGCGCCTTACCCGCCGACTCCTGCGCGCTGCGCTTGAGCCCACCGGCCACGATCCGCGCCAGTCCGGCGTTCTTCAGGTTCTTGGAGGCATTGCTGGCCCGCCGGTCGGCCCGCTCCCGGGCCTGCTGCATCTCCCGCTTCTCCCGCTTGACCTCCTGCTCGGCGTTGCGCAGGTTGCTCTCGGCCACCTCCCGCGCCGCCTGCACCGCCTCGGTGTACGCGGTGAAGTTGCCCCCGTACCAGGTGATCTCGCCTCGTTCCAGTTCGGCGATGCGGTCCATCCGGTCCAGCAGCTCCCGATCGTGGCTGACCAGCAGCAGGCAGCCGGACCAGTCGGACAGCACGTCGTAGAGCTTGTGCCGGGCCTCCAGGTCCAGGTTGTTCGTCGGCTCGTCGAGCAGCAACACGTCCGGCCGGCGCAGCAGTTGCGCCGCCAGGCCGAGGGAGATCACCTGACCGCCGCTGAGGGTGTGCAGCCGCCGGTCGAGTGACAGCTCACCGAGGCCGAGGCGGTCCAGTTCGGCGCCGGTGCGCTCCTCGATGTCCCAGTCGTCGCCGATCGTGGCGAAGTGCGCCTCGCTGGCGTCGCCGGCCTCGATGGCGTGCAGCGCCGCGATCCGCTCGGCGACGCCGAGCACCTGGGCCACGGTCAGGTCGCCGACCAGTGGCAGCGTCTGGGGGAGGTAGCCGAGCAGGCCGTCGACGGTGACGCTGCCGCCGCTGGGCGTCAGCTCCCCGGCGATCAGCCGCAGAAGGGTGCTCTTGCCGGCGCCGTTGGGCGCGACCAGGCCGGTGCGACCGCCCGGGACGGTGAAGGACAGCTCCGAGAAGACCGGCGTGTCGTCCGGCCAGGAGAAGGACAGGTTCGAGCAGACGATGAACGCATCAGACATGCGAGTGACCTCAAAGGGTGGGGTGGGCGCGCACGAGCCGCCCGACGACCAGCGGGGACCGGTGGAACGACGACATGGCCACGGCGGCTGCGCGAACGCGCCGAGCCGTTGGCCGAACATGTCCGGTCTCACCCGGAGATGTCGTCGTCACCCGCCATGTCTGGTCTCCCTGGTCGTACCGCTAACCCAACTCCGCAGAGTCTAACAACGGATCTCCGCCCCGCCACCGGGTTCCGGTCTCCGTGCCGCTTCGCAGTATCAGGCAGCCGTACCCGGCGATGCGGAAGCTAGGACACGTCGAAGAGGCGTAGCCCGTCGTACTCGGCGAAATCGGCGAAATCTTTGCCGTTGAAGGTCGCCAGTGGCAGCCGGTCGACAAGGCAGCAAGCCGCGATCCAGGAGTCGTTGGTCGGTCGGGGGCGCCCACGGTGTTGAGCCCGCGCTTGAAGGCGCCCCCAAGTGACCGCCACCGCCTCGTCAAATGGAAGCAGCACGATCCCCGTGCGCCATTGTGCGAGGTCAGCCAGCTTGCGCGGCCCCCAGCTGCGCAGTGCCGTCCACTTGGTCAGCTCTCCGAGCGTCACGAAGGTGATACAGAGGGTCTTACCGGCAAGGCGGGCACTTAAACGACCAGGTAGTCGCCCCCGGAGGATTGCTGACGCGACGTCCGTGTCCAGAACGACAAGGCTCATGCGGCGCCGGCCCGCCGAGAGGTGTAGAGATCGGCGAGGAACTCGTCCAGTTCCTCGTCCGACTCGAACAGGCCCGGGCGGGCCAGGTCATCCACGGAGGCGACCGGCCGGATGCCCTGACGACGGGCCAACTCCTCGGCCGGCACGTGGGCGGCCGTCGGCCACTCGGGCATCCGTTCCGCATTGCTCGACGTCACGGCTCACCTCCTGCGTATCGGGTTGTCCTCGATTCTTCCACTTCCGACGTCAGTGGCGGCCCCTCGCGGCCGGTGTCGCGGCGAAGTTATTCTCGCTCACCGAGGCCGGTATTCGACCTCGGGGCGGCCGGGGGTGCCGTAGCGGGGGCTGCGGACCACGCGGTCGATGGCGACCAGGTATTCGAGGTAGCGCCGGGCGGTCACCCGGGAGATGCCGGTCGCCGCGCTCACCTCGGTCGCGGACAGTCCCGCCTGCGGGCCGGTCCCGTCGGCAAGCGCCGCGCGTACCCGATTGAGGGTCTGCGCGTCGAGGCCCTTGGGCAGGCTGTGCCCGGCGGTGCCGCGCAGGGTGGCGAACATCCGGTCCACGTCGTGCTGCGCCGTCACCTCGCCGTCGGCGAGCGCCTGCGCGCGGTAGTCGGCGTAGCGTTCCAGCTTGTCGCGGAACGCGGCGAACGTGAACGGTTTCAGCAGGTAGTGGGTCACGCCGAGGGACACGGCCGTCCGCACCACTGCGAGGTCCCGCGCGGAGGTCACCGCGAGCACGTCGACGCTGCTGCCGGCCGCGCGCAGCGCCCGGCAGACGTCCAGGCCGTGCAGGTCGGGCAGCCGAAAATCCAGGAGTACGAGGTCCACGTCGCCGCCGCCGCCCGCGCGCAGGGCCGCCATGGCCGCCCGCGCGGTGTGCGCCACCCCGACCACCACGAAACCGGGAACCCGTTCCGTGTACGCGGCGTGCGCCTCGGCCAGCAGCGGCTCGTCCTCGACGACAAGCACTCGGATGTCTGTCATCGCGGGGCACCGCCGACCGGCAGGCGGACCGTGAACAGGCTGCCGCCGTCGTCCGAGCGGCTCACGTCGTAGCGGCCACCGTGGCGGCGGACCACCTGCCCGATAAGCGCCAGACCGAGCCCTCGCCCGGTGTTCTTGGTGGACCAGCCGCGCCGGAACGCGTCCGCCACCCGGTCCGCGGCCAGGCCGGGCCCGCTGTCGGCGACCCGGACCACCAGTTCGTCGTCGACGGCGCCGACGAAGACCCGCACCGTGCGTGGCGGTGGCGTGCCGGCGACCGCCTCCAGGGCGTTGTCGATCAGGTTGCCGACGACTGTGAGCAGGTCGTTTGTCGGCAGAGGGCTGTCGTCCAGGCGGCAGTCCGGTTCGATGACCAGGTCCACGCCCCGCTCGCCGGCCTGGGCGGACTTGCCGAGCAGCAGCGCGGCCAGGGCCGGCTCGGTGACCGCGTCGACCACCCGGTCGGTCAGCTGCTGCGCGAGGGCCAGGTCGCGGGTGCCGAGCCGGACCGCCTCGTCGGCCCGGCCCAGCTCCACGAGCGTCAGGACGGTGTGCAGCCGGTTGGCCGACTCGTGAGTCTGCGCCTGCAACGCCTCGGTCAGCGCGCGGACCGAGTCCAGCTCGCTGGCCAGGGTGCGCAGCTCGGTCTGGTCGCGCAGGGTCAGCACCGTGCCCAGCGGCGCGCCCTCGAAGCGGGCGGTCCGTTGGTTGGCCACCAGCACCCGGTCACCGGCCAGCATGGGCTCGTCGAGGGCGTCGCGGCCGGATCCGAGCAGCTCGGCCACGGCGGGCGGCAGGTCGAGCCCGGCCGCCGGCTGGTCGGTGACCGGCTCGTCGGCGTCGAGGCCCAGCAACCGCCGGCCCTCGTCGTTGACAAGCGCCACCCGCCGATCGGTGGTCAGCACCACGAGACCCTCGCGCACCGAGTGCAGGACCGCGTCGTAGTACTCGTACATCCTGGTCATCTGCGCCGGCCCCAGGCCGTGGGTCTGGCGGCGCAGTCTGCGGCTGAGCAGCCACGACCCGGTCGCGGCGAGCACGAGCGCCGGCGCCGCGACGCCGAGCAGCACGGGAAGCTGGCGCAGCAGCTTGCGGTTGATGGCCCGGGTGGTGATGCCCACCGACACCAGGCCGACGATGCGCCGCTCTTCGTCGTACACGGGCACCACCGCACGCACCGACTCGCCGAGGGTTCCGACGTTGGTGGTGGTGAACGGTTGGCCCGCCAGGGCGGGCCCGATGTCGCCGACGAACGGCTTGCCGATGCGGTCCCGGGTCGGATGCGAGTAGCGGGTGCGGTCGGGGGCCATCACGACCACGAAGTCGGTGTCCGTGGCCCGCCAGGTCGATTCGGCGTACGGCTGGAGGATGCTGGCCGGGTCGGCGGTCGTGAGGGCCGCGCGGACGTCGGGGGAGCCGGCCACGGTCTGCGCGACCGCGAGCACCTTCTCCTGTGCGGCCTGGCGGGAGTCGACGCGGGCCAGCCAGACGGCGCCCGCCGCGCCGCCCAGTACGAGCAGCGTCACCACCACCGCCTGGAGGGCGAACAGCTGCCCCGCGATGCTCCACTGTCGTCGGGCCACCTCCAGCACCTCCTCGAGGTTTTCGCGGTGAACAGAATGACCGCAAGGATGTCAACGGGTGAGACGCGCTTCACATTGTCGACATGGACACCACCGCATCCACCACCACGGCGGAGCCGTCGGCCCGCCGGGACCGTACCCGTTACCTGTACCTGGCCGTCATCGTGGCCGTGCTCGCCGGCATCGTGGTCGGCCTGGTCGCGCCGGATTTCGGCAAGGAACTCAAGCCGATCGGCACGGGCTTCGTCAACCTGATCAAGATGATGATCAGCCCGGTCATCTTCTGCACGATCGTGCTGGGCGTCGGCTCCGTCCGGCAGGCCGCGAAGGTCGGCAAGGTCGGCGGCCTGGCGCTGGGCTACTTCCTGACCATGTCGACTGTCGCGCTCGCCATCGGCCTGGTCGTCGGCAACCTCATCCACCCCGGCTCCGGCCTGGACCTCGGCCAGGACCTCGCGGGCGCGGGCAAGGCCGCCGCCGGAGACGAGGCCGGCGGTACGACGGAGTTCCTGCTCGGGATCATCCCGACCACGCTCTTCTCCGCGCTGACCGAGGGGGAGGTGCTCCAGACGCTGCTGGTGGCGCTGCTCGTCGGCTTCGCCGTGCAGGCGCTGGGCCGGCGCGGTGAGCCCGTGCTCGGCGCGATAGCCGTCATCCAACGGGTCGTCTTCAAGGTGCTCGCCATGATCATGTGGCTGGCACCGGTCGGCGCGTTCGGGGCGATGGCCGCCGTCGTCGGCGCGACAGGCGTGGACGCCCTCAAGAGCCTCGCCCAGATCATGCTCGGCTTCTACGCCACCTGTCTGATCTTCGTGCTTGTCGTCCTGGGCGCGCTGCTGTGGTTCGTGGCCCGGATCTCGATCTTCTCGCTGCTGCGCTACCTGGGCCGGGAGTTCCTGCTGATCCTGTCGACCTCCTCGTCGGAGTCGGCGCTGCCCCGCCTGATCGCCAAGATGGAGCACTTCGGCGTGAGCAAGCCGGTCGTGGGCATCACGGTGCCGACCGGGTACTCGTTCAACCTGGACGGCACGGCGATCTACCTGACGATGGCGTCGCTGTTCATCGCCGACGCGCTTGGCAACCCGCTCTCCATCGGCGAGCAGATCTCGCTGCTGCTGTTCATGATCATCGCCTCGAAGGGCGCTGCGGGCGTCACCGGCGCCGGCATCGCGACCCTGGCCGGTGGGCTCCAGTCGCACCGACCCGACCTGGTCGACGGTGTCGGCCTGATCGTGGGCATCGACAGGTTCATGTCGGAGGCCCGCGCGCTCACCAACTTCGCCGGCAACGCCGTGGCGACGGTCCTGGTCGGCACCTGGACCGGCGAGTTCGACAGGAATCAGGCGGCCGGAGTGCTGCGCGGCGACGACCCGTTCGACGAGGCCACGATGCTGGACGACCACGACGAGGACGAGTCGGCGGCACGCCCCGACGAGGCGTCCGCGCGGGCCGGCGTCCCCGCCTGACCGTCCCGCCCGACCCGGTCACGGCGTTGATCGACACGGGTTCGGCCTTGATCGACACGGGTTCGGTGAAACCGGGCTATCCGAGCGCATCGGACCCCCCCGATTCGCTGATCTCGTGTCGATCACTGACGAGTTGACGCGCCTCAGCTCGCTGCCCCCAGGGCCGCCGCGCAGAACTCGGCGGGTGGCAGGTATTCGTGCGCGGCCACGTAGTGGAGCAGGAGTTGAGGCGCGGCGTACACGACGTCATCGCCCCGTACCTCGAATTCGGCGCTCTCGTGGGCGATCGCGCCCTGCCGGACGGCGTCTCCGGCGTCCTCGCCCAGGTCCCGGACGCAGATCTCGCAGTAGTGGTACCCGCGCGTCTGGCGGACCCGCACCGTGGCCAGTTCGGTCAGAGCCGGCAGCAACCCGTCCGGGACAGCGCCGGTCGGGAACGGATGCGCGGCGTCCAGCCAGCCGACGTTGAGCAGC
This sequence comes from Micromonospora sp. DT43, assembly GCF_049841645.1. Lineage (NCBI taxonomy): Bacteria > Bacillati > Actinomycetota > Actinomycetes > Micromonosporales > Micromonosporaceae > Micromonospora > Micromonospora sp. DT43. The sequence continues at coordinate 152,895 of NZ_JBNCKR010000002.1, read as the reverse complement.
GGCCATACGTACCATCCTCAGCGATGCGCCGCTTGCGCCTCCTGGTGCGGTGAGCGCAGCCGGCAGCCGGCGGTGACCGTGGGTCACCTCGGTGGGGGCGGATGCGGTCGTGAGCGGTATACCGCAGAGTCATATTCATACCTCTGCGGTATACCGCTCACCAGCACATCGACATGGCGGGCAGCCAAAGCGGATGGCGAGCGCCGGTCGCTGCGACCCGGGCAGCGGGCAGCTGGCAGCGCTTCACCGCCTGCCGGCTCACCCAGCCCCCTTGGCCAGGATCGGCGGCCCGCCGATGTGCGCCGCGGTCACCCGAGCGCCGCACCACGTCGGCGGGCGCCGAGTCACGATGCGACGCGGCACTCAGGATGGGGTTCGCACTTGACAGGCAATGTGTGAGCGTTAACATCGACAACCACCACTGTCTGTCGGGAGGTCCGATGACGCTCGTCCTCGCGCGTTCCACCGCACGGCGCATGGCCGGGTTCACGGCCCTGGTCGTGCTGCTCGCCGTCGGCCTCACCGTCATCGCCGGAAAGCCGGCCGCGGCGTGGGACAACGGCACGGCGAACACCCCGCCGATGGGGTGGAACAGCTACGACTCGTTCAACTGGCGCGTCACCGAGTCCGACGTGCGGGCCAACGCCGACTACATGCGCGACAACCTGCGCCAGCACGGCTGGGAGTACGTCGTCATCGACTGGGCCTGGTACTACCCGGGCCAGCACAACAACAGCCCCAACCAGGACGCCAACCTCAATCCCCGGCTGCGGATGGACGCCAACGGGCGGCTGCTGCCGGACACCACGCGGTTCCCGTCGGCGGCGGGCAGCAACGGGTTCAAGCCGCTCGCCGACTACGTGCACGACCAGGGGCTGAAGTTCGGCGTCCACCTGATGCGCGGCATCCCCCGGCAGGCGGTCGCGGACAATGTGCCGATCCTCGGCACCAACTGCCGGGCCAACCAGATCAACAACAGCACCACCGCGGCCTGGCTCAACCTGATGTGGGGCCTGAACATGTCAAACGCCTGCGCGCAGGCGTACCTGGACTCGGTCTTCCAGCTCCTGGCCAGTTGGGGTGTCGACTTCGTGAAGGTGGACGACATCGCGGCCCCGACGTACCGGCAGGCCGAGGTCGAGGGCTACCGGACGGCGATCCAGCACAGCGGTCGGCCGATGGTGCTGAGCCTCTCGCCCGGCGCGACACCGCTGGCCAGTGGCGCGCACGTGCGGGACAACGCGCACATGTGGCGGATCGTCAACGACCTGTGGGACAACTGGTCGTCGCTCGACGCGCTGTTCGACCAGTTGCGCAACTGGACGCCGTACCGGACGACTGGCGCCTGGCCCGACCCGGACATGATCCCGATCGGGCGGCTGTCGAAGTACGGGCCGGTCGGCTCACCCCGCTACTCCGGGCTCACCGCCGACGAGCAGCGCACACTCATGAGCCTGTGGGCGATCAACCGGGCGCCGCTGATGTGGGGCGGCAACCTGGTCGAGAACCGCGCCGCCGAGCTGGCGTTGATGACAAACGCGGCGGTGCTCGCCGTCGACCAGAACAGCGCCAACAACCGGCAGCTCGTCGGCGGCACCCGGCAGGTGTGGACCGCCGACGTCCCGGGCAGCGACCACCGGTACGTGGCGCTGTTCAACCGCGAGAGCGCGACCGCCAATGTCTCGCTGAACCTGGCTGACCTGGGCATCGGCTCGGCCACCGTCACCGACCTGTGGTCCGGTGCGAGTCTCGGCACCGTCACCGGCACGCTCACCCGTTCCCTCCCCGCCCACGGGAGCGGCCTGTACCGGGTGGCGCCGCTGACCACCGCCCCCACGCCCACCACCTACACGGTGGCCGCGCGGCACAGCGGCAAGCTCCTCGACGTCTCCAACGCGTCCACCTCCGACGGCGCGAACGTCGTGCAGTGGGGCGCGAACGGGCAGGCCAACCAGCGGTGGCGGTTCTCCGACGCCGGTGGTGGCTACTCCACCGTGACGAGCGTCAGCAGCGGCAGGTGTCTCGACGTGTTCGGCGGCGCGGGTGCCACCGCCGACGGTGTCCGGGTGATCCAGTGGGCCTGCAACGGCGGCACCAACCAGCAGTGGCGCGTCGAGGACCTCGGGACCGGGTACGTCCGGCTCGTCGCCCGCCACAGCGGCAAGTGCCTCGACGTGCAGAACGCCGCCACGGCGGACGGTGCCCAGGCCGTGCAGTGGACCTGCGGCACCGGCACCAGCCAGCAGTGGCGACGCACCACCGTGTAGCGCTCCGTCGGCCCCTCGGCGGTGATTCGGTCGCGAAACGCGCCGCCCCCGCGCGACCCCGAGAACAATTGTGGATCGGAAAGGGGTGCCGCGACGAACCGGGGGAGCAGGCGTGCTCGCAACAAGCCTCCTCGGTCGGCTGCGCCGCCGTGACCCGGGGGACGCCGTCCTGCGGCGCGCGGTGCGCCTGACGCTCGTCGCGTCAGTCGTCTTCTACGCCTGCCGTTACGGGGTGGGCAGTCAGGTGCTCGCCACGTACGGGCTGTTCGGCGCGATCGCCGCCGGGTCGTTCGCGCAGCTGCCCGGTCCGGCGCCGCAGCGGGCGCGGATCCTCGTCACGGCGCTGCCGGCCGTCTGGGCGCTGATCGCGGCCGGCACTCTGCTGGCGTGGAGCACGTGGGCGGCGGCCGGCGGAATGCTCGTCATCGGGTTCGTCGTGTCGTTCGCGGGGGTCGGCAACCCGCGCCTGGTGGGTCTGGCCAGCGCGTTTCAGCTCTTCTACATCCTGGCGTCCTTTCCGCCGTACCAACCGGGCACCCTGCCGCAGCGCCTCGGCGGGGTCACGCTCGCGGTCCTGCTGCTCGCCGCGGCCGAGGTGCTGCTCTGGCCCGATCCGGTGCCGGTCACCTTCCGGCAGCTGCTCACCCGGGCGGCCGACGGCGTCGGGGCGTTCCTGAACGACGCCGCCGACGCGCTTACCGACCCGCACGCCGGTCACGGTGGTCGGGACAGCCGGCGCGCCCAGGCGTACGACCTGGTGGCCCCGCTCGGTCTCGGCCGCAACCCGCCGGAGCGGGCACCGACCGCGGCGGGCGCCCAGGACCGGGCGCTGCGGATCTGCGCGGCGACGCTGCGGGAGGTGCTCGCCGAGGCGGATCGGCTCGCGACCGACGCCCCGCCGGAGCCGATCCCGGACCTGGCGGCGGCGCGGCTGCTGCGCGCCTGCGCGGACACGACCCGGGCCGCCGGCCGGAGCCTGTCACCCGGCGTGCCACCTGTCGACCTGGGGAGCCTGGACGCCGCGATCCGCACGGCCGAGGCCGCGTACCCGGTGGAACGGAGTGGCGGCGCGCCGGACGTACCCCGGATGTGCCGGGACGCGACCGCGCTGGCCCTCGCCGACCAGGTGCGGGTCTTCGCCGTCGGCGCCCGGGTCGCCGCTCGGGCACGGCCCTCCGGGGGCGACGCCTACCCCAGACTCTTCGAGTACGCGCGACACAGCCCGTGGACGCTGTACTGGCGGCAGTTCCGCTCCCACCTGGCCCCGCGCTCCGCCCACCTGCACAGCGCGCTGCGACTGGCCGTGGCGCTGTCGGTCGCCCGGGTGGCCGCCGGGGTGTTGCAGCTCCACCACGGCTTCTGGGTGCTCCTGGCGACCCTCACCGTCCTGCGGACCTCGGCCGCCGACACCCGCACCGCGTTGCGGCCCGCCGTGCTCGGCACCATCGCGGGCGTCGTCGTCAGTGGCCTGCTGGTGGTTCTCATCCAGGAGCCCATCGTGTACGCCGTCGTCCTGCCGGTCACGCTGCTGCTCGCGTTCGGTGTCGGTCGGCTGCTGGGCCCGGTGTGGCAGCAGGCACTGTTCACCCTCCTGCTGACTGTCGTCTTCAGTCAGCTCAGCCCCGAGGGTTGGCGGCTCGCCGAGGCGCGTCTCGTCGACGTCGGCCTCGGCGCGGTGATCGGTGTGCTCGCCGGCGTCGCGATGTGGCCGCGCGGCGCGAGCCACGACCTGCGCCACAACGCCGCCCGCTACCTCACGGCCAGCGGGGACGCGGTCGCGCAGACCGTGGAGGCGGTGCTCGGCGACGCGCCGCCGCCCGAGGGCGACCTCGACCGCGTCCGCCGGCGCATGGTCCTTGTCGACTCGTCCTACTGCCAGTACCACTCCGAGCGCCACGACCCCCGACGTGGGCGCGTTGACTGGGACGCCGCCCTGGGCGCCGGGCAGCACGTGGTGCCCGGCGCCGAGTCGCTGCTGCGCCGCAACCCGCCCGGCTGCCTCACCGGCTGGCCGGCGGCGGCGGTCCTGCTCCGGGACGCGGCCGGGCAACTGCGCACGGCGTACGACGACCTGGCCGGCGAGGTGGCACACGGTCGGGCCTCGGGGCCGGTGCCCACCCCGGCCGACTGTGTCGACGAGGTGGACCGGGTCCGGCCGCTGCTCGGCACCGTCGACACCGCGGCGGTGCGACACCTGGTGGAGGTCGACAGGTGGCTCGCCGGCCTCGCCGACAGCCTCACCCGGATCCACCCGCCGCCGCGCTAGCGGGCTGGCGCCGTTGATGTCGCTTCCGGGCCGGAGGCGGCGGGCCCGAGGCGGCGCGCAGGCCGCCGGTCGCCGATTGGCCGTGCCCGGTGGCGGCCAGCCCGCCTAGCGTCGACGGCATGGAGATCGAGCAGGCACAGCAGTTGTGGAAGCCGGAGCCCGGCTGGTTGAACACGGCCTCCTACGGATTGCCGCCCGAGCCGGCGTGGACGGCGTTGCAGGAGGCCCTGGCCGACTGGCGGGTCGGCAGCACGTCGTGGGAGGGCTGGGGTGACTCGGTGAATCGCTCTCGTACCGCCTTCGCCGGCCTGATCGGCGTGCCGGCTGCTGACGTGGCCGTCGGCGCGACCGTCTCGCAGATGCTGGCGCCGGTGGCGGCGTCCCTGCCGGCGGGCACCACAGTGGTGGTTCCGGAGATCGAGTTCACCTCGAACCTGTTCCCCTGGCTGGTCCAGGAGGAGCGCGGCGTCAGGGTCCGCACGGTGCCGGCGGACCGGCTGGCCGACGCGATCGACGCCGACGCCGACCTCGTCGCGTTCAGCCTGGTGCAGTCGTCCGACGGCTCCGTCGCCGCGTACGACGAGATCGTGGCCGCGGCCCGCGCGCACGACGCGCTGGTGGTGGTGGACGCCACCCAGGCGTGCGGGTGGCTGCCCTTCGACGGAAGCAGCGCCGACGTGGTGACCGTCGGGGGCTACAAGTGGCTGATGAATCCGCGCGGCACCGCGTACACCTATCTGGCCCCGGCGCTGCGCGACCGACTGCGCCCGGACGCCGCCGGGTGGTACGCGGGCCGCGACCCGCACGCCTCCTACTACGGCCCGCCGCTGCGGCTGGCCGACGACGCCCGTCGGTTCGACATCTCGCCGGCGTGGTTCAGCTGGGTCGGCGCGGCGCCGGCCATGGAGTTGGTCGCGCAGATCGGGGTGCCGGCGATCCGGGAGCACGACGTGGCGCTCGCCAACCGGTTCCTGGCCGGTCTGGGTCGACCGCCGGGGGACAGCGCCATCGTCAGCGTCGACGTGCCCGATGCGGAGCAGCGTCTCGCGGCGGCCGGCATCCGCGCGGCGGTACGCGCCGGACGGGTCCGCGCCTCGTTCCACCTCTACTCCACCAAAGCCGACGTGGACGCCGCGCTGAACGCGTTGACCGGCTGACCCCGGTGCGGAGGACGGCCGAGCACGGCCCGGCCGCCCTCCGTGCCGTCAGGAGCAGCGGTCGAAGGTCGCAGCGGTATAGGAGAGCGGCTGCCACTCCAGATTGATGCCGATGCTCATGTCCCACTTGCCGTCCGCGAGCCGCCCGAAATCGATGAAGTTGCTGCCCAGCCCGTCGTAGTAGAACCAACCCTCGTACGTGGTGAGGCGGGTCGCCGCCCTGGCGAAGGTCCGAGGGCCGACGACGCCGTCGCCCACGAGGCCCCGATCGGTCTGCCACCGCTTGGTCGCGGCCGTCGTCACCGACCCGAACCGGCAGTCGACGCCGGAGGCGGCGAGGTAGCCGTCGGCCACCAGGATCTTCTGCCACATGGCGACGACGTTGTTGTACGAGCGGGTCGACGCGGAGATCGGGCCCTCGTCGCCCCAGTCGTCCGTCCAGGTCCCCGACCCCGTGACGTAGCCCTGGCTGACGTTGGCCGACGCCGGCGCGGCCGGGATCGCGATGGCGCCGATCGTGGCGGCGGCCATCGCCGTCGCAACGGCCTTGATTCGTAGGTGCATGAGCATCCCCCTTTGGCTGACGAGTAGCTGTCACAGGGGTAGATGCTCGGCGGATCCACCTGGTTCACGACTGACGGATATCAGTGTCAGGCCAGGTGGCCGCCGATCTTCGTGTAGCCGCGCAGCAGGTCCCGGGAGATGATCAGCCGCTGCATCTCGTCGGTGCCCTCGAAGATGCGGTAGAGCCGGACCTGCCGGTACCAGCGCTCGATGGGCAGCTCCCGGGTGTAGCCCATGCCGCCGTGGATCTGGAGCACCCGGTCGACCACCCGGTTGACCATCCCGGCGCCGTAGAGCTTGCCCATCGACGAGGCGTGCCGGGGGTCCAGGCCCTGATCGACGGTCCACGCCGAGCGCAGCACCAGCCAGCGGGCCGCCTCCAGCTCGGTCTCCGAGTCGGCGATCATCCACTGGATGGCCTGGTTGGAGCCGATCTTCGCGCCGAACGTCTCGCGGGTGTTGGCGTAGTCGATGGCCATCTGCAGGACCCGCTCGGCGATGCCGATGGCGTGCGACGGGATGGTGTAGCGGCCCTTGCCGATCCACTCCATGCCCAACGTGAAGCCCTGCCCGATCTCGCCGAGGATGTTGCGGTGCGGCACGCGTACGCCGTCGAAGATCAGCGACGCGGGCCCGCCCTCGCCCATGGTCTGGATGAACTCGGAGCGCCAGCCCATCGTCCGGTCCACCAGGAATGCGGTCGCGCCGCCGTTGCGGGCGCCCTTCTCCCGGTCGGTCACCGCCACCACGATGGCGAAGTCGGCGTCGTGGCCGCCGGTGATGAACGTCTTCTCGCCGTCGAGGATCCAGTCGTCGCCGTCGCGGCGCGCGGACAGCCGGATGTTGGCCGCGTCCGAGCCGGCGCCCGGCTCGGTGATCGCGAAACAGGACCGCCGCTCGCCCTCGATCGTCGGGATGAGGAACTCCTGCTTCTGCTCCTCGGTGGCGTGGAACAGGATGTTGTCCGCCTCGCCACCGAAGCGGAACGGCACGAACGTGTGGCCCAGCTCCGTCCAGATCAACGACTGGAGTACGGCAGGCAGGTTCATCCCGCCGTACTCCTCGGGGGTCGCCAGGCCCCAGAAGCCGAACTTGCGCGCCTTGAGTTGCAGTTCGCGCACCTCCGAGTGGTCCAGGCCCGGCTGGTGCGCGCGCTCCCGGCGCAGCACCTCCGCCTCCAGGGGCATCACCTCGCGGCGGATGAACGACCGGACGGTGTCCCGCACCGCCCGCTCCTCGTCGGTGAGCGAAAAGTCCACGGTGGTCCTCCTGGCGTCGGCGCGGCCGGTCACCCCTAAACTAGCGGTGTAAGTTTTGATGCGTCCAGACCCCACGACAGACCCGACGAGGAGCGCAGTGCCCCGACCCCGCCAGCCCCGGCTCACCCGGCAGCTGATCGTCGACGCCGCCACGGCGCTCATCGACGCCGAGGGTCTGCCCGCGCTCTCCACCCGTCGACTCGCCGCCGCGCTGGGCGTGCAGGGCCCGTCGCTCTACAACCACTTCGCCACCAAGGACGAGATCCTCGACGCGGTCGCCGACACGGTCACCGGCGCCGTCGACACCAGCGGCTTCGCCGGCCGGGACTGGGCCGCCGCGCTGCGCGACTGGGCCTGGTCGTACCGGCGGGCGCTCACCGCGCACCCGAACATCGTGCCGTACCTGGCGCAGGGGCCCGGCCGTCGACCGGCCGCGCTCACCATGGCCGACGCGGTCTACGGCGGCCTCGTCCGCGCCGGGTGGCCGCCCGCGCGGGCCACCCACATCGGCGCTGCGCTGCGCTACTTCGTGGCCGGCTCGGCGCTCGGCTCGTTCGCCCGCGGCTTCGTCGAGGATCCCGAGCTGTACGCCGCGCACTACCCCCACCTGCGCCAGGCGCACCGGCTCGCCGAGCACCAGCAGAGCGTGGACGAGGGCGCCTTCGCCCTCGGCCTGGACGCGTTGCTGCACGGCCTGGCTGCCGAGTACGCCCGCACCGTCGGACCGGTGGAGTCCGGCCGGCCCAGCGGGTAGCGTCCAAACTCCCGGCGCTAGTTTCCTCGCCCGCCGCGACCCCGCCGTCGTCACCGCCGCCCCGCCCGCCGTCGCTCGACCCGCCGCCACCGCCCGCCGCCCACCCCGGAAGGGACGCCATGGACCTCGCCGCCCCGCCGTCGCTGCTGCCCGACGCCCTGCGCCTTCGGCGCCTCCTGCACATCGGCGGAGAGTGGACGTCTCCCGCCGGCACCGACGTGATCGACGTGGAGACCCCGAGCACCGGCGAGCCGATCGGTCAGGTGCCGGCCGGCACGGCGGCCGATGTGGACGTCGCCGTCGCCGCCGCCCGCGCCGCCTTTCCCGGCTGGGCGGCCACCGCGCCGGCAGAACGGTCCGCGTACCTGGACCGGCTGCACGCGGCGCTCGCCGCGCGCGCCGACGACCTCGCCCGCACCATCGCGGTCGAGCTGGGCGCCCCGCTCAAGCTCGCCACCCGTGTGCAGGTCGCGCTGCCACTGATCGTGCTGCGCGACCACGTGGCGCTCGCCGCCCGACCACCGGTCGAGGAGACCGTCGGCAACTCCCTCGTCGTCCGAGAGCCGATCGGCGTGGTCGGCGCGATCACCCCGTGGAACTACCCCCTGCACCAGGTGATGGCGAAGGTCGCGCCAGCGCTCGCCGCCGGCTGCACTGTCGTGCTGAAGCCCAGCGAGTTGACCCCGCTGACCGCGTACCTGCTCTTCGACGCGGTCACCGAGGCAGGTCTGCCGCCGGGTGTGCTCAACCTGGTCCCCGGCACCGGTGCGGTGGTCGGCGAGGCGCTCGCCGGGCACCCCGACGTCGACCTGGTCTCGTTCACCGGCTCCACCGCCACCGGCACCCGGATCATGCGACTCGCCGCCGACCGGATCGCCCGCGTCGCGCTGGAGCTGGGTGGCAAGTCCGCCAACGTGATCCTTCCCGACGCCGACCTGGCCACCGCGGTCAAGGTCGGCGTCGGCAACGCCCTCATGAACTCCGGCCAGACCTGCACGGCGTGGACCCGGATGCTTGTGCACCGCGACCGGTACGCCGAGGCGCTCGACCTGGTCGCGAAGGCGGTGGCCGGCTACGGCGTCGGCGACCCGTTCGACCCTGCCACCCGGCTCGGCCCCCTGGTCTCCGCCGCCCAGGCGACGCGGGTGCGCGGGCACGTGGAGCGGGCTCTCGCCGACGGCGCCCGCCTCGTCGCCGGCGGCCCGGACGCCCCGGTGCCGGCGCGGGGGCACTTCGTCGCCCCGACCGTCTTCGCCGACGTGCACGCGGACAGCGCGCTCGCCCAGGAGGAGGTCTTCGGCCCGGTGCTCGCCGTACTCCCGTTCGACGACACCGACGAGGCCGTCGCCATCGCCAACAACTCGCGCTACGGGCTCGCCGGCGCGGTGTGGTCCGCCGACACCGAGGCGGCGCTCGCGGTGGCGCGGCGGCTGCGGACCGGCGCGGTCGACATCAACGGCGCGGCGTTCAACCCGCTCGCTCCCTTCGGCGGCTACAAGCAGTCCGGCCTGGGCCGGGAGCTGGGCGTGCACGGCCTCGCCGAGTTCTGCGAGCTGAAGGCCATCCAGCGATGAGCGGCCCCGAGCCGGCGGGCGCGCCGGTCGTCGTCCGCGCGCTTGTCGCGCGCGGGCCCGGCGCCGAGCTGCGGGTCGAGCGGGTACGCCTGCCCGCGCCCGGCCCCGGCGAGGTGCGGGTGACGATCCGGGCGGCCGGCGTGTGCCACTCCGACCTGTCCATGGTCAACGGCACTCTGGCCGCGACGTTCCCGCTGGTGCTCGGGCACGAGGCGACAGGCGTGGTGGCCGAGGCAGGTGCGGGCACCCGGCTGCCGGTCGGCACGCCTGTGGTGCTCAACTGGGCGCCCGCCTGCCGGGCCTGCTGGTGGTGCCGGCACGACGAGCCGTGGCTCTGCGCCGCCAACACCGCCCCGACCGTGGCGCGCGGCGAGACCGAGGACGGCGTACCGCTGCATCTCACGCTCGGCCTCGGCGCGCTCGCCGAGGCCGTGGTGGTGCCGGAGAGCGCGGTCGTGCCGATCCCCGCCGGACTGCCCGCCGAGCAGGCCGCGCTGCTCGGCTGCGCGGTGCTCACCGGCGTCGGCGCGGTCGGCAACACGGCCCGGGTCGCGCCCGGCGAGTCGGTCGCCGTCATCGGGCTCGGCGGGGTCGGGCTCGCGGTTCTCGCCGCCGCCCGCCGCGCCGGCGCCGCGACGATCGTCGCCGTCGACGTGGCCGAGGCGAAGCGCGACCTGGCCCTCGCCGCCGGGGCCACCGACTTCCTGCTCTCCGACGACCGGCTCTCCAAGGAGGTGCGGGCGCGCACCGAGGGCCGGGGCGTCGACCACGCCTTCGAGTGCGTCGGGCGCGCCGCCACGATCAGGTCGGCGTGGCGGCTCACCCGGCGCGGGGGAGCGGTCACAGTGGTCGGCATGGGCGCCAAGGACGACATGGTCAGCCTCGGCGCGCTGGACATCTTCCACTCCGCGCGGACCCTGCGCTCCTCGGTGTACGGCTCGTCCGACCCGGACCGGGAGGTGCCGGTGCTGGCCGCCGAGCTCGCCGATGGCGCGCTGGATCTGCGCGTGCTGGTCAGCGGCACGGTCGGGCTGGACGAGGCGCCCACCGCATTCGACCGGCTCGCCCGGGGCGAGGGCGCCCGCTGGGTGGTCACGCTGGACTGAGCCGAGCAGGCGCGCATGCCGGCCGTTTCCGGCCGGCATGCGTGCGGTCTCGATCAGAAGGGTGGGGTGTCCTCACCCATCAACGCCAGCACGACGCCACCCCTCCCGCTCTTGAGGCTCTGGACCACGACCCTGCCGGTGCTGCCGTCGGGCAGCTCCAACGTGAAGGTCTTTCCGACCGCGTTCTTGGGGCCGTTGCCGGCGCTGTTGGCGGGCCGGAAGTCGCCTGCCCACGGCCTGGTCCCACCCTTGCGGGCGGGCTCGGCGAAGAGGGCGGCGGTGCCAGGGGTCCTGGTGCCGTCCGAGGAAAGAAGCACTGAGGCGCTGCGATAGGTAGCCATATGCGCCAAGGCTATCCCGGACCGCGCTCGATCGCGCTCCGCAAAGGCCCTCTGCACCGAACGGCCGTGGGAAAGGCTGCGAGCCGGACGCCGGTAGCTCCGAACATCGACCGACACGGACCGTCGCCCCGGCACCGGCGACGCGTTTCCCACCGTCGGGACGGGCTGGAACAGCGTAGGGTCGGCGTGCAGTGGAGGATTTCGCGCCCGCCGCGCGGTTCGTCACCTGCACGCCGCGATCAGGCGAGTACCACTCTGCACGTTCACCGACCTGCTCCAGGAGGTTCGATCATGTCCAAGGACTCGACGAGCAAGGCGAACGTCAAGAAGAAGGGCAAGACGATCAAGGAAAAGCAGACTGCGAAGCGCCTGAAGCGCGACGAGCAGAACGGGCGCTCCTCAAACGTCGTGCCCACGGGCCGCTGACGCCGGCAACATCGCTCAACTGTCCGAATGCGGTGATGAAGGTACGCGGGCCATAAGATCTACTTCTATGGTCCGCACCACACCTCCGCGTCCTCTGGACATCACCGAGCTCTTCCCCGACCTGCGGGAACATTCCACCACCGCCACCCGCCTGCATCCCCGGCCCGGTGCTCCGACCGTTGCGGACAGCTCGGTAGGCGGACCGCTGCTGTGGCCGGCCGACGAGGTGTGGCCGGTCTGCGACGACGCCGGGGCGCACGAGCCGTACAACCTGACCACCCCGGCCGCCCTGCGCCGCAGGCGGGAGATCTTCGCGACCGCGGAGGCCCGCGAGTCGCCACCGGGCGGGGACTTCCTGACCGCGCAGGAGCGGGCCGAGCTCGATGCCGCCGACGCTCTGGACCTGGACGACCTGATCGAGGATCCGATCCCGTTGGTCCCGGTCGCGCAGCTGTACCGCCGAGATATCCCGGACTACGCCGGTCCGGACGGCACCGACCTGCTCCAGGTGCTGTGGTGCCCGGTGGACCACTCGGACCGGCACTACAGCCCTCGCGTCTTCCTCTACTGGCGCGACAGTTCCGCCCTCGGCTCGTTGCTCGAAGCGCCTCCCGAGCCGCCGGTGATCAGCGACCTGTACCTGCCGGTGCCGTGCGTGGTGCACCCCGAGCAGGTTCGCGAGTACCAGTACGCCGATCTGCTCCCCGACGACCTGCGCGAGCGGGTCGACGCGTGGGATGACGACGAAGACGACAGTCGTCCCCACTATCAGACCGACCTGTCGCTGGCGCCGGGCTGGAAGGTCGGCGGGTACGCGAACTGGTCACTGACCGACCCGTACCCGATGGACTGTGCTGTCTGCGGCACCACGATGACCCTGGTGTTCACCGTGGGCTCGGGCGACTGGAACGGCACGCGTTGCAGCTGGCGCCCGTCCCAGGAGGACGCGACCGCGTCCCCGGACACCGTAGGCGTGCAGATCGGTCGTTGCTATTCGCTGTACACCTTCCGCTGCCCCGAATCCTTTGCGCATCCGCCGGCCACCGCCATGCAGTGACGCGGCCCTCTCCACGGCTTGCCGGCGCAATTGGCGAAGCGGTATCTCGCTACCCGACCGTGCGGACGGTGCCTACTCTTCCGTCGTGGCACGTACCCGCATCAGGAGCATCGTCGTCGACGCGAAGGGGACATGATGGGGCGCAAGGCGATCATCTTCCACGGGACCGGCGGCAACCCGGACGTCGTCTGGTACCGCTGGTTGGCGGGGCGGCTCGAGGCGCGGGGTTACGTCGTCGAAGTGCCGCACCTGCCGGGCCTCAACGTCGAGCCGATCGCGACGTTCCTGCCGACGGTGCTGGCCGGGCAGCACGTCGACGAGGACACCGTCCTGGTGGGCCACTCCGGCGGCGCGGCGTTCCTCCTGGCGTTCCTGGAGCATGTCGAGGTGACCGTCGCTCAGGCGATCCTGGTCGCCGGCTACTGCACCCAGCCCAACACCAGCGATGAACCGGTGCTCCAGGAGAGCTACGACTGGGCCGCGATCCGGTCGCACGTGCGCGACATCGTCTTCATCAACTCCCGCGAAGATCCGTACGGCTGCGACGACAGGCAGGGACGCGCCATGTTCGAGCGGCTCGGCGGCACCCAGATCGTGCGCGACGACGGGCACTTCGGCGACTACGACCAGCCGTACGAGCGGTTCGAGCTGCTCGACCGACTCATTCCCTGACGCTCGTCACATCCGCGCCCGCAGCACGTCGACCTTGCAGCCGGCGCCGTTCGCGACGAGCCACCCGCACGCGCCGTCGAGCCGCGCGGGATCCACCGACGCCCCACGGGTTTTCCGCTCCGGAGTCGTTGCGGCCGGAAAACACCTAGCAGTACTATGCATCGTACTTCTAGGGTTTGGGGGTGGGAGGTCTCGTGAAGGTCGCGAAGGACCTGGTGGCCGCGTCGGCGACACCGATGGTGCTCGGCATCCTGGCCGAGGGGGAGAGCTACGGCTACGCCATCCTCCGGCGGATCAACGAGCTGTCCGGAGGTGAGCTGGACTGGACCGAGGGGCTGCTGTATCCGCTGCTGCATCGGCTCGAGCGCCTGGCCTATGTGGAGGCCAACTGGCAGTCGGTCGCCGGTGAGCGCAAGCGCAAGTACTACCGGATCACCGACCGGGGCCTGGCCGAGCTGGCCGAGCAGCGCCGGCAGTGGGACACCGTCGTGGGCGCGCTCAAGGAGATCTGGCAGGACCGTACGCCGCTGACGGCGCGTCCGCTGGAGGGCCTCGCGTGACGGCGTACGACGGGCCGGAGGAACTGGAGGCGCAGTTCGCCCAGTGGCGGCGCTACGTGCTGCGGCGTCGGGAGTTGCAGTCGGTGGACGCCGACGAGTTGGAAGACCACCTCCGCGGCTCGGTCGACGAACTCGTCGCGGCGGGCCTGAGCCCGGACGAGGCGTTCCTGGTCGCGGTCAAACGGATGGGCAGCCTCGACGAGCTCTCCCGCGAGTTCGCCCGGGAGCATTCCGAACGGCTGTGGAAGCAGCTCGTGCTGACCGGCGACTCCGGCCCGGCCGCCGGCCCGCGCTCCCGTCGGGACCTGTGGGTCATGCTCGGCTGCGCGGCCGGCGCGGTGGTGTCCGTCAAGGCGCCCGCGCTGTTCGGGTGGAACTTCGAGGACGACGGCTCCTTCTACGCGCGCAACGCCACCCTGTTCGCGCTGCCCTGGTTGGCGGCGTTCCTGGCCTGGCGACGGCGAGCCCGACCGGTGGTGATCGCGGTGCTGGCGGCGCTGTTCGTCCTCGGCGCCGTGGCGGCGAACGTCTACCCCCTGGCGGACGACTCGCAGTCCGTCGTCGTCACAGGCGTCCACCTTCCGATCGCCCTGTGGCTCGTGGTCGGTCTGGCCTACGTCGCCGACGACTGGCGCTCGTCGCGTCGACGCATGGACTTCATCCGCTTCACCGGCGAGTGGTTCATCTACTACGTCCTGATGGCCCTCGGCGGCGGCGTGCTCGCGGCGTTCCTGTTCAACACCTTCGCGGCAATCGGGATCGTTCCGGAGGCGTTCGTCTCGCAGTGGCTCCTGCCCTGCGGCGCCGCGGCGGCCGTCGTCGTGGCCGGGTGGCTGGTCGAGGCCAAGCAGAGTGTCGTCGAGAACATCGCGCCGGTCCTCACCCGGCTGTTCACCCCGCTCTTCACCGCCGCCCTGCTCGCCTTCCTCGTGGCCGTCGTCTGGACCAGCCACGGCATCGACGTCGAGCGCGAGGCGCTGATCCTGTTCGACCTGCTGCTCGTCGTGGTGCTGGGGCTGCTGCTCTACTCGCTCTCGGCCCGCGACCCGCTGGCCCCGCCCGGCGCGTTCGACAAACTCCAGCTCGCGCTCGTGGTCAGCGCGTTGGCCATCGACGTGCTGGTGCTGGTGGAGATCACCGGCCGCATCACCGACAACTACGGCGGTACGCCCAACCGGGCGGCCGCGCTCGGCGAGAACGTGATCCTCCTGGTCAACCTCGCGTGGTCGGCGTGGCTGCTGTTGAGCTTCCTCCGTCGGCGTACGCCGTTCGCGGCGCTCGAGCGCTGGCAGACCGGCTACCTGCCGGTCTACGCCGCATGGGCCTGGATCGTGGTCCTCGTCTTCCCCCCGCTGTTCAGTTACGCCTAGAGGCCGATGGGCACGGCCCTCTCCGACCACCTCAACCAAGCGGTTGGTTGACAGCGCGGCACAATGATGCTGAACTATCAACCAACCGCTTGGTTGGGGATGGGTGAGGATGACGGAACGGCACGACCGCAGGCAGGCGCTGGTTGACGCGGCATTCTCGGCGATCGCCGAGAGCGGCTTCGAGGGGTTCCGACTGCGGCCGATCGCCGCAGCGGCAGGCATCGACCACTCCACCCTGCACCACTACTTCCGGACCAAGGCCGATCTGATCGCGGCGGTGCTCGAACACGTGACAAGCCAATTCGAGGCGACGATGCACACCGACCTGGAACCCGCCGCCCGACTGCGGCACCACCTCCGCGAGATCGCCACCGCCGTCGCGCGGCGGCCCGAGTTGTTCATCGTGCTCGACGAGCTCGATCTGCGGGCCCGACGGGACGAGTCCACCGGGGCCGACATCGAGCGCGACGAACAGGGCTGGCGGGACGCACTTGAGGCGATCTTCACCGAGGGCGTCGCGCGGCATGTCTGGTCGACGGACCTCGACGTCGCTGCCAGCGTCGAGCTGGTGATCGCCACCGTCAAGGGCATTCGCCTGCGTCCCGACCGGGCCGAGTCCGTCGTCAACCAACTGTGCGACCTCTTCGCACCGGAAAGGCTCACCCATGACTGACGTGCTCATCGTCGGCGGTGGCATCGGCGGCCTCGCTCTCGCCCAGGGTCTGCGGAAGCACGGCATCGCCGTCAGCGTGTACGAGCGTGACCGCCACCGCGACGACCGGGTGGACCGCTACCGTCTCGCGATCAACCCGGCGGGCAGCCGGTCGCTGCGTGCCTGCCTGCCCGACCGACACTGGCAGGCGTTCACCGACACCGCTGGCCGGCCCGGCGGCGGTTTCGGCTTCCTGGGCACGGACCTGCGCACGCTGGTCCTCGTGGAGGACGCCGTCATGTATCCCGACGATCCCGATCCCGCGGAACGGGCCTACCCGGTCGACCGTTCCACCCTGCGCGGCGTTCTCCTCGACGGACTGGACGACGTCGTCCACTACGACAGGGCGTTCGAGCGCTACGAGCTGACCGCCGACGGTCGCCCCACCGCGCACTTCGGAGACGGGACGTCCGAAACCTGCGACGTCCTGGTCGGCGCGGACGGGATCAACTCCCGGGTACGCGCGCAGTACCTGCCGACCGCCACCCAGCGGGACACCGGTGCGGTGGGCGTCGGGCTCAAGCTGCCGCTGAACGACGACACCCGAGCCTGGCTGCCCGCCCGGCTGGCCACTGGCATGAACCTCATCGTGACCGGTGCGCCGTACTTCCTGTTCACCTCCGTGTTCGAACGCCAGCAGCCGATGGGGGACGACTATCTGCTGTGCGCGTTCGTCGCCCGTACCGACCTGTTCCCCTCGCGTCCGGAGCGCCTCGACGGCGCGCAGGTGAAGACCTACGTCGCGGGGCTGATCACGGACTGGCACCCCGCGCTACGCCACCTGATCGACAGGTGCCCACCGGGCGATGTGAGCGCGTTCCCGTTCCAGGCGTCCGACCGTCCGGCGCCCTGGGTGCCCTCGCGGGTCACCGTGCTCGGCGACGCCGTGCACGGCATGCCGCCGGCCGGCGGCAACGGCGCCAACACCGCGCTGCGCGACGCCGCCCTGCTCACCCGCCAGTTGTCGCTGGCCGACGACGGCCACCTGCCGCTGCTGGACGCGATCGGCGAGTACGAGACCGAGATGCGCGAGTACGGGTTCCACGCCGTCGACCTGGCCATGCGAACCCTCCACCAGGGCATGACGAGCAACCCGCTCAGCGTGGGTCTGACCCGTGGCTGGTTCGGCCTCTGCGGCATCGCGGCACCGCTGCGCCGGATGACGTTCGGCGCGAGCTGGGCCAGGATCAGCGCCCCACGTCACTGGGAGCGGGCCGCCTGACGAGCGCTTCCCTCACTTGCCGGTGACGATGCCCGGGTTGATGCACAGGCCCGGGTTCGCGCCGTTCTTCTCGGCGATCTCCAGGCAGCGGGTGACCTTGTCGACCTTGGCGTTGGTCTCGGTGATCTGCTTGGAGATCTCGGCGTTCTTGCGGTCCTGCTCCAGGTTGCGGGTCTGGGCGAGCTTGTCCTGGAACGCCTTGATGTTGCCCTCGGTCTTGTCGTCGTGGTTCACCCGGGTGATGGTCACCGAGAGGATGTCCACGTCGCTGGCGAGGCGGGTGTCCGCGCTGGTCTTGATGTTCGCCGCGAAGGGCTTGAGGTCGACGTTGAGGTCACCGGTCCGATCATCGATCTTTTCCAGCGGGTTGTACGCGGCGAACGCGTCGTTGACCGCGCTGTCGAGCTGCACGCCCACCCGCTGGCCCCGGAAGCTGTCGAAGTCTCCCTTGTAGTCCATGAACTGCTTCGGTGCGTTCTCCGGCTTGACCTGCCACTCGATGAGCACCTCGACACACGCGTCGGCGAGCGTGCCGGTACGCACGCGCACGCAGTTGTTGCCGCCGATGTGGTCGTACTTCTGCCGACCCGCGTCCCATTCGCCCACCTTCTGCCAGGGGGCCACCCACTTCAGGCCCGAGCCGGTCACCTTCCCGGTGGGCTTGCCGAAGCTGGTGACGATGCCGACCGAGCGGATCGGCACCGAGTGGGCGCTGGAGACGACACCGACCAGCAGGGTGAGGGCGAGGAAGGCGAGCGCCGCGAGGGCGGCCATCCGCTTCAGTGGCCGCGCGGGGGCGACGAGAGCCAGGACGGCGCTGACCGCCAGGGCGACGGCGAAGACGATCGCCATGGTGAAGCCGACGGGCATGGGGTGGCACCTTCCGTAGGGCTGGGTGGATCATCAACCTAGGAGGTCCGGTCAAGCCCGCCGGGCCGGGGAGTGGAGTCCGCACACGTCCTTTGGCGGCGAAGACGCGGGGGGCCGCAACCCACCGGGGCTGCGACCCGACTACGATCCAGCCCACTATGACCATAGAGCGCATCCGCCGGCTCGCCACCGACGTACCGGCCGATCACGCCGCGCCCCCGCGGACCCCCCTGCCGAACTGGCTCCTCGTCCCGGGCCTGGCCCTGCTGGCCATCTCGCTCGCGGCGTACGGCGCCTTCGTGCGTGACCGGCCGTTCCGTGGGACGGACTTCAACATGTACCTCGGGGCCGCCCACGCGTTCCTCGATGGGCAGCCGGTCTACCAGCTCGGGTACACCTCGCTGGCCATCCCGTACACCTATCCGCCGATCACCCTGCCGTTCCTGACGCCGCTGACGCTGCTCGATCCGCGCACCGCGCTCACCGTCTTCAACATCGTGGGTATCGCGGCAATGCTCCTCGCTCTGTGGTTCACCACCAAGATGCTCGGCTACGAGGGCACCGGCGGCCGGCTCGGTCTCGTCGCCGCCGTCGGCGCGGTGCTGGTCTGGACCGAGCCGCTGCAGCGCAACCTCGACCTCGGCCAGATCAACATCTTCGTGATGCTGCTGGTCGTGGCGGACCTCGCCCTGCCCGGCCGGAGCCGGTTCAAGGGCGTCGGCATCGGTGCCGCGACCGCGACCAAGCTGCTGCCCGGACTCTTCGTGGTCTACCTGCTGCTCACCAGGCGAATCCGGGCCGCCATCGTCGCGGCTGGCACCTTCGTCGGGCTCACGCTGCTGGGCGCGATCATCCAGCCGGGCGGCTCGTACGACTACTGGCTGACCGGGCGGGCGTTCGACTCGCACCGGGTGATCTCCGGCGTGCGTTACGGTGGCAACCAGTCCCTGCAGGGGTTCACCGCCCGACTGCTCGGGACCGACCAGCACAACACCATCTGGTGGATGCTCTCCGTCGCCGTCGTGCTGGTCGGTGGCCTCGCCCTGGCCACCGCGCTCCAGCGGCACGGCGAGGAAGCGATGGCCATGGTCGTCGTCGGCTTCACCATGCTGCTCATCTCGCCAGTCACCTGGTCGCACTACTGGCTCTGGATCGGCCCGATGGCTGTGGTGTTGATCGACGTAGCGCGTCGCTCACGCGGCGCGGCACGTCTGATCGCCGGCGTCGTCGCGGTAGCCGCGATCGCTCCGTTTCTCATGTGGCCGGGCCCCTATCGTGGCGATGTCATCCCGCGCGGCCTGATCTGGCAGTCTAACCAGTTTGACGGGCTGGCCCGGCGGTTCGCGGTTGATCCCTACGTGACGACGACGCTTGTGCTCTTCGCGCTCGCCGCGTTGTGGCTGTACTGGCGGTCGCGTGCGCAACGGACGGTCCTGCCGGCCGTCGACACCGCGAACGGATGATCAATTTTCTACGGCGACAGAGGCACGGAACCGCCGCGAGCACCAGGAGACGTCGATGACGCAGGCGATGGACGAGCAGGCGGTCGCAGCGCAGACCATCGAGCCGATGCAGGCCGGCCAACGCGCGGATCTGCCCCGGCGGGCCGGGGTGGAGGCACCGGCCGCCGAGCCGGCAGCGGGCGGGCGGCGGCCGCGCCTGCTGGTCCTCGACGGGCTGCGCCTCGGCGCTGCGCTCATGGTCGTCGCGTACCACCTCGTCGGTGACAAGGCCGGTGCCTGGCAGCCCTCCGCCGCGTCCCACTTCGGGCTGCTGCACTCCGTCTCCAGGTACGGCTTCCTCGGCGTGCAACTCTTCTTCATCATCAGCGGCTTCGTCATCTGCATGAGTGCCTGGGGACGCTCCGTCGGTGACTTCTTCGTCTCCCGCGTCGTCCGGCTCTACCCCGCCTACTGGTTCGCAGTCCTGCTGGCCGCAGCCGTGCTCGTGGCCGTGCCGAGGGGTGTCGACCTCAAGCTCCGCGACGTGGTGGGCAACCTGACGATGATGCAGGAGTTCCTCGGCATCCGGCACCTCGACCTGTCGTACTGGACGCTCACCGTCGAGATGGTCTTCTACCTGCTTTTCGCCATCCTCGTGGCGCGCGGCCTGACCTACCGCGGTGTGGTCGCCTTCTGCGCCATCTGGACCGTCGCCGCGCTTGTCGTGCCCAAGTTCGGCAGTCCGTGGTTCAGCACCGTCGTGGCGGCTGGCCACTCCAGCTACTTCATCGCGGGCATCGCCCTCTACCTCATCTACCGCTTCGGCCCGAACCTGCTGCTGTGGGCGATCGTCGGCCTCTCCTGGCTGATCGCGATCACCTGGCTGCCCATCCTGGCCCAGGCCCGCGACGTCGCCTTCGCGCCGACGGTCGTCGTCGTGACTGCCTTCGTCGTGGTGATGGCGGCTGTCGCTCTCAACGTCTTCTCCTGGGTTAAGTGGGGCTGGGTCGCGACGGCCGGTGCCATGACCTACCCGCTGTACCTCATTCACCAGACGGTCGGGCTCGCCGTCATCGACCGGCTCCAGGACCACCTGTCGCCGTGGTTGCTGATCACGACGCTGATCGCCGGTCTGCTCATCGCCGCCTGGCTGATCCACCGGTTCGTCGAACGGCCCGCCGCTCGCTGGATGAAGCGGCAGCTCAACGACTCGATTCGCCAACTTCGGACCACTCGCTGACAGCGGGGCCCGCGCGCTGAGTGTGCCGGCGCCGCTCCAGGACGCACACAAACGCTCGGCCGGCGCCCCGACGGGGCGCCGGCCGGTGTCATCAGTGGGCTGCGTGTGCGTCACGCGGTCGCCGGCAAATCCCGCGACGGCGCATCCACCGTGCGTCGTTTCAGCGAACCCCCGGGTAGAGAACGCCTACCCGGGGGTACGTCTGGTGCTGACCCATCCGATGCCGGCCGATGCCGTGCAGACCGCGCTCAAACGGGTCTTTCTGGCGGCCGAGGACCTGGACGGCAACCGTGTCGCCCTGCTGACGCGGGAGTTGGCCGCGCAGTGGGGCGTGCCGGCGCTCTGGGAGCAGGTCTGCCGGCCGCTGCTGGCAGGGCTCTCGGGGCGTACCGCCGCCGAGGTCGCCGTCGAACACGCCCTGGCCGAGGGTGTCCGCGTCGGGCTGGACGTGCACCGGCGCGAGCCGGGCCGGTCACTGCCCACCGGCGGGGTGCTGCTGGCCGGTGCCGAGCAGGAGGCGCACTCCCTCGGCCTGCACGCGCTCGCCGCCGCCCTGCGGGAGCAGGGCCGCGGCTGCTTGCACCTGGGGCCCGCGCTGCCCTGGCCCGCCCTGACCAGCGCGGTGTACCGGGCTCGCCCGTACGCCGTCGTGCTCTGGTCGCAGACGCCTGTCACCGGCCGCGCGTACCGCCTGGTGCGTTTCGCCAGGGATTTTCCCCACCTGCGGGTGTACGGCGCGGGGCCGGGCTGGATCGAGCCGCTCGCCGCGCCGGTGGGCCATCTGAACGGGTTGCCGGCAGCCGTCGCCGCCTGTCTGGCGGCTCAGCGGGCGTGATGCCCGCCACATACGATACGGATCGGTTCCGTATCGTTAATCTGCGCCCGTAGGCTGTCCCCGTTACGAGACTGGCCCGTATCGTATTGCGCGACGGGTGCAACCGGGGGGAGAACCGGGCATGGAACTGCACGACAACACGGGACACCCGAGGAGGTGGGCGATCCTGGGGGTGCTGGTGATCAGCCTCCTCGTCGTCGTCCTCGACAACACGATCCTCAACGTCGCCCTGCGCACACTGGCCGACCCGGTGCACGGCCTCGGCGCCAGCCAGGGCGAGCTGGAGTGGTCCATCAACTCCTACACGCTGGTCTTCGCGGGGCTGCTGTTCACCTTCGGGGTGCTCGGCGACCGCGCCGGCCGCAAGCGCTTCCTGATGGTCGGGCTGGCGCTGTTCGGCCTGGCGTCACTGCTCTCCGCGTACGCTGACAGCCCCGCGCAGCTCATCGCGGCCCGCGCCCTGATGGGGGTCGGCGGCGCGGCCATCATGCCGGTGACGCTCTCGATCATCTCCAACGTGTTCGACCCGCGTGAGCGCGGCCGGGCCATCGGCGTCTGGGCCGGCGCGGTCGGCCTGGCCGTGGCGATCGGCCCGATCCTCGGCGGCACGCTGCTGGAGCACTTCTGGTGGGGCTCGGTCTTCCTGATCAACGTCCCGGTGGTCGTCGCCGGCGTGGTCCTGGTGGCGTTGCTGGTCCCCGAGTCGCGTGACCCGCGCCCCGGCCGCGTCGACCTGCTCGGCGTCCTGCTCTCCGTGGTCGGCCTGGTGGCGCTCTCCTACGGCATCATCGACGGCGGCGAGCACGGCTTCGACCGCCCGCTGGCCTGGGGCTCGATCCTGGTGGGCCTCGCCGTGCTGGCCTGGTTCGTCCGGCACGAGCTGCGCTCCGAGCACCCGTCGCTGGACGTCCGGCTGTTCAAGGTGCCCCGGTTCGCCGCGCCCGTGGCGATCGTCGGCCTGGTGTTCTTCGCCGCGATGGGCGTGATGTTCTTCAGCTCCTTCTACCTGCAGCTGGTGCGCGACTACAGCCCGCTGCAGACCGGCCTGCTCTTCCTGCCCTTCGCCGGAGCGCAGCTGATCTTCGCGCCGCGCAGCGCCGCGATGGTCCGCCGCTACGGCGGCCGGGCGGTCGCCGCCGTCGGACTGGGACTGACCGTGGTGGCACTTGCCGCGTTCGCCTTCATCGGCGCGTCCACCCCGATCTGGGTCGTGCTTCTCGTCTTCTTCATCCAGGGTGTCGGGATGGCCAACATCATGCCGCCGGCCACCGAGTCCATCATGTCGGCGCTGCCGCGTGAGAAGGCCGGCGTGGGCTCCGCGGTGAGCAACACCGTCCGCCAGGTGGCCGGCGCGCTCGGCGTGGCGGTCCTCGGCTCGGTGCTCTCGGCTGTCTACCGCAGCGACGTGGGCGACGCGCTTACCGGCCTGCCCGCGCAGGCCCGCGACGCGGCCAACGAGTCGATCTCCGGGGCGTACGCGGCCGCCGGAAATCTCGGCCCGGCGGCGCCGACGCTGATCTCGGCGGCCAACGACGCGTTCGTCACGGCCATGCACTGGGCGGCGGCGCTGTCCGCTATTGTCGCGGCCCTCGGCATGCTTGTGGCGCTGCGCTGGATGCCGGGTCGTGACGCCCTGGCTCCGGCGTCGGCGGCGCCCGCCGCCGAGCCCGAGCTGGCCGGGACGGCCTAGGTTCTCCGACGATGTCCGACATGACCTCCACTGCCGATGCTCCGCGGTCGCCCGGGCGACCGCGGAGCCTCCGCGCCGACGAGGCGATCATCGAGGCGACCCTCGACCTGCTCGCCGAGGGCAGCACCATCGAGGCGCTCTCCATCGAGGCGATCGCCGCCCGCGCCGGGGTCGGCAAGGCCACCATCTACCGCCGCTGGGCCGGCAAGGACGCGCTGCTGCTGGACGCGCTGCGCCGGCTCAAGGGCATCCTGCCGCAGCCCGAGGGGCACTCGCTGCGGGACGATCTGATCCTGCTGGTCGGCGCGATCGGGAAGAATGTCGACCCGCGGGCGTCGAAGATCATGCCCTGCCTGGTGCCGGAGGTGAACCGCAGCCCGGACCACTTCCGCCTGTACCAGAACATCATCTCCCCGCGCCGGCAGCTCATGCGCGAGGTGCTCCGGCGAGGTATCAGCGAGGGACTGCTCCGGCCCGACCTCGACATCGAGGTGACCATGGCGTTGCTCACCGGACCGATGCTGATCCAGCGGGTGCTGCAGTGGAACCCGGAGTTGAACGAGCAGACCCTTCCGGAGCAGGTCGTCGACGCGGTGCTGGCGGGCATCCTGACCCGCTGACCCGGCCCACCGGGCACTGACCGACCGGTCCGTGCCCGGTGGCCCCGGGCTGGCCGGGCGGGTGGCTGCCGGCTCTCGCGGTGGCCCCGGGCTGGTGGGCGGCGGCTGCGCCGATCCGCGATCAGGCGTTCGACGCGCGCAGGCGGTGCAGGCGTAGCGCCAACTGCACCTCCAACGCCCGCTCGGGCCGCTGCCAGTCCGCGCCGAGCAGCTGCCCGACCCGCTCCAGCCGCTGGGTCACCGTGTTGACGTGCACGTGCAACTGCTCGGCGGCGCGGGCCAGGCTGCCGCCCACCCCGAAGTACGCCTCCAGCGTCTTCACAAGCGCCGTCCCGCGCCGGGCGTCGTAGTCGACCACCGGGCCGACCGTGGCGGTGAGGAACTGGGCCACGTCCCTCTCACCCCGGTCACCGACCGTGCCCAGCAACAGCCCGACGAAGCCCAGCTCCGCGGTGCTGGCCCCCTGACCGGCGCGGCCCAGCGCGCCCAGCGCCGTCAGGCAGCGATCCGCCTCGTGGAACGTCCCCGCCAACGTCCCCGGCCCGGTCGACGGGCCGCTCGCCCCGGCGGTCACCGGCCGACCCGTCACTCGCGACAGATCCCGCGCCACCGCGCGGGCGCTGCCGCCGGCATCCTGACCGGGCAGCATGAGAACCACCCGACCGTCGCGCGCCGCGGCCAGACCACCGCGCGCCGAGGCGTACGTGGTGGCCCAGGAGAGCACCCGCTGTCGGGCGGAGCCGGTCGCCGCGATCGCGTCGTCGCCCACCGCCACCAGCACGTGCGGCGCGTCCAGGTCCACGCCGAGCCGACGCGCCCGGGCGCGCAGCGCGTCGGTGTCGCGCAGCGGCCGGGCGATCAGGTCGTCGAGCAGCTCGCCACGGACCCGCCCCTCCGCCTCGGCCACGGTCCGGCGGAACAGCAGCAGCAGCGCGGTCACCAGCGCCGCCCGCTCCAGGATCCGCTGGTCGGCGTCGACCAGCTCGTCGTCGGGACGCAGCACCAACGCGCCCAGGTTCTCCGCGCCGGCCACCACCGCCGCGTACCAGAGCGGGCCGCGGCGCACACTGCGTCCCTCCGTACG
This sequence comes from Micromonospora sp. DT43, assembly GCF_049841645.1. Lineage (NCBI taxonomy): Bacteria > Bacillati > Actinomycetota > Actinomycetes > Micromonosporales > Micromonosporaceae > Micromonospora > Micromonospora sp. DT43. The sequence continues at coordinate 127,807 of NZ_JBNCKR010000002.1, read as the reverse complement.
CGACGCGGCCACCGCCTCGACGATGTCCGCCCGGTCCGGCTCGTCGATCTCGCCCACCCGGGCCAGCAGGCGGCCCTGGGCGTCCAACGCCAGCAACGCCCCGCCCAGCACCTCGGTCACCGCCGCCGCCACGTCCTCCACGCCGCCGCCGCGCAGCACCAGCGCCGTCATCCGGTCGTGCGCCGCCGCGGCCCGCTCCACCGAGCTGCTGTGCGCCCGGATGGTGGTGTTCGCGGCCGACAACTCGGCCAACGCCGAGCGGGTCTCGGCCAGCAGCCGGGCCGTGTCGATCGCCACGGCGGCGTGCGCGGCGAGGGAGACCAGCAGCGCGACCTCCTCCCGGGCGAACGGCCGGGCCGAGCGGTTGGCCGAGTACAGCACCCCGATCGAGGTGGAGCCGAGCCGCAGCGGCACCCCGAGGATCGCCACCAGGCCCTCCTCACCGACACCGGCGTCGATCTCCCCGGTGTGGTGGAAGCGCGCGTCCTCGCCGTAGTTCGCGGTGACGTACGGGGCGCCGGACTGGGCCACCAGGCCACCGAGGCCGGCGCCCATCGGCAGCCGCAGCCGCTGGAAGCGGGCCGACACGGACCCGTCGGTCACCCGCATGTAGGTGTCGCCGTGCTCGTCGTCGTTGAGCGTCATGTACGCCACGTCGGCGCCGAGGAGGTTGCGGGCCCGGTGCACGATCGCCCGCAGCACGTCGTCCAGGTCGCGCAGCCCGGCCAGGTCGCTGACCGTGTCGTACAGGCCGGACAGCTCGGTCTCGCGGCGTCGGCGGCGCTCCAGCAGCGCGCGGACCCGCAACGCCACCGTCTTGGCCTGCTCCAGCTCGGCCAGCCGGTCGGCGGGCAGCCCGGCGGCGCGCGCGGCCACCAACGGGCCTTCGAACTCCACCGCGGCGGCCTCGCGAGCGAGCAGTTCGAGGAACTCCACAGGCGACGACATGGTCGACATTGTGCTCGGGACCACTAGTTGGCCGTCCAGCCCCCGTCGAGCGCGATCGACGCGCCGGTGATGAACGCCGCCGGCGGCGCGCAGAGGTACGCCAGCAGCTCCGCCACCTCCTCCGGCTCGATGAGCCGCTTGATCGCTGCCCGCGCCAGCATGACCTTCTCGATCACCTCGGCCTCGCCGATGCCGTGGCTGGCCGCCTGGTCGGCGATCTGGCTCTCCACGAGCGCCGTCCGCACGTACGCCGGGTTGATGCAGTTGGCGGTCACCCCGTGCGCGGCACCCTCCAGCGCCACCACCTTCGACAGCCCCTCCAGGGCGTGCTTCGCCGAGACGTAGGCCGCCTTGTACGGCGAGGCGCGCAGGCCGTGCACCGAGGAGATGTTGACGATCCGTCCCCAACCCCTGGCGTACATGTGCGGCAACGCGCGGCGGATCAGCAGGAACGGCGCCTCCACCATGACCCGCTGGATGTACTCGAAGCGCTCGACGGGGAAGTCCTGCACCGGCGCCACATGTTGGAGCCCGGCGTTGTTGACCACGATGTCCACGTCCACGTCGAGCGCGTCCACGGCCGCCGGGTCGGCCAGATCCACGCCCTCGGCGCGTCCGCCGGCCTCGGCGGCCACCGCCTTGGCCGCCTCCAGGTTGCGGTCCACCACGAGCACCGTGGCGCCGGCCGCACCCAACCGCAGGGCACAGGCCCGCCCGATGCCGCTGCCGCCCCCGGTGACCAGGGCGGTCCGACCGGCGAGGTTGACCTGTACGACGTGGGGGACCGCCACGGGTTCTGCCGTCATGGCGCAAGAAGTTACGAGCTGTGTGCCCTGCGGCACATGGGGCAGCGACACATACTCCGTACCACTGCTGTGTGGCCCGACCGCCGTCCCCGCCCACCGGCAGTCTCCGCCGCAGCGGCGCGGTGGCCGGCCTGCTCACCGCTCGCGCGGCGAACACCGCGAGATCTTGGACAGTTTCCGTCAGCCGATGACGGAAACTGTCCAAGATCTCCGCGCGCGCTGCCGGAGACCGCCTCGGCGGTCGAGGTGCGCCGACATCGGCCACCGGCGGACGGCGCCGGGCGGCGAGGCTGCGGCTGCGCCGCGGGCGGATGCTGGCACGAATGCGAGGGCGTGTCCCGTGGGGCCGGTGGGAAGGGCGGCAGTTAGGGTGTCGAACACACGTACTGCTGACAGCTGGGGGAGGGGGCGGCGTGCGGGTGCTGGGGGTCGACCCGGGGTTGACGCGCTGTGGGGTGGGCGTCGTCGAGGGCGTGCCCGGTCGCCCCTGCACGCTCATCGCCTACTACGTGGTCTACACCGACCCGGCCGACGACCTGGCGCTGCGCCTGCTGCACCTGGACCGGTCGCTCGCGAAGCTCGTCGCCGAGCACCAGCCGGAGAGCGTCGCCGTCGAACGGGTGTTCAGCCAGCACAACGTCCGGACGGTGATGGGCACCGCGCAGGCCAGCGGCATCGCCGTGCTGGCCGGGGCGCGGGCGGGGCTGCCGGTGCAGACGTACACCCCCAGTGAGGTGAAGGCAGCGGTGACCGGTTCCGGTCAGGCCGACAAGGCGCAGATGACCGCCATGGTGACCCGGCTGCTGCGGCTGGACGAGCCACCGAAGCCTGCCGACGCCGCCGACGCGCTCGCCCTGGCCATCTGCCATGTGTGGCGCGGTGGCACCCGTTCCAAGCTGGCCGCCGCGGCCGACCGGGCACGACGAGGAGGAGCACGATGATCGCCAGCGTGCGCGGCACGGTGACCGCGACGGGTCCGGATCTGGCCGTGATCGAGGTCGGTGGTGTCGGCCTGGCCGTGCACTGCGCCCCCGGGACGCTCGCGGACCTGCGGGTGGGGCAGCCGGCGCGGCTGGCCACCAGCCTGGTGGTCCGGGAGGATTCGCTGACCCTCTACGGGTTCGCCGACGACGACGCCAAGGCGCTGTTCGAGCTGCTGCAGACCGCCAGCGGGGTCGGCCCGCGGCTGGCTCAGGCCGTGCTGGCCGTGCACACGCCGGACGCGGTCCGTAAGGCCATCGCCAACGCCGACACCGCCGCGCTGACCCGGGTTCCGGGGATCGGCAAGAAGGGCGCCGAGCGCCTGGTGCTGGAATTGCGGGACCGGATCGGCCCGGTGTCGATCGGCGCCGACGGGGTGGGTGGCGTGACCGGCGGCGCCTGGCCCGACCAGGTGCGGCAGGCGCTTGTCGGCCTGGGCTGGACGGCCGGTCAGGCCGACCAGGCGGTGGCCGCCGTGGCGGAGACCATCGACGGGGCCACCCCGCCCGTCCCGGTCCTGCTCAAGCAGGCCATCCGCCTGCTGGGTCGGACCCGATGACCGCCCGGCCGCGACGGGAGGCGGCACGGTGAGCGATACCGACGGGCTCGTCTCGGCGTACGTCAGTGATGCCGACCGGGACGTGGAGGCCACGGTGCGGCCCCGGCGGCTGGCCGAGTTCATCGCCCAGGACCGGGTACGCGACCAGCTCGACCTGCTGTTGCAGGGCGCGATGCGGCGGGGGTCGCCCCCGGATCACATCCTGCTTTCCGGGCCACCCGGGCTGGGCAAGACGAGTCTGGCCAACATCGTCGCCGCGGAGCTGGGCGCGGGCATCAGGGTGACAAGCGGCCCGGCGATCGAGCGTTCCGGTGACCTGGCGGCGATCCTGACCAGCCTCGCCGAGGGTGACGTGCTCTTCATCGACGAGATCCACCGGATCGCCCGGCCGGCGGAGGAACTGCTCTACAGCGCGATGGAGGACTTCCGGGTCGACGTCGTCGTGGGCAAGGGCCCGGGGGCGACGGCGATCCCGCTGGACGTCGAGCCGTTCACCCTGGTCGGCGCTACCACCCGCTCGGGTCTGTTGACCGGGCCCATGCGGGACCGGTTCGGCTTCGTGGCGCACCTCGACTTCTACGCCCCGGCGGACCTGGAGACGCTGCTGCACCGGTCGGCGCGCATCCTCGGGGTGCCGATCACCGCCGACGGCGCGGCGGAGATCGCCGGCCGGTCCCGGGGCACACCCCGGATCGCCAACCGGCTGCTGCGCCGGGTCCGCGACTACGCCGAGGTCCGGGCCGACGGTGTGGTCACCCTGGGCACCGCCCGCAAGGCGTTGACGGTGTACGACGTCGACGCGCTGGGTCTGGATCGGCTGGACCGGGCGGTGCTGACCGCGCTTGTGGACTCGTTCCGGGGCGGTCCGGTCGGCTTGTCGACCCTCGCCGTGGCGGTGGGGGAGCAGCCGGACACCGTCGAGGAGGTCTGCGAGCCGTTCCTGGTGCGCGCCGGTCTGCTGGCCCGTACCCCGCGGGGCCGGGTCGCCACGGAGGCCGCCTGGCGGCATCTGGGGCGTACTCCACCGAATGGTACATTTGGGATGGATGTCCCGTCTGCGCCCGATCTGTTCTCCCAGGACGCCGATCAGCCGTGATGTGAACGTGATCTGTGCCGCATTCGGTGTTCTCAGGTACAGGGATTAGACTTCGCCGCGGTCTGTACAGGATGTGAGAATCCGCCTCCGCTCCGGCACTCTCGTGCCGGGGATGTGGCCAATGGGAAGGCAGTAACCGTGCAATACCTTGCAGCGGGTGGTGGAGCCGGCGGCTTCACGCCGGTCCTGATGGTCGTCCTGCTCTGCGGCGTCATGTACGTCATGATGATCCGTCCCCAGCAGAAGCGTCGCCGCGAGGCGGAGGCCATGCAGGCCGGGCTGGGTCCGGGCGATGAGGTCGTCACGATCGGCGGGCTCTACGGCACGGTCACCGGCGTCGAGGACGACGCCGTTCTGCTCGAGATCGCTCCGGGCGTGCAGACTCGCTACGCCCGGCCGGCCATCGCCCGGGTGGTCACCCGCGCGGAGCTGCCGAGCGAGCCGGTCACCGAGGACGCGGACACCGTCAAGGACTGATCCGGGCGGCGGTCCTGGCGTACGGCCAGGCGACCGGCGCTCGGAGCCACCGCGCCCGACGGGGCAGCGGACGCGACGTGAAAATTGGATAGTTGGGTCGACGCCGGGCGTCGGCACGTTCCCGTGACCGTCGGCGTCCCCCGCCGGCGCGTCCGGCCAGCGTGCCGGCATCCCCGTCGGCCAGGTCAGACCCGTTGGCCGGGACCCCCGGCCCGACACTCGCCGCCGCCGCGCGCAGCGGCGCGACCGTACAGGGAGACAGGACAACCGTGGCACCACCTCAGGGACAGATGCGACCCGGCCGGCAGCTCGCCGTGCTCGGGTTCATCTTCGTCGTCCTCTATCTTTTGGTGTTCTTCTCGGGCGGCGCCAGCGGCAGCTTCAAGGACCGGCTGGAGCCCAAGCTCGGCCTGGACCTGATCGGCGGCACCCGGATGACGCTGGAGGCGACCAACAACGTCGACGGCAAGCCCCCGACGGCCGAGAACCTCGAGGAGGCCCGGCAGATCATCGAGAACCGGGTCAACGGGCTCGGCGTGGCCGAGGCCGAGGTGGTCACCGAGGGCAACCGGAACATCGTCATCTCCCTGCCCGGTGAGAACCGGAACCTCGACGAGGTGGGCAGCGCCGCCGAGCTGCGCTTCCGCAAGGTGCTCAAGGCGGCCGACGGCAGCGGGACGGCCGCCGCGCCGCCGGCCGCCACAGCGGCCCCGCCGGGCAGCGTCACCCCGTCCGGCGCTCCGTCGGCTACCCCGTCGGGCAGCGGCGCGCCGAAGGTGAGCCCGTCGGCCAGCGGTGCGGCGAAGGTGAGCCCGTCGGCCAGCGGTGGGCAGGGCGGGATGGCGCCCGCGCCGTCCGCCAGCGCCACGCCGACCCCCTCGGCCTCTGCTTCGGCTTCGGCGAGCGCCGCCGCGCCGTCCGCCAGCGCCGAGCCGGTGTCGGCGAGCGTCGAGGAGCAGCGCAAGGCCGTCGAGCAGAAGGTCGGCGCCGCCGCCTGGCAGGCCGCCAGCGGTCTGCAGGCCCCCGCAGACCTGAGCGCCGACCCGTCGCTGGGCGACAAGCTGAAGCCGTTCAGCGCGCTGTCGCCGCAGGAGGTCGCCGTGCTGCCGGCGCAGATGCAGTTCAACGTGCCGACGATCAGTTGCGCGCAGCTCGACAAGCGTCCCCCGGCGTCGATCTCCGACCCCAAGCAGCAGGTGGTGTCCTGTGAGGGCGGCGCCTCGAAGTACCTGCTCGACCAGGCCAAGGTCGAGGGCACCGATGTGGACGACGCCGACGCGGTGCTCGACCAGACGAACGCCTGGGTGGTCAGCCTCGACTTCACAGGCGACGGCCAGGCCAAGTGGACCGCGTTGACCCGCGAGGCGTTCACCAACGAGGGCCAGGCCTGCGACGCGAGCGCTCTCGGTCAGGACGGCAAGTGCCGGGTGGCCGTCGTGCTGGACAACGAGATCGTCTCCTCCCCGGAGATCCAGGGTGTGCTGACCGGCAACTCCCAGATCACCGGCAGCTTCAACCAGAAGGACGCCAGCGCGCTCGCCAGCCAGCTCCGCTACGGCGCGCTGCCGGTGACCTTCAAGCCGCAGGAGTCGCAGAACGTCACCGCGACCCTGGGTGCCAGCCACCTGCGGGCCGGTCTGCTGGCCGCCGGCATCGGCATGCTGCTGGTCATCATCTACGCGTTCTTCTACTACCGGCTGCTCGGCTCGGTGATCTTCCTGAGCCTGATCCTGTCCGCGCTGCTCGTCTTCGGCGCGCTTGTGGTGCTCGGCCGGCAGATCGGCTTCACGCTCACGCTCGCCGGCATCGCCGGCATGATCGTCTCGCTCGGTGTGGCGGCGGACTCGTTCGTCATCTACTTCGAACGACTCAAGGACGAGATCCGGGAGGGGCGCAGCCCGCGCAGCGCGGTGCCCCGCGCCTGGATCCGCGCCCGCCGGACGATCATCTCGGCCAACGCGATCACCCTGCTCTCCGCGGTGGTGCTCTACGTGGTCTCGGTCGGCACGGTCAAGGGCTTCGCGTTCGCCCTCGGCCTCGCCACGGTGCTGGACCTGGTAGTGGTCTTCCTCTTCCGGCACCCGATCATGACGATGTTCGCCCGGACCCGGGCGTTCCTGTCCCCGCGGGTCAGCGGCCTGGGCCGGGCTCTTCCGGCCCGCAGCCAGCAGACTCAGCCCCGCAACCCGCGCGCCAAGGAGGCCTGAGATGGCTCAGAACGGTTTGGCGAGCCGCCTCTACAACGGCGAGGCCGGTCTCAACGTCGTCGGTCGGCGCAAGCTCTGGTTCGGCGTCGCCGGGATCCTGATCCTGATCGCGATCCTGAGCGTCTCGATTCGCGGGTTCAGCCTCGGCATCGAGTTCGCCGGCGGCAACTCGTTCCAGGTGCCGGCCAGCGTCGGCACCCTGAACCAGGCCGAGGACCAGGTGAACGCCGCGCTCAAGGCCGAGGGCGGCGGCGCCGAGGTGGTGACGGCGCAGAAGGTCGGCGGCACCGGCGGTGACTCGTACGAGCTGCGTACCGGTCAGCTCAGCGCGGAGCAGGCCACCGCGGTCAAGGCCGACATCGCTCAGCGGTTCGGCATCAACGTGGACCAGATCAGCGGCAACCAGGTCAGCGAGGCGTGGGGCAGCCAGGTCACCTCACGGGCCGTGCTCGGCCTGGTCATCTTCATCGCGCTGGTGATGGTCTATCTGATCCTGCGCTTCGAGTGGCGGATGGCTGTCGCCGCGGTGGCGTCGCTGTTCACGAACCTGCTCCTCACCGCCGGCATCTACTCGCTTGTCGGCTTCGAGGTCACGCCGTCGACGATCATCGGTTTCCTCACGATCCTGGGCTTCGCGCTCTACGACGTGGTGGTGGTCTTCGACAAGGTGCAGGAGAACACCCGGGGCATCACCGCCAACAACAACATGACGTACGGCGAGGCTGCCAACCTGGCCGTCAACCAGAGCCTCATGCGGTCGCTGAACACCTCGGTGGTGGCCCTGCTGCCCGTCGGTGGTCTGCTCTTCATCGGCGCCGGTCTGCTCGGCGCCGGCACGCTGAAGGACCTCGGCCTGGTGCTGTTCGTCGGTATGGCGGTGGCGTTCCTGACCTCCATCCTGGTGGCGACGCCGCTGCTGGCGCTGCTGAAGAACTACGACCCGCGCATCCAGGCGCACAACAAGCGGGTGCAGGCCCGCCGGGGCGCGCTGGGCCGTGGCGAGGTCGTCGGCAAGGGTGCCCCGACCCCGGTCGACGGCGAGGTGGCCGACGCGCCGCTCGACCCGGAGTCCGCCGCGCTGGCCGGCGCCGCCCCGAAGGTGGGCGCGCGGCCGGCGGGCAAGCGGCCGACCGGTGCCCGGGGTGGCCGCCCCGGCGGCGGCGGCAACCGGCCGGGTGGCGCCAAGCGGCGCTGATCGGCCCGGGGCCGACCCGAGAGGAAACGCCCGAACGGCGTCCGGCATGCTGTGCGAGCAGCATGCCGGACGCCGTCGTCGTTGGAAGGGAAGCGGAACAGCCGTGACGGAGACCCACAGCACCGCGGCGCGCGGGGACAGCGGCCCGGAGGCCGCCCGGTTGGTGGCCAGCCGGGTGCTGGACGTGCCGGACTTCCCCAAGCCCGGTGTCCTGTTCAAGGACCTGATGCCGCTGTTCGCCGACGGCAAGGCGTTCCGCGAGGTGGTCGACGGGATCGTCGCGTACCACGGACGGGACGGCTTCGACGTGGTGGTGGGCATCGAGGCGCGCGGGTTCGTCGTCGCGGCGGCCGTCGCGTACGCGGCCGGAGTGGGCGTGGTGCCGGTGCGCAAGGCCGGCAAGCTGCCCCGCCCGGCGCACTCGGTGTCGTACGCCCTCGAGTACGGCGAGGCCACCCTGGAGGTGCACGAGGACGCCTTCACGGCCGGCCACCGGGTCCTGGTCGTCGACGACGTGCTGGCCACCGGCGGCACCGCCGAGGCGACGCTGGACCTGGTCGAGCGGGCCGGCGGGACGGTCACGGGCTTCACCGTGCTGCTGGAGCTCGGCTTCCTGGGTGCGCGGGAGCGCCTGGCCCCGCGTCCGGTGCATGCCCTGTTGACCGTTTGATCCCGGCCCGGCGGGCGGAGGTCACGCCGACCGTCCGGCGGAGCGGCACCCGACCGTCCGTGCGGGTAGCATTGCCCTTTGCTGACACCGGCGGTACACCGTCCGGCGACGCGAGATCAGGCCGGCCGAGGTTCGGCCGGTGTTTTCCGGCGAGCGGTGAGGAGGCCGGTGTCCCACGATGTCGTCCCTCCGGCGGAGGGCACGGTGCACCCCACAGGCGACGCTGACGGCTCGGTGACCCACCGGAACGGCGACGCGCCGGCCCGGGTGACGGGCACCGACAACGGCTCCGGCAGCTCTCCTGCCGACGGCGCGACGGCTGCGACAGGCGTCGCGGCGGGTCCCACCACCGAGGTGCCCCCGGGCGCCGACGGTGTGGTGGTCCCGTTCCCGACCGACGCCGACGTCGACCCGTCGCCGAGCGGTGGCTTCGCGTTGTCCAACGCGCCCACCGGTCGTCGGGTACGCGCCCGGCTGGCCCGGTTCAACGCGCCCTGGCAGACCTCGCAGGTCAGCGAGGTGCTGGAGCCGCTCATCGCCAGCCACCGGGAAAATCACCCGAAGGCCGACGCCCGGCTGCTGCAACGCGCCTTCGACACGGCCGCGCGGTGGCACTCCGGGCAGTACCGCAAGTCCGGCGACCCGTACATCACCCACCCGCTCGCCGTCGCCACCATCCTCGGCAACCTGGGGATGGACACCACCACCCTGGTCGCCGCGCTGCTGCACGACACCATCGAGGACACCGAATACACCCTCGACGCGATGCGCGCCGACTTCGGTGGCGAGGTCGCCCTGCTTGTCGACGGCGTCACGAAGCTCGACAAGGTCAAGTTGGGTGACGCCGCCAAGGCCGAGACGATCCGCAAGATGGTCGTGGCGATGGCCAAGGATCCGCGGGTGCTGGTGATCAAGCTGGCCGACCGGATGCACAACATGCGCACGTTGACCTTCCTGCCCCGCCCCAAGCAGGAGCAGAAGGCCAAGGAGACGCTGGAGATCCTCGCGCCGCTGGCCCACCGGCTCGGTATGAACACGATCAAGTGGGAGCTGGAGGACCTGGCGTTCGGCACGCTGTTCCCCAAGCGCTTCGAGGAGATCAACCGGCTGATCGGGGAGCACCAGCCGCAGCGGGAGTCGCTGCTGCGGCAGGTGACGCAGAAGGTCGGCACCGACCTGAAGGCCGCCAAGATCAAGGCGGAGACGACCGGACGGCCGAAGCACCTCTACTCGATCTACCAGAAGATGATCGTGCGGGGTCGCGACTTCAACGACATCTACGACCTGGTCGGCGTCCGGATCCTGGTCGACACCGTGCGGGACTGCTACGCGGCGCTCGGCGTGATCCACGCCAACTGGCAGCCGGTGCCGGGGCGGTTCAAGGACTACATCGCCATGCCCAAGTTCAACATGTACCAGTCGTTGCACACGACTGTCATCGGGCCCACCGGCAAGCCGGTGGAGATGCAGATCCGCACGTACGCGATGCACCGCACCGCGGAGTTCGGTATCGCCGCGCACTGGAAGTACAAGGAGCACAAGGGCACCCAGATCGTCGGCCCGCCGGCGCACATCGACGAGATGACCTGGCTGCGGCAGCTGCTGGACTGGCAGCGGGAGGCGGCCGACCCGAGCGAGTTCCTGGACGCGCTGCGCTTCGACCTGTCCAGCCAGGAGGTGTACGTCTTCACCCCGAAGGGTGACGTCATCCCGCTGCCGACCGGGTCGACGCCCGTGGACTTCGCCTACGCCGTGCACACCGAGGTGGGGCACAAGTGCATCGGCGCGCGGGTCAACGGCAAGCTGGTGCCGTTGGAGTCGACGCTGTCCAACGGCGACGTGATCGAAATCTTCACGTCGAAGTCCGAGACCGCCGGCCCCACGCAGGACTGGCTGGGCTTCGTCAAGAGCCCGCGCGCCCGCACCAAGATCCGCCAGTACTTCAACAAGGAGCGGCGCGAGGAGGCGATCGAGGCCGGCAAGGACGCGATCGTCAAGGCGATGCGCAAGCAGGGCATGCCGTTGCAGCGGATGCTCACCTCCGACGCGCTGATGTCGATCGCCCGGGACCTGCATCTCGCCGACGTGGCGTCGCTGTACGCGGCGGTCGGCGACAGCCAGGTCTCCGCGCAGTCGGTGGTGCAGAAGCTGATTGCCGCGTACGGCGGCGAGGAGGGCGCGGCGGAGGACATCGCCGAGACCGCCGTCGCCACCCGACCGCCGCGCAGCCGGCAGAGCAGCAGCGACCCGGGCGTGGTGGTCCGCGGCGTCAGCGACGTCTGGATCAAGCTGGCCCGCTGCTGCACCCCGGTCCCACCGGACTCGGTGTTCGGCTTCGTCACCCGCTCCGGCGGGGTGAGCGTGCACCGCGACGACTGCGCCAACGCCGAGGACCTGCGGGCGCAGGCCGAGCGGGTCGTCGAGGTGAGTTGGAAGCTCACGTCCGCCTCCACGTTCCTGGTGGCGATCCAGGTCGAGGCACTGGACCGGCACAAGCTGCTCGCCGACGTCACCCGGGTGCTCTCCGACGAGCGGGTCAACATCCTGTCCGCGACGGTCACCACCACCCGCGACCGGGTGGCGGTGAGCCGGTTCAGCTTCGAGATGGCCGACCCGAAGCACCTGGGCCACCTGCTGGCCACCGTCCGCAAGGTCGACGGGGTCTTCGACGCGTACCGGGTCACTTCGGGCGCCTGAACCCCGTACCCCGCACACGAAAGCGCCCGCCGGCTCAGCCGGCGGGCGCTTCGTTGCTCGGGTCTCAGCCCTGCGGCGCGCTCATCGTGAGGTCGGTGATCACGACCTCCTTCTTCGGGTGGCCACCACCGGCCTGCTGGGCGAACGCACCGTCGTCGCCGGCCTTGGCCACGTCCTTGACGATGTCCATGCCGCCGGTGACGGTGCCCAGCACCGTGTACGCCGGGTCCAGCGGCGAGTCGCCGTAGACGATGAAGAACTGGCTTCCGGTGCTGCCCGGCTGGCCGGAGTTGGCCATCGCGATGACGCCCTCCGGGTACGGCGGGCGCTTGTCGGTGGGCAGGTTCTCCTCGGGCAGCCGGAAGCTCGGGCCACCAGTGCCGTCGGTGTCCCGCCAGCCCTTGCCGGTGGCGCTCGGGTCACCGCACTGCAGCACCTTGATGCCCTCGGTCACCAGGCGGTGGCACTTGCTGTTGTCGAAGAAGTTCTTCTCCGCCAGGTAGGTGAACGCACCCGCCGTGCACGGCACCTGCGACCTGTCGACCTTGGCCGTGATCGGGCCCAGGTTTGTGGTGATCGTCATGGTCTGGACGCCGGTGCCCGACTGCTGGTTGCTGGGCGTCCCGACATCCTTGATCTGCGGGGGCCGCTGGTCGGTGGGCATCGCGTTGTAGACGCACTCCCTGGCGCCGGCCTCCGAGGCGGCGGTGCCGCTCTTGTCGTCGTCGCCGCCGAGGGTCGTGACCAGCCAGACGGTGCCGGCGACCACGAGCACCAGCACGGCGGCGGCCCCGACGATCGCCCGCGTCTGGCGGCGCTTGCGGGCCTTGGCCGAGCGCTCGGCCATCTCCTTCTCGAGTCGGGCGCGTGCCGCCGCGCGCTGCCGCTCTCTGGTGGACGTCACGCCTGGATCCTCCTGGCTGTTTGCTACGGGGTGCCGCTCGGGTGGGGTGGGGCGACCGGTCACCCGGCGCTCGGGCTGCTGGCCGGTGCGCCGGACGGCGCCGGTGCCGCGCCGGTGGTCGGCTCGCCGACCGTGAGGCTCTGGATCACCACGTCGGTCTTGGGCTTGACCTTGGCCCCGGTCCCATTGTCCACGGTCGGCTGGGCGCCGATCTTCTCCACCACGTCGAGCCCACCTGTCACCTTGCCGATCACCGGGAACTTGGGGTCCGTGGTGGTGAAGTCCTTGAAGAAGATCAGGAACTGGCTGCCGTTGGCACCCGGCGGGTTCGAGATCATCGCCACGGTGCCCTTGGGGTACGTCGGCGGCTGGCCGGGCGCCGGGCTGGCCGACGGCGAGGCCGACGGCACGGTCGGTACGTCCTCGTCGTAGAACGAGTAGGTCGGCCCGCCGAGGCCGGTGCCGCTGGGGTCACCGCAGCGCAGCGCGCCGTCGGCGGTGATCTCGTGGCACTTGGTGTTGTCGTAGAACGACCGGCTCGCCAGGTGGGCGATGCTCGCCGCCGCGCACGGGGAGTTGGCCAGGTTCAGCTCGGCGGTGACCGGCCCACCCTGGTTGGTGGTGACTGTCATCGCCCGGGTGCCGTCGGTCGGCAGGTCCTTGGTCGCCGGCATGCCGACGTCCTTGAGGTTGGTGTTGGCGCTCGCGTCCTGCGGCGTCCAGAGGCAGGTGTCGGACGCGGCCGTGTTCTGCTTCGGGTCGGAGTCGAACGCCCCGAGCGCCCAGGCCGAGCCGGCCACGATCACCGCGAGGACCAGGAAGGCGCCCACACCGGCCTGGATCTGCCGGCGGCGCCGCGTGGCGGCGGCCCGGCGAGCCATCTGCCGGTCGAGCTTGGCCCGCGCCAGTTTGCGCTGCCGGTCCCTGCTGGAAGCCACAGGTGCTCCCCTTTCCTCTGCCTGGTCGTCACCGGCGGCCGGGTACCCCGGCCCGTCCGGGCGTCGCGTGTGCCACGCCACACGCCCGCCAGAGTGTACGGCTAGTGACTGGGAATGTGGTGTACGAGGTCCACCCAGCCGCCAGCAGCCCATATCGTGCGATGTCACTGTGTCGGATGGGGCCGCGGGGACGGACGCGCCAAACGCGCTCGCACCGCCGGTTAGGCTGCTCAGGACGACAGCTCGACGGAGAGGACAGCGCCCGTGCTCGTGGCCGGCTTTCCCGCGGACGCCTTCGGCACCAACTGCTACGTGGTGGCCACCGCGCCGGGGGAGCAGTGCGTGGTGGTCGATCCCGGCATCGGGGTGCTCGACCAGCTCGACGCGCTGCTCGCCGAGCACCGCCTGCATCCGGCCGCCGTGCTGCTCACCCACGGCCACCTGGACCACACGTTCTCGGTGGCGCCGGTCTGCGGTGCGCGCGGGATCACCGCGTACGTGCACCCCGGCGACCGGGAGATGCTCGCCGACCCGGCCATGGGCCTGTCGGCCGACCTGACCTCGCTCTTCGGTGGTCGGCTGACCTACACCGAGCCGGAGGACGTGGCCGAGCTGACCGACGGCGCCACCCTCACGCTCGCCGGCCTGGAGATCGCCGTCGACCACGCCCCGGGCCATACCGGCGGGTCGGTGCTGTTCCGGCTGCCCGGCGCCGGGTCGGGCTGGGAGGCGGACGAGATCTGCCTCTCCGGCGACGTCCTCTTCGCCGGCTCGATCGGCCGCACCGACCTGCCCGGCGGCAGCATGCCGGCGATGCTCACCAGCCTGCGCGACAAGATCCTCCCGCTGGCCGACGACACAGTCGTGCTGCCCGGCCACGGCCCCGGCACCACCATCGGCCGCGAGCGCGCCAGCAACCCGTACCTCATCGAGGTGGCCGGCACGACGCCGGCCGCGCCCACCCGGGGCCTCTAGTTCTTTCGTCCGCGCCGCGCGCGGACCCACGACACCACCGCGCCGCGGGTGCGGAATCGCAAGGAGTACGCCGATGAGCAAGCCCACGCCCATCTCCGGTTTCCCGGAGTGGACTCCCGGCCAGCGGATGATCGAGCAGTTCGTGCTCGACAAGATCCGGGACACCTTCGAGCTGTACGGGTTCGCGCCGCTGGAGACCCGCGCCGTGGAGCCGCTGGACCAGTTGCTGCGCAAAGGCGAGACCTCGAAGGAGGTCTACGTGATCCGGCGGCTGCACGCCGACGCGGAGGGCGCCGGCGGTGACGACCAGCTCGGCCTGCACTTCGACCTGACAGTGCCGTTCGCCCGCTACGTGTTGGAGAACGCCGGCAAGCTGACCTTCCCGTTCCGCCGCTACCAGATCCAGAAGGTGTGGCGGGGTGAGCGGCCGCAGGAGGGGCGCTACCGGGAGTTCGTCCAGGCCGACATCGACATCGTCGACCGGGACACCCTGGCCCCGCACCACGAGGCGGAGATGCCCCTCGTGATCGGTGACGCGCTGCGCGCCCTGCCGATCCCGCCGGTGACCATCCAGGTCAACAACCGCAAGATCTGGGAGGGCTTCTTCCGGGGCATCGGGGTGACCGACCCGGAGGCGGCGCTTCGTACTGTCGACAAGCTCGACAAGATCGGCCCGGTGAAGGTGGCCGAGCTGCTGGCCGAGACCGCCGGGGCTAGCGAGGCGCAGGCCAAGGCGTGCCTGTCGCTGGCCGAGATCTCCGCGCCGGACGCCTCCTTCGCCGACGCCGTACGCGCGCTCGGCGTCAACGATCCGCTGCTCGACGAGGGCATCGGCGAGCTGGTCGGTGTGGTGGAGACCGCCGCCGAGCACGCGCCGGGCCTCTGCGTGGCAGACCTGCGCATCGCCCGTGGCCTGGACTACTACACGGGCACGGTCTACGAGACCCAGCTGCGCGGGTACGAGCGGTTCGGGTCGATCTGCTCGGGCGGCCGCTACGACAACCTGGCCACGGCCGGCAACGTCTCGTACCCCGGAGTGGGCATCTCCATCGGCGTGACCCGGCTGCTCGGGCTGCTCTTCGGCGCGGGGGAGCTGTCGGTCTCCCGTTCGGTGCCCACCTGTGTCCTTGTGGCACTGGCCGACGAGGAGCACCGCCCCGCCAGTGGCCGGATCGCGTCGGCGCTGCGCCGGCGGGGCATCGCCACCGAGGTGTCGCCGAGCGCGGCGAAGTTCGGCAAGCAGATCCGCTATGCCGAGCGGCGCGGAATCCCGTACGTCTGGTTCCCGGGGGCGGACGGCGCGCCGGACGAGGTGAAGGACATCCGCTCGGGTGAGCAGGTCACGGCCGACGCCGGGGAGTGGGCGCCACCCCGGGAGGACCTGAAGCCGAAGGTCGGTTGAGTGTCACGACTGGCGCGGACGGCCGCGGGGACCTACGGTAGCGTAAGTTACGCCACCGTAGGGAGTTACTCGTGACCGTGAGCACCACACTGAGCCAGACCGCCCTGCTCGTCGAGCTGGAGCCGGTCGTCGCGCGCAACCTGGACCGTCACCTCTCGCTGGCGAAGGAGTGGTTCCCGCACGAGTACGTGCCGTGGAGCGAGGGGCGCACGTTCGACGGGCCGCTCAATGGTGAGGCGTGGTCGCCTACCGACTCGACCATCCCGGACGTCGCCCGCACCGCGCTGATCGTCAACCTGTTGACCGAGGACAACCTGCCCTCGTACCACCACGAGATCGCCACCCTGTTCGGCCGCGACGGCGCGTGGGGCACGTGGGTGCACAGGTGGACCGCGGAGGAGGGCCGGCACGGCACGGCCATTCGCGACTACCTGACCGTCACCCGGGCGGTCGACCCGGTGGCGCTGGAGCGCGCCCGGATGACCCACATGTCCGCCGGGTACGTCAACGTGCACGACGACGAGGTGCTGCACTCGCTGGCGTACGTCTCGTTCCAGGAGTTGGCGACCCGCATCTCGCACCGCAACACGGGCAAGGCCACCGGTGACCCGGCCTGCGAGGCGCTGCTGGCCCGGGTCGCCGCCGACGAGAACCTGCACATGGTGTTCTACCGCAATCTGCTCGCCGCCGCGTTCGAGCTGGCCCCGAGCCAGGCCATGCGGGCCGTCGCCGACGTGGTGGCCAACTTCCAGATGCCGGGCAACGGCATCGACGGTTTCGCCCGCAAGTCGGTGGCGATCGCCCTGGCCGGCATCTACGACCTGCGCCAGCACCGTGACGAGGTGTTGCAGCCGGTGCTGCGCCAGTGGGACGTCTTCAACGTGACAGGCCTGGACGCCGACGGCGAAGCCGCCCGCGAAGAGCTGGCCTCCCAGCTCGACGCGCTGGAGAACGCGGCGTCCCGCTTCGAGGAGAAGCGCGACGCCCGAGCAGCCCGCCTAGCCCTCCGCTAATCCCCACCCCCACCCCAGCCCCTGTTGATCATGAGGTTGGCGGTTCATTCGATCTCTGAATCGCCCGTCAACCCCATGATCAACACGGTGGGCCGGGGGCGGGGGTCAGGGGAGGGGGAAGAGCAGGCAGGTGCTTGTTGCGTGGGCTATCAGGCGGTTTTCCGCGTCCGTCAGGCGGGCCTCGGCCAGGGCCGTACGGCGGCCGCGTTGCAGCACCGTGCCCTCGCAGCGCAGCGTGCCGCTGTCCACGGTGACCGGGCGGAGGAACTTCACGTTCAGGTCCAGCGAGGTGTAGCCGACCCCGGCGGGCAACGTGGTGTGCACGGCGCAGGCGGCGGCGGTGTCCAGCAGGGTCGAGATGACGCCACCGTGGACGGTGCCCAGCGGGTTGTAGTGGAACTCCTGCGGGACCAGTTCGACGGCGACCCGCCCCTCGTCAGCCTCCATCCGCGCCATGTCGATCAGGTGCATCACCGGGGGTGCGGCGAGCTCTCCGGCGATCATCGCGCGGAGCAGGTCGAGGCCGCTGCGCCGACCGACCTGCGCCGCGTTGGCCGCCGGGTCGGACCAGGTGAAGGTACGGCTGCGCGCCGGCTCCTGGGTCTGTGTCATGGACGCAGCGTGGCAGCACGTTGCTGAGTCTGTCAATGAGACCTAGCCTGGTCGGATGACGCCCGCGGCACTGGACTGGTCGGTGGAGAACTGCACCATCGCCCGCGCGATGGAGATCCTCGGCGAGCGGTGGACGATGGTGGTGCTGCGGGAGGTCTTCAGCGGCGTACGACGCTTCGACGACATGCGCGTTCGCACCGGGATTCCACGTCAGGTTCTCACCAACCGGCTGGTCGTGCTCGTCGAGCGGGGCGTGCTGCGTCGTGAGCCGTACCGGGAGCCCGGCAGCCGGGTGCGCCACGAGTACCGGCTGACGGAGAAGGGCCTGGCCCTCTGGCCGGTGCTTGTTGCCGTGCTCGGGTGGGGTGACCGCTACCTGGCCGACGCCGAGGGCTCGGCCCTGACCGTCGAGCACCGCGACTGCGGCGCCCCGGTACGCGTCGAGCTGCGCTGCGCCGACGGGCACCCGGTGGACGACCCCCGCGACGTGGTGCCCCGCCCGGGTCCCGGCGCACGCCGCCGTACCCCCTGACGCCGGGCGTCGCCACCCGCTGCGCCGCCACCCGCCACCCGCCACCCGCCGGCCGCCGCGTCGCCTGCCGCCGCGTCGCCTGCCGGCTACGCCGTCGCACACGTCCGCCGTGCCGCCGCGCATCCGGCCGCCACGCCGCCTGTCCGCTGCGCCGCCGCACGTCCGTGCCGCCGCCGGCTGGTCCGCCGTGCCGCTCGATCCGTGAAGGTGCGGCGGCGGGGTTGTGGCGTCAACGGCGGCGGTTGGCGAGCGGTGTCCGAAACGGATCCGGTGGTCGTCGAGGTGTGACGGCAGGTGTCCGCGAGCGTGTCAGCGGTGTTGCGGAGGTGTGACCGGCGGGGGTCGACGAATTCGGGCGAAACCTGGTCTTGTCAATGATCTTAAGTATGTGAATACTTCAGTGCACTCGGCCGGTTTTCGCAGATCGGCCGGGTCGCCCTCGGGTCAGCCACCCCCGGCCAGACCCGTCTCCCCCGCCCAGGAGGTTTGTTACATGCGACCCACGAGGTCCTCATTCCGCGTTGCGGCGACAGTTGCCGTGAGCGGAACCCTGGTCGTCGGTTCGCTCATCGGCGCACCCGCCCAGGCCGCCCCCGCCGCCTCGCCCGACGCCGCCGCGGCCCTCTCCGCTCAGCTCGGTGACCGCTCCGCCGGCTCGTACATCGACGCCAGCGGCAAGACCGTCGTCACGGTGACCGACGCTGCCGCGGCGCGTACGGTCAGCAACGCCGGAGCGAGCGTCCGGTACGTCACCCGCGGCGCCGCCGAGCTCAACCGCGCCACCGCCGAGCTGGAGCGCTCGGCGAAGATCCCGGGCACCGCCTGGTGGAGCGACCCGGTCACCAACCAGGTGGTCGTCTCCGTCGACAGCACCGTCACCGGCGCCAAGCTGGAGCGGGTCAAGGCCGCCGCGGCGCGCGCCAACGGCGCGGTGCGGGTCGAGGCCGAGGCCGGTGTGCTGAGCACCCGTATCTCGGGTGGCCAGGCCATCTACACCGGCGGCTACCGCTGCTCGCTCGGCTTCAACGTGCGTAGCGGCAGCACCTACTACTTCCTGACCGCCGGGCACTGCACCAACCTCGGCACCAACTGGTACTCGAACTCCAGCCAGACCACCCTGCTGGGCACCCGTACCGGCACCAGCTTCCCGGGCAACGACTACGGCATCGTGCGGCACAACAACTCCGCCAACGCCGCCGGTAACGTCTACCTCTACAACGGCAGCTACCGGGACATCACCGGCTCCGGCAACGCGTCGGTCGGCCAGTCGGTGCAGCGCTCCGGCAGCACCACCGGCCTGCGCAGCGGCTCGGTGAGCGCCACCAACGCCACTGTGAACTACGCCGAGGGTTCGGTCTCCGGCCTGATCCGCACCAACGTCTGCGCCGAGGGTGGCGACAGCGGTGGCTCGCTCTTCTCGGGTGGTACCGCGCTCGGCCTGACCTCCGGTGGTAGCGGCAACTGCCGCACCGGTGGCACGACCTACTTCCAGCCCGTCACCGAGGCCCTGAGCCGCTACGGCGTCAGCGTCTTCTGATCGATGCACCGCCCGCGGGTCGCCGGATTCCTCCGGCGACCCGCGTCGCGCGTCCGGGGGGCGCCGGGCCGCCTTCCCTGCGCCAACGCCCGCGAGCCGGCGTCCGTGCGCCGCCTCAGACGACGCGATCCGGGCCGTCCGTGGGGAACAGGGGATCCGGGGGTACGACACCTGTCGTCGGCAGGGCCGGCCCGAGTGTGGTGGTGCCCTCGGTGGCCCACGCGAGGTGTGCCCGTCGAGCGGAGAGGACCGCCAGCAGCGGCCAGAGCGACACGCCCACCGCCGTCACCCGTTCGGCCAGGCCGGTTCGTGATCCGTTGGTCACCTCGAACGCGAACCAGCCGAAGAGGGCGAGCAGCACGACAGTGGCGCTCAGCGCCACTCCCCGACGAAACGCCCAGGGCACCCGCGGATGGGCGGTGTCCGGGCCACGCGGCAGCCGCAGCGCCGACCCGGCCGGCCAGAGCGCCAGCGCGAGGACCGCGACGGTAGCCGCGATGCCGTGGCTGAGCGAGCCGCCGACCACAGGCCGGGGAAAGGCGACAAGCGCGATGGTGGCCACGCCGCCGACGGCGAGCAGGAAGCGGCTGGGCAGCCCGGCCGCGTGCAGCACCGCCGCGATCGCCAGGTAGCAGCAGCCGAGCAGCAGCAGAGCAGTGATCATGATCCAGGCGTCGGTGGCGTCGTGCCCCGCCAGTTCGCTGATGGTGTCCCGGACCGGGTCGTACCCGGCCGGCTGCCGGGCGCCCGCGACCGTCCAACCGCCCACCAGCAGCACCGGCGCGGCCATCGCCGTGGCGACGCCCCAGTTCGGTACGGCGCGCATTCGGCCACGTTAACCGGCGCGACGGCCCGCCGAGCCGGGTTCGCCAGGCTGCCACCGGCGACGCGCACCGGACGGCCGCCTGCCCACCAGCGAATCGTGCCGGCCTGCCGGGTGCCCCCGAGCGGAGCCGGCCGCCCCTGACAGAATGCGGGTGAGGACTGTTCCACGATGAGGAGTTGCCAGCCGTGATCCGTACCCACAATGCCGGAAGCCTGCGCGCCGCGGACGCCGGCTCGACGGTGACGCTCGCCGGGTGGGTCGCCCGCCGGCGTGACCACGGCGGCGTCATCTTCGTCGACCTGCGCGACGGCTCCGGCGTGGTCCAGGTGGTGTTCCGCGAGGAGGACGCGCACGCGCTGCGCAACGAGTTCTGCGTGAAGGTCGTCGGCGAGGTGACCCGCCGGCCGGCCGGCAACGAGAACCCGGAGCTGCCCACCGGCGAGGTCGAGGTGACCGTCACCGAGCTGGAGGTGCTCTCCGAGGCCGCGCCGCTGCCGCTGCCGGTGGACGACCAGGTCGAGGCCGGCGACGACCTTCGCCTGCGCTACCGCTACCTGGACCTGCGGCGCAGTGGCCCGGCGAACGCGCTGCGGCTCCGTTCGCGCGCCAGCCAGCTCGCCCGGGGCGTGCTGCACGAGCGGGACTTCCTGGAGATCGAGACGCCGACGCTTACCCGCTCGACGCCCGAGGGGGCCCGCGACTTCCTGGTGCCGGTCCGGCTCCAGCCCGGCAGCTGGTACGCGTTGCCGCAGTCGCCGCAGCTGTTCAAGCAGCTGCTGATGGTCGGCGGCATGGAGCGGTATTACCAGATCGCCCGCTGCTACCGCGACGAGGACTTTCGCGCCGACCGGCAGCCGGAGTTCACCCAGCTCGACATCGAGATGTCGTTCGTGACCGAGGACGACGTGATCGACCTCGGCGAGGCGATCGTGTCGGCGCTGTGGAAGGACCTGGCCGGGCACGAGATCAGCCGGCCGATCCCGCGGATCACCTGGCACGACGCGATGGCCCGGTACGGCTCCGACAAGCCGGACCTGCGCTACGGCGTCGAGCTGACGGACCTGACCGAGTACCTGCGTGGCACCGAGTTCCGGGTCTTCGCCGGGGCGATCGACGCGGGCGGCTACGTCGGCGCGGTGGTCATGCCGGGTGGCGCGTCGCAGAGCCGCAAGGAGCTGGACGGCTGGCAGGACTGGGCGAAGGCGCGCGGCGCGCGGGGCCTGGCGTACGTGGTGCTGGACGCCGAGACCGGCGAGGCGCGCGGGCCGGTGGCGAAGAACCTGTCCGCCGAGCACCTGGGTGGGCTCGCCGACGCGGTCGGCGCCAAGCCGGGCGACGCGGTCTTCTTCGCCGCGAGCGCCACGACCCGCGAGGCGCAGGAGCTGCTGGGCGCGGCCCGCGTCGAGATCGCCAAGCGGGCCGGTCTGGTCGACGAGAGCGCCTGGGCGTTCTGCTGGGTTGTCGACGCCCCCATGTTCGAGAAGACCGACGAGGGTGGCTGGACGGCCGT
Source organism: Micromonospora sp. DT43 (assembly GCF_049841645.1). Taxonomy (NCBI): domain Bacteria; kingdom Bacillati; phylum Actinomycetota; class Actinomycetes; order Micromonosporales; family Micromonosporaceae; genus Micromonospora; species Micromonospora sp. DT43. The sequence goes on along the minus strand of NZ_JBNCKR010000002.1, from coordinate 105,922 downwards.
GCACCACCCGTTCACCTCACCGAACGCCGAGTGGGTGGACCGGTTCGAGGAGGCGCCGGACCGGGCCCTCGCGTACGCGTACGACATTGTCTGCAACGGCAACGAGATCGGCGGCGGGTCGATCCGTATCCACCGGGGCGACGTGCAGAAGCGGGTCTTCGACCTGCTCGGCATCACCCCCGAGGAGGCGCAGGACAAGTTCGGCTTCCTGCTGGAGGCGTTCAAGTACGGCGCGCCGCCGCACGGCGGCATCGCGTTCGGCTGGGACCGGGTCTGCATGCTGCTGGCCGGCGCGGACTCGATCCGTGAGGTCATCGCGTTCCCGAAGACCCGGGGCGGCTTCGACCCGCTGACCGGTGCCCCGACGCCGATCACCGGCCAGCAGCGCACCGAGGCCGGCATCGACGCGAAGCCCAAGCCCCCCGCGACGGCACACACGGGAACGGCCGGCCCGGCGGCCCCGGTGGCCGACCCGGTCTGACCGCACCCGCCCTGATGCTTGGGTGATCAAGAGGTTTGCGTCATCATCGCCCCGCGAGATGACGCAAACCTCTTGATCATCGGTGGGGGAGTGGGCTGCGATGCGGGTGCTTGTTGTCGGCGGTAGTGGGTTTCTGGGTTCCGAGGTGTGTCGGCGGGGCGTTCGCGCCGGGTTCTCGGTGGTGGGAACGTTCCACTTCGGGTCCGTCGGGGTGGAGGGGGTTGACGGGCGGCGGCTGGACGTGACCGACCGCGCCGCCGTGCGCGCACTTGTCGCGCAGGTGCGGCCGGACATCGTGGTCGCGACCCCCTATCGGTACGACGACTGGACGGTCACCGCCGACGGGGCCGCCCACGTTGCCCTCGCCGCCGCCGAGGTGGGAGCGAGGCTTGTGCACCTGTCCAGCGACGCGCTGCACGGCGGCCGACCCACGCCGTACGCCGACGACGACAGGCCCAGCCCGGTCCACGCGTACGGGGCCGCGAAGGCGGCGGCGGAGACCGCTGTGCGGGCGATCGACCCCGGCGCGGCGCTGGTGCGTACCTCGCTGATCCTCGGGGAGGGCAGCAAGCAGATCCAGCTCTGCCGGGACGCGCTCGCCGGCCGCGCCGTCCTGTTCACCGACGAGTTCCGCTGCCCGATCGACGTGGGCGACCTGGCCGACGCCGTACTGGAGCTGGCCTGCTCGTCGTACGCCGGACTGCTCAACGTCGCCGGTCCGGAGGCCGTGAGCCGGGCCGAACTGGGTCTGCTGGTCGCCGAGCGATTCGGTCTGGACCCGGCCGGGCTGAAGACCACCACGGCCACCGCCGCGGGCGTGGTCCGTCCGAGCGACGTACGCCTCGACTCCGCCCGTGCCGCCGGTCTGCTGCGCACGCGGCTGCGCGGAGTGCGTGAGCTCCTGACCTGATGTCCTGCACACTTCCTATGCACAACTATTGTGCATAGGAAGTGTGCAGAGATAGTGTGCAGTCATGGCGGCTGACGAAGCGACCCCGCGGCCTGCCCCGCGGGAGGTACGGATCGACAAGCGGCAGGTGCGGGTGCTCGCGCACCCGCTGCGGATGCGGCTGGTCGGCGCCCTGCGGGTGAACGGGCCGGCCACCGCCACCACCCTCGCCGAGCTGCTCGGCACCAACACCGGCGCGACCAGTTACCACCTGCGCCAACTCGCCGAGGTCGGGCTGGTCACCGAGGATCCCGACCGGGGCAGCGGACGGCAGCGCTGGTGGCAGGCGACGCACGACGTCACCAGCTGGGACCCGAGCGACTTCGACGACGACCCCGACGCCCGCGCCGCGATCGAGTGGATCCAGGGCGACCAGGTGCGCCTCCTCGTCGAGCACGCCGAACGCTGGTTCGCCACCCAACACGAGTGGTCCCCCGCCTGGCGGGATGCCTTCGGCATGGGCGACGTCTTCCTGACCATCCCGCCGGAGCGGCTGGAGGCGCTCAAGGCGGAGGTGTGGCAGGTGCTGGAGCGCTACCACCGGGAGGCCGAGCCGGTCGACACGGCCGAGCCCGCCGACCCGCAGGCCCGCCCGGTGCAGGTCTTCCTGGCGGCCTACCCACTGCTGGACGGCCCCCGATGAGCGCGAGGAGTGAGCCGGTTCTGCGAGCCCCGCAGTCGCGAGTGGAGGTGGCGTCGTGAGCGCGAGGAGTGAGCCGGTTCTGCGAGCCCCGCAGTCGCGAGTGGAGGTCATGTCATGAGCGCGCTCACCGTACGCCAGGTCCGGCGTCGTTACCTCACGCTGTACGGCCTGCGTTGGCTGCCCACCGGGTTGATGATCCCGGTGATGATCCTGCTGATGCAGGAGCGGGGCCTGTCGCTGCCGCAGATCGGCCTGGTCAGCACCGCGCAGGGGCTGCTGGTGCTCGCGTTGGAGCTGCCCACCGGTGGTCTGGCCGACGCCCTCGGCCGCCGCCCCGTCCTGCTCACCGCCGGGGCGCTCAACCTCGCCTCGCTGGCGCTGTTCGCGGTGGCCGACTCGTTTTGGCTGTTCTTCCTGGTCTGGGCGTTGCAGGGCATCTACCGGGCGCTGGACAGCGGCCCGCTGGAGTCCTGGTACGTCGACGCCACCCTGGCCGCCGACCCGCAGGCCGAGTACGAGCGGGGCCTCGGGCACGGCGGCACCGTCATCGGAGTGGCCATCGGCGGCGGCGCGCTGCTCAGCGGCGGCCTGATCGCGCTCGGTCCGCTCGGGCCGGTCAGCGCGCTCACCGTGCCGGTGTTGGCCGCGATCATCGCGCAGGCGGTGGCGCTCGTCGCGCTGCTCGTCCTGCTGGTCGAGGAGCGGCCGGCCACCGGGTTCGCGGCGCTGCGGTCCTCGGTGGCGCAGGCGCCCCGGATGGTCGGCCAGGCCGTCGGCCTGCTGCGCCGGTCCCGGGTGCTGCTGGCCCTGGTGGCGGTGGAGCTGTTCTGGGGCTTCGGCATGGTCACCTTCGAGTCGCTGCTGCCGGTGCGGCTCGCCGAGGTGATCGGCGACCCGGAACGCGCAGCCGCGCTGCTCGGGCCGGCCAACTCGGCGGCCTGGCTCGCCTCGGCCGCCGGCGCCGCGCTGACCCCGTTGCTGCTGCGCTGGTTCGGCGCGGCGCCCGGCGCGGCCCTGCTGCGCATCCTGCAGGGCGTGACTGTCGTCGGGATGGGGCTGCTCGCCGGCCCGGTCGGGGTGCTGGTGGCCTATCTGGCCTGCTACGCGGTGCACGGTGCGTCGAACCCGCTGCACAGTGGCCTGCTGCACCGCCAGGTCGACGGCCCGTACCGGACCAGCGTGCTCTCGCTGAACTCGATGATGGCGCAACCGGCCGCCGCGCTCGGCGGGGTGGTGCTGACCGCGCTCGCCGCAGCGACAAGCGTGGGCACGGCGATGGTGGTCGGCGCGGTCGTGCTGGCCGTCGCCGCCCCGCTCTACCTGCCCGCCTGGCGGGCAGGCCGGCGCGCCGCCGCCGATCCCGCCGACCCGCCAGCGGTCCCCGCGCAGGCACCCGCGCAGGCACCCGCGCAGGCACCCCCGCAGGCACCCGCGCCCGGAGCCGTGCCCGCGCCCGGACCTGCCGAGCAGCGGGCCGGCCGGTAGGACGTCAGGCGAGGCGGATCGAGGTGACGTGGTGGGTGCTGGTGAAGCCGAGGCGGCGGTAGAGCCGCACCGCCCCCACGTTGTCCGGGTAGACGCCGAGCCCGACGGTGTCGTGTCGGGCCAGCAGCGCCCGGGTCATGCCGGCGGTCAGCGCCGCGCCGAGGCCCCGGCCGCGCTGGTCGGGGGCGACGGTCAGGCCCGCCAGGAACCCGACGTCGCCCCGGCTGCGGTCCGCGCCGCACGCCACCAGCCGGCCGCCGGCCCGGATGCCGTACCAGTCGACCACCCGCGGATCGCCCGGCCGGGTGGTGGTGCTCGGGAACGCCTCGTCGACAAGCGCCTGGAGCGCCGGGCGGTCGGCGTCGGTGAGCCGTACGACAGGCTGCTCGTGAGGCTGCGGCGGCGGCGCCACCGTGGTCCAGTGGAAGTCCCAGTCGACGTGCTCGGCCACCGGTAGTCGGGCGGCCAACAGGGCGGGGTCGAGCCGGGGCAGGTGCAGCCGGTGCTCGGGCCGCAGCACCCCGTTGGCGACAAGCGCGGCGCAGATCGCCAGCACCGGCTCGGTGGGGCCGACGGCGTCGGCGCCCAGCCCGCGCTCGGGCGGCAGCAACCACAGCACGGCGCCGTCGCGCCGGTATCCGTGCGCTGGTACGCCCGGCGAGAGCGAGTGCCTGACGAACGGGTGGTCGCCGGCCGCGGCCAGGATGGCCGCCCGGTCGTCGAGCACCTGGTCGTCGATGATCATGGCGACCAGCCTAGGAGCCGGGCCTGGTCGGTCACGCGGGCACCCCGATCCACTGTCGAGATTGGCGAGCCGACCGATTGGGTACATCACGCGCCGACCTACTGGGAACCCCCACCGGAGGACCGACATGCTCGCCATTCTCGCGGCCATCGTCTTTGGCTTCGCCCTGCTGCTCGACCTGCTCAACACCGACTTCGGCGCGCCGGACCTGTTCAACTGGAACACCCTCGTGCTCATCGGCCTGCTCCTGCTCTCGCTCTACCTGGCCGGCGTCGGCAGCGGCCCGCGCGGCGGTGGCGGCGGCCGCTGGTACCGGGGCCGTCGTCCCGGCCGTGGCTGACCGAGACCGATCAGCGATGGCCCGGCCCGCAGCGCGCTTCCGGCGTCGCGGGTCGGGCCCGGTACTGTCTTCGTGATGGAGTCCGACGCTCTCTTCTCCCTCGGTGCGCCCACCGGGCCGCGCAGCGCGCCCGAGGGCACCACCGGTGTCGACGGCTTCACTCCGGTAGCGGACGATTCGCCCCTGCCCGTCCGCATGCGACCCGCGAGCCTGGACGAGTTGATCGGGCAGGACCACCTGCTCGCCCCCGGCGCGCCGCTGCGGCAACTGGTCTCCGGCGGCGCCCCCCTGTCGGTCATCCTCTGGGGGCCGCCCGGCAGCGGCAAGACCACAATCGCGCACCTGGTGGCCGGTGCCACCGACCGCCGCTTCGTCGCCATGTCGGCCCTCTCGGCAGGTGTGAAGGACGTCCGGGCGGTGATCGAGGCGGCCCGTCGCCAGCGCCGCTCGGGCGGCCCGCAGACGGTGCTGTTCATCGACGAGGTGCACAGGTTCAGCAAGACCCAGCAGGACTCGCTGCTCGCCGCCGTCGAGGACCGTACTGTCACGCTGCTCGCGGCGACCACCGAAAACCCGTACTTCTCGGTCATCTCACCGCTGCTGTCGCGGTGTGTGCTGCTCACCCTGCAACCGCTCGACGACGACGCGGTCCGCGGCCTGCTGCGCCGCGCGGTCGCCGACGAGCGCGGCCTGGGCGGCACGCTCACCCTGGCCACCGACGCCGAGGACCACCTGGTCCGGCTCGCCGCCGGTGACGTCCGCAAGGCGCTGACGGCTCTGGAGGCGGCGGCGGCCTCGGCCACGGCGCTCGGCGTCGAGCGCATCGACCTGGCGACCGCAGAGCAGGCGGTGGACGTGGCGGCGGTGCGCTACGACCGCGACGGCGACGCCCACTACGACGTGGTCAGCGCGTTCATCAAGAGCATGCGCGGCTCGGACGTGGACGCCGCGGTGCACTGGCTGGCCCGGATGCTTGTCGCGGGGGAGGACGCTCGGTTCATCGCCCGACGGCTGGTCATCTTCGCCAGCGAGGACGTGGGCATGGCCGATCCCACCGCGCTGAGCGTGGCCACCGCCGCCGCGCACGCCGTGGAGTACGTGGGCCTGCCCGAGGCGCAGCTCAACCTGGCGCAGGCGGTGATCCACCTGGCCACCGCACCGAAGTCGAACTCGGCCACCACCGCGATCGGCGCGGCCATGGCGGACGTACGGGCCGGCCGGGGTGGCCCGGTGCCTCGTGGGCTGCGGGACGCGCACTACGCCGGCGCCAAAGGGCTGGGCCACGGCACCGGATACCGCTACCCGCACGACGACAAGCGTGGCGTGCTCACCCAGCAGTACGTTCCGGACGACCTGGTGGGCGTCGACTACTACCAGCCCAGCCCGCACGGGGCGGAACGGTCCGTGTCGACGCGGCTGCCGTTGCTGCGCCGGATCGTACGCGGGCTGCCGGCCCCGCCCGCCCGTACCGAGATTCCGACCGCCGGGTCGCCCGCCGCCAGCGTCACCGCGCCCGCGACAGCGGTCCCGTCGGTGGCGGCCCCGACCGTCGGGTCACCGGTAACGCCTCAGCCCGACCCGCCGCTTGCCGGTCGGAACGGCCGGCCGGACACGGATGCGGGCGGTCCCCGCACGAAGCAGGACAGCGGCACGGACGCCGCAGGAGAGGGTCAACAGTGAGATCGCGTGGTGCGGACCGCCCCGACGAGGGCCCGGACGAGCGGCGTGATCCCCGCGCCAAGGGCCGCCGGTGGGGTCGAGGCCGAGCCGAGGCCGAGCCGGAGGAGCCGGTGGCCGGCGAGGAGTTCGGCTGGATCGACGACCTGCGCTCGGCAAAGCAGCAACGCGGCGAACTGGGCCCGGACGGGGCCCCGGCCGAGCCCGTCCCACCCCGCGCGGGCGCGGCGACGCCGCCGGACGCGCCGCCCGGCCCACGCCGCCCCGACGCCGAGACCGCCGGAACGCGCCGCCCTGTCGACGGGCCCTGGCCGGGAGAGGCGCCCCCGCCGGGCCGCCGCCCGGACGCCCGCCCGCCCGCCGACCGCGAACTCCCCGACCGCCCACCCGCCGACCGCCTCCGCGCACCCGGTCCGGCCGGCGCTGTCGCGGGCCAGCCGACGCCGCGCGGCGCCCAGCCTGTTCCCGGCACCGGCCCCCGCGCCGCCGCGCCCCCCCTCGCGCCGCCGGCCGTCCGACCGGGCGGCGGTGACCCGGCGAGCCCCCCTGGTCCCCGCCCGCCCGCCGGCGCTCCGGCCGGCCCGGCCCGGCCGCGTCCCACAGTGGGACCGTCCGGCCCGCCCCCGGGACAGCCGACCGCTGGCGTCTCGACCGGCCACTCCCCGGATGCCGCCGCCCCGACCGGCCGGGCGGACGCGATGCCGCCACGGCGCCGGCCGGACGCCGGGCCGCCGGTCCGCCGACCCGGGCCCGATCCGACCGGCGGCGGCCGGCCGCCGGCCGGTGATGGCCCGCCCGTCGGGCGACGGGCGACGGGACCGGTCCCCGATCCGGCGCGAACCGCCGGGCCGCCCACCGCGGCCGGTTCGGCCCGGCTCGGTGCGCCGCCGCCCGGCGTCGCACCGCAGGTCGGCGATGGGTTACGCGCCGACCCCGCGATCGACAGCGACCCGCGTACGGCCCGACGTCGTCCCGGCCCCGTCGACCCGGGAGCGCCCGAGCCCGAGGGGCATGCCCGGGCCGCCGGAGGTGGTCGCCGCCGTGCCGCCGAGCCGGACGAGCCGGTGGTGCCCCGCTCGGGCAATGCCCCACCCATGCCCGAGGCGCCCACCGCGCCGTCCAGCCCCGCAGCCACCAGCGCTGGATCGATCGGCGCCGCCAGCACTGGACCTGCCAGCGTCACGTCCACCGACGGCACCGGCCGCCGTCGGGCGGTCCCCGACGACCAGGGTCGACGCGCGCCGACAGGCGGTGAGCCGCGCGCGGACCGCCCGGAACGGCCAGCCGACTGGCTGCGTCAGGCCGGCCGCCTGCCGCACACCGACCCCGGCCTGCCGGTGGTCAACCGCCGAGGTGGCGATGCGCAGCCGCCGACCGCGAACCGGCCCGTCGGCCGCCGTGCCGCCCCGCCGCCCGCCGGTGATCTGACCGATCGCTCCGGTGGCCCCCTCGCCGTCCCCGATCCGGCAGCGGACCGCGCTGCCGGTCGCCGTCCCGTCGGGCCGCCGGCCGACCCGGGCGCGGAAGCTCCCACCGGCCGTCGGGCGGCCCGGCCCGGTGCGCCGGAGTCCACCGCGGAGCAGCCGAGCGGTCCCGCGCCTCATCCGACAGGTGAGCGACCCGTCGGCCGCCGGGGCGCTCCGGGGACCGCCCCGGATCCGATCAACCGACGCCGCCGTCCACCCGCCGAGCCCGCCACCGACGGACCCACCGGCCGCCCCGGCCAGGTGGACGACCGCGGCGACGACCCGTACGTCGGCCCTGGCGGCAGCGGACGGCCCGCGCCCGTCCGGGGCGCCCGCTCCGCCCCACCCGGCGGTCGGGCCCGGCCCGCCCCCGGCGACGCGCCGGTCTCCGGCGCAGGTCGCCGTGGCCCCGACGGTCCACCCCGTCCCAGCGGCATGCCCGAGCGCGGTGCCGCCCGCCCGGACGGGTCGGCGCGTGCCGCCGTCCCGCCGGGTGCCGGCCCGGATGCTCCGGCGCGTGCCGCCGTCCCGCCCGGCGTCGACCCGGATCGTCCGGCTCGCGGGGCGGTACGCCCGGGCGTCGGCCCGGACGCTCCGCCGCGCCCCGGTTCGGCGCGGCCCCGCCCGGACGGCCCGGCCCGTGCGGCCGTCCCTCCGCCGGGCGTCGGCCCGGACGGTCCGGCCCGTGCGGCCGTCCCTCCGCCGGGCGTCGGCCCGGACGGTCCGGCCCGTGCCGCCGTCCGTCCGCCGGGCGTCGGGCAGCCGCCGGTCGGCGACGACCGAGCGGGTGCCGAGCACGCCGGCCCCGGTGCACCCGCGGCCGCGCGTGCCGCCGCCCCGCGACCGGCGGACCGCTCCGCGGGTCGTGCCCTGCCGCCGCCCCGTGAGGCCGGCCGGCCCGAGCCCAGCGGTGTCGCCCCCGTGCCGCCGTCCGGCCGGCCCGGCGAGCCCGCCGGTGTGGCCCGCGCCGCCGTCGTGGTGCCCGCCGCGACGCCGCCGGGCGACCGGCCGATCGCCGAGGCGACCGACGGGCCCGCACTGCGCGCGGCCGGCCAGGATGCTTCCGACGACGACGCCCCGGGCGCCCGTTCCGAGGTACGCCGGCAGTCACGCGAACGACGCCGACTTCGGGTGGCCATTCTGGCGCTGGTAAGCGTCGTGCTGCTCGGCGCGGTACCGCTCTTCTTCGGGATTCGCACGCTCAGCCGGGACCCGGTCTTCGACAACCTGGACCAGCTCGGTGTGCCCGCGTGGGCCGCGACGAAGACTGTCGACGATGTCAGCGGCAGCCGCTGGTGCCTGCTCGACTGTCGGCTGCGCGAGCGCACCGTCACCTCGGAGAAGTCGCCGGAGGAGACGACGAAGGTCTACGAGGAGGCGCTGCGCCAGGACGGCTGGCAACCGTGGAAGGTGAGTCGCTGCCCGGAGCAGAAGACGAAGGGCAGCTACACCTGCTGGCGTCAGGACGAGCTGACCCTCGACCTGTGGGTACGGGCGCCGGCCTGCGTACCGCCACCTGTCGACGGGGAGCCGGCGATCGTGCCGTCCCCGGAGCCGTCGGCCGCTGCGGGGGAGTGCACCGGCTCGTTGGTGTCGGTGAAGGTGCGCAACGCGATCGACGACGAGCGGACCAGGCCGCAGCCCAGCACCGATCCGTCACTGACCGGAGAGGACCCGTACCCGACGGTCAGCGGAGATCCGCTGGGCGACGTGACACCCTCACCGTCCTGAGCCGCTCTCCATCACGGACGGTAGGGTCTGGGGCTGGCGGGCCCGCCCGTGTCCGGTGACCGGCGACGGCCCGGCTTGTTCGGTGGGCACCACTGTTGTGCGTTCCGGGGACGTCGGGTCCTGCGGAACTCTGCTTGAGGAGGACAGGCGTGGGCGACATTTTGGCGATCGCGGCGCTGATCGCGGCGAGCGCGTTCGCGGTGCTGGTGCTCATCCTGACGCTGCCCATCCTGCGGCTGCGACACACGGTGGACGCCACCACCCGGATGATCAACGATCTCAACGATCGGACCGGACCGCTGCTGGGTGACGTGAACACCACCGTGAAGAACGTCAACGTCGCGCTGGAGCAGGTGCAGACCTCGCTCGACGGCGTGAACCTCCAGCTGGCGAAGGTCGACACGATGACCAGCCACGCCCAGAACGTCACCGCCAACGTCGCCAACCTGGCCACCGTCGTCTCCGCCGCGGCCGCGAACCCGCTGGTCAAGGTTGCCGCGTTCGGTTACGGCGTGCGCAAGGCCGCCGCCGGCCGCCGGCACGCCGAGACCGAGCGCGAGGTGCGCGACACCATCAAGCAGCAGCGACGGGCCGCGCGGCGCGGCAACAGCTGACCGGCCCGGCGCACCAGGAGGTAGCGAGACATGAGGCGCTTGTTCTGGCTCGGCATCGGCGTGGCCGTCGGTGTGATCGTGGTCCGCAAGGCGACCCGCACCGCGCAGGCGTACACCCCCGCCGGCATCGCCAGCTCGTTGTCGGAATCCGCTGGCGGCCTGATGGAGTCGCTGCGTAGCTTCGTGGAGGACGTCCGGGTCGGGATGGCCGAGCGCGAGCAGGAGATCCACCACGCGTTCGCCCAGGGCGAGACGTTCGACGACAAGTTCGCCGACCTGCGGGAGGACCCGCGCATCGGCGATCGAGACATCTTTCCGGAGGAACACCAGCGATGAAGACGGCGGAGATCAAGCGGCGGTACCTCGCGCACTTCGAGGCGAACGGCCACGCCGTGGTGCCGTCCGCTCCGCTGCCCGCCATCAGCGACCCGAACCTGCTGTTCGTCAACGCCGGCATGGTGCAGTTCGTGCCGTACTTCCTGGGCCAGCAGACCCCGCCGTACCGGCGGGCGGTGAGCGTGCAGAAGTGCATCCGCACCCCGGACATCGACGAGGTCGGCAAGACCAGCCGGCACGGCACGTTCTTCCAGATGAACGGCAACTTCTCCTTCGGTGACTACTTCAAGGCCGGCGCGATTCCGCTGGCCTGGGAGTTGTCCACGAAGCCCGTCGCCGAGGGTGGGTACGGACTGGATCCGGAGCGGATCTGGCCGACGATCTACCTCGACGACGACGAGGCGTACGAGATCTGGCGGTCGGTGGGTGTGCCGGCTGAGCGGATCGTCCGCCGGGGCAAGGCGGACAACTTCTGGTCGATGGGCATTCCCGGCCCGTGCGGTCCGTCGTCGGAGCTGTTCTACGACCGGGGCCCGGAGTACGGGGCCGAGGGCGGCCCGGCGGTCGACGAGGACCGGTACATGGAGTACTGGAACCTCGTCTTCATGCAGTTCGAGCGCGGCCCGGGCACGACCAAGGAGGACTACCCGATCCTGGGTGACCTTCCCGCGCAGAACATCGACACCGGCATGGGCCTGGAGCGGATGGCCTCCATCCTGCAGGGCGTCGACAACCTCTACGAGATCGACGAGGTCCGGCCGATCCTGGCCCGCGCGGCGGAGCTGACCGGCAAGCGTTACGGCGCGCACTCCGGGCATGTGGCAAGCGAGTCGCACCCGGACGACATTCGGCTGCGGGTGGTCGCGGACCACGTGCGTACCGCGTTGATGCTGATCGGCGACGGCGTGACCCCGTCGAACGAGGGTCGCGGCTACGTGCTGCGCCGGATCATGCGCCGGGCGATCCGGTCGATCCGGCTGCTCGGCTGGCAGGACCGGGCGCTGCCCGAGCTGCTGCCGGTCGCGCGGGACTGCATGGCGCCGTCGTACCCGGAGCTGGCGACCGACTTCGACCGGATCGCGCAGTACGCGTACGCCGAGGAGGAAGCGTTCCTGTCGACGCTGCGCGCCGGGACGACGATCCTGGACACGGCGATCGCCGAGACCCGCACGGCGGGCGGCACGGCGCTGTCCGGAGCGAAGGCGTTCCAGCTGCACGACACGTACGGCTTCCCGATCGACCTGACCCTGGAGATCGCGGCGGAGCAGGGCCTGAAGGTCGACGACGAGGGCTTCCGTCGACTGATGGCCGACCAGCGGACCCGGGCGAAGGCGGACGCGCAGGCCCGTAAGACGGGGCACACCGACGTGTCGGCGTACCGGTCGGTGCTCGACGCGGGCGGCCCGGTGACGTTCACCGGCTACGGCGAGGTGGCCCGCGAGTCGCGGGTGCGGGCGCTGCTGGGCGCCGACGGCCCGCGTCAGGCGGCGACCGAGGGTGAGACAGTCGAGTTGGTGCTCGACACGACCCCGTTCTACGCCGAGGGCGGTGGCCAGCAGCCCGACCACGGCATCATCACCGTCGGCGACGGTCAGGTCGAGGTGCTCGACGTGCAGCAGCCGGTGCCCGGCCTGATCGTGCACCGGGCCCGGGTCATCCGGGGTGAGGTGCACCCGGGCGACACCGGCTACGCCGAGATCGACACCACGAGGCGGCGGGCGATCTCCCGGTCGCACACGGCCACCCACCTGGTGCACCAGACCATGCGCAACTTCCTCGGCGAGTCGGCCACCCAGGCGGGTTCGCTGAACGCGCCGGGCCGGCTGCGGTTCGACTTCAACACCCCGACGGGTGTGTCGCCGACGGTCCTGCGGGACGTGGAGCAGCAGGTGAACGAGGTGCTCCTGGCCGACCTGGAGGTGCACGCCTTCATCACGTCGCTGGACGAGGCGCGGCGGATCGGTGCGATGGCGCTGTTCGGCGAGAAGTACGGCGAGGAGGTGCGGGTCGTCGAGGTCGGCGACTACGCCCGTGAGCTGTGCGGTGGCACGCACGTGGCCCGCTCGGCGCAGCTCGGCCTCGTGAAGATCCTCTCCGAGTCGTCGATCGGCTCCGGTGTCCGCCGGGTCGAGGCGCTTGTCGGCATGGACGCCTTCGGCTTCCTGGCCAGGGAGCACCTGCTGGTGTCCCGGCTGGCCGAGCTGTACCGGGTGCCCAACGACCAGGTCGCCGACCGGGTCGAGCAGACCGTCACCCAGCTCCGCGACGCGGAGAAGGAGCTGGAGAAGCTGCGCGCCCAGTTGGTGCTGGGCGGGGCGGGGGCGCTCGCCGCGCAGGCGAAGGATGTGCGCGGGGTGGCGTACGTGGGCACCGAGGCGCCGGAGGGCGCTGCCGGCAACGACGTACGGACCCTGGCGCAGGAGATTCGCGGCAAGATCGACCCGGCGCGGCCGGCGGTGGTCGCGGTGGCGGCCCGCGCCAACGGCAAGGCGTCGCTTGTGGTGGCGGTCAACGCGGCGGCCCGCGCTCGGGGCCTGGCCGCATCGGACCTGGTGAAGGCGGCGTTCTCCGGGCGCGGCGGGGGGAGCCCCGACCTGGCCCAGGGCGGCGGCCTGCCGGCGGCCGAGGCGCCGAACCTGTTGCTCACCGTCGAGAAGGCGATCACCGAGGCGTGATGGCCGGTCATAGTCGACCAGGGCGGGCCGATCGGTCCGCCCTGGTTCGTCGACAGCCGAGGGGTGACCGACGGTGAGCGGATTCACACGGGGCGTTCGCATCGGCGTGGACGTCGGTCAGGTGCGGGTAGGCGTGTCCCGCTCGGATCCGGACGGGGTGCTGGCCACGCCGCTCGTCACCCTCGCCCGCGATCTCAGCGCCGCGCCGGACGCGGTGCCGAGCGACCTTGCCCAGCTCGCGGCGCTGGTGGCCGAACATGAGGCGGTCGAGGTTGTCGTCGGCCTTCCGGTCAATCTGGCCGGTAAACACGGCCCGGCGGCGGTCGGAGTGAAGGCGTACGCTGACCGACTGGTCGATGTGATAGCGCCCGTACCGGTAACGCTTACCGACGAGAGGATGTCGACGGTGGTCGCTTCTCGTAGGCTTGCCGAACGTGGCGTCCGAGGTAAACGTCAACGTGCGGTTGTCGACCAGGCGGCCGCGGTGGAGATCCTGCAGAGCTGGCTGGACGCGCAGCGGAGGCGGACGTAATGATCGACGATCTGGATCTTGGATTCGACGAGCCGGAGCGGGGTGAGAAGGGCCGACACCGGCGCAGCTTCGTCCGTAAGCGCAACGGCGGCTCCGGCTCCGGGGGTCGCGGCAAGACCTTCCTGGCGCTGCTGATGGCCCTGCTCCTGCTGGGCGGCATCGGTGGCGGGGCGTTCTACGGGTTCGACCGGATCCAGAACTACTTCGTCACCCCCGACTACGACGGCAGCGGCTCCGGCGAGATCACCGTCGAGATCAAGAACGGCGCGCTGCTCGCCGACATGGCCGACGCCCTGGTCGCCGCCGACGTGGTGAAGAGCCAGAAGGCGTTCATCGAGGCCGCCGAGGCCAACTCGCGCAGCAAGAACATCCAGCCGGGCACGTACAAGCTGCGCAAGCAGATGAGCGGCGCGAGCGCCGTGACGGCCATGCTCGATCTGAAGAACAAGATCGTCAACGGGCTGACCATCCCCGAGGGCCGCACCAGCATGAACATCTACAAGCTGCTCTCGGAAAAGACCAAGATCCCGGTGAAGGACTTCCAGGCCGCCGCGAAGGACCCGGAGGCGCTCGGCGTCCCGGACTGGTGGTTCAAGCGCGACGACGGCAAGAAGGTCGTCAAGTCCATCGAGGGCTTCCTCTACCCGGACACGTACGAGATTCCGCCGAAGGCCACCGCCGAGAGCATCCTCAAGCTGATGGTGGACAACTTCCTCTCGGTGACCGGCGAGATGAAGTTCGCCGACCGCGTGCAGAAGGAACGCAAGGTCAGCCCGTACGAGGCGCTGATCGTGTCCTCGCTGGCGCAGGCCGAGGCCGGTAACAAGGACGACCTGGGCAAGGTCGCGCGGGTGGCCTACAACCGGGTGTACGGCGAGTTCCCGTGCAACTGCCTGGAGATGGACGTCACGGTCAACTACTACCTGGAGTCGACCGGGCAGAAGACCAAGTCGTCGAAGGAGATGACGGCGGCCGACATGGACAACCCGAAGAACCCGTACAACCGCAAGCTGCCGGGCCTGGTCCCCACCCCCATCAACAACCCTGGCAAGCAGGCGTTGGAAGGCGCGATGAATCCGCCGGTGGGTAAGTGGCTCTTCTTCGTGGCCATCGACAAGCAGGGTCACTCGGAGTTCGCCGAGACACCCGAGCAGCACGAGCGGAACAAGGCCAAGGCCCGGGAGGCCGGTATCATCTGACGAATTCCCGACCACCGAAAAGTCTCCCTTTCCGCTGCGGAAAGGGAGACTTTTCGTCAGCCCGGAGACACCATTTGCGGTGTCGTTGTCAGTGGCTTGTGCCGGTCCACGAGCCGGTGCGCGGGTTCAGGAACGATGCTGTCACCGACGTCGACGAAACGTCAGGCGAACAGCGTCGCCACGGCCGCCGACGGGTGGTGCGGCGGTCGGCGCGGTCGGTAGGGTCGAGGCGACGTGCACGGGGGGCGGAGATGACGCGGACAGTGGTGGCCCGCCGGGCCGCGGTGCTGGGCAAGCCCATCGCGCACTCGCTGTCCCCGGTGATCCACACCGCCGGCTACGCCGCCGCCGGGCTCGCCGGCTGGTCGTACACCCGGATCGAGTGTGCGGCGGCGGAGCTGCCGGCCCTGGTCGCCGGCCTGGGCCCGGAGTGGGCCGGGCTGTCGGTGACCATGCCGGGCAAGGAGGCGGCGCTCGCCGTGGCCGACGCCGCGTCGCCGGTCGCGGTCGCCGTCGGCGCGGCCAACACGTTGGTACGCCGTCCGGACGGCTCCTGGTACGCGGACAACACCGACGTCGGCGGCATGGTCGAGGTGCTCACCGGTGCGGGGGTGGTGCCCGGCGCCGCCGTCACCGTGTTGGGCGCGGGTGGCACGGCCCGCGCCGCACTCGCCGCCGCCGCCCAGTTGGCCTGCTCGTCGGTCACGGTGGTGGCCCGCCGGCCGGAGGCGGTCGACGAGCTGCGTCCGGTGGCGGCCACGCTTGACGTCGCGCTGACAGCCGGCGCGTGGGCCGATGCCTCCCAGCACCTCGGCACCGCCGACGTGGTCGTCTCCACCGTCCCGAAGGGTGTCGCCGACCCGCTCGTCGACACGGTGACGTGGCGGCCGGACGGGGTGTTCTTCGACGCGCTGTACGACCCGTGGCCCACGCCGCTGGCGGCGTCCGCGCTCGGGGCCGGTCTGCGGGTGGTGTCCGGATTGGACCTGTTGCTGGCGCAGGCGGTCGGCCAGTTCGAGCAGTTCACCGGCGTGGCCGCGCCTGTGGAGGCGATGCGGGAGGCCCTGGTGGCGGCCCGCAGGGCGACTTCCTTAGCTGACGGTTAAGACGCGCTTACGGGAAACTGTCCTCCGTACGACATGCCCTGGTCGTGGATACGCTGCTCACGGTTATCGCAGCAGACACAGGGAGTTCTCCTTGACCAGGCATGGACTGCACCGCATCACCCGGCTCCGCAACGGTCCCCGGCGCAAGGCGATCGCCATCGGCGTGGTCGGCGGTGCGGTGGTGGCCGGCATCGTGGCGACCATGATGCCGCTGCTGGCCAGCGACGACCTGTCGATCCGCGCGGTCGCGGACACCACCGCCACGGTGGTGACCCAGGACGGCGACAACGCCACCAAGACGACCCTGGCGACCTGCCCGGCGCGCTGCGACGGCAACCCGCGCGGTGGTCGGGAGGCGGTCGTCGAGTTCGCGGTGACCACCGTTCCGGCCGCCGCCGTCAACGTGCGGGCGACGCTGCGCATGCACGCCTGGCAGCAGTTCGCCGCCACGGTGACCGCGCACGCCTCGGGGTTGAGCGCCCGCGAGACGCGCCCCGTCCCGGCGACGGCGGGCGCCGCGCTGGACACCGTGACCGGCGTGGCCAAGGGCGTCAACGAGTGGGACGTGTCCAAACTGGTGACCGGCAACGGCACCTGGACGGTGTCGCTCGCCCAGACCGGCCTCGAGACCCGCGTCTACTGGGCGTCGGTCGAGAACCGCAACCCGGACCTGCGACCCAGCCTGGTGATCAGCTACGACCTCGGCACCCCGCCGTCGTCGGCGCCGACGACCCGACCGGCGCCGCCGCCCTCGCCGAGTGCGCCGCCGACCACCGCCGCGCCCAAGCCCACGCCGACGGTCGCGCCGTCCCGGACACCAACGCCCACGGGCAGTCCCGAACTCCCGTCCGGCAAGTGCGGCCAGGTGTCGGACACGCTCGTCCCCTCCTGCGGCGCCTGGTGGGGCATGTACTCACCTGCCAACGCGGGCAGCGGCTGGGATCACGCCAAGGCGATCGCCAGCGTCGAGGCGCAGGTCGGGCGCAAGTTCGACATCGTGCACCGCTACCACGACTTCTCCAACGCCGGCAGCAACGGCGCGTTCCCCGACGCGTACGAGGCGCAGCAGATGCGCGAGGGTCGGCTGATGTTCTTCGCCTGGGAATCGCGCGACTTCTCCGCCGGCACGACGCTGAAGTGGTCCGACGTCTACAGCGGTCGCCACGACGCCACCATCGACGCGGTCGCCGGTCGCATCCGGGCCGCCAAGGTGCCTGTGTTCCTGGGCTTCGACCACGAGCCGGAGGACGAGCCGAACAAGGGCAGCGACGCAGACTTCGTCCGCGCCTGGAAGTACGTGTACGAGCGGTTCGCCAAGGCCGGCGCGGACAACGCCGTCTGGGTGTGGACGATGATGGGCTGGTCCGGGCACTACTCCCGGTACGCCGGCCTCTACCCTGGCGACAGGTACGTCGACTGGGTGGCCTACGACCCGTACAACTTCCACGTCTGCAACGGCAGCACCGTGTGGAAGAGCCCGAGCACGACAGTCGACGGCTTCTACCGCTGGCTCGACGAGTCCAGCATCGGGGCCGGCAAGCCGCGGATGCTCGCCGAGTTCGGCACGAACTTCAACTCCGCCGACCCGGGGGCCAAGCAGCGCTGGTTCCAGGAGTTCCCGGCCGCACTGAAGGCCCACCCGAAGATCAAGGCTGCCATCTACTTCAATTCGCCGGGCATGACCACCCGCACGGCGACCTGTGACATGACGATGAACCACGACGCGTCCTCGGTGGCCGGCTTCACGCAGGCCGGCAAGGACGCGTACCTGCGGCAGCCCACCGGAGGGAGCCGCTGACCGACGATGACGACATCGTGAACGCCGACACCGTTCATCGGGAGTTCGCCG
The DNA here is from genome assembly GCF_049841645.1 of Micromonospora sp. DT43. Taxonomy (NCBI): domain Bacteria; kingdom Bacillati; phylum Actinomycetota; class Actinomycetes; order Micromonosporales; family Micromonosporaceae; genus Micromonospora; species Micromonospora sp. DT43. The sequence goes on along the minus strand of NZ_JBNCKR010000002.1, from coordinate 88,094 downwards.
GCTGATCCTCCGGCGTTCTGTCGGCTAGCAGATTCATGCACCGCCCAATCGGCGGATGCGCCTACCAGGCTGGGCGAGGGACGCTACCTCGGGTTCTCATCCATCTTGGAGGCGCAGCGTGCCCAAACTCTCGCACTTGTGGCGGTTGTCAGGACGACGTCGTACTCGGGCGGGGGTGGTCGCGCTGGCGACCGTCGCCGCGGTGCTCAGCGTGCCCTCGGTGTCCTCGGCGGCGGTGGTGCCGGTTCCCGAGACCGCGACCCTGGTGTCCGGTAATCCCAGCGACACGACCCCGCACGCCCGCGACGGTGAGACCCGCGCCTTCGCGCAGGTAGGCAACACCGTCTTCGTCGGCGGCAGCTTCACCCAGCTCCGGCAGACCGCCAGCTCCGCGTGGATCACCCAGCGCTACCTCTTCGCGTACGACCGCACCACAGGCACTATGTCCACGACGTTCCTGCCGGTGCTCGACGGCGCGGTCAACACGCTGCTCGCCGGTCCCGGCGGCACGCTTATCGTCGGCGGCGCCTTCAAGAACGTCAACGGGGTCTCCCGCAAGAACCTGGTCGCGCTGAACCCCGCGACCGGCGCGACCATCGACAGCTGGGTCGGGCGCTCCGACGGCGGCACCGTCCGCGACCTGGTCCTCTCCGGCAACTCGCTCTACGTGGCCGGCGCGTTCAACTGGCTCAACGGCACCGCGCACGCCGGTCTCGGCCGGCTCAACGCGACCACCGGCGCAATCGACCCGACGTTCAGCATCGACGCCACCGTCGGGCGGCACAGCACCACGTCGTACGTGTGGACGATCGACGTCACGCCGGACGGCCACACCCTGGTGCTGGGCGGCAACTTCACGCTCGTCAACGACCTGCCGCGCAACCAGATCGCGCTTGTCGACCTCACCGGCACCCCGACGCTGCTGGACTGGAGCACCGAGAAGTACGTGTCGCCGTGCGCGTCCCCGGCGACGTTCGTGCACTACGTGCAGGACGTGCGGTTCGGCGAGGACGGCAGCTGGTTCGTGGTCGGCTCGAACGGCGGCGGCGGTTGGCCGACCGCGTACTGCGACGCCCTGGCTCGTTTCGAGACCCCCGCCCGGGGCGCCGGCCAGCTCGCCACCTGGATCGACTTCACCGGCAACGACACCATCACCTCGGTCGAGGTGGCCGACAACGTCATCTACCTCGGCGGGCACTTCCGGTGGCTGAACAACCCGAACGCCAGCGACACCGCCGGCAACGGCGCGATCGACCGGCTGGGCATCGCCGCGGTCACCCCGGCCACCGGCCTGCCGGTGAACTGGAACCCGCGTCGCAGCGGCAGCGCCTCGATGCCCGCCGGCACCAGCGCCTGGGGTTCGGCGGTGCCGGTGCTGTGGCGGGGCTCGGACGGCCTCTACTTCGGACACAACTCCGACGGGATGGGCGAGGAGTACCACGGCCGGCTCGGCATGTTCCCGCTCGCCGGTGGTCGTACCTTCACCGCGAAGAACCCGCCGTCGGCGACCGCCGGCAACCTCTACGTGGCCACCGCCTCGGGCGCCGTGACCAAGGTGCCGTTCGACGGCACCGCGCTGGGCGCCGCGACCGCGACCAGCCAGCCCGCGTACACCGCGGCGGGCGCGACCTGGCGGGTCGACGACCGGATCTACTGGGCGCACACCGTCGCGGGAACGCCCACCGGCAGCCGGATCGACATCTCGCTGTTCAGCGGCGGCGCGATCGGGTCGCCGTGGGAGGCGTCCGGCTACAACGACTGGTTCAATCCGGCGCTGCTGACCGGCGCCTTCTACCTCGACGGCCGGCTCTACTACACCCGCACCGGCGCGAACAGCCTCTACTACCGCTACTTCGAGATCGACGGCAGCTATCTGGGCGCCACCGAGTTCGCGCTGCCCACCACCGGCGTCACCTGGTCGGGTGTGCGCGGCATGGCCTGGGTCGGCGGGCAGATCGTCTACGGTGCCACCGACGGCACGCTGCGCAGCGCGCCGTTCGACCCGACGGCCGCGCCGACCGCCGTGGTCAACGGTGCCGCGGCGACGGTCATCGCCACGGCGACGCCCGAGTTGTCCTGGTCCACCCCCTCGCTGTTCTTCTCCGTGCAGTAACGGTCCACCGTTCGTAACGGAGCGTCGGTAGATTGTTCACGTTGGGTCGGCGGCGGGACCACCGCCGCCGACCCCACGATGTGGGGGAGGGGTCGTTGGTCGGCGCTGCTGGCATCCGCGCGAAACGCGCCGTGCACCTGGTCTTCGCGCTCAAACGCGCCTGGTACCGGCTGCGCTACCGACGGCTCACACTCGGCCGGGACGTGGAGATCCGGGGCCGGATCCGGCTGCGCCGGGGCGTACGGGTGAGCATCGGCGACCGGACCCGCCTCAACAAACTGGTGCGCTTCGCCGGCCCCGGCGAGGTTCGCGTCGGCGCCGACTGTCTGCTCAACGCCACGTGGATCGGCGTCTGGACATCCGTGACAGTGGGAGACCGGTGCCTGCTGTCCGATTGCGAACTCCTCGACAACGACTTTCACAACCTGCCACCCGAGCAGCGGCACGCGCCGCCCGGCCCGGCGACGCGCGCCCCGATCGTTCTCGAGGAGAACGTGTGGATCGGCGCGCACGCCCTGGTGCTCAAGGGGGTCCGCGTCGGCCGGGACAGCGTCGTGGGCGCGGCGACCGTGGTGCGCACGGACGTGCCACCGGGTGTCGTCGTCGTCGGCAATCCTCAACAGACGGTGAAGAAGTTCCATGACTGACGCAACGCCCGCCTCCTGGCCCACGGACGGCCCGTCCGCCGGCACCGCCCGTGCCGTCACGCTCACCGACCTGCTGCGGGTGCCGATGCACCGGCTGCGGCTGGTGGTCGCCGTCGCACTGGTCGGCCTGCTCGCCGCCCTCGGCTACGTGCTGCTCGTCCCGGCGGCGGTGAGCGCGAGCGCGGTCGTGGCGGTCCGCCCGGTGGTCACCGACGCCTTCACACCCAGCGGCGCGGGCGCCGACCGCGCCGTGAACATGAACGTGGAGAGCGGCCTCGCCACGGGCACGCAGGTGGTCCAGCGTCTCGCCGACGCCGCCGGCGGCGAACCGCGTGACATCCGCAACGCCCTCGAGGTCGAGGTCCCCACCGGCGGGCAGATCCTGCGTTTCACCTACCAGGCGCACGACGCGCAGCGGGCTGTGGAGGGCGCCAACCTCGCCGCGCAGGCGTACCTGGACGTGCGGCGCACGATGTACGAGCAGCAGCGCGCCGAGATGCTGCGCTCCTACGACGCGAGCATCACCAAGGTCACCGCCCAACAGGCTGCCGTGCAGAAACGGGTGACGAGCGCCAAGGGCACCCCCGCCGGGGACGCCGCGCTTGCCGAACTGTCCGGAATCAACAATCAGCTCACCCAGCTCAACGCCTCCCGTACCGAGATCGCCGCGGTCGACGTGAACCCCGGCTGGATCACGCAGACCGCCGAACGGGCACTTGCCACCTCCGCCGGCCACCGGCCCCTCTACCTGGTCGCCGGCCTGCTCGGCGGCGCGCTGATAGGCGTCGTGCTGGCGTACGCCTGGGAGTCGACCGACCGGCGGGTCCGCTCGGTAAGCGACGGCCGGGACGCCACCGGTCTGCCACTGCTCGGCACGGTGCGTCGGCAGGCGTTTCGGGGCAGCCCCCGGGCCGTCGACGCGGACATCCGCTACGTGGCGATGGCGGTCGCCGAGCGGGTCCGCCAACCCGCCCGGGTCGCGCTGGTCACCACCCGGGAAGACGCCACGGCACTCACCGCCGGGCTGGCCGTGGCGCTCGCCGCGGACGGCCGGGAGGTCTTCGTCGCCGACGACAGCGGGCGCGCCGAGCGCCTGCGCGCCGCCGTCCTCGCCGACCGTGGGCGGCTGCCCATCGACCCGTCCCGACCGTCGGTGCCCAAGCCGCGCCCGGCCGTCGCCGCCGCCCCCGCCGCCGCGGCCACGGCGGAGAGCCCGCCGCCGCGGCGGCCCTCCCCGCACCCGCCCGGCGCCCGTCCGTCCACCGACCCGGACGCCACGCTGACCCTGCCCCGGGTGGCGTCCGCCCAGACAGAGAACGGCCGGCCGGCGTCGGCCGACGAGGTGACAGTGGGTGTGGGCAGCGTCCGCTTCGGCACCTGGCGGCAGGGCGCCGACCACGGGCTGGTGCTGTTCAACTCCCCGCCGGCCGAGTCCGACGAGCGTGGCGTGGCGGTGGCCCGGCAGGGCAGCGCCGTGGTGATCGTCGAGCGGGACCGCACCCGGCAGAGCGACCTGCGGCGGCTCGTGGAGCGCCTGCGCGCCGCGGGGGTCAGCCCGCTGGGCTTCGTGCTCACCCGCAATGGCCGGGCCTGACACGTGTCGGTCACCCGTGCTCCGGCGATCGAGCCGCCACCCGGTGACGCCGCCGCCCCCCTCGGGCCGCCGACACCGGTCCCACCCCCGGCCCGGCTGCCGCTCTGGCCGCTGGCGTTGATGTTCGGGCTGGTGCCGCTCTGGTGGGCGATCGGGGCGTTCTACCTGGGCTGGCCGCTGCTGGGTGCACTGCTGCTCGCGTTGCTGCTCACCCGGGGTCGGGTGCCGCTGCCACCGACGTCCGGCATCTGGCTGCTGTTCCTGGCCATCGTGGTCGTCAGCGCCACCCAGCTGCCGTCGCCGGCCTCGCTGCTGACGTTCGCCCTGCGGTTGGCCTTCTACCTGACCGCGCTCGTGGTCGCCGTCTACGTCTACGCCGCCGCCCGGGAACGCGCCGACCTGGTGGCGGTGCTCACCCCGCTCTGCGCGTTCTGGTTCGCGCTTGTGGTGCTGGGCTGGCTCGGGGTGCTGGTGCCCCGGCTGGGGATGACCACCCCGATGGAGGTGCTGCTGCCCGGCGGGGTGGCCCGTACCCCGTTCATCAGGGACATGGTGCACCTGAGAACCGCGGAGTACAGCGAGCGCTCGCTCAACCCGATCTACCGGCCGGCCGCGCCGTTCTCGTACACCAACAACTACGGCAGCGCGTACGCCATGACCCTGCCCTGCGTGGTGGCGTACACGATGTTGCGCCGTCGGGGGTTGCTGCGCTGGGTGCTGTTGGCGTCGCTGCCGCTGTCGCTCGCGCCGGCGTTCCTCACGCTGAACCGGGCGATGTTCCTCAGTCTGGGCGCCGGGCTCGCGGTGCTCGGGGTGCGGGCCAGCCTGCGCGGCAACGTCCGGGTCGCCGCGTCAATCGTCGGCGTGGTCGTCATCGGCGCGCTGGCCACCCTGTTCATCCCGATCACCGACCTGATCAGCCAGCGGGTCGATTCCAGCGACACCAACACGGACCGCCTGTCGCTCTACACCGAGGTGATCCGCCGCGTACAGGACTCGCCCTGGCTGGGCTACGGCGCGCCGGTGAACGTGGACACGGTCTCCGCCGACGCGCCGATCGGCACCCAGGGGCAGCTGTGGATGGTGTTGTTCAGTCACGGCGTACCGGCGCTTGTGTGTTTCCTGGCCTGGTTCGTCGCCGCCGCGGTGATCTGCGCGCGGGCGACCTCGGCGGCCGGGCAGTGGCTGGCGGTGGTGCCGGTGGTCTGCCTCGTGCAGGTCCCGTTCTACGGCATGGCCAACCAGAACCTGTCGGTCGCGTTCTTCGCTGTCGCGTTCGCCATGGCGCTCGCCGAACGGGAACGGCTCACGAGCGCGCGGCGAAGGCACCGGCCACGCACGCCCGCCACGGCGGTGCCGGCATGACCGCCGCCACCCGGCCGCCGACCGGCCCGCACCGCTCGGCGGCGGACGCCGCCGGCACGGACGACGTCGGCATGGCCGAGACGCGCCGCAGCGCCCGCAGCGGCGTGGCCGGGCTGCTCGGCGCCGCCACCAGCGGCCTGTTCGGCTTCGTGCTGGCCGTGGTGATCACCCGGGGGTACGGGACGACGGGCGCGGGCGCGTTCTTCGCCGCGATCGGCGTGGTCACCGTGGCCACCGCGGTGTGCACGCTGGGCGCGGAGACCGGTCTGATGTGGGCGCTGCCCCGTCGTCGTCTCGGCGTCCGGGGCGACGCGGCCCGGGTGCTTCCGGTGGCGCTGATCCCTCCGCTGCTGGCCGGGCTCGTGGTCGCCGCCGTCGGAGCGCTGAGCGCCGACGCGCTCGCCCCCCGACTGCTGCGGGGCTCGGGCGAGCACGGCGAGGCGTTGCTGACGCTCACCTTCGCCGCCGTGCCTGTGGTGGTGGCGATGACCCTGCTGCTGGCCGCGCTGCGCTGCGTGCGACCCATCCGCGCGTACGTCGGCGTGCAGTTCCTCCTGCTGCCGGTGGCCCGCCCGGCGCTGGTCGGCGCCGCCGCGCTGGTCGGCGGTGGTCTGCTCGCCGGGATGACCGGCTGGCTGGTGCCGGCGGCGCTGGCGCTGCTGGCCTGCCTCACCCTGGTGGCCGGCCCGCTCGGCCTGGGCCGGGGCGCGGCGCTGCGACCGGGCCGGGCCGACTGGTCGACGTTCTGGCGCTTCGCGCTGCCACGGGCCGCCTCGGCGGCCATCGACGCGGGCAGCATGTGGGTGGGGGTGCTGCTGACGTCGGTGCTGGCCGGCCCGGCCGACGCGGGTGTCTTCGGCGCGGTCGGCCGGTACGTGCTGGCCGGTCAGCTCGCCATGCAGGGGCTGCGGGTGGCGGTGTCACCACAGCTGTCCCGGCTGCTGGGGCGCGGTGAGCGGGCCGCCGCGGCGGCCGTGCACCGGCAGTTGACGACCTGGGGGCTGGTGCTGTCCTGGCCGGTGTACCTGCTGCTCGCGGTGTTCGCGCTCGCGTTCCTGCAACTGTTCGGCCCGGAGTTCACCGCCGGCGTGCCCGCCATGACGGTGCTCGCGCTGGCGATGCTTGTGAACACCGGCGTCGGCAACGTGCAGAGCCTGCTGCTGATGGGCGGGCGCAGCGGCCTGCACCTGGTGTCCACGGTGGCCGGGCTCACCGTGACCGTCTCGCTCGGGCTCTGGCTGATTCCCGGGCACGGCGCGACGGGCGCGGCGTTCGCCTGGGCCGCCGGCATCGCCACCGAGAACCTCACCGCCGCGGCGTTCGCCCGCGCGGTGGTCGCCGAGCCGCTTGTCGACGCCGCGACGCTGCGCGCGGCGGCGGCCACCGTCGGCGGTGTGGGCCTCGCGGCGGGGATCGGTGTGCTGGCCGGCGGCCGTGGCCTGCCCGGCCTGGCGCTGGCGCTGGGCGTGTTGCTGGCCGGTTGCGTCGGCATGTTGACGTTGCCCCGGGTGCGCGCCGGCATCCGGGTGACCATGAGGCAGATCCGTGGGTCCGACGATGCGGCCACGGCCGTCCGGTCGGCTCCGGAATCGACGAGAGGCAGGTGAGGGCCGTCGTGGCGTCCATCCGTGACCGGGTCAAGCAGCTGGTGCCGACCCAGGTGACCACCCGGGTGCGAGAGTCCCTGGTCGACTACGGGGTACGCACCAGTGACCGGCGACCCCTGCCGGACTTCCTGATCATCGGCACCAAGCGGGGCGGCACCACCTCCCTGTGGAACTACCTCATCCAGCACCCCCTGGTGCCCCGGCTGTTTCCCGCGTGGAACACCAAGTCGGCGCACTACTTCGAGGAGCACTGGGGTCGCGGCGAGGCGTGGTACCGCTCGCACTTCCCGACCGAGCGGCAGCGTGAGGCCCTCACGAAGCGGCACGGCGGGCCGGTCCGGGTCGGCGAGGCCGCCCCGCTCTACATGTTCCACCCGCTCGCCGCGCAGCGGGTCGCGGCGCTGATGCCGACGGTGAAGCTGATCGTGCTGCTGCGCGACCCGGTCGAGCGGGCGTACTCGCACTGGAAGGAGCGCCGCACCCACGGCATCGAGCCGCTTGACTTCGCCGAAGCGCTGGCCGCCGAGCCGGAGCGTACAGCGGGGGAGCGGGAGCGGCTCATCGCCGAGCCGGAGGCGTTCAGCGAGGCGTACGACTGGTACACGTACCGGGCCCGGGGGCGTTACCTGGAGCACCTGGAGCCGTGGTTGGAGCGCTTCGACTCCGGGCAGATCCTCTTCCTGCCCAGCGAGGACCTGTACCGCGACTCCCGCGCCACCTACCAGCGCACCCTCGACTTCCTCGGGCTGCCCCCGTACGACCTGCCGAACTTCAAGGTCTACAACGACCGGCGCTCCGCTCCGCTGGAGCCGGCGCTGCGCGCCGAGTTGACCGACTACTACCGCCCGTACAACGACGCGCTGCGCGAGCGGCTCGGGTTGGACCTCGACTGGGCGGACCGGGCGGCGTGACGACCGGGGTCACCCCGGCCACCGATCCTCGATCCCGGGTGGACGGCCTGGGCTGGGTGAGCCGCGCGGTGTTCCCGGACGACCGGGTCGGTCTGACGGTGGGTGGCGCGCTGCCGGCCGGGCATCGGGCGGTGGCCCGGTATGCGGTGGTGCCGTCGGTGGCCCGGGCCCGGTTCCTCGTGCCGCTGGGCGCGCCCCGGGCCGGCGCGGCGTCGTTGCTGGCGTACAACGCGTTGCGGCCGCCGAAGGTGCGGGCGCTGCGGGCGGCGCTCGGCGGGCTGGCCCGGTTCGGCGGGGCGGGTCTGGCGCCGTTTCCGACGCTCACCGTCTCGGTGCCGGTGGGTGCGCCCGTGGCCGAGCTGCTGCTGACCGAGCGGCTCGCCGCCGCGCTGGGCGGCACGCCGCTGTTGGCCGCGTGTGGGGTCCGCCCGCCGGACCCGAACGTCAAACCCACCCTGCAACTGTTCACCGTCGACGGTCACCCGCGCGGCTACGCGAAGATCGGCTGGAACGACGCCACCCGGGCGCTTGTCACCGCCGAGGCGAGCGCCCTGCGGGAGTTGCGGGCGGTGACAGGCGTCGCCGACCATCCGGTGCCGCCGGGGCTGCTCACCGAGACGGCGTGGGCCGGCCAGGCGGTCGCGGTGATCGAACCGCTGCCGCCGGACGTACGCGGTGTGCCGGCCGACGACCCGCCCCGGATCGCGGCGCTGCTCGCCGTCGCCCGCCGGGGCGCCCCGGCCGGGACGCCCCGACCGCTTGCCTCCTCGACGTTCCTGACCCGGCTGGCCGCCCAGGCCGAGCGGGCCGCCACGGCCGAGCCGGCCGGGGCGCGGGCGGTGGCGGCGGTCGCCGCGCTGGCCCGCCGGCACGGCGACACGGCCGTCGAGTTCGGCCACTGGCACGGCGACTGGGTGCCGTGGAACCTGGGCACGCACGACGGTCGGCTGGTGGCCTGGGACTGGGAGCACAGTGGCCCGGACGTGCCTGTCGGCTTCGATCTGGCGCACGACGCGTTCCAGCGGTCGCTGGTGCTGCGCGCCGAACCGGCGGCGGTGGCCGCCGCCGCGGTGGACGGGCAGGTGGATCGGCACGGTGCGCGGCTGGGCCTCGGCCCGGCGCAGTGCCGGCTGGTGGCCGACGCGTACCTGCTGGAGATGTGGCTGCGGACGTGGCGGCTGGCGGACGCCGGCGCCGGGTGGAACGGCGCGCTGCATCCCGCACTGTTGGACGTCATCGAGAAACGACAAAGCGACTGAACCGGAGACAGCGCGACGCCGGGAGCGCGTCGTAGAGTGACGACAAAATGGCAGGTCGTGATGACGATCAATAGGCCGTGGGGGCCGACAGTGGGCCTGACCACGCCGAGCGGAGATCGTCGCCTCGTCCGGTCGCGCTATTCAACGACCGGGAAACCTGTGATCTGCTTCTGCCTGGCGTGAATCGGAATTCCAAGCGAACTTGTGGGGAGTCGCGTGGACACGAACGACGACAACAATTCGTCGGTGCTGCTGCTGGTGGGTTCCAGCGGCGGACACCTGGCCCAACTACTCGCCCTTAGGCCCTGGTACGAACGGTGGCGGCGCTGCTGGGTCACCTTCGACACACCGGAGGCGGTGTCGCTGCTGGCCGGCGAGGACCTGGTTCCGGCGCACCATCCGACCACCCGCAACGTGCCGAACCTGCTGCGCAACGCGCGACTGGCCTGGCGGGTGCTGCGTGGGCGGCGGGTGGCGGCCGTGGTCACCACCGGCGCCGGCGTGGCCGTGCCGTTCGTGGTGCTGGCCCGCCTGCGTCGCATCCCGACCGTCTACATCGAGGTGTACGACCGGATCGACACCCCGACGCTCACCGCCCGGCTCTGCCGCCCGTTCCTGTCCGCGATGCTCGTGCAGTGGGACGAGCAGCGCCGGCAGTATCCGGAGGCCACAGTCGTCGGGACCCTCCTGTGAGCGGGGAGGCGAGCACGGCCCGCCGCGACACCGCCGCCGACGGGTCCCGCCTGCCGCGCCAGCGCGACACCACGGACGTCGGTCAGACCCGGCTGCTCGTCGCCGTCGGCACCGACAAGCACCCCTTCGACCGGCTCGTCGACTGGCTGGCGCAGTGGCACGCGCAGGCCGGTCCGGTCGGGTTGACAGTGCAGCACGGGCACACGGCGGCGCCGCCGCTGCCCGGTGCGGTGCCCTTCCTCGGCCACGACGCCCTGCAGGAGGCGATGGCCGACGCCGACCTTGTGGTGTGCCACGGCGGCCCGGCGACGATCCTGGAGGCCCGCCGGCACGGCCACCTGCCCATCGTGGTGCCGCGCGACCCGTCGCACGGCGAACACGTCGACGACCACCAGCAGCTCTTCGCCCGCCGGCTCGGCGCGGCCGGGCTGGTGGCGCTCTGCGAGACCCGGGAGGCGCTGCACGACGCGCTCGCCGCCGGGCAGGCCGACCCCTCCCGGTACGCGGTGGCCGCAGACCCGGCCGCGCACGAGGCCCGCCGCGCGGCCGTTGCCCGCGTCGGGCAGATCGTGGATGACCTGGTGGCCCGGTCGATCCGGCGCCGACCCCGCTGGCGGACCTGGCCGCGACCCGGCCAGGGTACGGAGGAGACCCGATGACCCCAGCGCCGAGCGTCAGCGTCGTGGTGCCCACCCGGGACCGCCCCGAGCTGCTGCGGGCCGCCCTCGCGGCGATCCTCGCCCAGGAGTACCCGGGCAGCATCGAGGCCGTCGTCGTGTTCGACCAGTCCACGCCCGACGAGTCGCTGACCGGCCTGGCCGGGCCGGACCGGGTGGTGCGGGTCATCGGCAACGGGCGGGCGCCGGGGCTGGCCGGGGCGCGCAACAGCGGCACCCTCGCCGCCGAGGGTGAGCTGATCGCGTTCTGCGACGACGACGACGAGTGGCTGCCGGGCAAGCTGGCCGCCCAGGTCGACGCCCTGGCCGCCGACCCGACGGCCGAGTTCGTCTGCTGCGGCATCCGGGTCAGCTACGACGGGCACACAGTCGACCGGGTGCTCGACAAGGAGCGGATCACCCTCGACGACCTCCTGCGGGACCGGTTGACCGAGCTGCACCCGTCCACCTTCCTGATCCGTGCGACGGCGCTGCGCGACGGCTTCGGCCTGGTCGACGAGGAGATTCCGGGCAGTTACGCCGAGGACTACGAGTTTCTGTTGCGGGCCGCCCGCAGCGCGCCGCTGATCAACCTGCCGACGCCGTCGGTGCTGGTGCGGTGGCACAAGCGCTCGTACTTCGCGCAGCGCTGGGACACCATCTCCGAGGCGTTGCAGTGGCTGCTGCGGCGCTACCCGGAGTTCGCCACCCAACCGGCGGGCGCGGCCCGGGTCACCGGGCAGATCGCGTTCGCCCAGGCCGCCTCCGGTGATCGCCGGGGCGCGCTGCGGTGGGCGGGACGCACCCTGCGCAGCAACCCACGCGAGCCGCGCGCCTACCTGGCGCTCGCGGTCGCCGGTCGGGTGGTCCGGGCCGACGCGGTGCTGCGTACCCTGCACAAACGCGGCCGGGGCATCTGATCCGTCGCGCGGGGCGCCGTGCGCGACCGCCCTGCGGACGGTTCGGGCCGTCCGCAGGGCGGGACGCGGCGGGCAGCGCGACGCGCCCGTCGCGCGCCGTGACAGACTGACAGTTGTGTTGCGCTGGCTGACTGCAGGTGAATCGCACGGTCCCGCCCTCGTCGCGTTGATGGAGGGGGTGCCGGCCGGCGTCGAGGTGGGCACCACCGAGATCGCGGGCGAGCTGGCCCGCCGTCGGCTGGGCTACGGCCGTGGTGCCCGGATGTCGTTCGAGCAGGACGAGATCGAGGTGATCGGCGGGCTGCGGCACGGCGTCACCCTGGGCAGCCCGGTGGCGATCCGGGTGGGCAACTCCGAGTGGCCGAAGTGGCGCACGGTGATGGCCGCCGATCCCGTCGACCCCGACGAGCTGGCCCGGCAGGCCCGCAACGCCCCGCTGACCCGCCCCCGTCCCGGTCACGCCGACCTGGCCGGCATGCAGAAGTACGGCCACCACGACGCGCGGCCGATCCTGGAGCGCGCGAGCGCCCGGGAGACCGCCGCCCGGGTGGCAGTCGGCACCGTCGCCAAGGCGTTGATCCGGCAGGCTCTGGGCATCGAGATCGTCTCGCACGTCGTCGAGCTGGGGCCGGTGGCCGCGAAACCCGGGCTGCGCCCGACGCCGCAGGACGCCGACCGCATCGACGCCGACCCGCTGCGCTGTCTCGATCCGGAGGCCAGTGCCCTGATGGTCGCCGAGGTCGACGCCGCGAAGAAGGCCGCCGACACCCTCGGCGGCGTGGTGGAGGTGCTGGCGTACGGGGTGCCGCCGGGCCTGGGCAGTCACGTGCAGTGGGACCGCAAGCTCGACGCCCGGCTGGCCACGGCGCTGATGTCGATCCAGGCGATCAAGGGAGTGGAGATCGGCGACGGGTGGCAGCAGGCCCGCTCCCGCGGCTCCGAGGCGCACGACGAGATCATCCCGTCGGCCACCGGCGTCCGCCGCGTCACCGACCGGGCCGGCGGGCTGGAGGGCGGCATCACCACGGGCGAGCCGCTGCGGGTACGCGCCGCCATGAAGCCGATCTCCTCGCTGAACCGGGCGCTGGCCACCGTGGACGTCGTCACGGGCGAGCCGGCGACCGCCATCAACCAGCGCTCCGACGTCTGCGCGGTGCCCGCGGCCGCGGTCGTCGCCGAGGCGATGGTGGCGCTGGTGCTGGCGGAGGCGGCCACCGAGAAGTTCGGCGGTGACTCGGTCGCCGAGATCCGCCGCAACCTGGCCGGCTACCTCGACGCGCTGGTCATCCGCTGATGGCACCGGTCGTAGTCCTGGTCGGGGTGCCCGGCTGCGGCAAGACCACGGTGGGGCAGGCGCTCGCCGCCAACCTCGGCGTGGAGTTCCGGGACACCGACGCCGACATCGAGCAGCTGGCCGGCAAGACCATCCCGGAGATCTTCATCGACGAGGGTGAGGAGCACTTCCGAGCCCTGGAGCGGGCCGCCGTGGCGGCGGCACTCGCCGCCGGCACCGGCGTGCTCGCCCTCGGCGGCGGCGCGGTGCTGGCCGAGGAGACCCGGGCCGCCCTGGTGGGGCACCGGGTCGTGCACCTCTCGGTGGAGCTGCCCGACGCGGTGAAGCGGGTCGGGCTCGGCGCGGGCCGGCCGCTGCTGGCGATCAATCCGCGCGCCACCCTCAAGCACCTCATGGATCAGCGCCGGCCGCTCTACGCCGAGGTGGCCACCGAGACGGTGATCACCGACGGCCGCGCCCCGGCGGCGGTCGTCGCCGAGATCGCCACGCTGCTGCCCCGCTGACCCGGCCAGCCCCGCGCCGGGCCCGCGTCGGGCCCGCGCTTATTCACGGGCGACGGCGTCGAGCACGTCGGCGAGCCCCTTCGGCTCGCTGAGCATCGGCCAGTGCCCGGTGGGCAGCTCGAACAGCCGCCCACCGGCCAGCCCGGTGAAGTACGGGTGCCCCTGGTCGATCATCTCGCGCACCACAGTGAGCGGGAAGGTGCTCGCGACAAGCGCGGTCGGCACCGGGCGGCCACCCGTGCGGCGTACCGGATCGGTCGCCGTGCGCAGGGGCTGCGGCGTGGCCTGCTCGCGCAGGAGGGCCAGTGTCGGCTCGTCCAGGCCGGCCAGGTTTGTCGGGTCGGCGGCCGGGTCCCAGGCCGGCGGTGGCAGCAGGTGCCCGTCGCCGATCGCCGCGCGCAGCCGCTGCTGTTCCTCCGGCGGCACCGTGTCGAACTGTGCCGTGCCGTCCGGCAGCGGCCCACTCTCCACGTAGACCACCCGGGCGATGCGATCCGGAACGCGGTCGGCCGCCTGCGCCACCGGCATGCCGCCGCCGGAGTGCCCGACGAGCAGCACATCGCGCAGATCCTCCACCTCGATCAGCCGGACGATGTCGATGGTGTGCGTCTCCAGTGTCACCTCCGGCCCGGCGAGGTGGTGGCGCTCGGCCACCCCGGTCAGCGTCATCGGGTGGACGTCGTGCCCCCGCGCGCGCAGCAGGCCGGTCACCTCCCGCCACGCCCACGCGCCCAACCAGAATCCCGGTACCAGTACGAACGTCGCCATCTGTCGCTCCTTCTCTCGGTTACCGACCGACCGTACGATCGAATCCGGACAGGATCCGCCCGGTTTGAAGGAGTGGCCCGTGTCGCATCCCGCCGGTCGGGTGCTGGCCCTTCTCGAACTGCTCCAGGCCCGGCACCGGGCGACGGCCGGCGAGCTGGCCAGCCGGCTCGGCGTGGACGAACGGACCGTGCGCCGATATGCGGCCACACTTGTCGAGCTGGGCATCCCGGTGCTCGCCGACCGGGGCCGCCACGGCGGCTACCGCCTGCACCAGGGGTTCAAGCTGCCGCCGCTGATGCTCACCGACGACGAGGCGGTGGCCGTGCTGCTCGGCCTGGTCGTCGCCGAGCGGGTCGGGCTGGCCACCGAGCTGCCGGCCACGGCGACCGCGCTGGCGAAGATCCGCCGGGTGCTGCCGGCGGCGCTCGCCGACCGGCTGACCGCCGTGCAGGAGCACCTCGGCTTCACCCTGCGGCGGCCCGAGCCCCAGGCCCGGCCGGCGTCGGGCACCCTGTTGGCCCTGGCGGCGGCCGCCCGGCACCGGCAGCGGGTGAGCCTGGACTACCGATCCTGGCGCGGTGAGCTGTCGCATCGTGAGCTCGACCCGTACGGGCTGGTCTTCCACGCCGGCCGCTGGTACGTCACAGGCCATGACCACAGGCGCGGAGAGGTGCGCACGTTCCGACTGGACCGCATCGGCGCCGTGACGCCCGGCGAAGCGACGTTCACGGTGCCGGACGGCTTCAACGCGGTGGCGTGGCTGACCCGGTCGCTGGCGGGCGTGCCCTACCGGCACGAGGTGGAGGTGCTGCTGGAGACCGACCTGGTCACCGCCCGGCGACGCGTCCCGCCCAGCGCGGCCGAGCTGACCGCCAGCGGCGACGGGGTGCTGCTGCGGGCCCGGGCGGAGAGCCTTCCGGGCATGGCGGCGCTGCTCGCCGGGCTGGGCTGCGCGTTCACCGTGCGCCACCCGGAGGCGTTGCGTGCCGCCGTGGCCGAGCACGCGCGCCTGTTGGCCGAGTGGGCCGCCCGGCCAGCAGGTGGACAGACGCCCTCGCCACGCCGTCCGCTGGACTAGGCTGCCGGCGATGAACGAGGTGACCCGGATTCCGGTCGGCGGCGAACGGCCGTACGACGTGCTTGTCGGACGCGACCTGCTGGACGCGCTCCCCGGGCTGCTGCCCGGGGCGACCCGGGCGGCGGTGCTGCACACGCCCCCGCTCAAGGCCCTGGCGGACGCGATCGGCGAACGGCTGCGCGCGGCCGGCGTCGAGCCACTGCCGATCGAGGTGCCCGACGCGGAGTCGGGCAAGCAGATCGACGTGGCGGCCGCCTGCTGGGACCGGCTGGGAGCGGCCGGCTTCACCCGTGCCGACGCGGTGGTCGGGGTCGGCGGCGGCGCGGTGACCGACCTGGCCGGTTTCGTCGCGGCCTGCTGGCTGCGTGGGGTGCGCTGGGTGCCGGTGGCCACCTCGCTGCTGGGCATGGTGGACGCCGCCGTGGGCGGCAAGACCGGGATCAACACCGCCGCCGGCAAGAACCTGGTCGGCGCGTTCCACCCGCCGGTAGGCGTGCTGGCCGACCTGGCCACCCTGGACAGCCTGCCCGCCGTCGACCTGGCGGCCGGGCTGGCCGAGGTGGTCAAGTGCGGCTTCATCGCCGACCCGGTGATCCTTGATCTCGTCGAGCGTGACCCGGCGGCGGCCACCGACCCGCGCGGGCCGGTGGCCCGGGAGCTGATCGAGCGGGCCATCCGGGTCAAGGCCGACGTGGTCGCCGACGACCTGCGCGAGTCGGGCCTGCGGGAGGTGCTCAACTACGGTCACACCCTGGCCCACGCCATCGAACAGGTCGAGGGTTACCGCTGGCGGCACGGCCACGCGGTGGCCGTTGGTCTGGTGTACGCCGCCACGTTGGCCCGGCTCGCCGGCCGGTTGGACACGGCGACCGCCGACCGGCACCGGCGCACCCTGGCCGCGCTCGGCCTGCCGGTGAGCTACCCCGCCGACGCCTGGCCGCGACTGCTGGCCGTCATGCGGGTGGACAAGAAGGCCCGGGGCAGCCGGTTGCGGTTCGTGGTGCTGGACGCGCTGGCCCACCCGGCGATGCTGGAGGGCCCGGACGACGCGCTCCTGGAGGCTGCCTACCGCGAGGTGGCCACCCCGTGAAGGTGTACGTGTTGAACGGGCCGAACCTGGGCCGGCTGGGCACCCGGGAGCCCGCCGTGTACGGCTCGACGAGCTACGCCGACCTGGTGACGCTCTGCGAGGCCACCGGCCGGGAGCTGGGGCTGGACGTGACGGTCCGACAGACGGACGCCGAGCACGAGTTGCTCGGCTGGCTGCACGCCGCCGCCGACGAGGGCGCCGCCGTGGTGCTCAACCCGGCCGCCTGGTCGCACTACTCGTACGCGGTGCGCGACGCCTGCGCCATGCTGCCTGGGCCACTGGTGGAGGTGCACCTCTCCAACATCCACGCCCGTGAGGAGTTCCGACACCACTCGGTGGTCTCCGCGGTGGCGACCGGGGTGATCTGCGGCCTCGGCATCGACGGCTATCGTCTCGCCCTGCACCACCTGGCCGCCCGCGCAGGGGTCGCCCCGAGCGGGGACCGGGCGATTCGACGCAGCTAGTAGACTCCTAGGGTCTGTCCGCCAATTGATGATCAAGGCAGGAAATGGCCTCCACCAACGACCTCAAAAACGGCCTGGTACTCAACCTGGACGGCGAGCTCTGGGCCGTCGTCGAGTTCCAGCACGTCAAGCCCGGTAAGGGTGGCGCGTTCGTACGCACCACGCTGAAGAACGTGCTGTCCGGGAAGGTGGTCGACAAGACCTTCAACGCGGGCACCAAGGTCGAGACCGCGACCGTGGACAAGCGCACGATGCAGTATTTGTACGCCGACGGCGAGGACTTCGTCTTCATGGATCTGGAGACCTTCGACCAGATCACCGTGCCCGGTGGCACCGTCGGTGAGGCAGCCAACTACCTGCTGCCAGAGGCGGAGGCGACCGTCGCCCAGCACGAGGGTGTGCCGCTCTACATCGAGCTGCCCACAAGCGTCGTGCTGGAGGTCACCTACACCGAGCCCGGCCTGCAGGGCGACCGTTCGACCGGCGGCACCAAGCCGGCGACCGTGGAGACCGGCGCCACCGTGCCGGTTCCGCTGTTCATCACCACCGGTGAGAAGATCAAGGTCGACACCCGCGACGGCCGTTACCTCGGCCGCGCCTGATGGCTGAGGGTCCCAAGCAGCAGATGCCGGCGCGCCGCAAGGCGCGCAAGCGGGCGCTGGACGTCCTCTACGAGGCCGACCTGCGGGATCGGCCGCCCGTCGAGGTCCTGGCCGGCTACCTCCAGCGCATCGAACAGCCCCGCCCGGAGCACCTGGGTTACGCGGTGGGCCTGATCGAGGGGGTCGCCGAGCACCTCAACCGCATCGACGAGCTGATCGCCAGCTACGCCGAGGGTTGGACGTTGGAGCGGATGCCGGTGGTCGACCGCAACCTGGCCCGGATCGCCGTCTACGAGTTGCTCTACGTCGACGAGATCGACGACGCGGTGGCGATCAGCGAGGCCGTCGAGCTGGCCCGGCAGATGTCCACCGACGATTCGCCGCGGTTCCTCAACGGCGTGCTCGGCCGCATCGCCGAGTACGCCACCCGCTGAGCGACCGCGTACCCGCACGAGAAGGAAGGGCCCGTGCCAACCGGCACGGGCCCTTCCTTTCGGTGAAGCGACAGCTCAGGAGGCGAAGAACGCCCGGGGGTCGGCCACCAGCACGCCGTGCTCGGTGAGCCGCTCGATCAGACCCGACGGTGAGGCGTCGTAGACGATCGCGAGCGCCCGCAGGTCGTCGGCGCGGATGGAGAGCACCCGGCCGTTGTAGTCACCGCGCTGCTGCTGGATGGCGCGGGCGTAGCGGGCGACATAGGCCAGGTCCTCGGAGGCCTCGTCGTAGAGCCGCTCCAGGTCCAGGACGATCTTGCTGGTGGGCTCGTGCCGGACGCCGCTGCCGTCGGGCAGCAGTTCCGAGACGGGGACACGGTAGAACTCGGCCAGCTCGGCCAGACGGGACACCGTCACGGCCCGGTCGCCACGCTCGTACGAGCCGACCACCACGGCCTTCCACCGCCCGTTCGACTTCTCCTCCACACCCTGCAGGGAGAGGCCCTGCTGCTGGCGGATGGAGCGCAGGCGTGCGCCCAGAGATTTGGCGTATTCAGAGGGCATTCGGACACTCCCAGTGCTGCTCGGGGTTCTCCCGTCGATCGCTACGGAGCGTGACGGTACGGGGAATGGGACACGTGGTCAAGTGGTCGTGACCTTACCGTTGGGGAGCACCGAGGGAGTTATCCCCATTTCGTGCGCCTGATCCGGTGGTCAGCGGCCGCTGTCCGTCGGCCCGGTGACCACTGGTAACGTGGCGTGAAGCCCCGGTCAGGTCCGCTCGCGCGAGCCGGCCGGAGGTGCCCGACATCCTTTAACGACCCGTCCTGTGAGGCGGGGAAGGAGGTCCGCCGTGGCATACCCACCGGCTGCCCGTTCGTCACCACCGCGACAACCCTCGGTGAAGGTGATCCTCGCCAGCGCCGACGTGCAGCGAGTGGTCGACCGCATCGCCCACCAGATCCTGGAGAAGACCCAGGGCGCCGCCGACACCGTGCTGCTGGGGATTCCCACCCGGGGAGCGCCCCTCGCGCGGCGGCTCGCCTCCCGGATCAGCACCTTCGAGGACGTCGTCGTCCCGGTCGGTGTGCTCGACATCACGCTCTACCGCGACGACCTGCGCCGGCACGCCACCCGCGCGATCGGCCCGACCCAGGTGCCCACCGGCGGCATCGACGGCAAGCGGGTGATCCTCGTCGACGACGTGCTCTTCTCCGGGCGCACCGTGCGTGCCGCTCTCGACGCGCTCAACGACGTGGGCCGCCCGGCGTCGGTGCAGCTCGCCGTCCTGGTCGACCGTGGCCACCGCGAGCTGCCGATCCGCGCCGACTACGTCGGCAAGAACATCCCGACGGCGCTCGCCGAGAGCGTCAAGGTGACGCTCGCCGAGATCGACGGCGCCGACGAGGTCAAGTTGTACGGGGGTGCCACCCAGTGAGCGCGAGGAGTGCAGCGCAGCGGAGCCCCGCAGTCGCGAACGAAAGGCCAGCAGAGTGATCAGGCACCTGCTCTCCGGCGCGGACCTGGACGCCGACACCGCCACCGAGATCCTGGACACCGCCGCCGAGATGGCAACGGTCGCCGGCCGCGAGATCAAGAAGCTGCCCGCCCTGCGCGGCCGGACTGTGGTGAACCTCTTCTACGAGGACTCCACCCGCACCCGGATCTCGTTCGAGGCGGCGGCGAAACGGCTCAGCGCCGACGTGATCAACTTTTCGGCCAAGGGGTCCAGCGTCGCCAAGGGCGAGAGCCTGAAGGACACCGCGCTGACCTTGCAGGCCATGGGCGCCGACGCGGTGGTCGTGCGGCACCCCGCCTCGGGCGCCCCGCACCGGCTCGCGAACTGGGTGGACGGGTCGGTGGTGAACGCCGGCGACGGCACCCACGAGCACCCCACCCAGGCGCTGCTCGACGCGTACACCATGCGGGCCCGGCTGGGCCGGCTGGCCGGCCTGTCCGTCGCGGTGGTCGGGGACGTGCTGCACTCCCGGGTGGCCCGCTCCAACGTCCTGCTGCTGTCCACCCTCGGCGCGAAGGTCACCCTGGTCGGCCCGCCCACGCTCATCCCCGTCGACATCGCCGGCGCCCTCGCCCCGGGCACCGACGTGTCCTACGACCTCGACGCGGTGCTGCCCGACGTGGACGTGGTGATGATGCTGCGGGTGCAGCGGGAGCGGATGCAGGACTCCTACTTCCCCTCCGCGCGCGAGTACTCCCGCCGCTACGGGCTGGACGGCCCGCGGATGCGCCGCCTGCCCGAGCACGCGATCGTCATGCACCCGGGCCCGATGAACCGGGGAATGGAGATCACCCCCGAGGTGGCCGACTCACCCCGCTCCACCATCGTCGAACAGGTCACCAACGGGGTCTCCGTGCGGATGGCTGTTCTTTACCTGCTGCTCGGAGGGAACAACAGGTGACCGCGTACCTCATCACCAACGTGAGCATCGTCGGCGCCGCGCCGACCGACCTGCTGATCCGCGACGGCGTCGTCGCCGAGGTCGGGCCGGGGCTGTCCGCGCCGGACGCCGTGGTGGTCGACGGCGCCGGGCTGGTCGCCCTGCCCGGCCTGGTCGATCTGCACACCCACCTGCGCGAGCCCGGCCGGGAGGACGCCGAGACCGTGGAGTCCGGGTCCCGGGCGGCGGCGCTGGGCGGCTACACCGCGGTCTGCGCGATGGCGAACACCTCGCCTGTCGCGGACACCGCGGGCGTCGTCGAGCAGGTCTGGCGACTCGGCCGGGAGGCCGGGCTCGTCGACGTGCAGCCGGTCGGCGCGGTCACCGTCGGGCTGGCCGGCGAGCGCCTGGCCGAGCTGGGCGCGATGGCCGACTCCGCGGCCCGGGTGCGGATCTTCTCCGACGACGGGCACTGCGTCGCCGACCCGCTGCTGATGCGCCGGGCCCTGGAGTACGTCAAGGCGTTCGACGGGATCATCGCCCAGCACGCCGAGGAGCCCCGCCTCACCGAGGGCGCCCAGATGCACGAGGGTGAGGTCTCCACCCGGCTCGGCCTGATCGGCTGGCCGGCGGTCGCCGAGGAGGCGATCATCGCCCGGGACGTGCTGCTGGCCGAGCACGTGGGCAGCCGCCTGCACGTCTGCCACGTCTCCACCGCCGGCAGCGTCGAGGTGCTGCGCCAGGCCAAGGCCCGTGGTGTACGCGTCACCGCCGAGGTCACCCCGCACCACCTGCTGCTCACCGACGAGCGTGCCGAGACCTACGACCCCGTCTTCAAGGTCAACCCGCCGCTGCGGACGGCCGCCGACATCAGCGCCCTGCGGTCCGCGCTCGCGGACGGCGTCATCGACATCATCGCCACCGACCACGCCCCACACGCCGTGGAGGACAAGGAGTGCGAGTGGGCGTACGCCCGACCGGGGATGCTCGGTCTGGAGACGGCCCTGTCCATCGCGCTTGATGTGCTCGGCCCCGAGTGGGACCTGATCGCCGAGCGGATGTCGCGTACCCCCGCCCGGATCGCCGGACTCACCGGCCACGGCGTCGACCCGGCGCCCGGCGTGCCCGCCAACCTGACACTTGTCGACCCGGCCGCCCGCCGCACCATCGAGCCGACGGAGCTGGCCAGCCGCAGTCGCAACACCCCGTACGCCCGCATGACGCTGCCGGGTCGCATCGTGGCGACCTTCCTGCGCGGCGAGCCGACGGTCCTGGACGGAAAGGCAGTCAAGTAATGGTCAAGCGCAGACCCGCGATCCTGGTGCTAGAGGACGGGCGCACGTTCCCCGGCGAGGCGTACGGCAGTGTCGGCGAGACCTTCGGCGAGGCGGTCTTCAACACCGGCATGACCGGCTACCAGGAGACGCTCACCGACCCGTCCTACCACCGGCAGGTGGTCGTGCAGACCGCCCCGCACATCGGCAACACAGGCGTCAACGGCGAGGACGACGAGTCCGGCCGGATCTGGGTGGCCGGTTACGTCGTCCGCGACCCGGCCCGGATCGGCTCCAACTGGCGGGCCACCGGCAGTCTGGAGGACCGCCTCGCCACCGAGGGTGTGGTGGGCATCAGCGGCGTGGACACCCGGGCGTTGACCCGGCACCTGCGCGAGCGGGGCGCCATGCGGGTGGGCATCTCCAGCGTCGAGAAGGACCCGCAGAGCCTGCTGGCCCGGGTCCGGCAGTCACCGCAGATGGTCGGCGCGGACCTGTCCGCCGAGGTGAGCACCCCCGAGCCGTACGTCGTCGAGGCGCTCGGCGAGCACCGGTTCACAGTGGCCGCGCTGGACCTGGGCATCAAGCGCAACGTGCCGCGCCGGCTGGCCACGCGCGGGGTGACCACACACGTACTGCCCGCCTCGTCGAGCATCGAGGACCTGCTGGCCACCGGCGCCGACGCGGTCTTCCTGTCGCCGGGCCCCGGAGACCCGGCCACTGCCGACGGTCCGGTGGCGCTGGCGAGGGAGGCGCTGCGGCGGGAGGTGCCGCTGTTCGGCATCTGCTTCGGCAGCCAGATCCTCGGCCGGGCGCTCGGCTTCGGCACCTACAAGCTGGGCTACGGCCACCGGGGCATCAACCAGCCGGTGCTCGACCGGGCCACCGGCAAGGTCGAGGTGACAAGCCACAATCACGGCTTCGCGGTGAAGGTGCCGGGCGCGGGCGCCGGCGCGGTGGTTCCCGACCAGGTGATCGACACCGACTTCGGCGGCGTCCAGGTGTCGCACGTCTGCCTCAACGACAACGTCGTCGAGGGGCTGCGGGCCGTGGACGTGCCCGCGTTCACAGTGCAGTACCACCCGGAGGCGGCCGCCGGCCCGCACGACGCCGACTATCTCTTCGACCGGTTCGCCGACCTGATCGAGGGTCGGAACCACAGCAGGGGGCGCAGCAATGCCTAAGCGGACCGATCTCAAGCACATCCTCGTGATCGGCTCCGGGCCGATCGTCATCGGGCAGGCCTGCGAGTTCGACTACTCCGGCACCCAGGCGTGCCGGGTGCTGCGCAGCGAGGGCATCCGGGTCAGCCTGGTCAACTCCAACCCCGCCACGATCATGACGGACCCGGAGTTCGCCGACGCCACGTACGTCGAGCCGATCACTCCGGAGTTCGTGGAGCTGGTCATCGCCAAGGAGCGCCCGGACGCCATCCTGGCGACCCTGGGCGGGCAGACCGCGCTGAACACCGCCGTCGCCCTGCACTCCGCGGGCGTCCTGGAGAAGTACGGCGTCGAGTTGATCGGCGCGAACATCGACGCCATCAACCGGGGCGAGGACCGCCAGCTGTTCAAGGAGATCGTGGCGAAGGCAGGCGTACGCCTGGGCGTCGACGACCCGGCTGCGCTGGTGCCCCGGTCCCGGGTGTGCCACTCCATGGACGAGGTCGAGGCGACAGTCGCCGAGCTGGGCCTGCCGGTGGTGATCCGGCCGTCGTTCACCATGGGTGGCCTGGGCTCCGGCATGGCGCACACCCCGGAGGACCTGGCCCGCATCGCCGGCGACGGCCTGACCGCCAGCCCGGTGCACGAGGTCCTCATCGAGGAGAGCGTGCTCGGCTGGAAGGAGTACGAGCTTGAGCTGATGCGCGACCGGCACGACAACGTGGTCGTCGTCTGCTCGATCGAGAACGTCGACCCGATGGGCGTGCACACCGGCGACAGCGTCACCGTCGCGCCGGCCATGACGCTCACCGACCGGGAGTACCAGCGCCTGCGTGACCTGGGCATCGCCGTGCTGCGCGAGGTCGGGGTGGACACCGGCGGCTGCAACATCCAGTTCGCGGTCAACCCGGTGGACGGCCGGATCGTCGTGATCGAGATGAACCCCCGGGTGTCGCGCTCCTCGGCGCTGGCCTCCAAGGCGACAGGCTTCCCGATCGCGAAGATCGCCGCCAAGCTGGCCATCGGCTACACGCTCGACGAAATCCCCAACGACATCACGCTGAAGACCCCTGCGGCGTTCGAGCCGTCCCTCGACTACGTCGTGGTGAAGATCCCCCGGTTCGCGTTCGAGAAGTTCCCCGGCGCGGACCCGGAGCTGACCACCACGATGAAGTCGGTGGGCGAGGCCATGAGCCTCGGGCGCAACTTCACCGAGGCGCTGAACAAGGCGATGCGCTCGATGGAAACCAAGGCCGCCGGTTTCTGGACCACTCCAGATCCGCAGGGCGTCACCCTGGCCGACACCCTCGCCGCGCTGCGGATCCCGCACGACGGCCGGCTCTACACGGTGGAGCGGGCGCTGCGCCTGGGCGCGTCGATCACCGAGGTCAACGAGGCGTCCGGCGGAATCGACAGCTGGTTCCTGGACCAGATCGCCGCGTTGATCGAGCTGCGCGCCGAGATCGTCGACGCGCCGGTGCTCGACGCCGAGCTGCTGCGTCGCGCCAAGCGGGCCGGCCTGTCCGACCGGCAGCTCGCCGCGCTGCGTCCCGAGCTGGCCGCCGAGGACGGCGTACGGACCCTGCGGCACCGCCTCGACGTGCGCCCGGTCTACAAGACCGTGGACACCTGCGCGGCCGAGTTCGAGGCCACCACGCCCTACCACTACTCCACGTACGACCTGGAGACCGAGGTCGCGCCGTCGGACCGGCCGAAGGTGCTGATCCTGGGCTCCGGCCCCAACCGGATCGGGCAGGGCATCGAGTTCGACTACTCGTGCGTGCACGCCGTGCAGGCGTTGCGGTCGGCCGGTTACGAGACCGTCATGGTCAACTGCAACCCGGAGACGGTCTCCACCGACTACGACACCGCCGACCGGCTCTACTTCGAGCCGCTGACCTTCGAGGACGTCCTCGAGGTCTGGCACGCGGAGGACTCCTCCGGCCGGGCCGCCGGCGGCCCGGGCGTGATCGGTGTGGTCGTGCAGCTCGGCGGGCAGACCCCGCTGGGGTTGGCGCAGCGGCTCAAGAACGCCGGCGTGCCGATCGTCGGCACCTCTCCGGAGTCGATCCACCTGGCCGAGGAGCGGGGCGCGTTCGGCGCGGTGCTGGCCCGCGCCGGGCTCCGCGCGCCGGCGCACGGCATGGCCACGTCCTACGACGAGGCCAAGGCGATCGCCGACGAGATCGGTTACCCGGTGCTGGTCCGGCCGTCGTACGTGCTGGGCGGGCGGGGCATGGAGATCGTCTACGACGACCCGACGCTGCGCGACTACATCGGCCGGGCCACCGACATCTCCGGCGACCACCCGGTGCTGGTGGACCGGTTCCTCGACGACGCCATCGAGATCGACGTGGACGCCCTGTGCGACGCCGACGGCGCGGTCTACATCGGCGGCGTGATGGAGCACATCGAGGAGGCCGGCATCCACTCCGGCGACTCGTCCTGCGCGCTGCCGCCGATCACCCTCGCGGGGTCGCACCTGGCCGAGGTCCGCCGCTACACCGAGGCGATCGCCCGCGGTGTCGGCGTCCGCGGTCTGCTCAACGTGCAGTACGCGCTCAAGGACGACGTGCTCTACGTCCTGGAGGCCAACCCGCGTGCGTCGCGGACCGTTCCGTTCGTCTCCAAGGCGACGGCCGTTCCGCTGGCCAAGGCGGCGGCCCGGATCGCGCTCGGCGCGACAATCGCCGAGCTGCGCGCCGAGGGCCTGCTCCCGGCGACGGGGGACGGGGGCACGATGCCCGCCGACGCGCCGATCGCGGTCAAGGAGGCGGTGCTGCCGTTCAAGCGCTTCCGGACCCGGGCGGGCAAGGGGATCGACTCTCTGCTCGGGCCGGAGATGAAGTCGACAGGCGAGGTGATGGGCATCGACACCAACTTCGGGCACGCCTTCGCCAAGAGCCAGTCCGCCGCGTACGGGTCGTTGCCGACCGCCGGGAAGATCTTCGTCTCGGTGGCCAACCGGGACAAGCGCGGCATGATCTTCCCGATCAAGCGACTGGCCGACCTGGGCTTCGAGATCGTGGCGACCGCCGGCACCTCCGAGGTGCTGCGCCGGCACGGCATCGCCTGCGAGCAGATCCGCAAGCACTACCAGGCCGGCGAGGGTGACGACGCGGTGTCGCTGATCCTCGGCGGCGACGTGGCGCTCGTCATCAACACGCCGCAGGGCTCGGGTGCCAGCGCCCGCTCGGACGGCTACGAGATCCGCAGCGCCGCCGTCACCGCCGACATCCCCTGCATCACCACTGTCCCGGGCGCGGCGGCGGCGGTCATGGGCATCGAGGCGCGCATCCGGGGGGACATGCAGGTCCGCCCCCTGCAGGATCTGCACGCCACTCTCCGGGCGGCACAGTGACCCTGTTCGAGCGGGTCGTACGGCCGGGGTTGTTCCGCCTCGGCGGTGGGGACGCCGAGGCGGCGCACGAGTGGACACTGCGGCGGTTGGCCGCGCTGTCGCGGCGTCCGGTGGCCCTCGCCGCCCTGCGGGCCCGGTACGCGGTCGACGCGCCGCGCACGGTGTTCGGCGTGCGGTTCCCCAACCCGGTCGGGCTCGCCGCCGGCATGGACAAGGACGGCGCCGCGTTGGCTGCCTGGCCGGCGCTCGGCTTCGGCTTCGTCGAGGTCGGCACCGTCACCGCGCACGCCCAGCCGGGCAATCCCCGGCCTCGGCTGTTCCGGCTGCCGGGCAGCGAGGCGGTGATCAACCGGATGGGCTTCAACAACGCCGGGGCCGCCGCGCTCGCCGCCCGGCTGGACGCGCTGCCACGCCCGATCGGGGTGCCGCTGGGCATCTCGCTTGGCAAGTCCAAGGTGACCCCGCTCGACGAGGCGGTCGAGGACTACCTCGCCTCGTACCGCGCGCTGCGCGGGCACGGCGACTACTTCGCGGTAAACGTGTCCTCGCCGAACACGCCCGGCCTGCGGTCGTTGCAGGATCGGGCACACCTGGACGCCCTGCTGGCCGCGCTGGTGGGGGAGAAGCCGATCCTGGTCAAGATCGCACCGGATCTCACCGAGGCGGCGATCGCCGAGCTGCTGGAGGTGTGCCTGGCCCGGGGCGCCGCCGGCGTGATCGCCACCAACACCACGCTGTCCCGGGACGGACTGGCCCCGGCCGACTCCGCGCGCGGCGCCGAGACCGGAGGACTGTCCGGCCGGCCCCTGACCGGCCGCGCCCGGAACGTGGTCGCCTTCGTGCACTCCGAGACCGGTGGCCGCCTGCCGATCATCGGCGTCGGCGGAGTGCTGGACCCGGACGACGCGGCGCGGATGATCGACGCCGGGGCCGCCCTGGTGCAGCTCTACACCGGCTTCATCTACCGGGGCCCGGCCCTGGTCCGCGCCTCCGCCCGGGCCACCGCCCACGCGGCGGCCACAGCGGTGGCGCCGGACCCGGTCGCCGGACGGTGACCGCCCCGGCCCGGTGCTGGCCCGCCCGCAGCGCCGGGCCGGCACCGGGTCGGGCTGCGCTGGGCTGGGCCGCCCTGTGGCCGGCTGCGCTGGGCTGGGCCGGCTTCGCGCTGGCCCGGCCCCTCAGCCCTGACCCGGCCCGGCCGCCTGCCCATCACGGCCCGGCACGTCCGTGTCGGAAAGAGGAGTACGTGTGACACCCGAGGAGATCCTGGCCGCCGACCGGGCGCATGTCTGGCACCCGTACGCCGCGCTGCCACCGGCCAACCCGCCGTACGTGGTGCGGAGCGCCCAGGGCGTACGGCTGACCCTTGCCGACGGGCGGGAACTGGTGGACGGGATGTCGTCCTGGTGGGCGGCGATCCACGGCTACCGGCACCCGGTGCTGGACGCGGCCGTGACCGACCAGCTCGGACGGATGAGCCACGTGATGTTCGGCGGGCTCACCCACGAGCCGGCCGTGCAGCTCGCGCAAACCCTTGTGGAGCTGGCCCCGGAGGGTCTGGAGCACGTGTTCCTGGCCGACTCGGGCTCGGTGGGCGTCGAGGTGGCGGTGAAGATGTGCCTGCAGTACCAGCGGGCCGTCGGCCGACCCCAGCGACGGCGGTTGGCGACGTGGCGGGGCGGCTACCACGGCGACACGTTCCACCCGATGAGCGTCTGCGACCCGGAGGGCGGGATGCACCACCTCTGGGGTGAGGTGCTGCCCCGGCAGATCTTCGCCCCGGTGCCGCCCGGGGGCTTCACCGACCCGCCCGACGAGGCGTACGTGGCGGCGTTGGTGGACACCGTCGAGCGGCACGCCGACGAGCTGGCCGCCGTGATCGTCGAGCCCGTCGTCCAGGGTGCCGGTGGGATGCGGTTCCACCACCCGGGTTACCTGCGGGTGCTGCGCGAGGTGACCCGCGCGCACGGGGTGCTGCTGATCTTCGACGAGATCGCGACCGGATTCGGCCGTACCGGCGCGATGTTCGCCGCCGAGCACGCCGGGGTGGCCCCGGACGTGCTGTGCGTGGGCAAGGCCCTCACCGGGGGCTACCTGACCCTGGCCGCGACGTTGTGCACGGCGGAGATCGCCCGGGGCATCTCTGCCGACGGCGTCCTGGCTCACGGGCCCACGTTCATGGGCAACCCGCTGGCCTGCGCGGTCGCCAACGCCTCCATCGGGCTGCTGCGGGCCGGAGACTGGGCGACGCAGGTGTCCAGGGTCGGCGTCGGCCTGCGCACCGGCCTGGAGCCGCTGCGCGCCGCCCCGGGCGTGGTCGACGTGCGGGTGCTCGGTGCGATCGGGGTGGTCCAACTCGACCACGAGGTCGACCTCGGCGCGGCCACCGCGGCGGCCGTCGAGAGCGGCGTCTGGTTGCGGCCGTTCCGCGACCTGATCTACACGATGCCGCCGTACGTCACCGACGACGCCGACCTGGCCCGCATCACGGCCGGGGTGGCGGCGGCGGTGGCGGCCGGCTGAACGGTTCCGGTCAACGAGTACGCCGAGGCGGTTCGCCGCCCGGACGAGAAGAGGGGAAGTACGCCGATGGAGAGCTTCGGCAACCGACTGCACCGGGCCACCGCCGAGCGCGGGCCGCTCTGCGTGGGCATCGACCCGCATCCCGGTCTGCTGGCCCGCTGGGGTCTCGCGGACGACGTCGACGGCCTGGAGCGGTTCGCAGGGACCGTGGTGGACGCCCTCGGTGACCGGGTTGCGGTGGTCAAGCCTCAGTCGGCCTTTTTCGAGCGATTCGGATCCCGCGGTGTGGCGATCCTTGAGTCAACTATCCGACAGTTACGAGAAGCCGGTTCGCTCGTTCTTCTCGACGTCAAGCGTGGCGACATCGGCTCAACGGTCAGCGCGTACGCCTCCGCGTACCTCGATCCATCCAGCCCGCTGTATGTCGACGCGGTTACGGCCAGTCCCTACCTGGGAGTAGGTTCGCTGGCGCCGATGTTCGAGTTGGCCGCCAAGCATGGCGGCGGTGTCTTCGTGCTGGCCCTCACCTCGAACCCCGAGGGCGCGGCCGTGCAGCGGGCCCGCACGGCCGACGGGCGTACCGTCGCGCAGACCGTGATCGACGAGATTTCCCAGCTCAACAGGGGTGCTGACCCCCTCGGCAGCTTCGGTCTGGTGGTCGGCGCGACCATCGGTGACACCGGCCATGACCTCTCCGGCGTGGGGGGTCCGCTGCTCGCTCCAGGGCTCGGCGCGCAGGGTGCGGGTGCCGCCGATCTGCGTACCGTCTTCGGTTCCAGCCTCGCCGCGGTGCTCCCGTCGTACTCCCGGGAGGTCCTGTCGGCGGGACCGGACGCCGATGCTCTGCGGGCCGCCGCGGACCGGGTTCTGGCCGACTGCAGGGCCGTCCTGGCTGCCCGGTGACTGACTGACGGCTCGGTCACTTTGCGGTGATCATCGCGCGCCCACGTTGCCGAAAGCTCCGCTGACCGCTAGTTTTCCCCGCGCTGGGAACCACGGACCCCTTGGTTCACAGCGACACCACGTTTCACAGATGCGGCGGTGCGCCCCGCCCGTCGCGATAGGGACCTGAGGAGAACTGGTGCCGCTCCCGTCACTGACCCCCGAACAGCGCGCTGCCGCGCTCGAGAAGGCCGCGGAGATCCGCAAGGCCCGTGCCGAGCTGAAGGAGCAGCTCAAGCAGGGCAAGACCACTCTCGGTGCCGTCCTCGAGCGGGCCGAGAGCGACGACGTCGTCGGCAAGCTCAAGGTTTCGGCCGTCCTGCAGGCGATGCCGGGCATCGGCAAGATCCGGGCTACCCAGATCATGGAGAAGCTCAAGATCGCTGACAGCCGTCGCCTGCGTGGCCTCGGCGAGCAGCAGCGCAAGGCACTGCTTGGAGAGTTCGCCGCCAACTGAACCTGGCAGCGTGTAGAAACAAGCAGTGAGCACGGATGACGAGGCGCGCCCGGCGGCTCGGCTCACTGTCCTGGCTGGACCTTCGGGTTCCGGCAGGGAGAGTGTCGTCGAGCTCGTTCGGGCGCGTTTCCCGTCCGTGTGGATCCCGGTGCCGGCAACGACAAGGCCGCGCCGGGAGCCGGAGGCCAATGGAGTGCAGCGGGTCTTTCTCGCCCCGGCGGAGTTCGAGCGCCGGGTGGCCACCGGCGACCTGGTGGAGTGGTCGCGGATCGGCGCGTACCACCGGGGCACTCTCTACCCGCCGCTGCGCGTCCGGCTCGACGCCGGGCAGCCGGTCCTGCTGCCGCTCGACGTCGCCGGGGCCCGGCTGGTGCGGGCGCGACTGCCCGACACGCGGCTGGTGCTGCTGATCCCGCCCGGGCGTCGGCCTGACGCCGCCGTGGTGGCGGCCTTCACGCACACGCTGACCCACGACCGCACCGATCGGGTCGCCGACGAGCTGGTAGGCTTACTCGGTTCTTCTTATCCGGATCCGGCCTGGTCACGCGTGCGTGGCTGACGGCCGGTCGCCGTTGAGACTCAGCACCGCGTCCGCGCGGTTCGAAAGACGCAGAGGTTAATTCGTGGGATCCATCGCCAACCCCGAAGGCATCACCAACCCGCCGATCGACGAGCTCCTCGAGAAGACGACGTCGAAGTACGCGCTTGTCATCTTCGCCGCCAAGCGCGCGCGCCAGGTCAACGCCTACTACAGCCAGCTCGGTGAGGGCCTCCTGGAGTACGTCGGCCCGCTCGTCGAGACCACCCCGCAGGAGAAGCCCCTCTCCATCGCCATGCGCGAGATCAACGCGGGCCTGCTCACCGCCGAGCCGACCGACCAGCCGTAAGCCCGCACCCGTCGATGTCCGCCTCGATCGTCCTCGGGGTCGGCGGCGGCATCGCCGCCTACAAGGCGTGTGAGCTGCTGCGACTCTTCACCGAGTCGGGTCACCGGGTCCGTGTCGTGCCGACCGCGTCGGCGCTGCGGTTCGTCGGGGCACCGACCTGGGCGGCGCTCTCCGGTCAACCGGTCGCTGACGACGTCTGGTCCGACGTGCACGAGGTGCCGCACGTCCGCCTCGGCAAGCAGGCCGACCTCGTGGTGGTCGCGCCGACCACCACTGACCTGCTCGCCAAGGCCGCCCACGGGCTCGCCGACGACCTGCTGACCAACACGCTGCTGACCGCCCGCTGCCCGGTGGTGCTGGCTCCGGCCATGCACACCGAGATGTGGGAGCACCCGGCCACCGTCGCCAACGTCGCCACGTTGCGGGCCCGGGGCGTCCGGGTCATCGAGCCGGCCGTCGGGCGGCTCACCGGCGCCGACACCGGCAAGGGTCGACTGCCCGACCCGGCGGAGATCTTCGCGGTCGCCCGCCAGGTCCTCGCTCGGGGCGTGTCCGCTCCCGCCGACCTGACCGGCCGCCGGCTGGTGGTCACCGCCGGCGGCACCCGCGAGCCGCTGGACCCGGTCCGCTTCCTCGGCAACCGCTCCTCCGGCAAGCAGGGCTACGCCTTCGCCCGGTCGGCTGTCGCCCGGGGCGCGCGGGTCACCCTGATCACGGCCAACGTCGCCCTCACCGACCCCGCCGGGGTCGACCTGGTCCGCGTCGGCACGACCGCCGAGCTGCGTGAGGCGACCCTCAAGGCCGCCGTCGAGGCCGACGCGGTCGTGATGGCGGCGGCTCCGGCCGATTTCCGACCGGCGACGTACGCGCCTGGCAAAATCAAGAAGTCGGACGACGGTGTGGCACCCACCATCGAGCTCGTCACCAACCCGGACATCGCGGCGGAGCTCGGCCAGCGCAAGCGACCGGAGCAGGTGCTCGTGGTGTTCGCCGCCGAGACCGGCGACGCGGAGGCCAACGGCCGGGCGAAACTCGCCCGGAAGCGGGCCGACCTGATCGTCGTCAACGAGGTCGGCCCGGACCTGGTCTTCGGCGCCGACACCAACACGGTGACGGTCATCGGCGCGGACGGCTCGGTGAGCCGTCTGCCGGAGCAGTCCAAGGAGGCCGTGGCCGACACCGTGTGGGACCTCGTCGTGGCGCGGCTGGCCAACCGCTCCTGACGGGTGGAACAGCGCGCGACCGACCCCGACACCGGCCGCAGCGGTGACTAGACTGCCGCGGAACGACCTCACACGCTTAGGAGTGCCGTGACACGCCGCCTCTTCACGTCCGAATCGGTCACGGAAGGCCACCCGGACAAGATCGCCGACCAGATCAGCGACGGCATCCTCGACGCGCTGCTCACCGAGGACCCGCACAGCCGGGTCGCGGTCGAGACCATGATCACCACCGGCCAGGTACACATCGCCGGTGAGGTCACCACGAAGGCGTACGCCGACATCCCGACCATCGTCCGGCGCACCATCCTCGACATCGGCTACGACTCGTCGAAGAAGGGCTTCGACGGCGCGTCCTGCGGGGTCAGCGTCTCGATCGGCGCGCAGTCCGAGGACATCGCGCAGGGCGTGGACAACGCCTTCGAGTTGCGCACCGGCGCGTCGGAGAGCGCGCTGGACGCGCAGGGCGCCGGCGACCAGGGCATGATGTTCGGCTTCGCCTGCTCGGAGACTCCGGAGCTGATGCCGCTGCCGATCGCGCTCGCCCACCGGCTGGCCCGCCGCCTCGCCGCGGTGCGCAAGGACGGCACCATCCCGTACCTGCGTCCGGACGGCAAGACCCAGGTCACCATCGAGTACGAGGGGCTGCGCCCGGTCCGCCTGAACACGGTTGTGGTGTCCAGCCAGCACGCCGCGGACATCTCGCTGGAGTCGCTGCTCACCCCGGACGTGCGTGACTCCGTCATCGCTCCCGAGCTGGAGAGCCTCGGTCTGGACACCGACGGCTACCGGCTGCTTGTCAACCCGACCGGCCGGTTCGAGATCGGCGGCCCGATGGGTGACGCGGGCCTGACCGGCCGCAAGATCATCGTCGACACCTACGGCGGGTACGCCCGCCACGGCGGCGGCGCGTTCTCCGGCAAGGATCCGTCCAAGGTGGACCGCTCGGCCGCGTACGCGATGCGCTGGGTGGCCAAGAACGTCGTCGCCGCCGGCCTGGCCGAGCGGTGCGAGGCGCAGGTCGCCTACGCCATCGGCAAGGCGCACCCGGTGAGCCTGTTCATCGAGACGTTCGGCACCGAGACCGTGCCGGTGGCCTCGATCGAGAAGGCCGTCGGCGAGGTGTTCGACCTGCGCCCGGCCGCGATCATCCGGGACCTCAACCTGCTCCGACCGATCTACCAGCAGACCGCAGCGTACGGCCACTTCGGCCGGGAGCTGCCGGACCTGAGCTGGGAGAGCACCGACCGGGCCGCCGACCTCAAGTCGGCCGCGGGAGCCTGACCGCCACCAGGCGTAGCGACCGGCGACCCGCGGACGGGTCGCCGGTCGCGCGCGTCTGCGTGGATGTCGGACTGGCGCACCTGGACCGCCCGTTCGACTACCTGGTACCGGCCGAGCTGGACGACGTGGCGGTGCCCGGCACCCGGGTGAAGGTGCGCTTCGCGGGACAGCTCGTCGACGGGTGGTTGCTGTCGCGAGCCGACGACTCCGGGCACACCGGCCGGCTCGCCTACCTGGAGAAGGTCGTCTCGCCCGAGCCGGTGCTGGCGCCCGAGATCGCCCGGCTGGCCCGGGCCGTCGCGGACCGGTACGCGGGCAACCTCGCCGACGTGCTCCGGCTCGCCGTGCCACCCCGGCACGCCCGGGTCGAGAAGGAACCCCACGCCACCGGCGAGTCCGTCCCACCGGACGCCGCCGACCTCGACGGGTCCACCGCCGACCCGTCGGCCGCCGGCGAGCCGGTCGACCCGCGTGGGTGGCGGGACTACCCGACCGGGCCGGCGCTGCTGCGGGCGCTCACCGACGGTCGGGCGCCCCGCGCGGTCTGGTCCGCGCTGCCGGGCGAGGACTGGGCCGCCCGCTACGCCGACGCGGTGGCCGCCACCGTCGCCGGTGGGCGCGGCGCCGTGGTCGTGGTGGCCGACGCCCGCGACCTCGACCGTCTCGACGCCGCGCTGACCGGGGTGCTGGGACCGGGGCGGCACGTCACCCTCTCCGCCGCCCTCGGGCCGGCCCGGCGCTACCGGGCGTTCCTCGCCGCCCGGCGCGGGCAGGTGCCGGTGGTCATCGGTACCCGCGCCGCGATGTTCGCCCCGGTGAACCGGCTCGGCCTCGTCGCCGTCTTCGACGACGGGGACGACCTGCACTCCGATCCCCGGGCGCCCTATCCGCACGCCCGTGACGTGCTGCTCACCCGGGCGCAGCTCGCCGAGGCCGGCGCGCTGATCGGCGGGTACGCCCGGACGGCCGAGGCGCAGCTGCTGCTGGAGACCGGCTGGGCCCGGGAGGTGGTCGCCGACCGGGCGACGGTACGGGCCCGGATACCGGCCATCGCGCCGACAGGTGACGACCCGCAGCTCGCCCGTGATCCCGGTGCGGCCACCGCCCGGCTGCCCAGCCTCGCCTGGACGGCCGCCCGCGACGCCCTGCGGGCGGACCTGCCGGTGCTCGTGCAGGTGCCCCGACGCGGCTACCTGCCCTCGGTCTCCTGCGCCGACTGCCGTACCCCGGCCCGCTGCGCGCACTGCGCCGGCCCGCTCGCGCTGCCGTCGGCCGGCGGCACCCCCGCCTGCCGGTGGTGCGCCCGGGTCGCCGCCGCGTACGCCTGCCCCGAGTGCGGCGGGCGGCGGCTGCGGGCCGCGGTCACCGGTGCCCGGCGTACCGCCGAGGAGCTGGGCCGGGCCTTTCCCGACGTGCCGGTGCGGACCTCGGGACGGGAGGAGGTGCTTACCGACGTGCCCGGCGGGGCCGCTCTGGTCGTCGCCACCCCCGGCGCCGAGCCGGCCGCCGAGGGTGGCTACGGCGCGGTGCTGCTGCTCGACTCCTGGGCCCTGCTGACCCGGGCCGACCTGCGGGCCGGCGAGGAGGCGCTGCGTCGGTGGCTGGCCGCCGCGGCGCTGGCCCGCCCGGCGCCTGCCGGCCGGGTGGTGGTGGTCGCCGACGGCGCGCTCGCGCCGGTGCAGGCGCTGCTGCGCTGGGATGCCGCCTGGTTCGCGGGCCGGGAACTGGCCGAGCGCCGCGAGCTGGGCTTCCCGCCTGCGGTACGGATGGCAAGCGTCACCGGCCCGGCCGAGGCGGTTGCCGACCTGCTCGCCGCGGCCCGGCTGCCCGGCGACGCCGAGGTGCTCGGACCGGTGCCGGCCGACGAGGGGCGGGAGCGGATGCTGGTCCGGGTGCCCCGGGCACGGGCCGCCGCGCTCGCCGAGGCCCTGCACTCTGCCGCCGGGCTGCGCGCCGCCCGCAAGGCCGCCGATCCGGTTCGTCTCCAGGTCGATCCGCTGAGCCTGTTCTGACCGTTTTTCCGGTTGTGGAGCCCGGCCTGGCGCACCTGCCCGCACACCGCGTCCGGCAAAGCGGTGGCGTCGAGGTGGTAGCATCGCCCGTCATGCTCGGGCGTACGACGGCCCCAGGTCACGGCACCGCCGCGGAAGGGCGGGCCGGGAACGCGTCGGTCGGACGCGATGTCGATGATGTCAGGAAGCCGGTTATCAGGGGTGGACCAGTCGTGACCGTTCGACAATCGATCGTCTTCAACGGCGACCTCGGCAGCGGCAAGAGCACCGTGTCGGTGGAGATCGCCAAGCGACTCGGTATGCGCCGGGTCAGCGTGGGTGACCTCTACCGGGAGATGGCGCAGCAGCGGCAGATGACAGCCCTGCAGCTCAATCTGCACGCCGAGCTGGACCAGGCCGTCGACGGTTACGTCGACCAGCTCCAGCGCGACATCGCCGCCTCCGGCGAGCACCTGATCATGGATTCGCGGCTGGCGTGGCACTTCTTCACCGACGCGCTCAAGGTGCACATGATCACCGAGCCGGGTGAGGCGGCGCGCCGGGTGCTGGCCCGACCGTCCGGCCCGGCGGAGAGCTACGCCTCCCTCCAGGAGGCCAAGGCCAAGCTCCGCGAGCGCAGCGAGAGCGAGCGCAGCCGGTTCATCGTCCGCTACGGGGTGGACAAGGCGCGTTTGCGCAACTATGACCTGATCTGCGACACCACCCGGGCCTCCGCCGACGAGGTGGTCGAGCACATCATCGCCGCGTACGAGGGCACGCTCGGCGCGGACGTGCTGCGCGACGGCCGGCCGCTGCTGCTGCTCGACCCGGCGCGCGTCTACCCGACCGAGGACATCGCGACCCTGCGCGGGCTGTGGGACAGCGAGTTCGTCGGCGACGTGGCCGAGGCCGGCGACGAGTCCCTGGAGCCGCTCAAGATCGGCTTCACCGGCGAGTACTTCTTCGTCGTCGACGGTCACCGTCGGCTCAGCGCCGCCGTGCAGAACGGCTTCTCCCTGGTCCCCGCCGAGTTGGTCGCGGAGGTCGACGAGCCGGTGGTGGGCGGGATGAGCGCCGTGGACTACTTCGCCGCGCAGGTGCGCCCCGGCCTGGTCTACGACTGGGAGGCCGCCCACAAGATCCAGCTGCCGCTGCCCGAGCCGGCGCTGCTCGGCGGCGACGCCGTGCTCGCCGCGGACCGGGGCGTCGGCGCCTGAGCCCAGCGCGGAGCCGGACCGGCACGCGGGATGCGCGCCGGCCCGGCCCCAGGGCCGTACGATTGTTCGCCGGTAGGCGTCAGCCCAGGACCACGCCGGAGGCACCGACGCCGGCCATGCCGGAGAAGATGTCCTCGTAGTAGATCCGCCAGGCGCACACCCGGCCGGTGGGAACGTAGCCGGTACACGTCGTCGCGGTGTTGGTGTCGTCGATGGCGGTGTTGGTCCCGGTCGCCCAGACCTGGAGGGTGTTCGCCGCGTTCACGATCTCCACCGGGCCGCCGCTGTCACCCTGGCCGATGGCGTTGGTGTGGAGGGTGTTCTCGGCCTGGACCTGACCGCAGACCGTGCCGAAGTTCCGCACGTTGATGCACAGGTTGCGGGCCTTCACCTGGATCGAGCACCGGGTGCCGGAGTACGCGCCGGAGGTGCACACCCAGTTGCCGACCTGGCTGGCCTGTGCGCCGATCACCTGGTTGCTGAACTCGCTGACCACCGCGCCGACGGCGTCGGTGCTGTTGTTGAAGACCCGGCCGCCCCCGCTGCCCGCGATGAGCAGGGTGTCGCTGCTGACGTTGCGGGTGCTGACCGTGCCGATCGTCTGCCCGGTCGGGTCGGTGGCGAGGACGCCGAGGTTGGCGCAGTGCGCGGCGGAGAGCACCCGCGTCACCCCGCCCTGGTAGACCCCGAAGCCTGTCGAGCAGCCACCGCCGTTGGCGGTGTTACGCCACGCGGCGCCACCCCACCACGGCGGCGAGTCGTCCCACCTGGTCGCGGGCGCGGCGGCGACACCTGTCTGCACCGTCACCGGCACGCCGGCGAGAGTCGACGCGCCGAGCAGTCCGCTCTGCGTACCGACGAGCAGGCCGGCGCCGTCGGCGCGCGGCCCCACCGTGGTGATCTTGTCGCCGGCCGTGGCCCGCAACCGGTCCGCCGCGACCATCAGCTCCCGCTGCGAGTACGCGGCGGGCAGCACCGTCGTCGCGACTGTGGCCCGGGCGTTGGCGACCAGGCGCGCCGGCGCCTCGCCCTTCCAGTAGACCTGGAGGTGGCGGGTGGTGGGATCGGCGACGACACCGGCGAAGCCGGAGTTCGCGCTGCGCTGCGCCGCGTTCGTGATCTGCGCGGCGGCGGTGTTCATCCGCTGCTGCAACCGGAGCAGCTCGGACCAGGAGGCGAAGCCGCCGGGCACCGGCGCGCTGTCGACGAACGATCCGGTGGTGGTGGCCTTGCCCCCCGGCGCGGCAGTCGCCGGTGCGGCACTCACGCCCGCGACGAGCAGCGTGAGGCCGCACGCGGTGACGGCGATGCGACGCAGCATCGTCGTGGACCGTCGGGCGGTCGGGTGTGGACGGATCATCTGGTACCCCTTCCCCAGGGTTTCGTGGCGCGGGCCGAACCCGCACCGAGACGGTGGCACGAGACGTCGGCTCAGCACGGCGATCCTGGACGGGACTGGACACCGTCGGACACCGCCGGACGCGGGAAAGGTCCGATGTGAACTGTCAGACATCGGCCGCCTCCTATCTAGCGGTGCGTGACCGCAACTAACCTGCCCGTGTCGGCACCCGGGGCGGCCGGGTGACCGGTAGGGGGTGGGGGCCGCATGTCCGACCAACGGGTACCGTCCGGCGTTCGTCGCGCACCGCAGGGGCCACCAGCGGAGTGCGACGTTGCCCGCGGTGGCGTCGAGGCGCAGACCCTGCCGGAGCTGGCCGGCCTGCTGCGCCAGCTGCGCCGCCGCGAGGCCCGGCAGCAGGGCGAGACCCGGCTGACGTACCGGCAGCTGGCGGCGAAGACCGGCTGGTCACGCGGCATCATCGGGGAGTACTTCGCCGGCAACATCCTGCCCCCGCCGGAACGGTTCGACGCGCTCATCCGGCTGCTCGGGGCGACCCCCTCCGAGCAGGGAGTGCTGGCCACCGCGCGGGACCGGATCGAGGAGCGACGTCGACGCCCGACCCGCGACCACCCGGCCACCGGTCGGGCGGCCGCCGGGGCCGTACGGGCCAGGAGCGGCGGCGCCCGGGCCGCCACGGCCCCGACCCGCTTCCCCGTGCCCCGCCAACTACCCCCGGCGCTGCCCGGATTCGTCGGACGTGCCGCCCAGCTCGCCCAGCTCGATGCCGCCTCCGCCGGCCCGGACACCTCAGGCGCGGGCGGCCGGGCGCCGGCCACCGTGGTGACGCTGTCCGGCACGGCCGGGGTGGGCAAGACGACGCTCGCGGTGCACTGGGCGCACCGCGTCGCTGACCGGTTCCCGGACGGCCAGCTCTACGTCGACCTGCGCGGATTCGACTCCACCGGAACGGTGGTGACGGCCGTCGAGGCCGTCCGCGGCTTCCTGGAAGCCCTGGAGGTGCCGCCCGAACGGATCCCCACCCACCTGCCCGCGCAGGTGGGTCTCTATCGCAGCCTGCTCGCCGGTCGCCGGATGCTGGTGCTGCTGGACAACGCCCGCGACGCCGACCAGGTCCGGCCGCTGCTGGCCGGCAGTCCGACCTGCCTGGTCGTGGTCACCAGCCGTAACCGGCTGGCCGGTCTGGTCGCCGCCGAGGGCGCCCGGCCGGTCGGCGTGGACCTGCTCAGCGCCGCCGAGGCCTGGCAGTTGTTGGCCCGGCGGCTCGGCGCGGACCGGCTGGCGGTCGAGCCGCAGGCCGTGGACGAGATGATCGAGCGGTGCGCGCGGCTGCCGCTGGCTCTGGCGGTTCTCGCCGCGCGGAGTGCGGCGAATCCCGAGTTCCCCCTGGCCACCCTCGCCGCCGAGCTGCGCGGAGCGCCGCGCCCACTGGACTCGTTCGACGCCGGCGACTCCGGCACCGACGTGCAGGCCGTCTTCTCGTGGTCGTACCGGAGCCTCACGCCCGCGGCGGCACAGCTGTTCCGGCTGTTCGGCTGCCATCCCGGCCCGGACATCGGGGTCGCCGCGGCGGCCAGCCTGGCCGGGCTGCCCCGGGAGCAGGTGCCGCGACTGTTGGCGGAGCTGGCCCACGCGCACCTCGTGACCGAGCACGCCCCCGGCCGGTTCGGCGCGCACGACCTGCTCCGGGCGTACGCCGCCGAGCAGGCCGAACGACTCGATCCGGCCGAGGTCCGGCGGGCCGCGATCCGGCGTGGGCTGGACCACTACCTGCACACCGCGCACGCGGCCGCGCTGCTGCTGCAGCCGGGCCGGGATCCGGTCACCCTGGCGGCGGCCCCACCGGGTGTGACGCCCGAGGTGATCACCGACCACGCGCAGGCGCTCGCCTGGTTCACCGTCGAGTACCCGGTGCTGCTGGCCGCGGTCGCGCACGCGAAACGTGCCGGGTTCGACGGCCACGCCTGGCAGCTCGCGTGGACGCTTGTGGACTTCCTGCAACGCCGGGGACGGTGGCCGGACCTGGCCGTCGCCCAGCGAACCGCCCTGGCCGGGGCGCGGCGGGCGGGGGACCGGCTCGGGCAGGCGAACGCCCACCGTGACCTCGCCCGGGTGCTGTCCCGGCTGGGCCGGGTGGACGAGGCGGCGACCAACTACCGGCAGGCCCTGGCGCTCTTCGGGGCGCTGGGCGACCACACCGGGCAGGCGCGTACCCACCGGGCGTTCGGCGCGATGCTCGACGGCCTCGGCCGGTACACCGAGGCGCTTGACCACGTGCGGAGGGCTCTCGCCCTCTACCGGGACGCCGGCCATCTGGCCGGGGAGGCCAGCGCCCGCAACGCGGTGGGTTGGGCGCACGCGCAGCTCGGCCAGTACCGTCCGGCGCTCGCGCACTGCGAGCAGGCGTTGGCGCTGCTGCGCCGGACCGGTGACCGGCACGGTGAGGCGAACACCTGGGACAGCCTGGGCTTCATCCACGCCCGGCTGGGCGACCACCGGGAGGCGATCCGCTGCTACGGGCGGGCGCTGCGGCTGTACCGCCGGATCAGCGACCGCTACGACGAGGCGGACACCCTCTCCCGCCTCGGCGAGAGCCGGCACGCGGCGGGGGACCCGGCCGGCGCCGCACGAACCTGGCGCCGTGCCCTGGGCATCCTCGACGACCTCGGTCACCCCGACGGCGAGCGGGTCCGCGCCCTGCTGGCCGGTGCGCCGACCACCCGGGGCCGAGCCGAGTGACGCCGGGCACACCGGCGGTGGCCGATCGAGGTACGCCGGCCGGGACGCTTCGAGGCACTCCGTAGACTGGTACGGCACCGCTCGCCCGCCTGATGAAGGAGCCGTCCCGCGTGACCGTCCAGCCCATCCGTCTTTTTGGGGATCCGGTGCTGCGCACGCCGGCCGATCCGGTGGTCGACTTCGACGTTGAGCTGCGTAGGCTCATCGCCGACCTCACGGACACGATGCGGGGGCAGAACGGCGCCGGCCTGGCCGCGCCGCAGCTCGGTGTGAGCCTGCGGGTGTTCGCCTTCGACGTCGACGACGTGCTCGGGCACCTGGTCAACCCGGTGCTGGAGTTCCCCGACGAGGAGGAGCAGGACGGCCCCGAGGGCTGCCTCTCCATCCCCGGGCTCTATTTCGACACGAAGCGCCGGCAGAACGTCATCGCCAAGGGCTTCAACGGCTACGGCGACCCGCTGCAGATCGTCGGCACCGGGCTGATGGCCCGCTGCGTGCAGCACGAGACCGACCACCTCGACGGTGTGCTCTTCCTGGACCGGCTCGACGCCGCCGGTCGCAAGGAGGCCATGAAGGCCATCCGTCAGGCCGAGTGGTACGACGCGGCCGCGCCGCCGGTGGTCAAGGTCAACCCGCACGCCGGCGGCAGCCCCTTCGGCCTGGGTCGGTGACCCGGATGCGTGTGATCTTCGCCGGTACGCCGGCGGTGGCCGTGCCCGCCCTGGCCGCCGTCGCGGCCTCCCGGCACGAGCTGGTCGCCGTGGTCACCCGACCCGACGCGCCCGCCGGGCGGGGGCGTGGCCTGTCCCGTTCCCCGGTCGGCGCGTGGGCCGACGAGCACGGCGTGGAGGTGCTCACGCCGGCCCGCCCCCGCGACCCGGAGTTCCTCGACCGGCTGCGCGAGCTGTCCCCGGACTGCGTGCCGGTGGTCGCCTATGGCGCGCTGGTGCCGCCGGCGGCGCTGGAGATCCCCCGGTACGGCTGGATCAATCTGCACTTCTCGCTGCTGCCCGCCTGGCGGGGCGCCGCGCCGGTGCAGCACGCGGTGCTGCACGGCGACGAACTGACCGGCGCCAGCGTCTTCCACCTGGAGCAGGGCCTGGACACCGGCCCCGTGTTCGGCACCCTGACCGACGAGATCCGCCCCGGCGACACCTCCGGCGACCTGCTGGAGCGGCTCGCCGACTCCGGCGCCGGTCTGCTGGTGGCGGTGCTCGACGCGATCGCCGACGGCACCGCCCGGGCCGAGCCGCAGCCCGCCGACGGGGTGTCGCTCGCGCCGAAGCTGACAGTGGAGGACGCCCGGGTGCGCTGGGGCGACCCGGCCTTCGCCGTGGACCGGCGGATCCGCGCCTGCACCCCGGCCCCCGGCGCGTGGACGACCTTCCGGGACGAGCGGGTGAAGCTCGGCGCGGTCGCACCGGTGCCCGACGGCCCGGACCTGAAACCGGGGGAGCTGCTGGTGGAGAAGACGCGGGTGCTGGCCGGCACGGCGACCGTGCCGGTGCGTCTCGGCGAGGTCCGCGCCGCGGGCAAGCGCGCCATGGCGGCCACCGACTGGGCGCGCGGCATCCGTGTCAGCGCCGGCGAGGCCCTCGCGTGACGGCCCCGGAGGGCACGCGTCCGTTCCGCGGCGGTTCGTCCGCCGGGCGCGGTGGCGACCGCCGGCCGGCCCGGCCGCCCCTGGACCGGCCACGACGCGCGGCGTACGAGGCGGTGGCCGCCGTGCACCGCGACGACGCCTTCGCCAACCTGGTGCTGCCCATCATCCTGCGCGAGGAGGGGCTGTACGGCCGCGACGCCGCCTTCGCCACCGAGCTGACCTACGGCACCCTGCGCCACCTCGGCACGCTCGACGCGATCCTCAGCGACGCGGCCGGGCGGGACGTGGACCGCATCGACCCACCGGCGCGCGACGCGCTGCGGATCGGGGCGTACCAGCTGCTGCACACCCGGGTGCCTCCGCACGCGGCCGTGTCGTCGACCGTGGACCTGGTCCGCTCGGTCGCGCCGGGCGCCGCCGGGTTCGCCAACGCGGTGCTGCGTGAGGTGTCCACCCGCGACATCGACGGTTGGGTGGCCAAGCTCGCCCCGCCGATCGAGACCGATCCGGTCGGGCACCTGGCGCTGGCGTACAGCCACCCGCAGTGGATCGTGCGGGCCTTCTCCGAGGCGCTCGACGGCGACCTGGGCGAGACCGCCAGGCTCCTGATCGAGGACAATGAGCGGCCCCCGGTGCACCTGTGCGCCCGACCCGGCCTCATCGATCCGATCGAGCTGGCCGACCAGGTCGGCGGCGCGCCCGGCGCCTTCTCGCCGTACGCCGTCTATCTGCCCGGCGGCGCGCCCGGCGACGTGCCGGCGGTGGTCGACGGTCGTGCCCACGTCCAGGACGAGGGCTCCCAACTCGTGGCCGCCGCGCTCGCCGACGCGCCGCTGGACGGCCCGGACGGGCGCTGGCTGGACCTGTGCGCCGGTCCGGGCGGCAAGGCCGGCCTGCTCGGCGCGTTGGCCGCGCAGCGCGGTGCCCGCCTGACGGCCGTCGAGGTGGCCGAGCACCGGGCCCGGCTGGTGTCCCAGGCGACCCGGGGCCTGCCGGTTGCCGTGCTGGCCATGGACGGTCGTGAGGTCGGCGCGGACCCGAAGCTGCCGGAGGGCCACTTCGACCGGGTGCTGGTGGACGCCCCGTGCACCGGGCTGGGCTCGCTGCGTCGCCGGCCCGAGTCGCGTTGGCGTCGCCAGCCCTCCGACCTGCCGCCGTTGACCCGGTTGCAGCGGGAGTTGCTGGGCGCGGCGCTGCGGGCGGTCCGGCCGGGCGGGCTGGTCGCCTACGTCACCTGCTCGCCGCACACGGTGGAGACGCACGTGACGGTCACCGAGGCCGCCCGCCGCAGCGGGGTGTCGGTGGACTTCGTCGACGCCCGACCGCTGCTGCCGGCCGGCATGCCGGGCCTGGGCGACGGTCCCACCGTGCAGCTCTGGCCGCACCGCCACGGCACGGACGCGATGTTCCTCGCCGTCCTGCGCAAGGGCTGACAGCCGTCCTGCGCAAGGGCTGACAGCAGTCCCGCTCAGGGGGCTGAATGTGACACCGCACCCGGCCGGCTCGGCTGGGTGCGGTGTTGTGGGCTGGGGTCAGGTGACCGGGAGGCCCTTGGTGCCGGCGTTGCGCATCGAACGGGTCAGGTTCCGGTCGCTGATCCACAGGAAGCACTGCACGCCGCGGTTGCCGTTGCGCCACTCCTGCTCGTACGGCTGGTAGTAGATCGTTCCGGCGCGGAAGTCGAGCTGGGAGTTGTCCGGCACCTTGGCGTACCTGGCGGTTACCGACTGGCACGCCCGGTGGGTGCGCTTGGTGGTGCGGTTGAACTCCGCGTAGCTGATGTCCGGCGCCTGCCAGATCCCGACGAACTCGGCGTGGTGCTTGGCGGTGCAGGACACCGCCACCATCTCCTCGATCTTGTCCTTGTTCAGCTTGGGGTTGAAGCAGCGGTACGCCAGCGGCGCCGCGCCGGTCAGCGCGCCCCGCAGGCTGCCGGTGCGCAGGTCGACGGCGGTGTCGTCGATGCTGGTGATCTCGGTGACGTCGCAGCGGAACCAGCGGGCCCCGCCGGCCCAGGCGGCAGGCGAGGGCAGCACGACGGCCAGCCCGAGGCGCCCGGAGCGCCAGTCGGCGCCGACCGCCTTGTTGACCTCCGTCTGGCAGCCGGCCTGCGCGGCCCGCATGCCCTCCGAGCCGGGCGGCGGGGGTGTGCCGCGCTCCGCGCCGGGGCCGGTGAGCGTGCCGACGTGGAGGGTCTCCACCCGGTGCGACTCGCCGCACT
Organism: Micromonospora sp. DT43; assembly: GCF_049841645.1. NCBI lineage: Bacteria > Bacillati > Actinomycetota > Actinomycetes > Micromonosporales > Micromonosporaceae > Micromonospora > Micromonospora sp. DT43. Next base: position 43,455 of record NZ_JBNCKR010000002.1, on the reverse strand, counting down.
CCATCGGGTTGTAGCCGCTCAGGAAGCCGACCTGCTGGTAGGAGTGGTGGCAGACACCCGCGGTGGGGACGAACTGCTGCGCCGCCACCGGCGCCGGCCAGTCGTCGACCAGGTCAGTGTCGACTCCGGCGGGTGCGCCACAGCCGGAGAGCGCCAGGGCCACCGCCGCGCCCCCGGCAATCGCCGTCAACCACCGTCGCATCTCCGAACCTCCCGCCGCCGGTGACCTCCGATCGACCCCAGCCGGCCGGTACCGTCACGGCGCAGCAGCATACGGCACCGTGACTCAGATCGCGGGCAGTCCCTCGGGGCCGGCGCCGCGCATCGAACGGGTGAGTTTGCGGTCGTCGCTCCACAGGAAACAGCGCACCCCACGGTCGCCCTCCTCCCACTCCCGCTGCGACGGTGGGTAGTAGATGGACCCGGCCCGGTACGGCAGGTCGCTGTTGTTCGGCACGGCCGCGTACGCGGCGATCAACGTCATGCACCGCCGGTGCGCCTGCTCGCCCGCGCGGGTGAACTCGCCCCAGCTCATGTCCCGTTCCTCGTAGACCCCGACGAACTCGGCGCGGTGCGGCTCGGTGCACAGCACCGGGGCCATGTAGTTGAGGTTGTCGCCGATCAGCTTGGGGTCGAAACAGCCGTGGGTCAGCGGGGTGTTGCCGATCAACGCGCCGCGCAGGCTGCCGACGCGGTTCACCGGCCGGGTGTTGTCGATGCTGCCGGTCTCGCTGAGGTCGCAGCGGAACCAGCGGGCGCCGCCGGTCCAGGCCGGCCCGGAGGGCAGCGACAGCGTCAGGGTGAGCCGGGCCGTGTGCCAGTCGCCGCCGAGCACCTCCCGGGCCCGCTGGTCACACTCGGAGCGTGCCGCGCGCAGCGCGGTCGAGCCGGGCCCGGGGCGGGCGCCGGCCCGCGCGGCCGCGCCGGTGAACGTGCCGACGTGGATCGCCTCGGCGAGGTGGCTACGGGCGCAGTCCACTGTCTCGTAGGTGCTGGCCTGCACGATCGAGGTGATCCGGGGCAGGCAGGTGTCGGTGGCGGGTGTGAACGGCTTCGGAACCCGCAGCTCCGGCCAGTCGTCGGTGAGATCACCGTCCGCGCCTCGCGCCGGCCCACAGCCGGCCAGCAGCATCATCGTGATGCCGACCAGCGCCAGCGCTGGAAGCCACCGTCGCATCGTCCGCCCTCCCGGGAGCTGGCGACCGGTCACCGCGCCCCGCGGCGCGACCCCGGCGGGCGTGCAGCCTACGGCACCGTCCCGCTTGGAGTGTCGTCGCGTTTGGGTCGATCGGCCAGCCACTGATGTCTGTTCGTCCGGAATCGAGGGCCCGGACCGGCTCATTCTGCACTACTGGTCACTGCTGGGTCACAGCGTGTCGGAGTTGGTGCCGTGCTGCGGTCGGCGGGTGGCGACGTTCGTACACTGGCCCCGTGACCGTACCGCCGCCGATCGTCGCGCCGAGCATCCTGGCCGCCGATTTCGCCCGCCTCGCCGAAGAGGTCCGTGCCGTCGAGGACGCCGCGGACTGGTTGCACGTGGACGTGATGGACAACCATTTCGTGCCCAACCTGACCATCGGTCTGCCCGTGGTGCAGAGCCTGCGCGCCGCCACCGCGATGCCGTTCGACGTGCACCTGATGATCGACGACCCGCGTCGGTGGGCCCCCGGGTACGCCGACGCCGGGGCGTACAACGTCACGTTCCACGCCGAGGCGGCCGACGACCCGGTGGCGCTCGCGAAGGACCTGCGCTCGGCAGGCGCGAAGGCCGGGCTGGCCATCGACCGGGACACGCCAATCGAGCCGTACCTGGAGCTGTTGCCCAGCTTCGACACCCTGCTGATCATGACGATCAAGGCGGGTTTCGGCGGGCAGCGGTTCATTCCGCAGATGCTGGACAAGGTCCGCGCCGCCCGCCGGCACGTCCACGCCGGCCACCTGGAGCTGCGCATCGAGGTGGACGGTGGGATCGCCGCCGACACCATCGAGCAGGCGGCCGCGGCCGGGGCCGACGCGTTCGTGGCCGGGACCGCCGTCTACGGCGCGGCCGACCCGGCGGAGGCGGTCCGGCACCTGCGGGCGCTGGCGGAGCGCGCGGCGCCCGGGGCCTGAGGTGGAGCCCGAGGGCGACCGCAAGGACATCATCCTCGTCGTCGACGACGACGAGGACATCGCCCGCTTCGTCGAGTTCAACCTGCGGCTGCACGGCTTCGAGGTGATCCACGCCAGTGACGGCCAGGAGGCCCTGGAGGTCATCGAGCGGCAGCGGCCGGACCTGGCGGTGGTCGACCTCATGATGCCCCGCGTCGACGGTCTGGAGCTGACCCGACGGCTGCGCGCCGACCCGATGACCTCCGCCCTGCCGGTGATCATGTTGACGGCGAAGGGGATGACCGTGGACAAGGTCCACGGCCTCAGTGCCGGCGCCGACGACTACCTGGTCAAGCCGTTCGACACCGCCGAACTGGTGGCCCGGGTCTCCTCGACGCTGCGGCGCAACAAGGAGTTCCGGGAGGTCTCCCCGCTGACCGGGCTGCCCGGCAACAGCCGGATCCGTCGGGAGATCAGCGACCGGGTCCGGCACGGGGTGGACTACGCGGTCGGCTACATCGACATCGACCGGTTCAAGAGCGTCAACGACAGGTACGGCTTCGTGCGGGGCGACGACTTCATCTCCGCGCTGGCCCGCAGCCTGCACCGGGCCGTGGTGGCGGTGGGTCTGCCGCCGGCCTTCCTCGGTCACGTCGGCGGCGACGACTTCGTCATCGTCTGCGCGCCGGACCAGGTCCGCCCGCTGACCTCCGGCGCGGTGGTCGACTTCGAGAAGGCCGCCGACACGCTCTACGACCCGACCGACCGCGAGCGCGGATTCGTCGAGTTGAAGGACCGGCGCGGCACCATCCGCAGGGCCGCCCTGGTCACACTGTCCATCGGCGTCTCCCTCTCCGACGCCGGCAAGCGGTTCACCGACCCGCTCGAGGCGATCGCGGTGGCCTCGGAGATGAAGACGGTCGCGAAGAGCCAGCCGGGGTCGTACGTGGCGGTGGACCGGCGGCGCGGCGTCACCTGACGCGTGACCCCGCTGTGAAGTAGCTCGCCTAGGAGGTGTCGGAGCCTCAGAAGCGTGTAAGACTGCGAGGTACCCACCACGCGCTGGCGGGACTCGGTGAAATTCCGAACCGGCGGTGATCCACGGTCCAACCGTGGTCAGCCCGCGACCCGGACGGCTTCGGCCGGCCGGTGGACCTGGTGAAAATCCGGGGCCGACGGTTGGGTGCGGTTCGTCCGCGCCCAGACAGTCCGGATGGGAGACAGCGCGCGGGACGGACGGGTTCGAGCCGGCCGCTGGCGTCAGCGTGCCGTGCCGCCCATCCGGGTCGGCTGTGCCGTACCCGGAATCCGCCGCCGCCTGCCCGCGGCCCATGCCGCCTCCCTGACCGCCCGCGCGCGCACCGGCGAGTGAGAGGGCAGGACAGGGCGATGGCCAGCGTCTCCGTCGATGAGGCGATGCGGCGTGCGATCGAGCTGGCGGCGCGCGGGCTGGGCACCACCAGCCCCAACCCGGTGGTCGGGTGCGTGCTGCTCGACGCCGACGGCGAGGTCGTGGGGGAGGGCTTCCACGCGTACGCAGGCGGGCCGCACGCCGAGATCGTCGCGCTCGCCCAGGCCGGGCCACGCGCCGAAGGCGGCACCGCAGTCGTCACCCTGGAACCCTGCGACCACACCGGCCGCACCGGCCCCTGCAGCACCGCGCTCGTCCAGGCCGGGGTGTCCCGCGTGGTCATCGCCGTCCCCGACCCGAACCCGGTGGCCTCCGGCGGCGCCGCCACGTTGCGCTCCGCCGGGGTCCAGGTCGATCTGGGGGTACGCGGCGACGAGGCCGAGGCCGGCAACGTCGCGTGGTTGACCTCGATGCGCCGGGGCTGGCCGTACGTCATCTGGAAGTACGCCGCCACCGTCGACGGTCGGTCCGCCGCCGCGGACGGCACCAGCATGTGGATCACCTCGGAGGCGGCCCGGATCGACGTGCACGCGCTGCGCGGCACCGTCGACGCGGTCGTCGCCGGGGTGGGCACCGTGCTCGCCGACGATCCCCGGTTGACCGCCCGGAACCTGCGCGACGGCAGCCTGGCCATCCGGCAGCCGCTGCGGGTGGTGGTGGACAGCTCGGGGCGTACCCCGGCTGACGCCCGGGTCCGCGACGGCGCCGCGCGGACGTGGATCGCGACCGCCGCGGAGGTGGGCGCCGACCCGGACGGCCGGGTGGACCTGCCGGCGCTGCTCGCGGCGCTGCACAAGCGCGGGGTCCGCGCCGTGCTGCTGGAGGGCGGCCCCCGGCTGGCCGGCGCGTTCCTGGCCGCCGGCCTGGTCGACAAGATCGTCGGGTACGTCGCGCCGCGGCTGCTCGGCGCCGGCCCCACCGCCCTCGTCGACGCGGGAGTGACGACCATCGCCGAGGCCATCGATCTGGAGTTCGTCGACGTTACGCAGGTCGGTCCGGATCTCCGGATCACCGCTTTGCCCCGCAAAAGGGAGGGCTGACATGTTCACCGGCATTGTCGAGGAGTTGGGGGAGATCGTCCGGGTCACGGCCACGGCGGGCGATTCGGCGCTTGTCGCCGTACGCGGCCCGTTGGTCACCTCGGACGCCCGCCACGGCGACTCCATCGCCGTCAACGGCGTCTGCCTGACCGTGGTGGACGCGGCCGACGGAGTCTTCACCGCCGACGTCATGGGCGAGACCCTGCGCCGCTCCGCGCTGGGCGCGCTGCGCCCCGGCGACCCGGTCAACCTGGAGCGGGCCGCCGCGCTGGGCAGCCGCCTCGGCGGTCACCTCGTGCAGGGCCACGTCGACGGCGTCGGCGAACTGATCTCCCGGGAACCGGCCGAGCAGTGGGAGACGGTGCGGTTCCGGCTGCCCGCCGCCCTGGCCCGGTACGTGGTGGAGAAGGGCTCGATCACCATCGACGGCGTGTCGCTGACAGTGGCGGAGGTGGGCGCGGACGAGTTCGCCGTCGGGCTGATCCCGACCACGCTGAAGCTGACCACGCTCGGCGCGAAGGGCGTCGGCGACCCGGTCAACCTGGAGGTCGACGTGGTCGCCAAGTACGTCGAGCGGCTGCTCGGCGCCCGCCTCGCCGACGCCTCTCCGGTGGATCCGAGCACGGGCGGGGTGGCCTGATGGGCGCCGTCGGTTGGCTGCTCGACGCGCAGGTGCAGATCGCCGGCTCGCCGGTGCTGGTCCGGGAGATCGTCGGCAACGTGTTCGGGCTGGTCTCCGCGCTGCTCGGGCTGCGCCGGCTGGTCTGGGCGTGGCCGGTCGGCATGATCGGCAACGCGCTGCTGTTCACCGTCTTCCTCGGCGGGGTGTTCGCCACGCCGCAGGCTCACGACCTGTACGGACAGGCCGGCCGGCAGGTGTTCTTCTTCGCCGTCAGCGTCTACGGCTGGTGGCGGTGGCGACGTAACAGCCGCACCGACGCGGGCCACGCCGCGGTGCTGCCGCGCTGGGCCACCGGCCGGGAGCGGCTGATGCTGCTGCTGGCCGCGGTGGTCGGCACCGCCGCCGCGTACCCGGTGCTCAAGGCGCTGGGCTCCTGGGGTCCGCTGGCCGACGCCTGGATCCTCACCGGCAGCCTGCTGGCCACCTACGGCATGGCCCGCGGCTGGGTCGAGTTCTGGCTGGTGTGGATCGCGGTCGACGCGGTCGGCGTGCCGCTGCTGCTGCGCGGCGGGTTCTACCCGTCGGCGGCCATGTACCTGGTCTACGGCGCCTTCTGCGCCTGGGGCTTCGCCGCCTGGTGGCGCACCTCGCGCGCCACCCGCCCGGCCGCCGCACTCCCGCCCACCTACACGGAGGCCGTCGCGTGACCAGCTTTGGGGATATCGACGAGGCGATCGCCGAGATCGCGGCCGGGCGGCCGGTCGTCGTGGTCGACGACGCCGACCGGGAGAACGAGGGCGACCTGATCTTCGCGGCCGAGCTGGCCACGCCGGAGCTGCTGGCGTTCATGGTGCGCTACACGTCCGGGTACGTCTGCGTGTCGCTGACCGAGAGCGAGGCCGACCGGCTCGACCTGCCGCCGATGCACCACACCAATCAGGACCGGCGGGGCACCGCGTACACGGTGACCGTGGACGCCCGGGAGGGGATCAGCACGGGCATCTCCGCGGCCGACCGCGCGCACACCATCCGTCTGCTCGCGGCAGCCGACACCGATCCGACCGACCTGGCCCGGCCCGGGCACGTGGTGCCGCTGCGCGCCCGCGAGGGCGGGGTGCTGCGCCGACCCGGGCACACCGAGGCGGCGATCGACCTGACCCGGCTCGCCGGGCTGCGCCCGGCGGGCGTGCTCTGCGAGCTGATCAACGACGACGGCACCATGATGCGGCTGCCGGAACTGGAGAAGTTCGCCGCCGAGCACGGTCTCACGCTGATCACCATCGCTGACCTGATCGCCCACCGGCGGCGTACGGAGAAGCAGGTCGAGTTGGTCGCCGACGCCCGGATGCCGACGCGGCACGGGGTGTTCCGGGCGCTCGGCTACCGCGCCGAGCACGACCCGGCCGAGCACGTCGCCATGGTGCTCGGTGACCTCGGCGACGGTCAGGACGTCCTGGTCCGGGTCCACTCCGAGTGCCTGACCGGTGATGTGTTCGGCTCGCTGCGCTGCGACTGCGGGCCACAACTGGACGCCGCGCTGGCCCGGGTCGCCCACGAGGGCCGGGGGGTGGTGCTCTACGTCCGCGGGCACGAGGGACGCGGCATCGGCCTGCTGCACAAGCTGCAGGCGTACCAGTTGCAGGACCAGGGTCGCGACACCGTGGACGCCAACCTCGACCTGGGCCTGCCGGCCGACGCCCGCGACTACGGCACCGGCGCGCAGATCCTCTACGACCTCGGAGTGCGCTCGATGCGGCTGCTGACCAACAACCCGGCCAAGCGGGCCGGGCTGGAGGGCTACGGGCTCACCATCACCGGCCGTGAGAGCCTGCCTGCCGGCGCGCACCCGGAGAACCTGCGCTACCTGCGCACCAAGCGGGACCGGATGGGTCACCTGCTGGACGAGTTGGACGAGGTGTCCGAGGCGCCGCTGGGGCGTCCGGTCGCCGACGACGAGATCGGAGCATGACGATGGCGGGTTTCGGCGAGCCGGGAGTCGAGGCGGTCGACGCCATGGGGCTGACCGTCGGGGTGGTGGCCGCGCGCTGGCACGGCGACCTGACCGACCACATGCTGGAGCGCGCGGTCGCCGCCGCCGAGGCGTGCGGTGCGCGGTCCGTGGTGGCGCGCGTCGCCGGCTCCGTCGAGCTGCCGGTCGTCGCCCAGGCCCTCGCGCGCCGCTGCGACGTGGTGGTCGCGCTCGGCGTGGTCGTGCGGGGCGCCACCGCCCACTTCGACTACGTGTGCCGGTCGGTCACCGACGGGCTGACCCGGGTGGCGCTGGACGAGGGTAAGCCGGTGGCGCACGGAGTGCTCACCGTGGAGACCATCGAGCAGGCCCGGGACCGGGCCGGGCTGCCCGGCTCGGCCGAGGACAAGGGCTGGGCGGCGACCGTGGCGGCGCTCGACGCGGCGCTTGCCGTCCGGACCGTGGCCGCCGGCAACGCGCAGCGGGTCGGCTTCGGCGGCTGACGGCGTCCCCGGCAGGCGTCGGCGGGTGCTCGGCGTCGGCCGGCTTCCGGTGTGGGTCGGCTGCAGAGGCGGCCGGCCTCAGAGGCGGCCGGCCTCGATGATCCGGCGCAGGAACTGACGGGTTCTCGCCTGCGTCGGCTCGCCGAGCACCTGCTCCGGTGGGCCGCTCTCGACGACGCGCCCCGCGTCGAGGAAGCACACCTCGTCGGCGACCTCCCGGGCGAAACCCATCTCGTGGGTGGCCAGCACCATGGTCATCCCGTCGGCCTTCAGGTCCCGGATCATCGTCAGCACCTCGCCGACGAGCTCCGGGTCCAGGGCCGAGGTGACCTCGTCGAGCAGCATCAGCCGGGGCGAGTTCGCCAGCGCCCGGACGATCGCCACCCGCTGCTGCTGCCCGCCGGAGAGCACGTCCGGGAAGGCATGCGCCTTCGCCCCCAACCCCACCCGGTCGAGCAGGTCGCGGGCCTGCGCCTCGGCCTCGGCGCGGGCCCGCCGGTGCACGCGCCGAGGCGCGAGGGTGATGTTGTCCAACACGCTCAGGTGCGGAAACAGGTTGTACGCCTGGAAGACCATGCCGATCCGCCGGCGCACCCGGTCGGCGTCCACCCGAGGGTCGGAGATGTCCTCCCCGTCCAGTTCGATGGTGCCGTCGTCCAGCTCCTCCAGCAGGTTCACGCACCGCAGCAGCGTGGACTTGCCCGACCCGGACGCCCCGATCAGGGCCACCACCCGGTGCTCGTCGACAGTCAGGTCGAGCCGGTCCAGCACGACCTGGCCGGCGAACTCCTTGCGCAGATCCCGGCAGCGCAACAGAGCCATGGTCAGCCTCCCGACTGGCGACGGGCCGAGCGCAGCGTCACCCAGTCGGTGACCGCGATCAGCGGAATCGCGAGCAGCACGAACAGCACCCCGGCCACGACGTACGGGGTGTAGTTGAACGACTGGGCGGTGGCGATCTGGGCGGCGCGGACCGCGTCGATCGGCCCGGCGAGCGAGACCAGCCCGACGTCCTTCTGCAGGGCCACCACGTCGTTGAGCAGCGGTGGCGCCACCCGGCGGACGGCCTGCGGCAACACCACGTGCCGCATCGTCTGCCGGTAGGTCAGGCCCAGCGAGCGGGCCGCGGCCAGCTGGCTGGGGTGCACCGACTCGATGCCGGCCCGGAACACCTCGGCCAGATAGCCGCCGTAGGTGAGCACCAGCGCGAGCCCGCCGAGCACCAGCACCGACGGCATGCCCTGCAGGCGCAGCCCCGGCACGCCGAGGGTGAGCAGGTAGAGCACGATGATCAGTGGCAGGCCCCGGAAGGTGTACGTGTAGCCGGCGGCCAGCGCCCGTACCGGAAAGAAGACCGGGCCGCGCAGTGTCCGCAGCACGGCGATCACCAGCCCGAGCAGCAGCGCGCCGGCCGCACAGCAGACCAGCAGCCGGACGTTGAGCCAGAGCCCGTCCAGCACCGCCGGCAGCGCGTCCGCGCCGATCCGCGGGTCCAGGAACGACTGCCGGACCCGGTCCCAGCCCGGCGCGCCGGTCACGGCGACGACAAGCAGCGTGCCGAGCGCGGCCGTGGAGAAGGCCGCGATCAGCACGCTGCGCACGCTCTGCCGACGCCGGTACGCCGACCGCCGCAGCTGCGCCGCGGAGGAGGTGTGCTCCGGCGACGTCACCGCAGCTCGGCCGCCCCCGCCACCTGCGCGAGCCACTTCCGCTCCAGCTCGGTGAGCGTGCCGGCCTCGCTGAGCTGACCAACTGCTCCGCTCACACAGCGGGTCAGCGGTGAGTTCTTGTCCAGCAGCAGCCCGAACGCCTCGGGCACGCCCACCTGCGGCACCTGGCCGACGATCGTCGCGTCGGTGATCTCCGCGCCGGTGATGTAGAAGGCGGTCGGCAGGTCCACCACGAGGCCGTCGATCTGCCCGTTCTGCAGGGCCTTCTTGGCGTCGTCGTTGCTGTTGTAGACCTGCGGCTTCCCGGCCGGCTTGATGACGTCCGTGATCGCCTGGTAGCTGGTCGTGCCGACCTGGGCGCCGAGCTTCGCGCCGCGCAGGTCCGCCAGAGAGGTCTTACCGGCGATCTTCGAGGACTTCAGCGCGATGACTGTCTGCCGCACCAGGTAGTACGGCGCGGAGAAGTCGACCGCCTGCTTACGCTCCTCGGTGACGGAGAACTGGTTGATGTCGAAGTCGAAGGTCTTCGGACCGGGCGCGATAGCGGTGTCGAACTTGACCCGGGTCCAGGTGACGTCGCTCCGGGCGTAGCCCAGCTTCTCGGCCACCGCGTACGCGACGGCGGCCTCGAAACCCTCGCCGCTGTCCGGCTTGTCCTTGCGGAACCACGGCTCGTAGGCCGGCTGGTCGGTGGCGATGGTGAGCTTGCCCGGCGTACGGGTGGGCAGGCTGTCCTTGGCGCAGGGCGGCGGGGCGGTGACGGTCGGGGTCGGTGACTCCTTCTGGGGCGCGCATCCGGTGGCGGCGACGACGACACCGGCGAGGGTGAGCGCGAGAAGACGTGAGCGGCTGGCCATGGCGGACAGCGTAAAGCTCCATGGGCGTCGATCGAAGATTTTCCCACCATGCTGGTAGGGAATTGTCCGCCTGCTGGGTCGCGGTGGACCCGGACTCGGGGCGTCGGCCGGGCGGCTGGAAGAATCGTTCCCCGTGAAGACGTTCGAGGAGTTGTTCGCCGAGCTGCAGGCCAAGGCCGCCGCCGGCACCCCGGGCTCGGGCACCGTCGCCGCGCTGGAGAAGGGCGTGCACTTCATCGGCAAGAAGGTCGTCGAGGAGGCGGCCGAGTCGTGGATGGCCGCCGAACACGAGGGGCCGCAGCGCACCGCCGAGGAGATCTCCCAGCTGCTCTACCAGGTCCAGGTGCTGATGCTCGCCAGTGGTCTCGAACTGAAGGACGTCTACCGACATCTGTGAGTGCGCCCCGTCGTTGATCAGATCCGATCGAAGGAGCACTCCGTCATGTTGCGTGTCGCCATCCCCAACAAGGGCACCCTGGCCGAGCCGGCCGCCCAGATGCTGCGCGAGGCGGGCTACCGCCAGCGCACCGACCCCAAGGATCTCGTCTGCCGCGACGAGGCCAACGACGTCGAATTCTTCTACCTGCGTCCCAAGGACATCGCCACCTACGTCGGGTCCGGTGATCTCGACCTCGGCATCACCGGCCGGGACCTGCTGATCGACTCGGCCGCACCCGCCGAGGAGGTCGTCGACCTCGCCTTCGGTCGGGCCACCTTCCGCTTCGCCGCGCGCCCCGACGACATCGCCTCCGTGCAGGAGTTGGGCGGGCACCGGATCGCCACGGCCTATCCGGGGCTTGTCGAGCGGCACCTCGACGAGGCGGGCGTCAAGGCCGAGGTGATCCGCCTCGACGGTGCCGTGGAGAACGCCGTACGCCTCGGCGTCGCCGACGTGATCGCGGACGTGGTGGAGACCGGCGCGACCCTGCGTCAGGCGGGCCTGGTGGTGTTCGGCGAGCCGCTGCTGCGCTCGTCGGCGGTGCTGGTCCGCCGTGCCGGCGCGCCGCCGCACGCGCAGGCCGAGCAGTTGCTGCGTCGCCTGCACGGCGTGCTGGTGGCCCGCCGCTACGTGATGCTCGCCTACGACGTGCCGGCCGGTCTGCTGGACCGGGCCAGCGGGCTGACCCCCGGCATCGAGTCGCCCACCGTGTCGCCGCTGCACCGCGAGGGCTGGGTGGCCGTGCAGGCCATGGTGCTCCGCGACGACGTGCACCGGATCATGGACGAGCTGTACGACCTGGGCGCCCGCGCCATCCTGGTCACCAACATCCACGCCTGCCGCCTCTGACCCCTGATTGATCAACTCGGGTTCACTGAAACGGGGGTGTCCGCACGCCAGGGACACCCCCGTTTCGCTGATCTCGAGTGGATCATCCGTGCCTCGCCGGCAAGGGCGCCGAGTGGTGGCTCGGCGGGTGGTGCGGCTGCCGGGCGGGTGCGGATGGCAGACTGGTGGGGTGAGTGAAACCGAGCTGGTCCGCCTCAAGCCCCGCCGCATCCGGGTGGTGTGCTGGTCGGCGGCGGTCGCGCTGGTGGTGGTGTTCGCCCTGGTCGCCACCTCGCTGAGCGGGCCGACCGGCGACGGTTACGGCAGCTTCCAGCGCGGCGACCAGATCGCCATGATCGGCCTGGGCATCTTCGGCGCGCTGGGTTTCCTGTTGTTCACCCGCCCGCGCGTGGAGGCGGACGCGCGCGGCATCCGCGTCCGCAACGTCATCAGCTCGTACGAGCTGCCCTGGGAGGTTGTGCGGGGTGTCCGCTTCGACCGGGGTGCGCCGTGGGCCAGCCTGGAGCTGCACGACGACGACCTGCTGCCGATGGTCGCCCTGCAGGCCGCCGACAAGGAGCTGGCCGTCGACGGGGTCCGCGCGCTGCGCCGGCTGCACGAAGCCCACCTGACCCGCCTCGCCGAACGCGCCGCCGGCCGCTGACCGCCGTCCGACCCCTCGGCGCCGGGGCGCGGCGACGCGTCGGGGCGGCGGCCGGCCCCGGCGGCGCTCCGACGCAGGTGGTGTCCGGTTTGGGGGCGAGCGAGGCGGGGGTGTAAGGTTGTCGAGTCGACCAGGCTGTCTCCGCGTGCGAGCAGACAGCCTCGAAAGCGGAGCGCCTGCTCCCACCCGAGTCGCCGCCACGGTGGCCGGGTCCGGTCACCGGTTCCGGGCATGTCCCGGTCCCGGACGTGTGATCCTGTGATCACGCCGACCGGTCGAGCGGGCCCTGGCATGCGCCGGGGCCTTCTGCTTTCCGGGTCGGTTCCCACCCGGGAGCCGCAGGGGTCGGCACCTGAGCAGAAACGACTCGAGGAGGCCCCATCAGCGTCGAACCACGCGTGAACGAGCAGATCCGGGCACGTGAGGTCCGACTGGTCGGCCCCGAGGGTGAGCAGGTGGGCATCGTCCCGCTGGAGCGCGCCCTTCAGCTGGCCGCGGACGTCGATCTGGACCTGGTCGAGGTTGCGCCGATGGCGCGCCCGCCGGTGTGCAAGCTCATGGACTTCGGCAAGTTCAAGTACGAGAGCGCACTCAAGGCGCGCGAAGCGCGGCGTAATCAGCAGCAGACCGTCATCAAGGAAATGAAGCTCCGTCCGAAGATCGACCCGCACGACTACGAGACCAAGAAGGGTCACGTGGTGCGGTTCCTCAAGGCGGGCGACAAGGTCAAGGTGACGATCATGTTCCGCGGTCGCGAGCAGAGCCGCCCGGAGCTGGGTTACCGGCTCCTGCGCCGGCTCGAGTCCGAGATCACGGACCTGGGATACGTCGAGGCCGCTCCGAAGCAGGACGGTCGAAACATGATCATGGTTCTCGCTCCGCATCGGGCCGTCAAGGCCTCCGCGGTCGCCGCTACGGCGTCCCGCGGTGCACCTCGGGACCGGGGGGCGGACGAGTCCGCGCCGGTCACCGATGAGACCGCGGCGGCCGGCGAGACCGCAGCAGCCGTTGACGGTGGCACCGCCGCCGACACCAGCGGCGAGTAACAGGGGAGAGACGTTCCACATGCCGAAGATGAAGAGCCACACGGGTATGGGTAAGCGGGTCAAGGTGACCGGCAAGGGCAAGATCGTTGCCCAGCAGGCCGGCCTCCGCCACAACCTGGAGAAGAAGCCCTCCACCCAGACCCGCCGGCTGACCGGCACGGTCGTGCTGGCCAAGGCCGACGTCAAGCGCATCAAGAAGCTGCTCGGCCGCTGACGCGCGCCACCTTTACGTAAGAAGGAGTTGAGATGGCACGCGTCAAGCGGGCTGTAAACGCCCAGAAGAAGCGTCGTACCCTGCTGGAGACCGCGAGTGGTTACCGCGGTCAGCGCTCCCGCCTGTACCGCAAGGCCAAGGAGCAGGTGCTGCACTCGATGCAGTACGCCTACCGGGACCGTCGTGACCGCAAGGGCGACTTCCGGCAGCTGTGGATCCAGCGGATCAACGCGGGCGCCCGGGCCAACGGGATGACCTACAACCGGCTGATCCAGGGCCTGCGTCTGGCCGGCATCGAGGTGGACCGCAAGATCCTCGCCGACATGGCTGTCAACGACGCCGCTTCTTTCGCGGCGATCGTCGAGCTGGCCCGGGCCGCGGTCGCGGCCGAGGGCACCGGCGGCGCGGCGGCCCAGGCCGCCTGATCCCCCCGCACCAGAGCGAGGCGTCTCCCGTGTCGGCACCGCCGTCCGGGGGGCGCCTCGATCGTGCCGGAGGAACACCCACCATGGCCTTCACCCCGCGTACCCCCAGGATTGTCGCCGCGCGCCGGTTGCAGCGCCGCCGGGACCGCGACGCGACCGGCCGGTTCCTGGCCGAGGGGCCGCAGGCGGTCCGCGAGGCCCTCGCGCGGCCGGGGGTGGTCACCGAGCTGTTCGGTACGCCCGCCGCCCTCGACCGGTATCCGGAGCTGGCCGCCACGGCGGCCCGCGCCGACGTGCCGATCTCCGAGGTGACCGACGACGCGCTCGCCGCGTTGGCCGAGACCGTCGCCCCGCAGGGGCTGGTCGCCGTCTGCCGGCACCTCGACGTGCCGCTGGAGCAGGCCCTCGCGGGCGGGCCCCGGCTGGTGGCGGTGCTCGCCGAGATCCGCGACCCGGGCAACGCCGGTACGGTGCTGCGCACCGCCGACGCGGCCGGCGCGGGCGTGGTGATCTTCGCCGGGGACGCCGTCGACCCGTACAACGGCAAGTGCGTTCGGGCCTCGGCCGGCAGCCTCTTCCACGTCGACGTCGTCCGCGCGCCGGACCCGGTCACGGTGGTCGACGCGCTGCGCGCCGCCGGGCTGTCGATCTTCGCGACCACGGGGTACGGCGACGACGACCTGGACGACATGACCGACTACGGCCGGCTCGTCGCGCCCACCGCGTGGCTGTTCGGCTCCGAGGCGCACGGGCTGCCCGAGGAGTTGACAGCCACCGCCGATGCCCGCGTGCGGGTGCCCCTGTACGGGCGCGCGGAGAGCCTCAACCTGGCCGCGGCCGCCGCGGTCTGCCTGTACGCGTCAGCGAGAGCGCAGCGCTGACCGTGTCGGCGGGCGTGCTCTCCGCACGCACTCCGACCGGCGGGCACTGCGGCACAGCCGAGCGTCCGTAGACTCGCCTAGCCGCCCCGACGAGGGTTGGCGCCGCCGTGAGGAGTGCCCGTACGCCATGAGCTACCGCAACGATCCGTACGATCCGAAGCAGGTCGCCCTGCTCGACCCGGCCGCCCTGGCCGAGGCCGTCGCCGACGCCTCGAAGGCGTTCACGGCCGCCGCCGACCCGGACGCGTTGACCGCGCTGCGCCCCGCGCACCTCGGTGACCGGTCACCACTCTCGCTCGCTCGCCGGGAGATCGGCGCGTTGCCGCCGGCCGCGAAGTCCGACGCCGGCAAGCGGGTCAACGAGGCCCGTCGGGCGATCGAGACCGCGTACGCCGAGCGCGCCGAGGTGCTGGAGCGCGAGCAGGCCGAGCGGGTGCTCGTCGAGGAGCGGGTGGACGTCACCCTGCCCTACGACAGGCGTCCCCGGGGCGCCCGACACCCGCTGAGCGCCCTGCTGGAGTCGATAAGCGACCTCTTCGTCGGGATGGGCTACGAGGTGGCCGAGGGGCCCGAGGTCGACCTGGAGTGGGTAGACGTCGACGCGCTGAACATCCCCGCGGGCGGGTCGCCGGGCACCTTCCACATCGCACCGCAGCGCTCGGGCCTCGTTCTTCGTCCGCACACGTCGACGGTGCAGACCCGCGCCATGCTCAGCCGCACACCGCCGATCCACGTGATCGCGCCCGGCCGGGTCTACCGCACCGGCGAGGTCGACGCGACCCACAGCCCGGTGTTCCACCAGGTCGAGGGCCTGGTGGTCGACAGGGGCAGCACGATGGCGCACCTGCGGGGCACCCTCGACCATGTCGCCCGCGCGCTGTTCGGCCCGGAGGCGAAGACCCGGTGGCGGCCGCACCACTTCCCGTTCACCGGGCCGTCGGCGACTATCGACGTCTGGTTCCCGGAGCACCGCGACGGCCCGCGGTGGGTCGAGTGGGGTGGCTGCGGCATGGTCGACCCGCGGGTGCTGCGCGCCTGCGGCGTCGACCCGGACGTCTACTCCGGATTCGCCTTCGGTGTGGGCATCGACCGGACCCTGATGGTCCGGCACGGGATCAGCGACATCCGCCATCTCGTCGAGGGCGATGTGCGGTTCAGCCGGGCGCTCGGGGCCGGGGCGTAGGCGATGCGGGTACGAGACACGGGAACGGTGGTCTGACGTCATGCGAGTTTCTGTCAGTTGGCTGCGGGAGTACGTCGACCTTCCCGCCGATCTGCCCACCGGTGACCTGGCGCAGGCCCTGGCCGACCTCGGCATCGGGGTCGAGTCCGTGGTCGACCTGCGCGAGAACGTCGCCGGCCAGCTCGTCGTCGGCGAGGTCCGCGAGATCGAGGAGCTGACCGGCTTCAAGAAGCCGATCCGGTTCTGCCGGGTCGACGTGGGTGACGCCAACGGCACAGGTGAGCCGCAGGAGATCGTCTGCGGGGCGCGCAACTTCGCCGTGGGCGACCGGGTGGTGGTGATCCTGCCCGGCGGTGTGCTGCCCGGCGGGTTCGCGATCGGCGCCCGCAAGACGTACGGGCACAACTCGGCAGGCATGATCTGCTCGGCCAAGGAGCTGGGTCTGGGCGACGACCACTCGGGCATCATCGTGCTGGGACCGGACGTGGCGGCCAAGCCCGGCGACGACGCGCGGCCCGTGGTGGGCCTGGACGACGTCGTGGTCGAGCTGGAGATCACCCCGAACCGGGGGTACGCGCTGAGCCTGCGCGGCCTGGCCCGGGAGCTGTCGCACGCGTTCGACGTGCCGCTGCGCGACCCGGCCCTGGTGCCCGCGCCGGGCGGCACGCCGACGTCGCCGTACCCGGTGGAGGTCCGCGACCCGGTCGGCTGTGACCGGTTCACCGCCCGACTGGTCCGCGGCGTCGACCCGGGCGCGCCCACGCCGTCGTGGATGGCGCAGCGGCTGGTCACCGCCGGCATCCGCAGCATCTCGCTGCCTGTGGACATCACCAACTACGTGATGCTGGAGCTGGGCCAGCCGATGCACGCCTTCGACGCCGACCGGATCGCGGGGCCGCTTGTGGTCCGCCGCGCCGAGGCGGGGGAGAAGCTGACCACCCTCGACGGCGTCAACCGGGTGCTCACCGCCGATGACATGGTCATCTGCGATGACACAGGCCCGATCTCCCTGGCGGCCGTGATGGGCGGCGAGACCAGCGAGGTCGTCGCCGGCACCACCACGGTGCTCTTCGAGGCGGCCCACTGGGACCCGGCGATGGTCGGGCGCACCGCACGCCGGCACACGCTGTTCAGCGAGGCCGCGAAGCGCTGGGAGCGGGGCGTCGACCCGGCCGTGGCGCTTGTCGCGCTGGAGCGGGCCGTGCGGCTGCTCACCGAGTACGGCGGCGGCACCCCGAGCGCGGAGATCCTGGACCTCGACCACGTCCGCCCGCGTACCCCGATCAGCCTTCCGGCGGACCTGCCGACCCGGCGGGTAGGCGTCGAGTACCCGCCGGCGCGGGTCGTCGCCCTGCTGGAGCGGGTCGGCTGCACCGTCGCGCAGGGCGCGGACCGGCTGTCCGAGGACCCGGGCGCGGTGGGCGTGGCCAGCGGCGCCGGGACGGCCCTGAGCGTCACCCCGCCGAGCTGGCGGCCCGACCTGACCGACCCGGCCGACCTGGTCGGGGAGGTCGTCCGCCTCGACGGGTACGACAGGGTGCCGTCGGTGCTGCCGACCGCGCCGCCCGGTCGCGGGCTGACCCCGCGCCAGCGTCGGCGGCGGGCCGTCGCCCGGTCGCTTGCCGAGCGGGGGTACGTGGAGGTGCTCGCCCCTCCGAACGTGTCGCCGGAGCTGGCCGACCAGCTCGGCCTGCCGGCCGACGACACGCGCCGGTCGGCGGTGCGGCTGGCCAACCCGCTGGCCGAGGAGGAACCGCTGCTGCGAACGACGCTGCTCGGCCCACTGCTCGGCATCCTCAAGCGCAACCTGGGCCGGGGTCACCGCGACCTCGCCCTCTACGAGATCGGCGCGGTGTTCCATCCGCGCCCCGACGCCGGCAGCCCACCGGCGATGGGCGTGGACCGCCGCCCGACCGACGCGGAGTTCGCCGCCGCCGACGCCGTGGTGCCGGCGCAGCCGGTGCACGTCGCGGCGGTGCTGACCGGTGACCTGGACCCGGCCGGCTGGTGGGGCGGGGGTCGACCGGCCGGCTGGGCGGACGCCGTCGAGTCGGCCCGGGACGTGCTGGCCGCCGCGGGGATCTCGGACGGGCGGGTCGAGGTGCGGGCCGCCGAGTACGCGCCGTGGCACCCGGGCCGTTGCGCCGAGCTGCGGGTCGACGGCGCGGTCGTCGGGCACGCCGGTGAGCTGCACCCGACGGTGGTCGCGGCGTTGGAGCTGCCCCGCCGCACCTGCGCGCTGGAACTGGACCTCGACGCGCTGCCGTCGACCCCTGTGACGCCCGCGCCGACGGTGTCCGGCTTCCCGCCGGCGCTCATCGACGTGGCGTTGGTGCTGGACGCCTCGGTGCCCGCCGAGCAGGTTCGCCGGGCGCTGGAGGCGGGCGCCGGCGAGCTGCTGGAGGACGTGCGGCTGTTCGACGTGTACGCGGGCGCGCAGCTCGACGCTGGTCGCCGGTCGCTGGCGTACAAGCTCACCTTCCGCGCGCCGGATCGGACGCTCACCGTCGAGGAGGCGCTGGCGGCCCGCGACGCGGCGGTCGCCGTCGTGGCGGAGCGCTTCGGCGCGACCCTGCGCGGCGCCTGAGCGATGCCGGTGCTGGGATGGCTCGCGGTGGCCGCCGTGCTCGCGGCGGCCACCGCCGGCCTGCTCTGGGCCCGCCGGCACCTACTGCGGGTCGCCGTCGTGGGGCGCAGTATGGAGCCGACGCTGCGCTCCGGTGACCGGGTGCTGGCCCGGCGGGTGCCGCTGGCCCGGGTCCGCCCCGGTGACGTGGTCGTGGTGGTGGCCCCGGCCCGGATGACCGCCGGGCGTCCCACCAGCCCGGACGCGGTCGACAACCCCGGTCTGCTGATCAAGCGGGCGTACGCGGTGCCGGGCGACCCGGTGCCTGTGGATCGGGTGCCGCTGCTGCGCCAGGGCGGCGAGCGGAACGTGCCGGCCGGTCGGCTGGTGGTGCTCGGCGACAACCCGCCGCAGAGCTACGACTCCCGCGAGTGCGGCTACATCCCCGAGTCCGACGTGCTCGGCGTGGTGATCCGGCCGCGACTGCGCACCGACTGAGCCTCAGCCTGCGGACCGCACCCCGGGTCGGTGGCACGGGAACGGCGTGCCACCCGGCCCGGGGGCCGGATGGCACGCCGTCAGCGCCTCAGCAGAGAGCGCTCATCGTGCTCGCGCCCGCGCTGCAGTAGTACCCGCAACTTCCGCAGGTCGTCTTGCAGGCACCGTTCGTGCTGCACCGCTTGAAGTAGCACGTCCCACAGAGCGCGCAGTACGGGTCCGGCGGACAGCCGGCTGCCGCCGTGACCTTGGGTACGAACACGCCGAGCATCCGCTCGCCCAGGCTCTCCAGTCGACGGAACATCCGTTCACCTCCCCTCGATACGGATCGATGGCGGGACGCTACGGCGGGCCGGTACACCGCCGGTACAGCCGACGCCGCCGTCGGCATTCATCGATGTATCAGTGATGTATCCGCCACTCCTAGCGTGGGCCTCCCGGCAAGGAGGTGGCGCACGGATGCGAGCCCTGGAGTTGACCGCGCGGCTGCTGTTGGCCCTCGTGTTCCTCGCCGCGGTCGTCGGCAAGCTGCGGACCCGGGCGGGGTTCGCCGAGTTCGTCGGCTCGGTGGGCCAGTTCGGCGTACCCACCCGCTGGGCGCCGCCTGTCGCGCGCCTCGCGGTCGCCGCCGAGGCGGCAGTGGTGGTGCTGCTCGCCGTCGGGCGGACGGCCCCCGCCGGGCTGGTGCTCGCCGCCGGACTGCTCGGCGTGCTCACCGCGGCGATCGTCGGGGCGCTGCGGCGCGGCGCCCGGCCCTCCTGTCGCTGCTTCGGCGTCGGTGCCGCGCCGATCGGCGCCCGGCACGTGACCCGCAACGTCGTCCTCGCCGTGGTGGCGCTGCTCGGTCTGCTCGGCTGGGCCACCGCTGCCGGGCCACCGCCGTCCGCGCCGACCGTGCTGCTCGCCGTCGGCGTCGCCGTCCCGCTGGCCGCCGTGGTGGTCCGCCTCGACGACCTGGTCGCCCTCTTCGCTCCCACCCCGTCGCGGCCGACCCGCCCGGCCGGGCGGCACTGACCCCGGTTCGCATCCCCTCGCACCCCGAAGGAGCCCTCATGGCGCTGTTGACCGTCGCCGTCGTCCTCGTCGCCGTCCTCGGCCTGCTCAACCTGGTTCTGATGCTGGGCGTGATCCGTCGGCTGCGCGAGCACTCCGACCTGCTCAGCGACCAGCAGGGCCAGCCTCCGGCGGTCATGCTGGAGGTGGGTTCGATCCCCGGAGACTTCGTGTCCTCCACCGTGGACGGACGGGTGCTCTCGCGCGCCGACGTGCCGCCGATGACCCTCGTGGCGTTCCTCTCGCCGAGCTGTGAGCACTGCGAGGAGCAGTTGCCGGTGCTTGTCGACCGGGCGCGGACGATGCCGGGCGGCGCCGAGCACGTGTGGATCGTCGTCGTCGGCAAGGGCCCGGAGACCCAGCCGTACGCCGAGCGGTTCGCCGGGCTGGCGACCGTCTTCGTCGAGCCCGGCACCGGTGCGCTGCCGCTCGCGTTCGGCGTCAAGGGCTTCCCGGCGTTCGGTCTGCTGGACGAGCGCGGGATCGTCGCGTCGACGGCGTTCGGCATCGCCCGGTTGGACCTGCCGGTGGCGCGGTGACCGGGCTCCGGCTGGTACCGCGACGGGCCGCCCGGCACGCTCGGGCGGCCCTCGGCCTGACCTGGCGGGCGGCTCCGGCGGGCACGGCGGCGGACCTGATGCTCGCGGTGCTGGCCGGGTTGACCCCGGTGCTCGTGGCCGCCCTGACCAAACTGCTGCTGGACCGGCTCACCGGCGGCGGCGCGGCCGGTGTTCCGCTGACCGCGCTCGCCGCCGGGCTGGCGGTCGCCGCCGCGCTCGGCACGGTCCTGCCGCACCTACGCACCTACGTGGCGGCGGAGCGGACCCGGGCGGTGTCGCGGCTGGTGCGTCGCCGGCTGTACGACGCGGTGCAGCGCCTGGTCGGGCTGGTCCGACTGGAGGATCCGGAGTTCCAGGACCGGTTGCAGGCGGCCCAGCAGACCGGCCACATCGGCCCCACCCAACTGACCGGCAACGCGTTCGGCGCGGTGCAGAGCGTGCTGGCGATGGCGGGGTTCCTCGGTGTGCTGCTGGTGCTCAACCCGCTGATCGGTGTGCTGGTGCTCCTCGCCGCGCTGCCCACCCTGTGGATGCAGCTCCGGCTCAACCGGGCCCGCGCGGCGATGGTCCTGCGGCTGGAGCACTTCCAACGGCGGGACCTGTTCTTCGCCCAACTGCTCGTGGGAGTGCCGGCGGCGAAGGAGGTGCGGCTGTTCGGTCTGGGCCGGTTCTTCGGTGACCGGATGCTCGACGAGCTGCACGGTATGCACCGGGTGGAGCAACGGCTCGACCGTCGGGAGGTACGCGCCCAGGCGGTGCTCGGCCTGCTCGGCGCGACAGTGGCCGGCATCGGGGTGATCTACACGATCTCGATCGCCCGATCCGGCGGGCTGACCCCCGGCGACGTCGTGATCTACCTGGCCGCCGTTCCCGGGGTGCAGGGCGCGCTGGGCAGTCTGGTCGGTCAGCTCGGCGCGATCCACCAGGCGCTGCTGCTCTTCGACCACTACGACCAGGTGGCGCACGTCGAGCCGGACCTGCCGGTGCCGGCCACCCCCCGCCCGGTGCCGCCGCTCACCGAGGGCATCGAGCTGCGCGACGTCTGGTTCCGCTACTCGCCGCAGCATCCGTGGGTGCTGCGCGGCGTGAACCTGCACCTGCCGGCCGGCACCACCACGGCGCTGGTCGGGCTCAACGGCGCCGGCAAGAGCACACTGGTCAAGCTGCTCTGCCGGTTCTACGACCCGGAGCGTGGCAGCATCCTCTGGGACGGGGTGGACCTGCGCGAGCTGGACCCGGCGGCGCTGCGGGCGCGGCTGGGCGCGGTGTTCCAGGACTTCATGCCGTACGACCTCAGCGCGGCGGAGAACATCGCGCTGGGCGACCTGAGCGCGCGCGACGACCCGGAGCGCCTGCGAACCGCCGCCCGGTACGCCGGCATCGACGACGCGCTGGCCGCGTTGCCGCGGGGCTACGACACCCTGCTGACCCGGATCTTCTTCGACGGCCCGGACCGGGACGACCCGCAGGCCGGGGTGGTGCTCTCCGGAGGGCAGTGGCAGCGGGTCGCGCTGGCGCGAGGGTTCCTGCGGGCCGACCGGGACCTGCTCATCCTGGACGAACCCAGTTCCGGTCTGGACGCCGAGGCCGAGCACGACCTCAACCAGCGGCTGGCGGAGTTGCGCCGTGGGCGGACCAGCCTGCTCATCTCACACCGGCTCAACGCGGTGCGCGACGCGGACGCCATAGTGGTCCTCGCCGACGGGCAGGTCGTCGAGCACGGTGACCACGACCGGTTGCTCGCCGCCGGCGGCGGGTACGCCCGGCTGTTCACCCTCCAGGCTCGCGGCTACCGCCAGGACGCGCCGGCCCCGGCCTGACCGGTGTGGTCCCGCACGCCTCGGTGGCCGCGAGTTCGGCGGCGTAGAGCCGGACCAGGTCGCCGATGTGGAACCGGCCCGGCCCGGTCGGCTCGGCGAGCTGCGCGGCGACCAGCCGGTCCAGCGCGCGCGCCGCGTCCTCCGGCGGCGCTCCGGTCAGCGCGGCGGTCAGCTCCGCGGTGACCGGTCCGGGGCGGGCTCGGCAGAGCCGCAGGAAGATCGGCGCGGCGGAGCCGAGCCGGCGGTAGCTGGCGCCGAGCCGAGGCCCCAGCCCGGTCTCGGCCAGCCGGTAGCGCTCGTCGCGCAGCAGCCGCGCCAGCCGGGTCAGCGACCAGTGCGGCCCCTCGTCGAGCCGCCGGGACGCGGTGCGCAGCGCGAGCGGCAGCCGCTCGCAGAGGCTGACCACCGCCGACGCCGCCTCCGGCTCCTCGTCGACCGGACGGTCGCCGGCGGTGGCCCGCAGCAGCGCCAACGCGTCCGCGGCCGGCAGTGGGTCGAGCCGCAGCGCGGGGGCGTCGCCGGTGGTCACCGGGGTGCGGCTGGTCACCAGCAGGGCGCATCCGCCGCGTACCGGCAGCAGGTCGTCGACCTGGGCTGCGTCGGCGGCGTTGTCGAGCACCAGCAGCACCCGGCGGTCGAACAGCAGGGACCGGACGCGGGCGCGGGCCTCGGCGATGCCTGTCGGCTCCGGCTCGTCGGCGCCCGGGTGCAGGGCCCGCAACACGCGCGTGGCCACCTGCAACGGCGACGGCGGAGGGTCGGCGACCGACCCGCCGAGGTCGAGGTGGAGCTGGCCGTCGGGGAAGGCGTCGAGCGCCGCGGCCGCCGCGCGCAGGGCCAGGGCCGACTTTCCGGTGCCGACCATGCCGAAGACCGCGACGGTGACCGGCTGTCGCCGGGCAACGGCCAGGGCTTCGCGGAGCCGCGCCAGCTCGGCGCTCCGCCCCACGAACGGGGCCGTGGGGCAGGGCAGCTCATGCGGTACGCGTGGCCCGCGCGCGTCGGCCGAACGCTCGCGGGTGTGCGGGGCGACGCGCCGCCGTTGCGCGACAGGTGGTCGGGGCGCGTGCCGCCGGACCTCGCGGTACAGCTCGGTCAGCTCCGGCCCGGGCGCGACGCCGAGCTCGCCGTCGAGGGCCCGGCACGCCGCCCGGTAGGTCCGGACCGCGCCGGCCTGGTCGCCGGCACGGTGCAGGGCGGTCATCAGCAGCGCCCACGCCGGCTCGCGCAGCGGATGCTCGCCGACGTGGTCGCGGAGCAGGGTCAGCAGCGCCGGCGTGCCGCGGTCGCCCAGGTCCAGTCGGCAGGCCGCGTACGTCTCCCGGGCGCCGGCCCGCCGCTCGCGCAGCCGGTCGAAGGCCGCCGCGGTCGCCGGTCCGTACGCCGGAGGTGGGTCGGTCGGTGACCAGAGCGCCAGCGCGCGGCCCAGCAGGGTGGCGGCCAGCTCGGGTTCCCCGCCGATGCGGGCGGCGTGCCCCTCGGTGGCGAGCCGTTCGAACTCGGCGGCGTCCAGCTCACCCGGTTCGACCCGCAGCAGGTAACCGCCGTGCTCGGCGGGCAGCCGGGTCGGGTGACCGGGGGAGTCGAGCAGGTGCCGTAGCGCGCTGGCGTGGCTGCGCAGGTTCGCCACGGCCGAGGCCGGCGGCCGGCAGCCCCACAGTTCCTCGCGGAGCCGCTCGACAGGCACCGGCGCGCCGGCGTGCAGCAGTAGGGTGACCAGGAGAGCGGTGGGTCGGCCGGCCGGCACCCGTTGGGCCTGGCCGCCGCGGTGGATCCGGACCGGACCGAGGATCTCGAACGACAGCCCCACCGCGTCCTCCGTCAGGTGCCCCCACGCGGACCGGGCGAGCCGGACCACCACCGTCAGGAAGTGATGCTAGTCGATTGAGCGGTCAGTCAGTCGATTCGTTTTCGACGGCACGCCTGCCACATTCCCATGCAGTGCACCGTATGAACTTGCAGAATAATCCCTCTCTTGTTACCGTTCTCTGCATAGTCATGCGGAGGTGAGTATGGGGATCCGAGTCGCGGTCGCCGGAGCGAGCGGGTACGCCGGAGGTGAGTTGCTGCGCCTGGTCGCCGGGCACCCGGAGTTCGATCTGGTCGCCGCCACCGCACACCGCCAGGCCGGCCACCGCGTCGACGTGGTGCACCCGCAGCTCACCGGGCTCGACCTGGTGCTCGGCGAGACCGACCCGTCCACACTCGCCGACGCCGACCTGGTCTTCCTGGCGCTGCCGCACGGCGAGTCGGCGGCCCTCGCGGCCCAGCTCCCGCCCGAGGTACGCATCGTCGACCTGGGCGCCGACCACCGGCTCGCCGACCCGTACGCCTGGGCGCAGTACTACGGCGGCACGCACGCCGGCCAGTGGACCTACGGGCTGCCCGAGCTGCCCGGCCAGCGGGAGCTGATCGCCGGGTCGATCCGGGTCGCCAACACCGGCTGCTACGCCGCCGCGATCACCCTGGCGCTCGCGCCGCTGATCGCCGACGGCGCGGCCAGCCCCGCCGACGTGGTGGTGGTCGCCGCCTCCGGCACGTCCGGCGCGGGCCGGGCGGCGAAGCCCCACCTGCTCGCCAGCGAGGTGCAGGGGGACCTGTCGCCGTACCGGGTGGGCACCCACCAGCACGTGCCCGAGATCAAGCAGGCGACCGGGGCGACCGGCCTGTCGTTCACCCCGGTCCTCGCGCCGATGCCGCGCGGGATCCTGGCCACGGTCACCGCCGTGCCGGCGCGCGGCGTCGACCCGCAGCAGGTGCTGGCGCAGGCGTACGCGGACGCGCCGTTCGTGCACGTGCTGGCGGAGGGGCGCTGGCCGCACACCGCCGCGACGCTGGGTTCCAACTCGTGCCACCTGCAGGCCACCGTCGATGTCGACTCGGGTCGGCTGATCGTGCTCAGCGCCCTGGACAACCTGGGCAAGGGTGCCGCCGGTCAGGCCGTGCAGAACGCCAACCTGATGCTCGGCCTGCCGGAGACGACGGGCCTGTCGATCTGGGGAGTCGCGCCATGAGCGTCACCACCCCTCGGGGTTTCCGGGCGGCCGGGGTCGCCGCCGGTCTGAAGGCCAGCGGTGGCGCGGACGTCGCGCTTGTGGTCAACGACGGTCCGGACGCCGGTGTCGCAGGTGTCTTCACCACCAACCGCGTCAAGGCCGCGCCGGTGCGCTGGACCCAGCAGGTCGTGCAGGGCGGTGTGGTCCGCGCGGTGGTGCTCAACTCCGGTGGCGCGAACGCCTGCACCGGGCCGGCCGGCTTCCAGGACACCCACGCCACGGCCGAGCACACGGCCGCCGCGTTGAGCGCGGTCAGTCCACGGCTGCTCCTCGGCGCCGGGGAGGTGGCGGTCTGCTCCACCGGCCTGATCGGTGAGCGGTTGCCGATGCCGAAGCTGCTGCCCGGGGTCCGCGCGGCGATCCGGGGGCTGTCGCGCGACGGTGGCCCGGCCGCCGCCGAGGCGATCATGACCACCGACACCCGGGCGAAGACGACTGTGGCGCGGGGCAGCGGCTGGACGGTCGGCGGGATGGCCAAGGGCGCCGGGATGCTCGCGCCGGGCATGGCCACCATGCTCTGCGTGCTCACCACCGATGCGGTGGCCGGGCCGGCGGCGCTGGACGAGGCGCTGCGCGCGGCGACCCGGGTCACCTTCGACCGGGTCGACTCCGACGGCTGCATGTCCACGAACGACACGGTGCTGCTGCTGTCCAGCGGCGCGAGCGGCATCGAGCCGACCCCTGCCGAGTTGGCCGCGGCGGTGACCACTGCCTGCCACGACCTGGCCCAGCAGTTGGTTGCCGACGCCGAGGGCGCCACCAAGCAGGTCGCCATCGACGTGGTCGGCGCCGCCGACGAGGACGACGCGGTCGAGGTGGGCCGTTCGGTGGCCCGCAACAACCTGGTCAAGACCGCGCTGTTCGGCAACGACCCGAACTGGGGTCGCATCCTCGCCGCGGTCGGCACGACCGCCGCCGCGTTCGACCCGGACGAGGTGGACGTCGCCGTCAACGGGGTGTGGGTGTGCCGGGGTGGCGCGGCCGCCGAGGACCGCTCGAAGGTCGACCTCACCGGCCGGGACGTCACGATCCGGATCGACCTGCACGCCGGCGACGAGATGGCGACGATCTGGACCAACGACCTGTCGCACGCGTACGTGCACGAGAACTCGGCGTACTCAACGTGAGCGCGAGGAATGCAGCGCAGCGGAGTCCCGCAGTCGCGAACGAAAGGTCGGCACGGTGAGTCTCAGTGGCGATCTCACCCGCGCGCAGGTCAAGGCGGAGACGTTGATCGAGGCGCTGCCGTGGCTGGCGCGTTTCTCCGGCTCGACAGTGGTGGTCAAGTACGGCGGCAACGCCATGACCGAGCCGGCGCTGCAACGGGCGTTCGCGGCCGACATGGTGTTCCTGCGCTACGCCGGTCTGAAGCCCGTCGTGGTGCACGGCGGCGGTCCGCAGATCTCGGCCATGCTGGGCCGGCTCGGCATCGCCAGCGAGTTCCGGGGCGGCCTGCGGGTGACGACAGCCGAGGCGATGGACGTGGTCCGGATGGTGCTGGTCGGGCAGGTGGGCCGGGAGCTGGTCGGGCTGATCAACTCGCACGGCCCGTTCGCCGTCGGGCTCTCCGGCGAAGACGCCCGGCTGTTCACCGCGGTGCGCCGCCCGGCGTACGTGGACGGGTTGCCGATCGACGTCGGCCAGGTCGGCGACGTCGAGTCGGTGGACACCTCGGCGGTGACCGACCTCATCGACGCCGGCCGGATCCCGGTGATCTCGAGTGTCGCGCCGGACGTCGACGGGGTGCTGCACAACCTCAACGCGGACACCGCCGCCGCCGCGCTCGCCGTCGCGTTGCGGGCCCGCAAGCTGGTCGTGCTCACCGATGTGGCCGGCCTGTACGCGGACTGGCCGGACACCACAAGCCTGATCTCCGAGATCACCGCGGACGACCTGGCCAAGCTGCTGCCCAGTCTCGAGTCGGGGATGGTGCCCAAGATGGAGGCGTGCCTGCGCGCCGTGCGTGGGGGAGTGCCCGCGGCGCACGTCGTCGACGGTCGGGTGGCGCACTCGACGCTGCTGGAGGTCTTCACCTCGGAAGGGTTCGGAACGATGGTGGTGGCGGAGGACGGGATGGTCGGGGCATGAGCACGCTGGCGCAGCGCTGGAAGCAGTCCATGATGGACAACTACGGCACGCCGCCGGTGGCGCTGGTCTCCGGCGCCGGCGCCGTGGTGGTCGACGACGCGGGCCGCGAATATCTCGACCTGGTCGGCGGGATCGCGGTGAACGCCCTCGGCCACGCCCACCCGGCGGTGGTGGCGGCGGTGTCGAAGCAGGTCGCGACGCTCGGGCACGTCTCCAACCTGTACGTCGCCGAGCCGCCGGTCGCCCTCGCGGAGCTGCTGCTGGCCCTCGCCGGCCGGCCCGGTCGGGTCTTCTTCGCCAACTCCGGCGCGGAGGCGAACGAGGCGGCGTTCAAGCTGTCCCGGCGCACCGGTCGCACGCACGTGGTGGCCACCAACGGCGCGTTTCACGGCCGCACCATGGGCGCTCTCGCCCTCACCGGCCAGCCGGCCAAGGCCGACCCGTTCCGGCCGCTGCCCGGCGAGGTGACCCACGTCGACTTCGGCGACGTCGCCGCCCTCGAGGCGGCGGTCACCGACGCCACCGCCATGGTGATCCTGGAGCCCATCCAGGGCGAGAACGGCGTGGTGGTCCCGCCGACGGGCTACCTGGCGGCGGCGCGGCGGATCACCGCCCGGCACGGGGCGCTGCTGGTGCTCGACGAGGTGCAGACCGGTATCGGCCGCACCGGGCACTGGTTCGCCCACCAGGCCGAGGGCGTGGAGCCCGATGTGGTGACCCTGGCCAAGGGGTTGGGTGGCGGCCTGCCGCTCGGCGCGACGCTGGCCTTCGGCCGGGCCGCCGATCTGCTGACCCCCGGCTCGCACGGCACCACCTTCGGCGGCAACCCGGTGAGCTGCGCCGCAGCGCTCGCCGTGGTGGCCACCATCGCCAACGAGGGGCTGCTCGACCACGTCAAGCGCGTCGGCGAACGGCTGCGCCGGGGCGTCGAGGCGCTGGGCCATCCGCTTGTCGACGGCGTACGCGGGGCCGGGCTGCTGCTCGGCGTGACGCTCACCGCGCCTGTGGCGCCGGTTCTCGCCGAGGCGCTGCGGGACGCCGGCTTCCTGGTCAACGCGGTGCAGCCGGGTGTGGTCCGGCTCGTCCCGCCGCTGATCCTCACCGCCGCCCAGGTCGACGCCTTCCTCGCCGCGCTTCCGGCGGCCCTGGACGCGGCAGCCCCGGCCGCCGCCGGGACCGACACGACGCCGACCACCACCACGACGGGAACGACCGCATGATCCGGCACTTTCTGCGCGACGACGACCTCTCGCCCGCCGAGCAGTCAAGCGTGCTCGACCTGGCGGCGCGGATGAAGGCCGACCGGTTCGGTCACCAGCCGCTGGCCGGCCCCCGCTCGGTGGCGGTGCTCTTCGACAAGCAGAGCCTGCGCACCCGGATCTCGTTCGACGCCGGCATCGCCGAGCTGGGCGGGCATCCCCTGGTCGTGGACACCCAGGTCACCCACTTCGGCCGGGGCGAGACGCTCGCGGACGCCGGCCGGGTGCTGTCCCGCTACGTCGCGGCCGTCGTCCTGCGCACCCACGGCGACGACCGGATCGCCGAGGTGGCCAGCGGCGCGAGCGTCCCGGTGATCAACGCGCTCACCGACGGGTTCCACCCCTGCCAGCTGCTGGCCGACCTGCTCACCATCCGGGAGCGCTGCGGCGGAACGGCCGGCCGCACCCTCACCTACGTGGGCGACGGCGCCAACAACATGGCCCAGTCGTACCTGCTGGCCGGGGCGACGGCCGGCATGCACGTACGGATCGCCGGCCCGGCCGGGTTCGCGCCGGACGCTGCGGTGGTGCAGCGGGCCGCCGAGATCGCCGCCGGTACGGGCGGGTCGGTACGGGTGCTGACCGACCCGGCCCAGGCGGCCCGCGACGCCGACGTGCTGGCCACCGACACCTGGACGTCGATGGGGCAGGAGGCCGACGGCCTGGACCGGGTCACCCCGTTCCTGCCGTACCAGGTCAACAAGGAGCTGCTCGGTCTCGCCGCACCGGATGCGATCGTGCTGCACTGCCTGCCCGCCCACCGGGGCGAGGAGATCACCGACGAGGTGCTCGACGGCCCGCAGAGCGCGATCTTCGACCAGGCGGAGAACCGGCTGCACGCCCAGAAGGCGCTGCTGACGTTCCTGCTGGGAGCCGCGCCGGGGGGCGCCTCGACCGGCGACACCGCGACGGGGTCGACGCGATGACCTCTCCGCTGACCCGCGCCGCCCGGCACGCCCGGATCGTGGAGCTGATCCGGGACCGGCAGGTCCGGTCGCAGACCGAACTCGCCGACCTGCTCGCCGCCGACGGCGTCGTCGTCACCCAGGCCACCCTGTCGCGTGACCTGGAGGAGCTGGGCGCGGTCAAGGTGCGCGGCGGCGACGGTCCGGCCGTCTACCTGATCCCGGAGGACGGCAAGCGGCCGTTGCGCGACGCCGAGGCCGCGCCGGCCCGACTGGTGCGGCTGCTGCGTGAACTGCTCAACGGGGTGGACTCCAGCGGCAACATCGCCGTGCTGCGTACCCCACCGGGCGCGGCCCAGTACCTGGCCAGCGCGTTGGACCGGGCGGGCCTGCCGGAGATCGTCGGCACCATCGCCGGCGACGACACCATCCTCGTCGTGGCCCGTGAGGCCGTCGGCGGGGCCGCACTCGGTGACAAGCTCGCCGGCTGGGCCCGCCGGGACGACACCGTCGAAGGGAACACGACGTCATGACCGAGCGGGTCGTCCTCGCCTACTCCGGGGGGTTGGACACCTCCGTGGCGATCCCCTACCTGGCCGAGCAGACCGGCGCCGAGGTGATCGCGGTGGCGGTCGACGTCGGGCAGGGCGGGGAGGACCTCGACGCCATCCGGCAGCGCGCGCTGGACTGCGGCGCGGCCGAGGCCGAGGTCGTCGACGCGCGCGACGAGTTCGCCGCCGACTACTGCGTGCCGGCCATTCGGGCGAACGCCCTCTACATGGACCGCTACCCGCTGGTGTCGGCGCTGTCCCGGCCGCTGATCGTCAAGCACCTGGTGGCGGCCGCCCGCACGCACGGCGGGACGATCGTGTCGCACGGCTGCACCGGCAAGGGCAACGACCAGGTCCGGTTCGAGGTGGGCCTGAACGCGCTCGCGCCCGACCTGAAGATCATCGCCCCGGCCCGGGACTTCGCCTGGACCCGGGACAAGGCGATCGCGTTCGCCGAGGAGAAGGGGCTGCCGATCGACGTGTCGGCGAAGTCCCCGTACTCGATCGACCAGAACCTGTGGGGTCGCGCCGTGGAGACGGGCTTCCTGGAGGACATCTGGAACGCGCCGATCGAGGACCTCTACTCGTACACCGACGACCCGGCGGAGTCCCGCGACCCGGACGAGGTGGTGATCACCTTCGACGGCGGCGTACCTGTCGCGATCGACGGCGAGACCGTCACCCCGTACCAGGCGATCCTGGAGCTCAACAGGCGTGCCGGCGCCCAGGGCGTCGGCCGGCTCGACATGGTCGAGGACCGCCTGGTCGGCATCAAGAGCCGCGAGGTGTACGAGGCGCCCGGCGCGATCGCGCTGATCACCGCCCACCAGGAGCTGGAGGCGGTGACAGTCGAGCGGGACCTGGCCCGGTTCAAGAGGAGCGTCGACCAGCGCTGGGGCGAGCTGGTCTACGACGGCCTGTGGTTCTCGCCGCTGAAGGACTCGCTTGACGCGTTCGTCGACGACGCGCAGCGGCACGTGAGCGGCGAGGTGCGGTTGACCCTGCACGGGGGCCGGGCGACAGTCACCGGCCGGCGCTCCGAGGAGAGCCTCTACGACTTCGGGCTGGCGACCTACGACACCGGGGACACCTTCGACCAGACCCTCGCGAAGGGTTTCGTACGGCTGTGGGGTCTGCCGAGCGGGCTCGCCGCCGCGCGGGACGCCCGGCTGGGAGGCTGACGACCATGGGGACCACAATGGGCGGGGTGGACGACAAGAGCCTCACCGAGAACAGCGCTGGCACCAACCGGACGAGCCTGTGGGGTGGCCGGTTCGCCGGCGGCCCCGCCGAGGCGCTCGCCCGACTGTCGGTGAGCGTGCAGTTCGACTGGCGGCTGGCCCCGTACGACATCGCTGGTTCCCGGGCGCACGCCCGGGTCCTCGCCGGCGCCGGCCTGCTCGACCCGGAGGAGCTGGGCCGGATCCTGGCCGCCCTGGACGACCTGGAGGCGGCCTGCGCCTCGGGGGCGTTCCGGCCCACGGTCGACGACGAGGACGTGCACACGGCGCTGGAGCGGGGTCTCCTGGAGCGCCTGGGCAGCCTCGGCGGCAAGCTGCGCGCCGGCCGGTCCCGCAACGACCAGGTCGCCACCGACCTGCGGCTCTACCTGCGGGACCACGCGCGGGGTGTGGCCAGCCGACTCGTCGAGCTGGCCGAGGCGTTGGTCGAGCAGGCCGAGCGGCACGTCGACACCGCCGCGCCCGGCATGACCCACCTCCAGCACGCCCAGCCGGTCACCTTCGGGCACTGGCTGCTCGCCCACGTGCAGCCGCTGCTGCGCGACCTGGAGCGGCTGCGCGACTGGGACCACCGGGCGGCGATCAGCCCGCTCGGCGCGGGCGCGCTCGCCGGTTCCGGGCTTCCGCTGGATCCGGTGGCCGTGGCCAAGGAGCTGGGCTTCCGGACGTCGTTCGCCAACTCGATGGACGCGGTCGCCGACCGGGACTTCGTGGCCGAGTTCCTCTTCACCACAGCGCTGATCGGGGTGCACCTGTCCCGTCTCGGCGAGGAGGTGGTGCTCTGGACCTCGCACGAGTTCGGTTGGGTGGAGTTGGACGACGCCTTCGCGACCGGGTCGTCGATCATGCCGCAGAAGAAGAACGCGGACATCGCCGAGCTGGCCCGGGGCAAGTCCGGCCGGCTGGTCGGCGGCCTGATGACGGTGCTGACCATGCTCAAGGGCCTGCCGATGACGTACGACCGGGACATGCAGGAGGACAAGGAGCCCGCGTTCGACGCGGTCGACACCCTGGAGCTGCTGCTGCCGGCCCTGGCGGGGATGATCTCCACGATGACGGTCCGGGTGGACCGCCTCGTGGCCGCCGCCCCGGTCGGGTTCTCGCTGGCCACCGAGGTCGCCGACTGGCTGGTCCGGCGCAACGTGCCGTTCCGCGACGCGCACGAGATCACCGGCCGGCTGGTGGCGCTCTGTGCGGTCCGGGAGTGTGAGCTGGAGGACGTCTCCGACGCCGACCTTTCCGCGGTCAGCGAGCACCTCGACCCGTCGGTGCGTGACGTGCTGTCGGTGCGTTCGGCCCTCGCGGCCCGGACCACCCCCGGCTCGACGGGCCCCGGCCCGGTCGCCGACCAGCTCGCCGCCGCGGCGGACCGGCTGGCCGGTTGGCGGGACTGGGCCACCGAGCGGGTCGTACCCCGCTGAGGTCACCGTGGCGTCGGCGCGAGCCGCTGGCGCCACTGTGGTTCAGACCGTCGGGCGCTCCCGCTTGGGGAGCTTCGCCACGACCATGTCGTACGACGCGTCGACCGCCTCGGTCAGCTCGTCGCCGTCGATCCCGCCGTCCAGGCGCAGCGTGTTCCACCCGGAACGGCCGATGTAGGCCATCACCCGCGCGTCGTCGGGGTGGCGGCGCAGCCACTCGTCGGCGATCTCCCGGGTCTGGCCGCACTTGATGCCGACCGTGGGCTTTCCGTCGCCGTCGCCGAGGAACGCGAAGATCCGGCTGCCCACCTTCACCACCTCGTCGCCCTCCCACGGCCGGTCCAGCCAGGCTCCCGGCTTGGCCAGGCAGTACGCCAGCATCTCCGCGCGCTCCATGGGTGCCTCCTCGTCGTGGGCACAGTCTGCCCGTCCGACCGTCGATCCGCCGGTGCCCGGCCGATCCGCCCCGCCGGGGTCGCCTGCCGGGTCGTGGCGGGCCAGCCCGGCTCGCACGGTCGTGCTCGATCCTGGATCCAGTGGCCTTGGCCGGCGGTGCTGCCGCTACTTCCCTGTTCCCGCACGATCGTGTGGGTCGGGCGCTGGCTCGGCCGAGCGGGCGGCGACCCGCTCGTAGCGCTGCCGCGCGGCCTGTGCGCTGCCCAACCCCAGCCCGTACGCGATGGACTGCCAGGTCAGCCCCCGGTCGCGGGCAAGCGTCAGCAACCCCGCCTCCAGGGCGTCCAACTCGGCGCGGACGTGCGGCAGCAGGGTCAACGCGGCGGTGAGGTCGGCGGCGTCGACCGGCTCCTCGGCGGGCTCCCGCTCGGCACCACCGGCGGCGAGGGCGGTGACCAGGGCCACCGCCTCCCACGGATCCAGCACGTACGGGTGGGCCCAGCGACCCCGCCGGGCGTCGGAGCCGGCGTGCCGCTCGCTGATCCGTTGCAGCGCCTCGTGGGTGCGGTGGGCGCGAGCGCGGGCCGGGTCGGGGGCGGTGAACAGCTCCTCGGTCGTCATGTCCCGAGCACACCCCATCAACGCAAAGTTGTCAACAGATTGTTCAAGCGGAGTTGCCGATCGCCCGTGTCCGACGTTTCCTGAAGCAGTGGACTATTCGTTCTTGCGCGCCCCCGCCGCCCAGGTGCCCGAGACGGCGCAGACGCTCCTCGGCTGGGAGATCACTGCCGGCGGCGTCCGGGTCAGGCTGACCGAGGTCGAGGCGTACGCGGGCACCGGGGAGGATCCGGCGTCGCACGCGCACCGGGGCCCCACCCCGCGCACCACAGTCATGTACGGGCCGGCCGGGCACGCCTACACGTATTTCGTGTTCGGTGTGCACTGGTGTCTCAACATCGTGTGCGGCGACGAGGGGGAGGCGGCAGCCGTCCTGCTGCGCGCGGGCGAGGTCGTCGAGGGCGCGGACATCGCCCGCAAGCGCAGGGGAGACGTGCCCGACCGTGACCTCGCTCGCGGACCCGCCCGACTGGTAGTCGCGCTCGGTACCGGCGCGACGGCCAACGGCACGTCCCTGATCGACGGGAACGGTCCGCTGCTGTTGACGCCGCCGACGCGTCCGGTCGCGAGGTCGGCCATCTCCGCGGGGCCGCGCGTCGGGGTGGCCGCCGCACACGACGTCCCGTGGCGTTTCTGGATCACCGGCGATCCCACAGTCAGCGCCTACCGCCGGCACGTCCCCCGTCGCCGAGCACCGCGGAAGTCCGAAGGGTGACCGGCTAATCGATCAAGTGTTGAAATTCCGCTGGCGTCAACCCCGCCTGGCGGAGGATCGAGGCCAACGTGCCGCGCTTGATGGTGGCGTGTTGAGGGACCACCACCACGTTTCCGGCAGAGTTCCGGTAGACCGCGTGGCTTCCCTTGATCCGTACTTGATCGAAACCGGCCTTTCTGAGCCCCGCGAGCACCTTGCGCAGCGGAAGATCCGCCAGGGCTGGGCTCATGCCGCCCTTCCCACCTGGAAGGACGTCACCAGGGGGGTGGCTTCGATTGTGGGGTGGGAGACCTCTTCGAGGTAGACCTCGACCGCCTCGCGCAGATTGGTCAGAGCTTCGTCGAGCGTCTCGCCCTGGCTGGACACCTCCAGCTCCAGGCACCGCGCGACGTACCAGTCGTCTTCCTCGTGCACCGCCGCAGTGAACGTCCGAACCATCGAGGCCCTCCTTGGGAAGGTAACGTCGTCATCCTACGAGTCCGATGGTGTCGAGAGGGGCGCTGCACGTCGTCGCCAGCGCACACGGCGTGTGACCGGCGGGCCTGTCGTTCTATCCGGCGGTGCTGCGCGACGCGATGTGCGCCGACGACGCCACTCCGGGCGGCGTCTACTTCGGCACCCGATCCGGCGAGGTCTACGCCAGCCGGGACGAGGGCGACTCCTGGTCGCAGGTGGCCGCGCACCTGCCCGACGTGCTGTGCGTACGGGCGGCGGTGGTCTGAGTGGTCACCGTGCTGCTGCCGGCCCGCTGCGCGGCGAGGCCGGTGGCGCGAGTCGGCTCAGTGTCGCCGCGGCCGGCACGCTCGGGGCGGTCCTCGACGAGCTGGCCGCCGATCACCCCCGGCTGGCTCGGCGGATCCGCGACGAGCGTGGCGAGCTGCGCCGCTACGTAAACGTCTACGTCGACGGGGAGGACTGCCGGCACTCCGGCGGGCTGGCCACACCTGTCGGCGAGGGCGCCCAGGTGCAGGTGCTGCCGTCGGTCGCCGAGGGCTGATTCCCGGAGGTGACCGGCGCCACTGCCAGATAGGTCGCCGGCGGAATAGTTGACTCGTCAAATAAGTTGTGAGCTGCGTCCGGGTACCACGACGGCACCCGGTTGACACGCGAGGAGCTGGTCATGCAGTTCGGAGTCTTCACCGTCGGTGACGTCACTGTCGATCCGACCACCGGTCGGGAGCCGACCGAGCATGAGCGGATCAAGGCGATGGTCGCCATCGCACTGAAGGCCGAAGAGGTCGGACTCGACGTCTTCGCCGCGGGCGAGCACCACAACCCGCCGTTCGTCCCGTCGTCCCCGACCACCATGCTCGGTCACATCGCGGCCCGCACCGAACGGCTGCTGCTGTCCACCGCGACCACGCTGATCACCACCAACGACCCGGTGAAGATCGCCGAGGACTACGCGATGCTCCAGCACCTGTCCGACGGCCGGGTCGACCTGATGATGGGTCGCGGCAACACCGGCCCGGTCTACCCGTGGTTCGGCAAGGACATCCGCGCCGGCATTCCCCTCGCGATCGAGAACTACGACCTGCTGCACCGGCTGTGGCGCGAGGACGTGGTCGACTGGAAGGGCAAGTACCGCACCCCGTTGCAGTCGTTCACCTCGACGCCGCGCCCGCTCGACGGTGTGCCGCCGTTCGTCTGGCACGGCTCGATCCGCAGCCCCGAGATCGCCGAGCAGGCCGCGTACTACGGCGACGGCTTCTTCGCCAACCACATCTTCTGGCCCAAGGAGCACACCCAGCGGATGGTCGGGCTCTACCGCCAGCGGTACGCGCACTACGGCCACGGCTCCGCCGACCAGGCCATCGTCGGCCTCGGCGGCCAGGTGTTCATGCGGCGCAACTCGCAGGACGCGGTCCGGGAGTTCCGGCCGTACTTCGACAACGCCCCGGTCTACGGCCACGGGCCGTCGCTGGAGGAGTTCACCCGGGAGACCCCGCTGACCGTGGGCAGCCCGCAGCAGGTCATCGACCGCACGCTCGGCTTCCGCGAGTACGTCGGCGACTACCAGCGGCAGCTGTTCCTGATGGACCACGCCGGGCTCCCGCTCAAGACCGTGCTGGAGCAGCTCGACCTGCTCGGCGAGGAGGTCGTGCCGGTGCTGCGCAAGGAGTTCGACTCGCTGCGTCCGGCGCACGTGCCGGAGGCGCCCACGCACGCCTCGATGGTCGCCGCCGCGGGTGGCGGCAAGGACAGCACCGTGCACGCCGTCGACGACGTGACGGGCAAGGCGCCGGAGGGGGCGACCCGATGACACGCCGTACGCTCGCCGTGGTCTCGGCGGGGCTGAGCCAGCCCTCGTCCACCCGGCTGCTCGCCGACCAGCTCGCCGGGGCGACCCGCGACGAGCTGGTCCGGCGCGGCGCCGAGGTGGAGCTGCGGGTCGTCGACCTGCGTGAGTACGCCCACGACGTGGTGAACAACATGCTCACCGGGTTCCCGCCGGCCGCGCTGCGCGAGGCCATCGACGCGGTGACCGGGGCGGACGGCATCATCGCGGTGACGCCGATCTTCAACGCGTCGTACAACGGGCTGTTCAAGTCGTTCTTCGACGTGCTGGAGGCCGATTCGCTCGTCGACCGGCCGGTGCTCATCGGGGCCACCGGCGGCACCGCCCGGCACTCCCTCGCCCTGGAGCACGCGCTCCGCCCGATGTTCAGCTACCTGCGGGCGGTGGTGGTTCCCACCTCGGTCTTCGCCGCCCCGGAGGACTGGTCCGGCGGCACCGTCGACGGTGCCCTGCGCGGCCGCATCCGTCGCGC
The DNA here is from genome assembly GCF_049841645.1 of Micromonospora sp. DT43. NCBI lineage: Bacteria > Bacillati > Actinomycetota > Actinomycetes > Micromonosporales > Micromonosporaceae > Micromonospora > Micromonospora sp. DT43. The sequence continues at coordinate 6,094 of NZ_JBNCKR010000002.1, read as the reverse complement.
CGCCGGCGAGTTGGCCGACCAGGTCGAGCGCCGGCTGCCCGCCAGCGGCCCCGCCGACCCGTTCGCCCTCACCACCGACTTCCTGCAGATGCTCGGCGGGGGCGACGACGCTCCGGTCACCTCGGCGGGTCGTACGGGTGCGCGACAAGCACCGGGCAGTGCGCGTGCTGAATCGCAGCCTGGCTGACCGAGCCGAGCAGCAGACCGGTGAACCCGTGCCGGCCCCGGGTGCCCACGACAAGCAGCGACGCCGTGCCGCTCGCCTCGATGAGCCCCCGGGCCGCACCGGTCGCCCGGATCGGGTGCTCCCGCACCACCAGCTGCGGATGCTCGGCCCGGACGACGGCGGACGCCTCAGCCAACAGCCGCACCGACTCGGCCTGGTACGCGGCCTGCGCCTCCTCGATCTCGTCCGGCAGCGGCCGGTCCCCGTCCAACGGGCCGACGTGCACGAGCACCAGCGCGACGTCCCGCAGCGCCGCCTCGGCGGCGCCGTAGGCCACCGCCACCCGCGACGCCTCGGACCCGTCCACGCCGACCTGCACCGGCGTGTCCAGCTCGATCGGCTGCTCGTCCGGGCGAACCACAAGCACCGGGCAGTGCGCGTGCGCGGCCACCTGCGCGCCGACCGAGCCGAGCAGCAGCCCGGCGAACCCACCCAACCCGCGGCTGCCCACCACGACGAGATCGGCCCGTCGGGACTCCTCGACCATCGTCGCGCCGGGCCCGCCGGCGACCTGACGGGCCTCCACGTCGAGGCCGGGCCACCGGGAGGCCAGGTCGGTCGCCGTCCGCTCCAGCACCTTCCGCGCCTCCTCCGAGGGCCCCGGAACCCCGAGGTCGTACGGGTTGAGGGGCACGCCGTAGCCGAGCGCGTGTAGGTAACCGTGCACCAGGAGCAGCGGCCGGGACCGGAGCAGGGCGGCGCGGGCCGCGTGCTCCGCGGCGACGAGGCTCGACGGCGATCCGTCGACACCCACCACGACAGGTCGGTTCATCGGCACTCCCAGGGTCGGTCGACTCATTGTCGGCGCCGAGAGGCCGCGGCGGCGGCGAACGCGCCGGCCGCAGGCCCCGGACTGTCACAGGCGAGACGTACCCTCGCCGGATGACCTCCGATGTGCGACTGCGCCCGGTCCGCGAGGACGACCTCGTCGAGTTCTTCCTGCACCAGCAGGATGCCGAGGCCAACCGGATGGCCGCGTTCGTCGCCAAGGACCCGTCCGACCACCGCGAGTTCGCCCGGCACTGGGCGCGGGTGCTCACCAACCCGGCCAACCGGGTCCGCACAATCGAGGCCGACGGCGAGGTGGTCGGCTACGTCAGCGCCTTCCCGGTCGACGACCAGACCGAGGTCAGCTACTGGATCGACCCGGCCCGCTGGGGGCGGGGCCACGCCACCGCGGCCCTGTCCGCCCTGCTGCGCGAGCTGCCCCGGCCGGTGCACGCCCGCGCCGCCAAGGACAACGCCGCCTCCCTCGCGGTGCTGCGCAAGTGCGGGTTCGTCGTGGTCGGTGAGGACTCGGGGTACGCCAACGGGCGCGGCGCCGAGGTCGAGGAGTGGCTGTTGGAGCTGCCCGCCGATGCCCCTGACCTGGGCGGGCACTAGTCTCGCGGGGTGAATTGGTTGGATCTGGTCGGCTGGGCCGGCTCTGCGGTGCTGGTCTGGTCGCTGCTGCAGTCGCGCATCCTGCGGCTGCGCGCGCTCAACCTCGTCGGCTGCGTCGTGCTGATCGGCTACAACGCCGCCCTTGAGGTCTGGCCCATGGTGGGGCTCAACATCGTCCTCGCGGTGATCAACATCTGGTACCTGCGGGGGATGCTCGCCACCCGCCACGACGAGCAGACCTACCAGGTGGTGGAGGTCGGCGTCGGTGACCAGTTCCTGGCGCACACGCTGCGGATCCACGCGCCGGACATCGCCCGGTTCAACCCCGACTTCCACTGGGACCCGACCGCCACCGACCGGTCGGCCTTCCTCGTGGTCACCGCCGACGAGGTGGTCGGGGTGGTGCTGTCGCACGCCGAGGCACGCGGGGTCGCTCAGATCGACCTGGACTACGTGACCCCGAAGTTCCGCGACTTCACCCCGGGCGAGTTCGTCTACCGGCGCAGCCGCCTCTTCACCGAGCGGGGCTTCCACCAGGTGGTCAGCCCGCCGGGTATGGTCGCCCCCTACTACCACCGGCTCGGCTTCCGCCCCCAGGGCGATTCGTACGTCCTCGACCTGCCCGCGTCACCTGCCACCGATTCGGCGTAGCGTCGCCCGAGCAGGATTCGGCCGAGGCCGCACGGGGCACAGAAGCGCGTACGCCGGGCGGGCTCGCCGATCGGCGGGCGCCGTGCGTACGGGCCGGTGCCACCACCATGAGGGAGCGAACCGGGCGTGCAGAGCTACGGGAGCCAACTGGCCCTGGTCGGGATCCTGGTCGTCATCAACGCGCTCTTCGCCGGCAGTGAGATGGCGCTGGTGTCACTGCGGGACAGCCAGATCCAGCGGTTGGAGCGCACCAGCCGGGCCGGACGGGTGCTGGCCCGCCTCGCCAAGGACCCGAACCGTTTCCTCGCCACCATCCAGATCGGCATCACCCTCGCCGGCTTCCTGGCCTCCGCCGCCGCGGCGGTCTCCCTGGCCAAGCCCCTCATTCCGCTGCTCGGGATGTTCGGCAACGCCGCCGAGACGGTGGCCATCGTGGTGGTCACCCTCGCGCTGACCTTCGTCACCCTGGTGTTCGGCGAGCTGGCCCCCAAGCGGATCGCCATGCAGTCCGCCGAGCGGTGGGCGCTGCTGGTGGCCCGCCCGCTCGACCTGCTCGCCAGTCTCACCCGCCCGGCCGTCTGGGCCCTCGGCGCCACCAGCGACCTGGTCGTACGCCTCGTCGGGCTCAACCCGAAGCACCAGCCGGAGGAGATCGGCCCGGACGAGCTGCGCGACATCGTCGCCGGCAACCACGGCTTCACCAAGGAACAGCGCACGATCATCGCGGGCGCCGTGGAGATCGCCGACCGGCGGTTGCGGGCTGTGCTCGTACCCCGGTTGCAGGTCTTCACGCTCGACAGCGGAACCACCGCGGAGGCCGCGCGGCTCGTGCTGGCCGCCACCGGGCACTCCCGGGCGCCCGTGGTGCGCCACGGCGGCCTGGACGACACCGCCGGTGTGATCCACCTGCGTGACCTGGTCGGCGTGCCCGACGACCGGCCGGTCGACGAGATCGCCCGCCCGCCGATGCTGCTGCCCGACTCGCTGCCGGTGGTGGACGCGCTGCGCCAGTTCAAGGCCGAGCGCCAGCACATCGCGCTTGTCGTCGACGAGCGCGGCGCGGTCGACGGCATCGTGACGCTCGAGGACATCCTGGAGGAGATCGTCGGGGAGATCTACGACGAGACCGATCGGGACGGCTACACGGTGCGCCGCGAGCAGGACGGCGCGATGGTGCTGCCCGGCACGTTCCCGGTGCACGACCTTCCGGACATCGGCGTCGAGCTGCCCTCGCGCCCGGCCGGCGACTACACCACGGTCGCGGGGCTGGTCCTGGCCCGCCTCGGGCACATCCCCACCGTCGCCGGGGAGGACGTCACCCTGGACGGCTGGGTGCTGACGGTGGCCGACATCGACCACCGGGCCATCACCGAGGTACGCCTGAGCCGGCTCCCCACGGACGACGCCGACGACAGCGGTGACGACGCCGACCAGGCCGTCCAGCCGGTGTTGGACGAGGCCCGCAGCTGACCGGCCCCAGGCGCGCGGCTCAGTCCCGGGAGAGGTTCTGCAGCCGGACCTGACCGCGGGCTACCAGCCGCTGATCGGCGTCGGTGATCTCCACCTGCCAGAGCTGCTGGCTGCGCCCCCGGTGCACGGGCGTGCCGACCGCGGTCAGCTCACCGTCCCGGACGGCCCGGAGGAAGTCGGTCTGGTTCGACACCCCGACGACAGTTCCCCGGTCGGCCAGCCAGAGTGACCCTCCGATGCTGGCCGCGGTCTCCACCACCGAGCAGTAGACCCCGCCGTGCTGGATGCCGAAGGGCTGGTGCAGCTCCGGTCGGACCTGCCAGCGGATGACCACCCGGTCGGCGGACGTCTCTGTGAACTCCAGGCCGAGCAGGGCGACGAAACCACCCGTCACATCCGGCATCTCCACGGCAGAAACCCTCCTCGATCAGCGGGTCGCCAGCCTAACCGGGGCGGGTTGCGCCAAACCCGGTACGGGTCGGTGTCGGCGATGGGGGAGAATCGGTGACCGTGACCGACAGCAGCCTCCCGCCGCCCGCGCGGGACTCCCTGACCGACGACCTGCTCTGGCGTGGTCTGATCCAGGACTCGACAGGCCTCGACGAGCTGCGCGAGCTGCTCGACAGCGGGGAGGCCGCCACCTATTACGTGGGCTTCGACCCCACCGCCCCGAGCCTGCACGTCGGCAACCTCATGCAGGTCCTCATGGCCCGCCGTCTGCAACTCGCCGGCCACCGCCCGTTGCTGCTTGTGGGCGGGGCGACCGGGCAGATCGGCGACCCGAAGGAGAGCGCCGAGCGGACGCTCAACCCGCCCGAGGTGATCGCCGGCTGGGTCGAGCGGATCCGTGACCAGCTCGCGCCCTTCGTGTCGTACACGGGGGAGAACGCGGCGCAGCTGGTCAACAACCTCGACTGGACCGGTGAGATGTCGATCGTCGAGTTCCTGCGCGACGTGGGCAAGCACTTCCCGGTCAACAAGATGCTGGCGCGGGAGGTGGTGCGCGCCCGGCTGGAGACGGGCATCAGCTTCACCGAGTTCAGCTACCAGCTGTTGCAGGGCAACGACTTCTTCGAACTGCACCGCCGGTACGGCTGTCAGCTCCAGTTCGGTGGCTCCGACCAGTGGGGCAACATCACCGCCGGCGTCGACTACGTCCGGCGGCGCGGCGCGGGACCGGTGCAGGCCTTCACCACGCCGCTGGTCACGAAGGCAGACGGCACGAAGTTCGGCAAGAGCGAGGGGGGCGCCGTCTGGCTCGACCCCGCGATGACCAGCCCGTACGCCTTCTACCAGTTCTGGCTCAACGTCGACGACCGTGAGGTCGACCGCTACCTGCGGTACTTCAGCTTCCGCTCGCGGGACGAGCTGGAGGAGTTGGCGAAGGCGACGGCCGAGCGACCGGCGGCCCGGCTGGCCCAGCGGGCGCTGGCCGAGGAGTTGACCACGCTGGTGCACGGCGCCGAGGAGACCCGGCAGGCGGTCGCCGCCAGCCAGGCGCTGTTCGGACGCGGTTCACTGGACGAGCTGGCGCCGGAGACCCTGCGCGCGGCGCTTGCCGAGGCCGGTCTGGTGCGTATCCCCGGCGAGCTGCCCGACGTGGCGGGCCTGCTGCGGGACTCCGGGCTGGTGACGGGCCTCAAGGAGGCGCGGCGCGTGATCGCCGAGGGTGGCGCGTACGTGAACAACAACCGGGTGACCGAGGTGGACGCCACCGTGTCGGAGGACGACCTGTTGCACGGTCGCTACCTGGTGCTGCGCCGGGGAAAGCGCTCGTTCGCGGGCGTTGAGCTGGGCGAATAGTCGGTTGTCGACGATGTGACGGGGGACGCGTCCGGCGGATTTGACGATCATCGGGCCGGACGCGTAACTTTCTCTCTGCCAGCGCGGAACGGACGAAACAGGCGAAAGCCTGAAGCGGCCGGAGCGCGGCGACGACCTCGGGGTCGGGCGGGTTCGCCCACCGGATCCCGCGACCGGGTGGTGCCCACGGAAACGCCGCGAGGCGGATTTGGTGCGGCGAAACCGACCGGGTAAGGTAGTCAGTCGGCAGGGAAACGGGCGAGCAAGCGGGAAACCGCTGCGGCCGGCCTGCCACCACCGTGACGAGAGCGGCGCAAGCCGGTCGAGACATGGTGCCCGCAACACGGAAGAAAGCACGACGAACCGCGAAACACCGGTTTGACACGGCAGAAACCAGCGGGTAACGTAGTAAAAGTGCCTGGCGCTGAAAGCGCCGAGCACGCGGAACGAAAAGCCCCGGGATGGTGGCCCACAGGTTGGGTTGTCTGATCGGTGTGTGGTTGTTCTTTGAGAACTCAACAGGGTGCTTGTAAAGCCAGTGCCAATTATGATTTATACCCC